>CAYUSS010000028.1:0-1308 GCA_964447515.1 uncultured Candidatus Saccharibacteria bacterium | reverse complement strand
CAAATTCTAACGCAAATCAACTTGTGTTGGATTCAGGCGGCAACGTCGGCATCGGGGTGGCGGAGCCGTCAGCAAAACTTGATATAGTCCCAAGTAGTGGAGTTGCATTGGAATTGGGGAGAACCTCTGGAAACCCCAATGTCAAATCCTCGGATTCCTATCTCCTAATGGATTCCAACGGCGGTTCACTCGGCTTGAACTGGTATGCTTCTGATGATGTAATACTGGCGCTGGGTGGCGGTAATGTCGGCATCGGAACTAATTCTCCTGAGGCGAGATTGGAGATTACCAATCCTTCGGGGGCAAATGCCCCAATAATCATTGTTGGACGAATGTATGGCCAGCCAAGTATTAAAGCTCGCTCCGATGCATCAAATGGCTGGTTGATATTTGATGGATATGATGCTAATGGAATAATGGGACTAAACTATTATACGGCTGGCGATGTTGTTTTGGCATATGGCGGCGGCAACGTCGGCATTGGGACGACGAACCCGATTGGGCTTCTTTCAGTAGCAGGAGGAGTATCAATCGGTTCAACTTACACTACAACAACCCCTCCTACAGATGGCTTGATAGTGGAAGGCAATGTCGGCATCGGGATGACGAGTCCTGGGTCGAAGTTGGTAATAGATGCTCCAACTACAGGTTATGTTGATGTATTAACATTACAGGCAGCAGCAAATGGAGCTGATTCAGCATTGATTGCATTGAATAATCAAGGGGCTACGCTTGCGAGAATTGGAGCTTTATCAGCCACAGATAGATTTTGGATAAATTCTTCAAAAGACATATCCTTTGGCACTAATAGTTCAACTTTCCGCTCTAATGAACGAATGCGTATCACTGCAGCAGGCAACGTCGGCATCGGGACAACGAATCCTGGGTCAATTTTGACTGTTGCTGGGCAAATGAAAATAAATGATTCATCACTCTCACGCATAGTATACGATGTATCAGGAACAACTATGTGGACGGTAGGTACTCGTTTTGACAATGATTACTATATAAATCGTGAGGCTGGGGCATCGGGTGCAAATGTCTTAATACCAACAGGCAATGTCGGCGTTGGGACGGTGGGACCCGACCGCAAGTTAGATGTATTAGACGCTTCAAACCCTCAGATCCGATTAAGCGCCGTTGACGGAACAGTTTATACTGATTTACAAACAACAGCAGGTTATGGTTTTTTCACTATTGCCCCAACTGGCTCGGCAGTAGGCATTAATGGTGGGTTGTCAGTAGGCTCAGGTTATTACACCACTACTCCCCCAACCGATGGCTTGCTCGTGGAGGGCAACGTTGGCA
>CAYUSS010000027.1:0-1424 GCA_964447515.1 uncultured Candidatus Saccharibacteria bacterium | reverse complement strand
AGTTATAAGCTCCTAAATCTGTTTTTTCTACTTCGCCACTAATTTCAACGATAAAAGGAGGTAGTTCTTCTCGAAGACTATGCTGCATTGATACAGTAGATTTTGGAGGTTCGATAGAATTTGGTGAATAAAACCTTATTTCAACTTTTCCATTTTTAATATCTAAGGGTTTATAAATTATAATATATTGGAAAACAACTTCTTTTGTTTCTCCTTTTTGGGAAATATATTTAAACTTTATTGCTTCAGCTGCTACCCTAATTTCATTTTGAAGTAAAACCTTCATTCCGTATTCAGTTGCTTTCTTAACCGTCTCTTTCTCAAATTTATCCAAAGCGACTGAAATATCCTCTGCCAAAAGTATCCGAGCTATTTCTACGGCATTTTTTATTACTTTACCGGCGACATCTATGGGGGCATCTACTAAAAGATAGTTTAATACTTTCGCTCTCCCTGCCTCTCTTAAAATCAACGGAACCGCTCTTTCTTCGGCGGTAGAATAACCTGAGCTCTCTAAATATATCCACTTAGTTGTAAATTTCTCAATTAATGTATGTAATAAATTCTGAATATCTTTTTCAGGCAATTGAATATAATTTTCTATTTCTTCTACTGAAATTTCTTCAAAATCATTTGCTAAGCCAATTTTAGGCAAAAACAAAAAAACCAATAAAAAAAATAGGCAAAAAATAGGCAAAAATCGCCTTTTTAGAAAATATTTTGCCATAAAAAATTACTCCATATAAAAATTACTCAATTGAAACTGTCTCTAAAACTTTATTAAATTCATTAACGCATTTTTGATTGATGATTAAATCACTTGAAAAGTTATATACATACTCACTAATAGGGACTTCTATATCAATAAGCCTAACTTTACCTTGCTGGATATAACTCCTTTTTATTGCTGATTTATTATCTACCATTATAACTTCATTTCTAGGGGATTCACCTTCTTTCTCACCTTTAGGGTTTTCTCTTATATAACTAATTTCGTTTTTTAAACTTTCAGCATGCGTTTCTACTTCGGGATTTACTTTTTCGCTTTTATATATATAGATTATCATTCCACATGTTGCTTTTTCCCCAACATTTTTTACAAAGATCTCATCTACTTTTACTTCCGGTCCTAAAAGATATACCTTTCCTATAAAGGGACCTTCTTTTTCTACCTTCCACCCTGAAGGCACCTTTATCTTTAATCCCCGCTCTCTATTTTCTAGAAACTTTCCTTGAGATGTCTCTATAACCTTATAATCTTCAGTTTTTATGGGTGTATTCTTAGAAAGTAGTTTAAGAGTTACATCTTTATTCCCCTGCCACCAAAAAACTCCTCCGGCAATGAGGAGCAAAACAAAAATAATAATTGTTGAAACAATAATTTTTTTCTTCATAGATTTAAAATTCGTAGTTAATATTTAATA
>CAYUSS010000026.1:0-2060 GCA_964447515.1 uncultured Candidatus Saccharibacteria bacterium | reverse complement strand
TATGTTTTATTTGTCATAGGGAACTGCCCGAGATAATTGGGAGGAAGGTGAGGATGACGCCAAATCAGCATGGCCCTTTGATGCCCTGGGCTGCACACGTGGTACAATGGGGCCGACAATGGGCGAAGCCGCAAGGCAGAGGTAATCCCATCAAACGGCCTCTCAGTTCGGATTGAGGTCTGCAATTCGACCTCATGAAGCTGGAATCGCTAGTAATCGCCAATCAGCCATGTGGCGATGAATATGTTTCTGAAGCTTGTACTCACCGCCAAATAACTGCGCCTGGCAGCTTAGTTAGCTAACAAGTTAAAATCTTGTCCTCCAAAATGGAGCGTAGCCAAAAAAAAATAATAGCAGGGTACAATGAGCAATTATTGTATCTGAAGGGCTTGAGGCAAATAGCAGCCTATGAGATAATGAATTAATGGAAAACGACTTTCGTCGGGCGGTCGAAAGGAAGTTGTTATTAAATTCCATTCATAGGATGTTAAGAATAGTTAATTAAGTGACCCAGGGAGATCCTAAAAAGATATGAGATCATTGCTTTTTAGGAAGTCAGCTGAGTCATAGTACCCCGCTTTTAGCGGGGGAAGGACGAAACTTATTTATGCTTTCTCCAGATTATATAATTGGACTTACGGATGGCGAAGGTAGCTTTACTGCTTATCTTCATCCACCTCGTAAGATTGGACGTTATTTTACGAACCACTATAGAGCAGAATGCCATTACTATATAAAGTTGAGAGAAGATGAATTACCGTTACTGAAAGAAGTAAAGAAGTTCTTTAATTGCGGAAATATCTATTTACAGAAAGACAAAAGAGAAAATCATAGAGACTGCTACCGTTTTGAGATTAGCAGTTACAAGAAAATTAGAGAAGTAGTTATTCCGTTTTTCCAGAAATATCCCTTACATGGTATTAACAGAAAAAACGATTTTAATTTATTTTGTAAGATTTTTAAAATCGTTGGAAATAAAAATAGAGAATCTCTTGCAGAAAAAGAACTAGAAAAAATAAAAACATTAAAATCACAAATGCATAGATAAGACTCGCTTAGTGCGGGAAATCCGCACGCTAAGTGGGAACGGGAAATAATCTCAAATTATCCCAATCCGTCACATCAAGAGAGCTGGCAGTACCCGAAGTCCTCGCCTTAAGCGGGGCCTAAGGTAAGGTCAGTAATAAGGATGAAGTCGTAACAAGGCATCGGTAGGAGAACCTGTCGATGGATCATTTCATTTTAAAAACAACTTTTATTAGTTGTTAGTGTCGATTAGTGTTGAAAATTGAGAATTCTATTTTCAACACTGAGGTATTGGTCGAGAAACCTAAAATCTCGATTATTCTAATAGTCGGGGCAACTCTAAGAAACTGAAATTAAGAAATTTACAAAAAACACCCCAAAACCCTTGCCCCGTAGTGAAAATTTGACTTGCCTTACGGCGAAAATGTGTTTTGTGAAGCAAAACGTCAGTCAAATTTCTACTACGGGGCTTGACAAATTATGTAGGTATGCTACAATACAGATTGTAGATAAGGGATTGTCTCTTTTAGATGAAACTCTGACAACTGTCCAGCAAATTGCTCATTATTCAGGAATTTCAACAAGTTGAAATTCCTACGCTGATGAACACGGATAAATATAGTGGTCAATTTGTTAGACAGTTGGCAGGGCGTGAACCCGGCCTTCTGGTCGGATTTGCACACGAGCTTCTGTTGCTAACCGCTTGCCAACTGTCTTTCTACATCTATTGTTCTTTCACAATTAAAATTGGGAAAAGAGAGGAGTAGCGGACCTAGTGGTCTGAAGAGTAATGCCGTAATTCTGGTAGGCTGTAGTAGACTATACAAGCCCCCACGACCTCCAGTCTAATGGAATATGCGTGAAACCCACTTCTCTCTTTCCCTTCAGGCCGTCATTCTTTATGATGGTCTTTTTTTTTGACATTTTTATTTATTTTGATATTATTAACTAAAGATTTCGGGCGCGTAGTTCAGTGGTAGAACATTTCTCTGATAAAGAAAAGGTTGAAGGTTCGATTCCTTCCGCGCCCACTC
>CAYUSS010000025.1:0-2412 GCA_964447515.1 uncultured Candidatus Saccharibacteria bacterium | reverse complement strand
CCCTGATGATTTTTATCCAGCACCTCGAGCTTTTTTCTCGGTACAAAAAAAAGAGTAATCCGCCTATCTCTGGCGAAATTAATGATCTCTTGAATCTTACCTTTTCCCATTCCGTTTTGAATGAATATTTTATCCACACGACATGGAGAAGATTTTAAAGCCTCCAACATGGGGTTGAGACGACCGATTATTTCTCTAGACATTGTCTTGCGGGAAAATAGCCTCAATAATCTTATAACATAGGAAAAATTTTAGGTCAAAATCGAAGTGGCATGAGAATTCACATTCTTACTAATCGTCTATAGCCACTAATTCGCTATGCTGTCGTTTTTCAGAATCGGGAAGCCTGAAGGCTTTTAGAACAACTCCATTTTCCAACGGTTTTTATTAGTTCTTTAAAGGATAAACGTTATTTATCCAATTTCCTATCTGTGTGCCACCAACTAAGTCAACTAATAACTTTCTTTCCTTTATGATGGGGACAGACACTTTCTCTTTTTTTATAAGTAGATCTTTATAAACAATTACATGAGGGACACCAGGAATTTCTGTTTTGTTTAAATAATTTAATGCTAATTCATTATTATAAAACTTGCCAATTGAAATTTCGTCCCAATACCCATATTTCTTTATAAATCTTAATCCTTCTTCGATATTTCTATCCATACAAACCATAACATATTTAATATTAGAATCTTTATATTTTTTGGAGAACTCTGTTTTAATCTTTTTAATTTTTTCAATATTTTCTGGTACATTACAAAATCCACAACTTGTTGCACCGAAATAATAAACCACAAATGTTTCTATACTTTTATCTTGCGTAAACCCAAGACTTGCGTAAATTGTGAACAATAGAAAAAAACCAACTAATATTGAGATTGCTCTTTTCATTTTTCCTCCCTTCTAAATCTTATCTTTTCGTTTTATCTCTTTCACTTTGTCTCTGTGAGAAAAATAATTAATACAATCCATTTCTCTAAATGAGGAGCAATTTTCAGCTATGCTGTCGTTTTTCAGAATCGGGAAGCCGAGGCCTTGAGGTCTTTGACTTCCAGTCGCCTCAATTTTCCTTCTTATTTAAGTAAGTTCTGATATTTTGGCTTTTAATTCATCAATATTTTCTTTCTGAAGAGAATCATCAATTTCATCATTCTGAAGAAAATAAAGAGCTTCTTGATATTTGTCCAATGCCTTAGATTTCTGACCCTTAAATTCTGCTTTTTTTGCCTCTTCAATATATTCATTTAACTGGGTCTTGTGAATAAATGTTTTTATTTCTTTCTCTTTCTTCTCTATCACAGTGATTTTGTCTTCTTCTTGAATTTCCCTCCTTCTTTCATTGATTTTAACAAGAGCTTTATTTGCTTCATTCATTTTTGTTCTGGGAGTCAATCCAAGTTTGGCTTTGTTCATTATCTTATCAATCTCTTCATTTATGTCCTCAAAAATAAGCTCACTTCTAATTCTAAGATAAGCTTTTTCAACCTCTGATGGCGGTAGTTCTAATGTTGTTATATTTTTATCCTCATACTTTTTCAATGCCTGGACATGTTCCAAAAGAGTATCAATTCGACCAATCCTTGTATTAAAGTTTTTTGACTTTTCGATTAGCTTCTGGCTGTCTTGAATTATTCTTATTCTCTGTTGCAAATCAAAATAAATTTTTCCTTGGCAATTCCGACAAAGCTTATTTTTATCAACAGAAAGAAATAAACTTTTTCCCCCGCACCAAATACATTGTGCCATTTAAATCCTCCTTTTTTATATCTTGTTTGATTCTATTTAAACAAGAGAAGCCAGGGCTTAAGGGTCTCTGGCTTCCACTTGCCTCAAATATTCACATATCTTTTTAGGGTTTATTTATATATCCCATAGCAAAATAAAATGTGTAAATTATTACTTGCGTCTATAAATATCCCCGCTCTTAGTAAATCTTCAAAGCTAAAATCCCCATTTTTTATCTCTTTATATGTAACCTTGTTTCCCTTTTTTTCGGTAAATACAAATTTTTTCCAACACTTCTTTTTTATTTCTATATTTATTGGTTGCATTTTTAAATATCTGATTTGTGAATCAATTAATTCGGGGTCATCCCCTTCAATCTGCATTTTTACGACATAAATAGCATCAACTATTTTAATTCTACGATTGCTAAAATCATTGTAAAAACCACTTATTCCATCCATAATTTGACCAACAGTAATTTTAACAAGAGCTATTTCATTTAGACTTTTATTATAAATTGCTTTATCTCTTTCGCTTTTAAGCTTATTCTCAAAAATATAAAATTCATCCCGTACAATCATTGCTCCAGCAATAAATCCACCAACATAACCTATCTTCCATGAATCAGATGTAAAAGGCAAGGACTTTTACACAACTTGCGGTAAGGATAAATGCATAAGTCCC
>CAYUSS010000024.1:0-2636 GCA_964447515.1 uncultured Candidatus Saccharibacteria bacterium | reverse complement strand
TGGCTCCCCTAGTCGGTCTCGAACTTGGCTTTTAAGAGGAAACTAAGGGATTTTTGAGGCTGTCCCACAATGCCTCTCGGTCGGGGCTTTTTAAGCTAAAATGAGACAAATGAGACACTACTCAAGGGATTTTTTAGTGTCTCATTTTTATTTTTTTATCAAACCTATAATTTCCTAATCTAAGGATAATCAAAAAAAGTAGTAGAAAAATATTACAAATTCAGACATGCGGTTCTTGGTATCTCTAAGAAAGAAAAGTCTAAACAAAAAGAAATAGATATCAGGAACTACTCCAAATATGTTCTGCAAGAAGGTAGTATTTTTGAGAAGCGGGAATTGCTTTCCTGTTTAAAAACTAAAATAGTATTGAAAAACAAGAAGGTTTATCTGGAAAAAGAAGGAAAAAGAACGTATAATAAAATTGACAATTAAATAATTGCCTAAACCCTATAGTTTTATAGGGCATGGCATAAAAACCCATCGAAGATATTAAGCTCGTCGTCAGAGCACTCTTCGATGGGTCATATCCCGAAAGGGGTATGGGTGGTCGCAAGACCATCGCTGGCGGCGAGCTTTGTGTTATCCGTCAAAAAATCAAAGTTAAAGAAATAAAATTATGGAAACAACTAAACAAATAGAAACTTGTTCAATTTGTGGAAAGAAGCTAAATTTTTGGAATACACAACTTAAGAAACATGAAGGGAAAAAAGTTTGTACAAAATGTGCCTGGGGATTAGCAAAACAGGAAATAAGTAAAGCAAGAGAAGAGATGAGTAAAACAAAACAGGAAACGAGTAAAATACAAATCATTGGAGAAAAGATGCAAAAAATAGGAAAAAAAATGATGATAGGGGTAACTATTCCAATAATATTATTTGTAGTCGGGTTAATAACATTACCAATCGGGATCATCTTTTGGATCATAGGATTTTTTATGTTCATTGGTGCTTTCTTCGGTGACAAATCAAAAAGTAAATAAAGTTAATTTTTATCTTTATCGAAATCAAAAAACCCTTAAATGGGTTTTTGATTGATAATAATAGTTTGAGGCCTCTCGGTCACCCGAAAAGCTCACTAGCCTGCGCTCCACGCGCTTGAGGATTTTCGAACCCGCAATTCAGCAAATAAAAGGCCTCTCGCCCTTCAGAATCGCCCACCACTGGTAGTTTTTATTTCCAAGAAAAAGTGATAATATTACTATCCACAAAGATATCCGGTCTTTCCTCGCTCGCACTTTTCCATTGCGTTATTGCTATCTTGGTTCCAGTATTATCCCAGGCAATATCACCATAAAGAAATACCCCAAAACCCTCTTCGGGTCTAAGCATACACTTGGGATTGGTTCCGTCAGAATTCATCACCCAAATCTGAGGAGCTTTTTGCCACTGAATTTTCTCAAACATAATTTCATTATTTTTACTCCAAGCACGTTGATGGAGATAATATTTGCTATCTCCTGTCGTATAAATCATATGCTTATTTGAACCATCGCTGTTCATCACCCAAATCTCATTTGTTGATTCTTTTTCTAAAAATGGTACTCCGGGATGTATAAACCCTTTGTTGTAAAGAATTTTTGAGCCATTCGGACTAAAAGAAGGATCGCTACAAAAACCATCTTCTTCAATTGTTAACTGAGTTTTTCCAGTTCCATCAGAATTCATTATCCAAATTGAAATTGAAACTCCGGTTCCGTCGCATTGAGGATTATTAAATGGAATGGGCGCGTTGCTATCATCATAAACATAATAAACAATCTTTTTTCCATCCGGGCTCCAGGCTGGATACATTGCATGTTCTGCTAATATGGTTTTTTCTATATCATCTTTATCTAAATCAATTACATATAATTCACTATTTTCTCCACCGTAACACAATATCCTGTTATCAACCGGGTGCCAAGAAGGGTCAAAAACATCATCAGGTCCGATTTTAGTAAGCCCTGTTCCGTCAGAATTAACCATATAAAGCCCTCGCTCATTCCCAGCATGTCTTCCGAAAACTATCTGAGTTCCATCCGGACTCCAATCAGGATCGGCAGTCACGCCCTCTCCTTCAAAAAAGGTAATCTGAGTTATATCTTTTTCTTTTACTATTCCCACTCCTATTTCTTGTTTTTCTACTTCTCCCTGAATCTCTGTTTTAATTAATTCTTTGCATTTTTCACATAACCTTCTGCCCTCTGGGTCAGATATGACACTACAACCCTCTGGAGGCCAAGACTCCACTGCACATATTTCCTGCAACTCAGATTCGGGTATTTGTTCGATATCCTTCCCTCCTAGTTTTTCCAAAGCTACCTCTCCCCCTCCCTCGGATATCTGTTCTGCTTCTTTTTCACCCTTAGGGAAAATTGTTTCTTCTTCTGGTCGTAGTTGCCAAAATATTATTCCACCAATAACTAGAACAAGAATAATTAAAACTAATATTTTAGAAAAGACTTTATTTTGCATAGTATATAATTAATAATCTTTCGTCTTCATTCTACCAAAAAACCGCCGAAATGGCGATTAATTTGGCCGACTATCTCCCGAACACGGTTCGATATCCTATCGGGGTACGGGAATATTTTTTTCTCGAACCTTTCAAAAATATGAGGCCTTTCGGTCTCCCAGACGGTCTCACTAGCCTGCTCC
>CAYUSS010000023.1:0-5682 GCA_964447515.1 uncultured Candidatus Saccharibacteria bacterium | reverse complement strand
AAAAAGGAATGGTTTCAAATAGTTGTAGAGAATTTTCCAAGGGTCATCCGAAGGTACGGATGTAGATTTTTTTCGGCGAATTTTTGTAATTTGTTGATTTTGTTGACATTGTGATTTTCTTTCTGTTTCTGAAAACAAAAAATTAAAAGGGGGGAAAAGAGAAAAAGCAATTCTTTTTTGGGGGCGAGCCCCGCCGATGGCGGGGGCGATTTTGATGTTTTTGTGTCTTGCCTGCGGCAAGCCACCGCATCAGCTCCCTAGCTGCTGCTAAAAAGCAGAAGAAAAAGGATGCCCCGACCACCCGAAATATTTATTCTAAATATTTCCCCCCTCTGAAATACCTTGACAAAATATGACAAAAGATGTAAAGTAAACTCATTATGGAAAAACGATATAATCTATCAAAGGCGGCAAAAGAATTAGGTTTAACTCGCCAAGGTCTTTATTATTGGATAAAAAAAGGCTGGGTTACACCTAAGCGTGATTTTAAAAATCATCCGGTATTTACTGAGGCGGATTTAAAGGAAATTAAAGATTGGAAAGATAAATTAAAAGAGGTGTGATGTGTACGTTTCTAATATTAAGATTCAGAATTATAGGAATTTTTTAGATTTCGGAGTCAGCCTTAAACCATTTACTCTTATCATTGGTGAGAATAATAGTGGAAAAACAAACCTTCTTAATGCATTGTGTCTTATTTTCAGCCAAGACATTACTTTTTATAAGAAAAGAGTTTTGGAATATGAGGATATTAATTGTGAAGCAGTTTACAATTTTAAAACGAAAATTGCGGATGATACCATTGATGCAGATAAAATAATGTTTCCAGAGGTGGTCGTTGATGTAGAAATGACAGATTTTGATGATAACCAAGAAGCCGTTATTGGCGATTGGTTTATTAATAAAGAATTGACAAAAGCTCAATTAACTTATGTGTTTAGAATAAAAGGTTCTTTTGATAGAGTAAAATGGATTAATCAGTGTAGAGATGATCTTAAAAGAATAAAACAAGAAGATAAAGAACCAGAAGACGTCTTTAAAAGACGAAAAATCGATAGCATTAATTTTCCTGTTAAAAATTATGAATATTTAATTTATGGCGGCAACGATCATTCAAAGAGAGTGGATTTTTATTTTCTTGGAATGTTACGTATGGAGCTACTTGATGCCTTGCGAGATGCGAGACGCGAACTAATGGCTAGCAGGGATTATAGGTTACTTTACAAGGTTCTTAATAATCGTGACGAAAGGAGTTTTTCTGAGATTAAAGATGTTTTAATTAAATTGCAATCTTTGATTAAGAATAGTTTAGAGTTAAAGAAAATAAAAAAGGACATAAAAGATTACTTAGATAAAATTTCTCTTTATGAAAGGGAAGTTGATAACCAAGTCGAATTTCAGTTTTCGTCTCCTGAATGCTCTGAGATTCTGAAAAAGATTAGCCTTATTTATGGCGAAAATCCGGTTAATGTTGAGCGGAATGGTTTGGGGAGAAATAATTTATTATATATTTCATTAATTTTATCGCATCTTACCACTGGTGATTCTCCCGTTGATAATATATTTTTCCGTTTGGTTGGGATCGAAGAGCCAGAAGCACATTTACATCCACACTTACAAGATCATTTAGCAAAAAACATAAAAAAAGAAGTTGGAAATAGCAGGGAATTACAGATAGTTTTGACTTCGCATTCAACAAACATCGCAGCGAAATTAGACCTTGATAGTACCGTAATATTATACAAAGACGAAGGAAATAATATTAGTAAGCATTATTTATTACAGGGGTTTGGTGATAGTGCTGAGGAAAAGAGAATTGTAAGATATTTGAAGAAATATCTTGACGCTACGAATTCTGCCATGTTTTTTGCTCGGAAAGTTATTTTTGTTGAAGGAATTTCTGAGGAATTGTTAGTACCAATTTTATTTAAAATGGATAAGAAAAAAACGTTGGAACAAATTGGATGCAATGTGGTTGATGTTAAGGGTGTTGCATTCAAAAATTTTCTGGAAATAGTCAGGAAAGGTTATTTTATACGCTGTTTAGTATTAACGGATTCTGATTCTGGAACGAAATCAGAAAACAGAGCGAATAGTCTAAAAACGGACTATAAACAAATACCCTCGATAGATGTGCAGACTACCGATTCCCCCACCTTTGAGAAAGATATTATTAATTCCAATAAAGCAGATGAGAATAAAAATATTTTATTTAAGGCTTTAGCACAAACAAGACCGGAGAAAGGTAAAGAATTTATAAAAAAATATGAAAAAACAGACTTTAGCACGGATGATTTTTTTAAATTGATTGAAGAATATAAGTCGGAATTCGCATTTAATTTAGCGGAGGAATTGAATAGAAAAGATGTCGCATTTAACATCCCAAGCTATATAAAGGATGGTTTTAACTTTTTAATGAATGAGAGTAAAGATGTCAAAACCGAAAAGTAAATGTGTATTAGTGGTAGCTGGCCCTGGATCAGGAAAGACATTCAATATGGTAAACAAAGCTTTAGAGTGTTTTCCTTGTCTGGTTCCAAATAAATTTATGGCATTAATAACATATACTAATGCTGCAACAGAGAAAATAAAAGAACGTTTGCAAGAAAGGATAAAAATTCCTCACAATGTTTTTATTGGGACAATTCATAGTTTTATGAATAGATTTATTCTCCGACCTTATGGCAGAATATGTGGTTTGTTGCCCGAGGATTATTTTATTATAGATGGATTTGATTTTTCCTTTTTAGATAGTAAAACATTTGATAGCAAAGTTGATAGGCGAATATATGAAAAAGCCATCGAAAATAAGAAATTTTCAAGAGGTATTGTTTCGTATAATCAAATTGAATCAAAAGCAACCGATCTTTTAGATAAAGAAAAGGCTACCATACGAAAGTCCCTCGGTAATCGCCTTCAATTCCTATTTATTGATGAGATTCAAGATGCAACTTCAACGCAATTTAGATTCTTTGATAATTTAAGAAAGGAGGGTAGAACTGATATATATTGCATCGGAGATTCTGAGCAATATATTTATGGATTTACGTATATTGAGAAGGGACAAAAAGCTGTGGAATTTAATAAAATACCGATGAAGAAATTCCAGGCTAATAATAAAGTTATAAAAGAGTATATTTCCGACGAAGAAGTAAATAGAAGATCGACATCTAAAATCGTCAGATTTTTAAATAACTTTCGTCAGCCTCATCAAAAAGTTGGACCAATTAAACAAGAAGACCCAGATATTGTTTTTATAACAAAGACTGATGTAAATGAAATTGTCTTATCTTTTAATGCTTTATGTGGGGAGTTAATTTCAAAAGAAATCAGAGAAAATATCAATTATGAGAAGTTTTTTCTTTCTTTTGAGAACGACACTTTTATCCCAGCATATTCGACGTATCCTATGGAAAAAATTAGCAATGATGATGCTAAACCAAGAAGTATTTTGAAAATGGCACTGGACTATATCTTGGCAGTATCTGGCTATTCGCTAACTGATGTTTTACAGAAATGCAATTTAACCTTGCTAAATTTTCGCAAGCTTGGAATCGCTATGCTTCATTTTATCAAAACTAACCCGGAGATCAAAGAAGATGAGTTAAAGAAATATATTAGTGAAAAATTATCTGTTCAATTTGTACACCAAAGTCAAAAGACAGAAAATTCTTTTGATAACCTAGTCGTTCATTTTAATGCTCTTGGAAGTCTTCAAAATAAAAATTCTTCTATCCACAAGGCAAAAGGATTAGAGGCAACAGCGGTTTTGGCATTGGCGGAGAAAAGAAATCGTTTATTGAAATGGATAGAAACAGATCATACCGTTCGAGCTAATGATAAGGTAGATGAATGTAGGGTGGGGTTCGTTGCTTTTAGCCGTGCAAGAAATTTTCTAACCATCGCTTGTTTAGATAAATTGAAAGATGCGGATATAGTTAAGTTGAAACAGTTAGGAGTTCGAATTATATGAGCTTAAAGATCGCAATTTATATTAGAGTATCAACCGAAGACCAAGCCAAGGAAGGGTATTCTCTCGAAGTCCAGCGGGAATATCTTGAATCCTTTGCTAGTCGTGAAGGCTATGAAATTTTCAAAGTCTATTGTGATGAAGGGATAAGTGCTTATTCTACAAGGCGAGGAGCATTACAACAGCTATTGAAGGACGCTAAGGATAAGAAATTTGAGCTTGTGCTTGTTTATAAAATTGACCGCTTTAGCCGTAACCTTAAAGACCTTTTGAATTTGATTGATGAATTATCATCTTACTGTGTAGGTTTTAAATCTGCAACTGAGCCTTTTGATTCTACAACATCAGCAGGGAAGCTGATGTTTCAGCAGTTAGGCTCATTTGCTGAATTTGAACGTAATAGAATTTCTGAAAGAGTATTTCCCGGAATGGTTAAAGGTGTTCAGCAAGGTAATTGGCAGGGAGCAAGATTTTCACCCTTTGGCTATACTTACAGCAAGGAAAAGAAGTTATTAGAAATTGACAAGCGGGAAGCTGATATTGTTAAACTTATTTACACAATGTATTTTGCTGGTAAAGGTACGCATTATATTTGTGAATATTTAAATAAAAAGAAATATCAGACAAGAACAGGCAAACAGTTTTATAGCAAGTTTATTGGTGACATTTTAAAGAATAGGATTTATACTGGTAAAATTGTTTGGAATAAAAAGCATTACGACAAAAATCAAAAAACAAAGAAACATTACAAGTATATTAAAAATGATCCTTCAAAAATTATAATTGCTCAAGGTAAACATAAACCGATTATTGATGAGCAGGATTTTGAAGAAGTTCAAAAACTATTAGCGGAAAAGAAACGGACTTGGCGTCCAAGAGCAAAAACTAAAGAATACCTTTTAACAGGCTTGCTTACTTGTGCTAAGTGTAATCATAAATACAACGGTGTTTCATCAATATCAAACCACCGAACCAATAAAAAGAAAAGATGGTATCGTTGCTCCGGTCCTTATGCAAACCATATTAGATGCACGAATAGGTCAGTTAAGGCAGAAGATATTGAGCCGGAAGTCACAAAGATTGTTGCTCAGTTGATACAAAATGACAGGCTGAAACAGAGCCAATGGATGAGCGGGACTTTACCGAAAACCGCAAATTTTCCCGATTTTAACGAAAATGCCAAAATCGACTCATCTGCGCTGAGAAATAAGCTTAAAGATAACCAAAGAAAGCAGTTAAAACTAACCGACGCTTATTTAGAAAATTTGCTTGGGCAAGAAGTGTTTCGTGATAAGATAGATGAACTTCGCAACGAGGAAGATAAATTAAAGAAAATCCTTGCAGGGATTGAACTTAGGGAGATTGAGACCGAGAGATCAGAAGGGTATATTAACAGAGTTAAAGACTTTTTAGATGGGTATGATGAGAGCAGGACAAAGGTAGATTTTGCTACCAAGAAAGCGATGTGCGGACTGCTTTTTAAAAACATCAAAATCGCCCCCGCCATCGGCGGGGCTCGCCCCCAAAAAAGAATTGCTTTTTCTCTTTTCCCCCCTTTTAATTTTTTGTTTTCAGAAACAGAAAGAAAATCACAATGTCAACAAAATCAACAAATTACAAAAATTCGCCGAAAAAAATCTACATCCGCACATTCGGCTGCCAGATGAATGTAAATGATTCAGAACGCATCGCAGGGATATTAGCAGCAGAAG
>CAYUSS010000022.1:0-5913 GCA_964447515.1 uncultured Candidatus Saccharibacteria bacterium | reverse complement strand
CCGTCTAAATATGCCCACTCAGCGTCAAGAGTATTGGCTCCTATTGAGAAAGAAGCAGCTAATACATCGCCGCTTACTTCAAGGGGAGAACTCGGTGAAGTCGTACCGATGCCGACATTGGAGCCAAAGTAGGAGTCGGCAGAACCATCTTCAACATAAATACTCCAGGCATCGTCCCAACTAGCATTATCCAGGTCTATATTAACTCCATAAGCCGTGCCTCCGGTAATATCTGCATCGGCATCAACGACTTCAAACCCATAAAAAATATCAGAGGCCCCAGCACTAAAAACATACGTATAATTCCCATTGGTTTCTTGCTTTGCGCCATCGTCATTTTTCATCCAAATATAATTCGTAACCCCCATTCCGTAACTATTCGTGCCTCCGATTTTCATCCAATTCATGAGTCCATAGAGGGTAGCGTTAGTATACTCTGAGGTGTAATTTCGAAAACCGATCCCAGCTCCACCAGCTCCAGTAAGGTCAAAACTGTTGTTAACACCGTAGGAATAAGGGTATTTGCTACTCCCCGCAGTAGCTGCGTTGGTTATATCTTGATAGATTCCGTAAGCATTTCTATTATCTGTAGACAGAGTTCCTGTGCCTACATTAACGGTATTATACATTCCATAGACATCATCTCCATCGGTGTCAGCAGAAACGGTGAGATTGATTCCCTTTTGGTTATCTTGGTCAAGGGTGCCGGAGATATCTATTGCATTGGCAGTACCAGGGTCAATATCAAGCTTTGCCCCTGGGCTGGTCGTCCCGATGCCGACGTTGCCTTGCACGATCAAGCCATCGGTTGGCGGAGTAGTGGTGTCATAGCCAGAACCGATTGACAAGCCGTCAGCAAGGCCTATACCGAATCCAGTAGTGTCAATTGTAAAGAAGCCACTGTTGTTTGTGGCAAGATCAGTGTAAGTGGTTCCATCATAGTTTAATCGTAATTTATTGCTTGTGCCGTAGATGTCTAATTGTGCCCCTGGGCTCGCCGTCCCGATGCCGACGTTGCCGGTATCAAATTCTCCATAAATCAATGTATTAGTGCTGCTATTTCCGATATAGAGCTTATTTGAGCCTGTCTCATTGTATCCAGCTTGATAACCAAGAAAAACATTACTGGAACCTGACACATTGGAATGACCAGCCCTATAGCCAAGAGCTGTATTATTAGAACCCGTAGCATTGCCAAGCACCCCGTAGCCAATAGCAGTGTTGTAACTACCAGAGACATTATCATAAAGAGCATAAGCACCAATAGCAGTATTTTCATTGCCGGTTTCGTTAAATATCATCGCTACAAAGCCATTAGCTGTGTTATTGTCGCCTTCAGTGTTTGCTGCAAGCGCACCTCCTCCAATAGCATTATTATTCATACCAGTGGTGTTACTCTGAAATGCTCGGTCACCAATAGCAACATTACTGTCGCCTGAAGTGGTGCTAAGACCTGCCTGATTACCTATATAGGTATTAGAAAAGCCGGTGGTGTTAGCTAGGCCTGCTTGATAACCAACAAAGAGATTCTTAGTACCTGTGTTAACATCGCCTGCTTGATAACCAAGACTTGTTGTAGTATTAGTATTATCAAAATTAATTAAGTCTGCCACCTGAATGGTATTATTTGGACTCGTTGTCCCAATGCCGACGTTGCCGTTATTATTTATGACCATCCTTGTCGCTGTATTATCATTGTCGTAAATTACAAATTTACTATCCCCAGCAGGATGATTTGAATCTGTAGAAGAGATAAGAAACTTTTTAGTAGCACTCAATATCACATGAGCACCCCAGCCTGTGTCTCTTTCAATCAATAGACCCTCGCTTGTGCTATCACCAAATTGAACCGTTAGACCCTGTGCTGGCTTCCGCACATCAAGCGGTGCCCCCGGAGTAGTCGTCCCAATGCCGACGTTGCCCTCCACAATCAAGCCATCGGTTGGAGGGGTTGTTGTAGTATAATAACCTGAACCAACAGAAAGACCGTCAGCAATGCCAACCGCATGATACCCGCCAACAGGGTCAATGGTAAATAACCCCTGACTGGTTGTTTGAAGGTCTGTATAGACACTGCCATCACTTGCGATCAGCCGCATTTGCGGGTTTGAAGCGTCTAATACGTCCAACTTGCGGTCGGGCCCCGTTGTCCCGATGCCGACGTTGCCGTCATTTTTTATTAACATGCGTACTTTGGTAGCATCAAATGTATCAGAGTTGGTCATGAAGCCGATACCGTCGAAACCGCTGATCAAGAAGCCGTCCGGGGATACGGGACTATCCCAACCCCGCAAGGTTATCGAAAGGTTGTATGGATTTGCATCTCCGGATGCGAAGCCCTCGCGAAAGAAAATTCCGCCGCCTTCGCCTAGATTGTTATAGGAGTCTATGAGAGCATTGCCTTCGACATGCAGCTTTTCATCTGGTCCCGTCGTCCCAATGCCGACGTTGCCCTCCACGAGCAAGCCATTAGCTGGCGGAGTAGTGGTGTCATAGCCAGAACCGATTGACAGGCCGTCAGCAAGGCCTATGCCAAATCCAGTAGTGTCAATGCTAAAGAAGCCACTGCTATTTGTGGCAAGGTCGGTGTAAGTGGTTCCATCATAGTTTAATCGTAATTTATTGCTTGTGCCGTAGACCTCTAATTGTGCTCCTGGGGCTGTAGTGCCAATGCCGACATTGCCAGTGCTTGTTATTCTCATCCGTTCTATCCCGCCACTCGAAAAACCGAGCGTATCAGAACTGGGTCTAAAAATTCCCACATTCGAGTCGTTGTTAAATGTAATTGAAGGAGATACAGCTGATGTAGTTTCCTCAAACTGAAAAGGAACATCGGTGCTTAAATTGCCACTTTGTATAAAAAATCGTCTCACGCCTTGTGTGCTAAACGCTATTCTTTGGTCGGTTTCCGCATAAATACCAAGATCTGTAGAGCTACCGAAGGTATATGAAGGGGCAGACGCAGAACCATCGGCTACTTCTATAACCCCTGCTACATCTAAAGCTGCACTCGGCCCCGTCGTCCCAATGCCGACGTTGCCCTCCACGAGCAAGCCATTAGCTGGCGGAGTAGTGGTGTCATAGCCAGAACCGATTGACAGGCCGTCAGCAAGGCCTATGCCAAATCCAGTAGTGTCAATGCTAAAGAAGCCACTGCTATTTGTGGCAAGGTCGGTGTAAGTGGTTCCATCATAGTTTAATCGTAATTTATTGCTTGTGCCGTAGACCTCTAATTGTGCCCCTGGGCTGGTCGTCCCGATGCCAACGTTGCCTGTGCCTGTGATACGCATTCTTTCAACAATCTTTGTTTCATCCCCAGCAGAGCCTGAGTTAGGACTGGTTCCAAAAATCAGAAGACCCCTCAAGTTTCCTGTACGCACAGTCCATATTGCCGAGCCATAATTGTCATAATTTTTAAACACTATGCCATTTCTTGCATTGTTTGTCGTACTAAAATTGGTAATTAGTAGTCCACTGGTTGTTGTAGTGGAAGCATCATTCTTATATATCTCAAGAATTTTTGCTGGACTCGTTGTTCCGATGCCGACGTTGCCGCCTGAATCCAACACAAGTTGATTTGCGTTAGAATTTGTCCGCAGAACTAAATCTTCGTTTTCTGAATCTTCTATCAAAGCGCCTTTAACATCAAGGGTGCCTGCCAAACTAGTATTCTGGCTTCCGTCAAAAGTAATGGCTGCCGAGCCGCCTGAATCCTTGATGTCGTTGCCTGATAGGGTTAGGTCGCCAGTAATTGTTACGTCTGTGGGCAGGCCTATTGTAAGTGTCTGGCTGCTTGCGCTTGTTTCAATTTCGTTAGCCGTTCCGGCAATGGTGAATGTTTGAGAATCAAGATCAACCGCGCCTGTTCCCGAATCCCCGGCAAAATCCAAATCTTCCGCTGTAAGTCCGGTGTCCACATAGGTCTTAACTGCTTTTTCCGTTGGCAGGACAGAATCGCTGTTGCCTCCTAAGGTTCCGTCAGTGGAGAATTCATTGATGAAGTTTACTATTGTTAATCCGGTGAAGGTGGGGCTGGCGGTTTTGGCTAGGGACTGGTCTAATCCGTCTAAATATGCCCACTCAGTGTCAAGGGTATTGGCACCAATTGAGAAAGAAGTAGCTAATACATCGCCGCTTACTTCAAGGGGAGAACCTGGTGAGGTCGTCCCGATGCCGACGTTGCCAGCAAAGTAAGAGTCAGAAGTAGAAAGAGAATAGAGAGAGTATTTAGTCGTCCCAACATCAATAGTGGTATCCATATAGATTCCGTATGAGGTATCAACGGTTCCAGAAACACTCCATCCTTGCACTCCCAAACCTTTAGCCTCTGTCAGTGTCCCACTTGCATTAGATTGATCTACCTCAGCATAAACAGCAACAGCATCGGTAATTCCACCTGTTCCGTAATTTTTTACTCTACCGCGTAGCCCTGCAGCGTTAGTAATCCACCCATCATCGTAGTTATAAGCTCTTGCATATGTGCCCTCAACTCTCGACACAGTGTTGCTTGTGTTATGATAGCCAAGGACCCACTCGCCGTAGATCTCTGATGCTTGTCCTACAGCCCCACCTGTATCGTTTGAAGAACCTATAATACTCGCCCCCATGACGGAATCAATATTACCAGTCCCAGTGTGCGTTGCCGAGACATTCATTCCAGTAACACTATATACGTCCCCCTGGCTTGAATCATCAACTTGTATAGTACTACCTGTCACGAGAAGACCAGATGCATCTACTATTGTTGAATCTGATAAATCTATTGTTAATCGCTCTCCATATAGATAAGTATAGGGAGTAATAATATTAGATGTAGGTGAAGCTACCAAATTTTTGTCAAATAGCACGCTATTGACACCTTGCGTAGGATTAATCGATTGATTTAAGTGTAATAAAGAAGTCGGCCCCGCCGTCCCGATGCCGACGTTGCCGCCTGAATCCAACACAAGTTGATTTGCATTAGAATTTGTCCGTAGAACTAAATCTTCGTTTTCTGAATCTTCTATCAAAGCGCCTTTAACATCAAGGGTGCCTGCCAAACTAGTATTCTGGCTTCCGTCAAAAGTAATGGCTGCCGAGCCGCCTGAATCCTTGATGTCGTTGCCTGATAGGGTTAGGTCGCCAGTAATTGTTACGTCTGTGGGCAGGCCTATTGTAAGTGTCTGGCTGCTTGCGCTTGTTTCAATTTCGTTAGCCGTTCCGGCAATGGTGAATGTTTGAGAATCAAGATCAACCGCGCCTGTTCCCGAATCCCCGGCAAAATCCAAATCTTCCGCTGTAAGTCCGGTGTCCACATAGGTCTTAACTGCTTTTTCCGTTGGCAGGACAGAATCGCTGTTGCCTCCTAAGGTTCCGTCAGTGGAGAATTCATTGATGAAGTTTACTATTGTTAATCCGGTGAAGGTGGGGCTGGCGGTTTTGGCTAGGGACTGGTCTAATCCGTCTAAATATGCCCACTCAGCGTCAAGAGTATTGGCTCCAATGGTAAAGGAAGTTCCCGTAACAGCGCCAGCCCCCAATGTTCCTGAGGTTGAGAAATTATCAGAAGCATTTGTCCAGTCAATATGCTCGTTGGCTACAAAGTCGGCAAAACTGTCATGAGAAAGAGCATAAATATTAGAAGGAGAAGATATAGTTAAGTCAGTAAAGGTTGGGGAAGCATCAGTAGTAACATCTTGGTTAATAACTGAATCAGCCTCAACAGTCAGGGTCTTGGAAGCAGCTGAAAAGGTTAAGGTCCCTGAGTTTCCGTCTCCTATGATAAAGGACTCATTAAGAGTGAGAGTGTTGGCCTGGCCAGCTCCAGTAATGGTAATGGCCTGACCATCTATTGTTAGACTCTTGTCCAGATCAAGGTCAGCCCCTGCTGCAATGTCCAGAGAAGCCGTGCCTTTGGCAATATTAAATGTATTG
>CAYUSS010000021.1:0-5972 GCA_964447515.1 uncultured Candidatus Saccharibacteria bacterium | reverse complement strand
CCTGCATAACTCATTATTTAATTATCCTATTTCGAACCAAGGAAGTCAAGTTATATATTTGCTATGCCAAAAATGGTTCGAATCCTACCACCGGAGCCAGTTGTCTCTTATTATAACTTTTTTCTCTTTGATTAAGGTATCTATTAGTCTGGTTGGTTCCACCCGGACTATTTTTTTATTTCTGACCCAGATCCTGTCCCAGAAGAAAGCAAGGAACAGTCTTTTGATTTCGTAAGGCGCTACCTGATACGCCTTATAAACATTCCTTGAGAAGATTAAAACTTCTCTTGCTGTATCAATATCAACATCGTGCTTGTTTTCAAGCTCGCTTAATCCATTTTGGACGCATTTAAGCTCGTCTCTGAAGCCATCCCTCATCCTTACAAAATCTTCATCGTCAAGCGTTTCAGCTATGAGCTTTTTTTCAGCTTTCCTTCTGTCCTCTTCAATTTTTAATCTCTTATTTAGAAGTATTCGTTTTTGTGATTCAGTTTCTGAGTTTTTTTCGTTATAAAACTTTTTTATTTTTTCAACAGTCAAGCTGATAAGCTCTTTACTGAATTGTATGTCCTTAAACTTTTCTTCAACTAACTTCTCCAAATCTTCCACTGAAATGTTTTGTTTTTTACTGCTATGTTTTTTGCTTCTCGCGCTGCAGTGATAATAGTCCGTTATTTTACCGGCACGATGCTTTTCAGCCGTATATCTCTGACCGCAGATATCGCAGAATATAAACCCTCTTAAGAGAAAGTTATATTTCCTTCTACGTGAGGAGTGACAATTATGTGCACTCATAATCGCCAAGATTTGTTTATGCTCGTCCAAGGTAATCATTTTTTCGTGTCTTCCCTTTTTTTCTTGATCGTTCCACCGCATAACGCCGGCATAAAAGGGGTTTTTAAGAGTATTGATCATTATGCTGCAGGGGACTTTTTTGCCAGTCTTTGATCTTAAACCCTTTTCGTGTAATTTATCTACTATTTCCGAAGCTGAATAATTACCGGTCAAATACATCTTTAAAGCTTTTCTAATAAGATGCCATTTTTCTATATCTGGAGTCACGATATTTTTTTCATTTACTGTTGTGTTAATGTAACCCAAAGGCGCCCATCCAGGAAACCACCCCGAGTCAAACTTTTCCTGAAGATTTTTCTTGGTTTTCCTGCTGTTAATTTCAGATTGAAACTGATTAACACTGGCTATAATAGTGTCAATCATATTGCCCTCCGGACTATCGTCTAACATCGGTTGGTTAACCGAGATAAGCTTAACCCCTGCCTTTTTAAGCATAGCTCTAATGGTTAGGTGGTCTTTGGTGTTTCTGGCTAATCTGTCCGTTTCTTGGACAATAACAGCGCCTACAGACTTATCTTGCTGACATTGGACTAATAAGTCTTGTAGAGCAGCTCTATCAATGGTAGTGGCACTTTTTCCCTCATCGCGGTACACTTCCGTTATTTGGTATCCGTTTTCTTGGGCAAACCTACTACAAAGCTTCTCTTGGGTTTCCAGGGAGTATCCTTCCCTCGCTTGGTCTTCGGTGCTGACCCGGCAGTAAATCAGAGCTTTTTTGATTGTGTTATTTAACATATTCATATTTTATTTTTGACCGATATAAACCGGTATAAAATTGATATTTAGCTTTATTTTCCTTTGTACTATAGTAGCCGTCTAATACTGTTATTTTTTAGCCCTTATTAGCCTACTTAAAATTCCTTTTTAGCTTTATTTTCCTTTGTACTATAGTAAGTTCTTATATTTTTAGCCGATTTTAGCCGATATAAAACTCAATTTTAGCTTCATTTTGCCCTTTTTTGCTTATTATACTTGACCTTAACGCCTTAATTATGTTCCATTTCTTTCGAAAACCCAACACCTCTTTATATTTATTTATAGTTATAGTCCC
Organism: uncultured Candidatus Saccharibacteria bacterium; assembly: GCA_964447515.1. GTDB lineage: Bacteria > Patescibacteriota > Minisyncoccia > Minisyncoccales > GWA2-38-27 > CAYUSS01. Next base: position 4,066 of record CAYUSS010000021.1, on the reverse strand, counting down.
TTGTTAGAAGAATAATATAGACTATAGTTATACTTTAGTTATTTACTATAGTAGAAAGCTATCAGAAGTTTACTATAGTAAGCAGCTTATTCTTCGATGACTGGAATGGTTTCGTATTCGTATTGTTTTATGATTTCCTGTTTAATCTTCCGCCAGAGGGATTTATCAGCCATGCAGTATTTAAACCCTACTTTACCGGGGGCTTCCAGGTTATAGCCGGCAAACTTGCTTCTCCAGAAAGTGAACCCGGATATTGTAAAATATTCTCCGGATTCCTCCTTAAAAGTTAGCGCAACATATGCAAGGAGATTCGGGTGTTTTTTATCGTCTGTGGCTTTTGTGATTTTCAATTTTATTTCGTTGATATTTATTTGCATTTTTATAATTGCCACTATTTTAATAATTGTTATACAATCTGGACTTTAACGATCTAAGTTCTAAGAAAAGTTTTCTCGGTTCTACGCGAAGTTCGCCATTTCTAAAACCCTCAACATTTTTACCAAGACCGCTTGATGTTTTAAAAACAAATACTGACCTTTTTGAATTGCTATCTCTTTTTATTTCAACTAATTGTTCTCCTAACGATAATAAGGTTATGGCAAGATAGAACTCTGATGTGAAAAATTTATTCTCTTTCTTCATGATTATTTTTAACTTTATTAGACTCTATCCAAAGAATCATAATTTCAGCCAGCTTTTCTGCGGCTATTTCAATAGATTCTTTCTTTTTGTTTTTCAGCTCTTCTTTATTTTCTGTGTTTTGATTCTTTGTTTCCATTTTTCTGTAATGAAAATTTATCTTTTGTTTTTCTTAATTTAAAAATATCACACAAGGTACTACGCCCGACATGCCCCTTTAGTACGTCTATGAAACAAAAAACAGCTTTATTTCAGCCGTTTTCTTTGTAAATTATTAACAGTAGAAAGAGGGTATTAAAGAAGCAGTGAGATTTTATCCGTTTTTGAGGACAATTTTATATTTTGGATTTATTCTATAGCCGCTTCCTATTCTTCCCTCTAATATTTTATCTTTTTTAAGGTGTAATTTTCCCCCAATTATTGAATTTATCTTCCCAACCTCTTTACGTAGGGCGTTTTCTTTTATGCCTAAATCAATTGCGATTTGGTTCGTTGGATAATAATCATAGACTTTGTTTTCTGCGAAATAACGTATAATTCCATGTCTTTTCTTAGCTCTATTCATTGGGTAGCAGTATTTTTCTTTTGGTTTCTTAAATAGATCGCCAGACTGGTTTAGATATAAAACCTCTTTTTCTCTATCAATAATCTTACCTTTTAATAAAGCATTTTTATATTGAACAAGTTTTTCTCTATTAATATCAATCGCAAGTTTTGTATCAAAATCTACCATTTCAGGTTTTTGCAATTCTGTTATATCTATAGCGGTAATCACTCCATTAACCTTTAAGTTATTAAGGACTTTAATCAGTTCATCTTTGTGTAGTTTAGTTTTTGCCATTAACCTTCTTAGGGGAAAAGCTAATGGTATGCCCGGAACATCAAAATTTAATCTTTTATCTAACATTTTTTCTGCTCTTTCAAGCTCTTTTTTATCTGGCCATTGAGCTTCAACAACTTTTCTTTCAAGCTTTCTATCTAATTCTAAATACTTAACAAACGCTAAAATAAGATTAAGGACTTTTATGTTTTTTTCTTTTTCTTCTTGATTCATATTAATTTTAATTCTCATTTCTAATTCTATTCTGACAGATTTTGCCACTTTTGACAACGGCATTTAATGAGTTTATAATTAAAGAATATGAAAGACAAACTCTTAACTATCAAAGAAGTTGCTAAATATCTAAGGGTAAGCGAGCGTTCCGTGCTTCGCTATATTGAAGCCGGACGATTGAAAGCTACCAAAGTTGGCTATTGGCGAATAAAAGAAAGAGATTTGGAGTTGTTCTTAAAGAAAAATGAAAATAATAAAATTAAAAACTAAATAAAATCTATGGAAAATTCAAAATACATTGACGAAATTTTTGGCCATCCAGAAATAAAGCACGGCTTGACTGTTTTTGATTCATCAGAGATCCATGGGTTTAACCTACTTAATAAAATTGATATTTATCGTCGTAAAGATGGAAAAATAGTTATTAAATGTTTAAAGCGAGAAAAAGAAATGATTGCCAAACCGGAAGAAATTGTAAGACAACTATTTCTTGTGTATGTCAGGGATTTTCTTGGCTACCCTTTAAACCAGGTGGCAGTTGAAGAGCCTATTCAAATGGGCGTTGATGATTCAAAACGAGCCGACATAGTCGTATTTACTGATGACACTTGTACACGAAAGTACCTTATTTTTGAAATCAAAAAACCTGACGCTGAAACTGGTGTTGAACAATTACAGTCATACCTTAACGCTTCTGGTGTATTTTTTGGCGCATGGTCAAACGGACGTGATATTGTTTTTCAGCTTCGCGAAGAATCGCCGGAAACTAAAGGCGAACCTTATAGTTATCGTGATATACCGCGATTACCAAAAAGGGGCGAAGCATTGGACGATGTCTTAAAACCACTTACAAAAAAAGATTTACGCCCTATTCAAAATCTTAAAGATACCATTAAGCGTCTTGAAGACACAGCTCTAGCAAACGCTGGAGTAAACGCTTTTGACGAACTTTTTAAACTTTTTTTTGCGAAACTTCATGACGAATTTGATCCGAGAAAAAACGACAATTCACCGATGCGTTTTCGCGTGCCTAAGGCCGATCCTGAAACCATCTACGAACGCATTAATGGACTTTTTCAAGAAGCAAAAAATCGGCCGGGCTGGCAAGATATTTTTGATACTGACGAAGTCTTAAAATTAAAAGACGATGCGCTTGTTCTATGCGCCGCTGCACTTGAGCCATTAAGATTCCATGATGCTGATTTAGATGTAATCGATGCAGCATTTGAGTATTTAATTAATCCAGAACAAAAAAGCGCAAAAGGTCAATATTTTACACCGCGAATGGTTGTCGATATGGCGGTAAAAATGATTAATCCGCAGGTTGATGAAAAAATAATTGACCCTGCCTGTGGTTCCGCGGGTTTTCTTATTCATACAATTAAACATGTCCGCAATGCACAAAAATGGACTGACAATAAAGATATCTATCATTATGCAAATGAATACATCTACGCTGTTGATTTTGACGATAAACTCAAAAAAGTTGCTAAAGTAATGATGCTTATTGCTGGTGACGGAAAATCTAATGTATTCGGAGTTGATTCTCTTGATTATCGTAAATGGGCGCGTTCAGAAGTCGCTACACGTATAGGTCCATTCAAGAAAGATATAAAAGACGGCAATTTTGATATTGTATTCACTAATCCACCATTTGCTGGAAAAATAACCGGCAAAGAACAGCTCTCGATTTTTGAGCTCTATGAACTTCGACAATTAGGAAAACTTACCGAGGATGAGGAAGAGCTTGAAGAAGAGAAAGAAAAACCAAAGACTAAATCGAAGCGCAAAGTAAACTCAATGAAGCGTGATGTTCTTTTCATTGAGAGGTGCTTGCGATTTTTGAAGCCGGGCGGACGTATGGCTATTGTTTTACCACAAGGAAATCTAAATAATATCGGTACGAAGGCCTTGCGAGAATGGATTATGCAAAAGGCGCGCGTGCTTGCGGTGGTCGGACTAGGCGTTAATACCTTTAAACCATTCACCGGTACTAAAACGAGTGTGATGTTTTTACAAAAGTGGGGCGGTAAAATAGGAGAACAAATAACTAATTACCCGATTTTTATGGCAACAAGCGAACGCTCTGGTAAAAATAATTCCGGCGATTATATGACGCTTTCTGATAAAGAAGGACATTTAATTGACCAAGAGGGTAATATCATAGATCCACTTAAAGAAAAACCAGTTATTGATCATGACCTTACCGATATTGCCAAAGCGTTTAAAGATTTTTGTAATAAAGAAGGAATAAAATTCAATTAAAATGGCTATTTTAAATAAGATAAAAATCAATGATCTTGATGGTCTTAGTTTTAGGCTTGATGCTGAATATTATCAGCCGTATTTTATTGATTTAACGAAATCTATTAG
>CAYUSS010000020.1:0-6299 GCA_964447515.1 uncultured Candidatus Saccharibacteria bacterium | reverse complement strand
GAACATTTCTCTGATAAAGAAAAGGTTGAAGGTTCGATTCCTTCCGCGCCCACTCGTATAATCATCAACGAACTCTTTTTATTAATGGGGGAACGAGCTCTGCTCGTTCCCCCATTAATAAAAAGAGTTCGCAACTGAAAATGTGGGTGCTCGGAAAAAATCAATTCAAACTTTCTCTATTATCTTACCAAATTTAATTCACAAATCCAAAAAAAGAAACCTAAGCTGACGAATTGCCCGCCGCAGGCGGCGGGCAGGAAAACCCGGCGGCTCGTGGACAAAAAATTTCCTCCCCTGAAACCCCTCCATTTTTTGCACGCTCGCCGAAAATTTATTTTCCGAAATAGAAAGCCCCGTCCGACGAAAAATTGTTTATTTCTCTAATCAGTAAAATTTGATACAATGAAAGAATGAAATCTATTAAAATTAAGATGCTAAAATTTTTTGTTCTTTTTCGGCTCCACAAAAGAATTGAAACCAAAATGATGTATAAATTACACGATAGAACAAGAAAAGATTTTTTGACCATATGCGAAAGTATTTGTCCTGATATTAAAAAACTGAAGAAATATTTTGGCAAATTCGGCCTAGAGTTTCATCTTTCAGGTTCCGGGCCAACGGTTTTTTGTCAAGTTAGCGATTACCGACTGGTCAAAAAAATTGCCGGAGGTTATCCTAAATTTAATGGCGATATTTTTATTTGTCATCCACAAAAAGAAGCAATTAAAATTTTATGAAAAACATTGTTATTTTGGGCTCAACTGGCTCAGTTGGTAAACAAGTTTTAGAAGTAATAAGGGTTCATCCGAAAAACTACAAAGTAGTAGGTATTGCTGCTAAAGACAAGACAATCGAACTAACTTCTCAAATAAAGGAATTTAAACCGAGAATGGTTGTTCTTGAGGAAAATGGCCAAAAAGCTCTTGAGAAATTAGTCAGTTATCCTTGGGTGGATAGTGTAGTGGTGGCTATTCCTGGAACGGTGGCTCTGGGAGCCACCTTAAAGGCTGTTGAAAAGAAAAAAAGAATTTTCTTGGCAACCAAAGAAGTCTTAGTAGCAGCTGGTCTTTTGATAAATAAGGCTTGTAAAAAATATAAAACTCAACTCCTCCCTCTTGACTCAGAGCACTCAGCCATTTTTCAGTGTTTCCAGGGAGAGGATAAAAGGACGGTTAAAAAAATTATTCTGACTTGCTCGGGGGGACCTTTTAGGAATTGGAAAAAAGAAGATTTGAAGAAAGTTAAAAAAGAGCAAGTCCTTTTTCATCCGGTTTGGAAAATGGGCCCCAAAATTACTGTTGATTCTGCAACTCTAATGAATAAAGGTTTTGAAGTGTTGGAAGCTCACTATCTCTTTGGTCTTCCTATTGAAAAAATTGAAGTTTTGGTTCATCCTGAAGGGATTATTCACTCAATGGTGGAGTTTAATGATGGAACTATAAAAGCTTTGTTTTCTCAGCCAGATATGAGGCTACCGATTCAATATGCCTTGTTTTATCCCAAAAGGATGGCTAATCCTTGGAAAAGTTTAGATTTAGTTGAAATTAAAAATTTGTCTTTTCAAAAACCGGACACAAAAACTTTTCCTTGTTTAAATTATGCTTATCTCGCGGGGAAAATTGGGGGGACTATGCCTGCCGCTCTTAATTTCGCTGACGAAATAGCAGTAGAAATGTTTTTGGAAAATAAAATAATTTTTGAGGACATCCCAAAAATTATTGAAAAAATTCTAAAAACCCACAAGCCAATTTTTAACCCAAACCTGAGAAAAATTCTAATGGTCAAAGATTGGGTAGGGACTAAATTAAAATAAATATCGTTATCATTAAAAAGTGGATCAGGTAGTTTTTTAAAACAATCTTTAAAGTTATGAAAATTATTTTTGCCAAAGAAATTGGTTTTTGCTTTGGAGTTAAAAGGGCTTTGAAAATGGTAGAAGATAATCTGCCAAGATGTAGTAAAAAAATTAAAAACTTATGATTCAAAGAAAAAAAACAAAGAAAATTAAAGTGGGCGATATTTTTATCGGCGGTAACGCCCCGATTTCAGTTCAGTCAATGACTAAAACAGACACCAGAGACGTCAAAGCCACGGTCAAACAAATTAAAAAACTGGAGAAGATTGGCTGCGAAATAATTAGGGTAGCCGTTCCTGATATGAAGGCCGCTCAGGCATTGGGTCAAATCAAAAGACAAATTAGTATTCCCTTAGTGGCGGATGTTCATTTTTCGGCTGAGTTGGCTTTAGAAGCAATTAACCAGAACGTTGATAAACTAAGAATTAATCCCGGTAACATTGGCAATGAAGAAAAAATTAAAGCCGTGGTTTTGGCCGCTCAAAAAAAGAAAATTCCGATTCGGATTGGCATTAACGCCGGTTCTCTAGAAAAAGACTTGCTTTTTAAATATGGTTGTAAGGTAACTGCTGAAGCAATGGTAGAATCGGCCATGAGATACATTAAAATTTTGGAAAAATACAATTTTCAAGATATCGTCATTTCTTTGAAAGCTTCTGATGTTAAAAGGATGGTGGCCGCTTACCGACTGCTTTCCCAAAAAGTTGATTATCCCTTACATCTTGGTATCACCGAGGCAGGAACAGCTTTTCGTGGCACAGTAATATCAGCTATTGCTCTAGGAATTTTACTTGAAGAGGGAATTGGCGATACTTTAAGAGTTTCCTTAAGCGTGCCACCGGAAGAAGAAGTTAAAACTGCATGGGAGATTTTGAAGTCTTTAAAAGTAAGAAAAAGAGGTGTGACGATTACCAGTTGCCCGACTTGCGGCAGAACCGAAATTGATTTGGTAAAACTAGTGGAAAAGGTAGAAAAAGCCACCCAGTCAACCAATAAAGACATACATTTAGCCGTAATGGGTTGTGTTGTCAACGGTGTAGGTGAGGCGAGAGAAGCGGATTTAGCAATCGTGGGAGGAAAAAAAGTTGGCTTGATTGTTAAAAGGGGAGAAATTATTAAAAAAGTGCCCGAAAAAAAATTATTTGATGAGTTTATTAAAGAATTGAAAAAATTAATTAAGTAAACAATTTTTCGGCGGACGGGGCTTTCTATTTCGGAAAATAAATTTTCGGCGAGCGTGCAAAAAATGGAGGGGTTTCAGGGGAGGAAATTTTTTGTCCACGAGCCGCCGGGTTTTCCTGCCCGCCGCCTGCGGCGGGCAATTCGTCAGCTTAGGTTTCTTTTTTTGGATTTGTGAATTAAATTTGGTAGAATGATAGAGAAAGTTTGAATTGATTTTTTCCGAGCACAAAACCAAATTTTAGTGCGGGGCAAGTAAAGCAGAGGATAGGTTAAAAAAGTCAAAAAAATAGAAATTCCGCTAAACGAAACCTATCGGTTTCGCCTTTTTTTTTGGTTTGCCAAAAAGCTGAGGTGTGAACAATTAACTCTTGACAGGGGGGTAGTTATGGGTGTATATTCATAATAGATAGCTATCACAAAGGGTCGAGGTTGTCTATAATAAAACTAATAATCAATAAAAATATGCCATTTGGTAATGGAACAGGTCCAAGAGGTTTAGGACCAAGAACAGGAAGAGGATTAGGTTACTGCTCTGGTTATTCTTATCCTGGTTATATGAATCCTTATGGTTCTGGTTGGGGAAGAGGATTTGGTAAAGGTGGAGGAAGAGGTTTTGGCCGAGGTTGGGGGAACTATCCACCCTATGGGCCAAGTTATCCTTATCCACCTTATTCTCCAGAACCACCTACTGCTAAGGAAGAAAAAGAAATGTTGAATGAAGATTTAAAAGCCTTAAGCGAAGAAATGAAAGCTATTGAAGGCAGATTAAGAGAATTAGAAACTAAAAAGAAAAAGTAATATGCCAAAAAATATTCCTCCTATTTCTCCCGGTGGCAGATTTAGGGCACCTGGAGGAGGCGGTCGTGGCCGTCAACCCAACGGTTTTGGTTTAGGACCTGGAGGTGAATGCCTTTGTCCAAGTTGTGGAACAAAAGCACCTCATCGGAGAGGAGTGCCTTGCTATGAGCACAAGTGCCCTAAATGTGGTCAAGCAATGACCAGAACTGGATAAAATCTTATGAAGATTTGTATTACTGCTACTGGTAATAATTTAGATGCAGCTTTGGATCCTCGATTTGGCAGAGCGATGTATTTTTTGATTGTTGATGATAAGGGAAAACTAATTAAGGTAATTAAGAATACTGGAGTGCAGGCGATGAGGGGAGCTGGCATTACAGCTGCCCAAATTGTAGCTAAGGAGAAAGTTGAGGTGGTGATTACTGGAAATGTTGGACCTAATGCCTCTATGGTTTTAGGCAGTTCTGGGATAAAAATCTTTCTTGGTAGCCCAGCAATGAATGTGCGAGATGTTCTCCAAGAGTATCAAAGGGGAAAACTTCAAGAGGCGACAGGATCAGTACCTCATCAGCCTGGTTTTGGACCAGGACTTGGCCAAAGAAGGAAGGGTTCTGGAGGCAGGGGCCGGGGAAGAAGATAAAATCTCTTTTAGCTGTCTATGAACCCCCAATCTGTTTCAATAGTTAGTACTTTTGTGAACCTTGGCTTAGGAATCTCTAAGTTGTTTTTTGGTTTTTTAACCGGCAGTGTAGCTTTAATTGCCGATGGAATTCATTCCGGTTTGGATGTTTTTTCTTCTTTTGTTACTTTTTTAGGATTAAAGACAGCCAGAAAACCAGTTGATGAAAAGCATCCTTATGGCCATTGGAAAGCAGAAAGTTTAGCTGGTTTTTTAGTAGCTTTATTGTTGGCGGTATCTGGTATTTGGATTTTGTACGAAGCAGTCACGGGGTTTTTTGGAGAGAAAATAGTCAAACTTAGTGTTGGGGCAATAGCGGTAGTAGCAATTTCCATTTTAATTACTGAAATCTTAGCCAGATTGAAATTTCATTATGGAAGAAAGTACCAAAGTTTAGCTCTGGTGGCTGATGCTGAACATTCAAGAGCTGATGCCCTTTCTTCAATTGGTGTTTTAGTAGGACTTAGTTTGGTTAGATATTTCAGTTCAGCCGATGCCATAATTGCTTTGTTTATTGGCGGTTATATTCTCTATGAGGCATTTAAAATAGGAAGAGAAATTACTGATTCTTTGTTGGATGTATCTAATAAAGATGTGGAAGAGAGAATTAAAAAGATTTGTTCTTCCCATAAAATAGAAATTTCTCAATTAAAAACCAGAAAAATTGGAGCAGCCAATTTTGCTGAAATCAAAATTAAACTTCCCCCAAAATTAAAAGTTGAAGAGGTTCAAAAAATAACAGATACATTAGAAGAAAGATTGCTCAAAAATATTCCGGAATTAAAGCAGATAGTTATTTCTATTGAGGCCTATGAGATGGCAAGGAGCGTTGTTCTACCTAAACTGGGAAAGAAAATAGGAGCACTTGAAGGTTTTGAGCAAATCGGTCCTGCAAAGCTGGGAGAAAGGATTATTATCCCCCTTGATGAAGGGGAAATTAGCTCTCTTTTCGGAACAAAACAATATTTGATTGTAGACAAAAAAGATGGAAATATTTTAATAAAAGAGGTTATTAAAAACCAATACTTTGAAGAAAATTCTCCCCATGGAGCAAGATTTACCAAAGCAGTAAGAGCGGATAAAGTTTTAACACGGCAGATCGGCCTTAATGCCAAACAAAATTTAGAAAATTTTGGTATTGAGGTTAAAATAGTTCCTTCAGAGAAAAACCTTGATAATATTTTAGAAGAAATTAAGAGAAAAAATGAAAAAGAAAATTAAAAAAATCGCTATCACAGGAGGCAAAGGAGGTACTGGAAAGTCAACAGTTTCTGTTTTGATGGCTAATAAATTATTAAGGGAGGGAAAAAGAGTTATTCTTTGCGATTGTGATGTGGAATGTCCAAATGATTATTTACTTTTAGGCCAGAAAATAAAAAAGCCCCAACAAAAAGTAATGGCTGAATTTCCAAAATTGAATAAAGCAAAATGCCAAAAGTGCGGATTATGTGTTAGCACCTGCCGTAGTAACGCCATATTCCAAGCCCCAGGGAAATATCCAATATTTATTAAAGATTTATGTTCAGCCTGCGGAGCTTGCTGGATAGTATGTCCGCATAAAGCCATTCAGCCAGAAAAGGAAGAGATCGGGCAAATTTTTTTAAATAAAATTAAAAAAAATTATTGGTTAGTAACCGGTATTGCCAAGCCAGGTCTTGAGGAAACAGGGCCTGTGGTAACTCAAACTAAAAAATTTGTTTCAAACCTGGTAAAGAAGATTAAGCCAGATGTTGTTTTATTTGATACAGCTGCTGGCACTCATTGCCCAGTAATTTCTGCTCTTTT
>CAYUSS010000019.1:0-7533 GCA_964447515.1 uncultured Candidatus Saccharibacteria bacterium | reverse complement strand
CCCCAGAGAGGTTAGCCCCAGAGAGGTCAGCCCTAGAGAGGTTAGCCCCAGAGAGGCTAGCTTTAGAGAGGTCAACCCCAGAGAGGTTAGCCCCAGAGAGGTCAGCCCTAGAGAGGTTAGCCAGAGAGAAGATTGGGCTTTCCTCAAGGTGCTCCTTTCGGTAGAGGTTGAATTTCTCTACCGAAGAAAGCAAAAGCTTTTTCCATTCTTCTTTCGTCATTACTTTCACCCCCTTTCGCTCCTTTAAGTCTTACTCTGCTCTGAAATCTTTATCTTCCCTCTCTGCGACAAAGATCCCATTTCAAAGCTTAAAGGTTGATATGGTGTTGTGAAGAACTTGGTTTTTACCTTTACGCTTATATTATACTATACCCAGATATTTTGTCAATATCTTGTTGTCTTCCAGATAAAATGTTCTGATGTAATTTTCAGAACCAAATGTAATTCTGAACTCTAAGGATCGTTTCAATAAAAAGAAAAAACTGATAAAGTTGAAGTCAGACTTCAACAGACCCTTAGAATAGAGTTGGCCCCATTTTTCGTTCCGACTACTCTGGTTGAAGCGCTCCCATTGTGTAATTATTCATTGAGTTCCACAACATAAAATTTGCGGCGTCTTCGGCAATGGCAATATTATAATCCCAGGCCTCTTTTGCCACTGGATCAATCCAGACCAGTCCCGATTTGTCCAGCCATAAGCAAGATTTATTTGATTTTTTATGAATTGCCAAATCTGGTCTAACTAAAGCTAAAACTGAGTCTTGGAAAACAGTAATTCTGGCAATCGCATATATTCCTTCTTTGTGAAATCTCTCCAAAAATTCCTCGATATCTGGAATTAATATCCTTTCAGCGCCATATTTAGCGGCTTCCGGCACATCGGTGTTATAAGCAATAAATCCTGACCAATCTTTAATATCTATTACTACGGCATTAATTTCAGTAGTTTTTGCTATTTCAATTGCTTTTTCAACTCGACTTTCGGTGGCAGCCGACCAACTTGTTAAGTAAATAGCTTTTATTATTTCCGGTGGTTGAACGATTAATTCTTGAGGTTCGGTATTATTGGTAACGGTGACAGGGAGAGTTTCGGTAACCCTGGCAGGGAAAAACACGTCCTTGTTCCCCTTTTCAAGCAGGAAGATGGGTTTTTAAAAAAAATAAAAAAAATCCCGATAATTATCAGTATTGTCAAAATTAAAAAAAATACGATACCGTGTTTTGTCAGCTCCATACAGTTTACTATTTATTCTACCAAAAAAACCGCCTCCCTGGCGATATTAAATAAAAATTACCCAGCGGTGGACTTTTTGTTTTCTATAAAAATTCAGAGTTGATACCGTTTTCCTAAAATTATCAATTACCACTTTATTCTAATAAAATCTTTGCCTCTTTAATTAATGGATAAAAGCGTTGGGCTGATATTCTAAATTTTTTAGCAAATCTTTGAGGATTAATCTTCAAGGCATCTTTTGCTAACATTATTTTTTCTGAAACAAAAATCTCTTTTAAGCGACCCTTGAGAGAAGGAAGAATAGTAATCGGATAAAGTTTCTCTTTTTCTATTAAATATTCTAATCCTTCTTTTGGGGGGCACTTCCATCCCAGAAAATTGACCTTCATACAATATAAATAATCTAAAGCTCTGTTGGTAAATTTGGTATTAGTAACCATCATTGTTTTTATTGCAGAATTTTTGTATTTTTTGGCTCTAAAATGGGAACCGTTTAAAATATCCAGAAAACGAGCATAGTTTGTTAAAGCATCCGATGAATGCACCCGGTCTCCAAAAAGATTTCGATATTTACATTCTCCAATATATATCAAATTTTCTTTCTCGGCTATAAAATCTATTTCATAACTACGAATACAACGACCGGGCAGATACCGATTAATTTTCACTTTATAACCTAAACTTTTTAAAATTTCTCCAATATATTTCTCAAACGGAAAACCAGTGGGACCCAATCTCCTCATTCCCTCCTTTAAATCAAATCTTAAGGCAACTTTAGGAGATTTTCTCTGAAGCAATTCTTTTATCCTCTTGAAAATCTTTGAGGTTTTAATTCCGGCATAGGCCTCTTTTTTGATGATTCTGGCAATATCTTGAGCCAATTCTTTAGGAGCCCCGCTCCTTCTGGCTGAATCATACACTTTTTGAAAAGAAAAAGGTTCTTTCTCTCCGTTTGAATTTATAACATATGAAGAGGTCATATTTCATCCAGAATCTTTATCTCATCAAATACTAAAACCTGGCGTTTGCGACATCTAATTCGCTAGATTTTCCCTCTTTCTTTTTGCTAAAAATAAAGATATAAAGAATCTCTAAAATAGCTAAGGTATTAACCACTAAAAGAGCGATAAACCACCATTTATGGCCTTTTTTAGCTGCTTTCCACAAAGCAACTCCTTTCCAGGGAATAGCCCAGACAACAGCTAACCAAATAACCCATTGATTTCCCAATAAAAATTCTTCCATAAATTTTACCTGCCCCGTAGTCCCGCCTAAATTTCGAAGAAACTTTGGCGGGGACTACCAGGGTCTCCTTGCCTCACACCAAAATTTGGTAGTGATGGGTCAATTAACTTTTCGACCTTTTGTTTGGCTTGGTTTAAAAGTTTTCTGCCAAAATTTTCTGCTTTTTTTAAATCTTCTTCATTTGGTTTCCTTCTATTAAAAATCTTAGGCCCAATATCGCCAAAAATACTGCTTAAACCCCTACAAGAAAAACCGCCGAGAAATTCAATATTTTTAGCTTCTAACCTTTCTTTTATAATTCTAAGAGTTCTTCTATCCCCTATCATGTGCATAGTGCAAAAACCGGCTCCTTTTTTACCCGATAAATCGGGTAACTTTTTCAGGAATTCTTTTATTGGTTTCGCCGGAGCTAAAGCGTGAACCGGAGTTCCTATATATATTAAACTATAATCAGAGACATTTTCCGGATTTACTTCCTCCACTCTTTTTAATTCTGCTTCTGAACCTCTGGCAATCGCCTTAGCCGCTTTTTCAGTATTTCCGCTTTTTGAATAATATACCACCAAAGATTTCATATCTCTATTCTACCAGAAAATCGCCCTCTTGGCGATTTTTACTTTGCCTGCCTGCCTGCGGCAGGCTTGATTTTAAAAATCAGAGTTGACACTATTTTTTCTCTTTGCCTAAAATTGCCTGCCTCACCGTAGCTTTAGCGAAGACGGGATTGGTTTAACCTTTTTGATCTTCAATGATTTTTTTTAATTGAACGGTCAAAAGTCTTCTCTGCTTCTTTTGAGAAAAAGCAAGCCGGGAGTTCTACTCTCTCCCAATGATATTTTATACACTCACAGCAAATCCCTTTTTTATCGCACCCAGGATAAGTACAAGGGCAATTCTTTAAATTTTCTTCCTTTCTACATTCCATAATTTTGTTCCTCGTTTTTAACTTGAGCTAAAATGGTACCCACTATGCCAACTAAAAATCCTATTGGGCAAACACAAATTGCAATAATAAAAAATGCTGCATGAAGAGCCTCTATTAAATAGTTCAATACAATGATGTGGTTAGTTATTGTGCTCAAAGCATAAAAGGCATTATGTAGAAAAACAAAAACAAAAAATCCGGTAGCTGAAGCTCCTGTTAACATTAAAAACTTTTTTAACTTGCCCGTTGCCTTTTCTTTCGAAGTTAAAACTAACAAGGTTATACCCAATAAACTAAAGAAAACCATCGGTATTAAAAACAATTTAGAGCCCCTGAGTGAATCTCTAAATGCCGGAATGAAAAATTGCCCAAGAATAACTAGGAAAACTCCCACCAATGCCCAGAACGTCGCTACTGTAGATTTTTTTACAAATAGTTTTGAATTTGATTTATCCATAAATTTTAGTTTCTTCCCTGAGCCAGTCTAAGGGCTCAATTAATTTTCCGGTTTTGAATTAAAAACAGAACTGATCCCATTTTTGCTATTTTCTTAATCGGCTGCCATCTTAATGTTTTCAATAATTACATCATCAATCGGACGATCGGAGTCCTCTGTAGCAACATTCTCCATGTTCCTGACAACATCCATTCCCTCTATTATCTTGCCGAAAACAGTATGCTTGGTATCAAGAAAATTATTATCAGCAGTATTTATAAAAAACTGGCTGCCGTTAGTATCTGGCCCGGCATTGGCCATAGAAATCGTGCCAACAATATTGTGATTATTTGAATGAATTTCGTCAGCAAAAGCATAGCCCGGTCCGCCTGTCCCCCATCTATTTTTAAGAGAATCATCTTTAGTCAAAGGATCGCCGCCCTGAATCATAAAGTCCTTAAGAACCCGATGGAACTTTGTGCCGTTATAAAAATCCGACTCAACAAGCTTTACAAAGTTCTCTACTGTTTTTGGCGCGTCAGATGAGAAAAGCTCTATTTTAATCTCGCCAAAATTTGTCTGCATTATTGCAATCATATTATTATTAGGCGGAGCTACATTATTATTGCCCGTTAACTCTTCTTCGTTTTCTTCTGCAGATTTTTCTTCTTTATCTTGAACAAGAAAAAAATAACCCCCCAAAATTAAAATTACTATTATTATTGATATTATTAATGAGATATAAACTTTATTCATAAATTTTGATCATTTTTTAATTTAATATAATCAATCCACCAGCCCAAAGATTTCACCGAGCTTTCCAGATTTGCCGCATCTGTTATTACCAGAACCTTTCCTTTTAAATATTTTTCAATCATAATTTTCCTTCTTTTATTCTACTTTTCCGATTTCTTTCCTGTAACGGCAAAAATAGCAATCCTCTGAACTTTCGGGTATATCCCCGCTCATTAAACATTTATGAATATCTAAAACAGTATTTTCTATCCAATCATCATTGCCTTTATATGGTATTAATTTAACATCAAACTCTATTTTTTTATCAAAGGCCTCTTTATCTGTAATTCCATTACAATATACAAAATAGCCCGTTTCAGACACTTTAAAACCGTTCTTCCTAAAAAGCCATTGATAAACCTCCATTTGTCGTTTATAGCTTATCTGCCAATCAGCATCTAAAGAAACTTCTCCATTTTTTGAGGTTGCTTTGTAATCTACAACAATAAGTTCTCCCGCTGGATTAATCCAAACATCGTCAACGGCTCCGGTAATAATAAAATTAGTGGATTCGTGCAAATACTGCACTCCTTTAAAATTGTTTCTCCATTCTTCTATTTTTTCGTGCTGGAAAGGAACGGCATCAACGCCATATTCTTCCATAAAAGGATGCCGGGACTTCTTGACACGATGAATATCAAACTCTTTTTTCAGCAGTTTATCTACTGCGTTATTCAGAGTAAAAGGATATCCCGGAGGACGAGCTATGCCCAATCTTCTATCTAAGTAAAAACAGCGAGGACACTTTAAAAACAAATCTATTTTTGAACGGCTTATCTTAAACGGCTCTTTTGAACCTGGCTCAAACAAATTTTGCATTCGTCTTGGCTTATAATATTCAGACATATTTGTATCTTCTTAAATGCTTTGGCTAAAATTGATTGGCTTTAAAAAATAGAGTTGACCCCGTTTTTTCTAATTCTTTGGTAACAATACAATGAAACTTCCAAAACAAGGGAATCGTTCTTTTTCTTTTTGATAAATATCTGGTTGTTCTTTTCTTTTGCGAGCCGAATAAAATCTTTCAGCTTGACAGAAAGTACAAATACCACAATCCTCGATATTTTCTTTTCTAACTCCGGATTCTAAAAGTTTATCAATTACAATTTGGGTTAAATCAAAATAAAATTTCCCGTTCCTTTCTTGAATATACTTTTTTAACTCAGAATCTTGAGCTAAATTCTCACTTTTCTTTTTTAAGTAATAACAACACTTCCTAATATGGGGACCGATTCCTACAATCAAAGAAGATGGTCGAGAATTAAAAACTTTGATAGTCGCTTCAATAATTCCTTTTATTATACCTTCTCTCCCAGCATGGATTGCTCCTACTTTTTTCTCTCTTGGGTCATAGATTAAAATTGGTAAACAATCGGCGGTCTTAATTACCAATGCTTGACCTGGAGTTTTAGTTATTAATCCATCTGTTTGAAGTTTGATATAGCCTCCAACGTCCGGGGGACAGAAATAAACATTCCTGCCATGAACTTGGTCAGCAAAAATTAAATTATCAACTTTAGCATTTTTATAGCCTAACTCCTCTAGAGCTCTCAAAATATTCTCTTCAGTTTTAGGATTAGAAAATGGATTAACCGAGCCATCTTTTCTTTCCAAGATTCCGTGGATTACATTTTTGTATTTTTTTAGATTTTTAAAAAAAATCATTTTAAAACTAAATTTCGATAGATTTCCTCAAATTCGGCCTAAATTTTGATTAAAGTTCATTTTTTGAAATATTTCCTAAATCTTCCTCAAATTCAACTTCGTCTTTTGATATTTCCTTTATTATTTTACTATCTATCACTGTAAAATATCTTAATTGTTTATTTTCCTTTTTGGCAAGCTTAATTTCTGCCAAAACACCGTCGCTAATTGGACCAAAAACCCACAACTCGTCTGTTTTTCTGACTAATGTGTTATTTGCTTTCCTAATCTTGTCCCTTTCTATTGTATCCAACATGAAATATTCAAAAATCATAAAAGGATTCAAAGGAACATAACCTTTTTTAAAAACAAATTTAGAGATATGCATTTTAAAATAAAATAATCTTTTTGAGATCGCCGTATAAACTAATTTCATAATTTTATTTTTTACCCCGCAGTCAGCTTCGCTGTACTTTGGGGCTCAATTAATTCTTCGACTTTTTGTTAAAAATAGACTTGACACTATTTTTTTTCTTTATGATTGAGAATTGATTTTTATTTTACACTCAAAGCTCTTTTAATCATAAATAAAACGTTCTTATCAGCATTTTTATAAATAATTTCAATATTTGGGTGATGATTCTGCCAAACACGAAAAACCTCATCGGCAAAAGCCTGACCAATGGTTTTAACATCCTTAAAATCAAGGGTTATTGTCTTAAATTTATCTAATCCGCTCAAAACTCTTCTTGCTTGCGAACGAGAAATATAAATATTGTCTATCTCATAAAGATTAACAATTACTTTTGTTTTACTGAACTCAAAAGCATCTCCTGAATATTCTTTAAACAAGTTGTTTAAATTTCTTTTAGAGTTTTTACCAATTTCAAATTTTACCTTTGTTCCTTTTATTAGTTTTATATCTTCAATAAAAATATCTTTTAACATATTATCAAAAATCAATTTCTTGTCTGAACCGCGAATAATTAATTTATCGGCTGCTTTTGAAGTAAAAAATATTCCTTCACCAGTATGTTCTTTAGGCGCTGTGGTTTGCTTACCCTTTAAAAGGTCCTGAATTGCTTCAAGCTCATTTTTTAACTTTCTTTTCTTTATAATATTCTTAAAAATTCCTATTCCAGAATCAATTATTTGAAAATTAATACTTTTAATATCTCGTTCCATAACAACAATAATCTTCTCTGAACCAGAATGCTCAATAGCGTTGTTTAACATTTCCGTAAAAGCATAATC
>CAYUSS010000018.1:0-9204 GCA_964447515.1 uncultured Candidatus Saccharibacteria bacterium | reverse complement strand
TATCTCAAATTTCAAAACTCTATTCATATTTTCTAATTCTATCAAAAAAACCGCCCTCTGGCGATTCTTTTTGGACGATGTTTGTATCTTAAGAAGTAGAAAGGGGTAGAATAAATACCGGAGAGCCAGCTTGACGACGTTTGGGCAAATAGCCCACTGTTCTAGCATCTGGTTTCTCTCCGGTATTCATTCGGCGATCTATTCCAGGTTGGGAGTTTTACGTCCCAGATCACCAACAAGCCTATCGTCTTCAGGATACCAGAAAGAGAAACCTCAGGCAATCTCCTTTCTTTCTTCTCTTTTCTCTTCTTTCTTTGTTCTTAATAATAATTAATTAATCAAACTTATGAATATAATAGGTTTTGACATAGGCAAAGTAGAAATAATAGGGGTCAGGGTCAACAAGTCTAGCCGGATAAAGGAAGAATATAGGATAATTAACGATAAGGAAGATATTGTTCCTTTTCTTGGAAACATTAAATCTAAATATCCAAAAGTAATTGCGGCTTCTGAAGCTACAGCTGACTATCACAGAGTGCTGGCCTTAGAATGCATAAGATTAGGCATTCCTTTTCGCTTGCTTAATCCCATCGCTACCAAACAGTTTACCAGGGCTACGGTCAGGAAGAAAAAAACAGACTTAACCGATGCTCTGATTATCGCAAAGTTATGCCTCCAGAAAGAAGGCTATCTGATAAATAAAGAAACCTTCAATCCCTTAAAGACAATTAACAGGACAGGATATAAGCTGGTTAAGCTGTGCCAAATGCTTCTTTTAATGAAAGAAAGGATAAAAGAGATACTTCCTGAAGAAAGGGAAGTGATTGAGTGCTTAGAAACGCCATTTCTATCTCTCAAGGAATCCATCAAGCTAATCCAGGAAAGAGTTGATAGCAATATAGACATTCCGTTAAAAGAACTTCTTTCTACCATTCCCGGAGTAGGAAAGAGCATATCCAATATCTTAATCTGCGAGATAGGAGACATTAACAAGTTTCCTTCTGAAAAGTCTCTGGTTGCTTTCTCCGGACTTGATCCTAAAGTAAGGCAGTCAGGGCTTACCTTGAAGAGAAATACCCGTTTAACTAAAAGAGGCTCTCCCTACCTGAGAAGAGCTCTGTATATTGCAGCTTCTGTAGCCCAGAGGCACGACCCTGATTTAAAGAGATACTATGAGAAGAAAAGGTCTGAGGGTAAAAGATACAAAGAAGCTACTTGTGCTGTAGCCAGAAAGTTGCTTTGCAGGGTCTACGCTGTTTGGAAAAGAGGTACGCCTTACGTAAAGGTTCCTGTTATGATTAGTTCCCTACCAGATAGACAGAAGGTATTGACATAAGATTCCAGGTCTAGAACCTACCTAATAAATCTCATCTCCCACCCTTTCTGCCAGCCTGACCAGGAACTCTTGGCCCGGGACTGATAATGGTTTTCACGCTACCTACATTTTTCATTTCTTTCGCTAATTTGGCGATAGGTATTCCCCTTTCTTTGCTTTTCTTCACCAAATCAGCCAATTCCGAACCAGATATAGTTTTTCCCAGTTCTGCCTCAACAAAAGTTGATAGATGATATATGCCATCAGATTCATCATCCGCTCGGCTCATTGAGTTTAGAAGTTCCTCCGGTTTTATTTTTGTCATCATATCCTGCATTCCCATTCCGTAATCATTTACCCAAGTTGATTCGGGAACCATTCCCAAAATTATTGGCAAAGTCCATAAATCTTCCTCATCAAAAGGGATATGAAAATCGCCGTAGTTAATAAATGGCCTCCCATCAATCTGCATTTGAAAATGATAGTGCGGAGATCTGGCAACCTTGTTAAATGAAAAATGTCCGTTTAGATCGCTCTTCCCACAAGAGAAAGACCATAATAAATTTTTATATTTAATGCTATATTCTATAACTTTTTTGGGATTTTTTTCTTCTTCTAAATCGTTTATATTGCCTACTGGTATCTCGGCATTAGCCATCCACCGCAGATAAGACTGAATTCGAAGATAATTAAATTTACGGAAAACAAGAGGAAAATGCTTTTTATCAAAGCCGACTGGTCGTAACAGCCAATGCATACAGGGATTTTTAACAACGAAAGAAGTTAGCAAATCATTACAAAGAAAACACTTATTGTCTTTTAAAGCGTCTTTGAACTCTCTATAAACCTCATCGTTGGCTTGGAAAGATTTTTCATTTATCTTTTTTAGTTCTTCCCTAGATAAAGATTGGAAAAATCTACTCACTTCGTTTGCTTTTGATTTTAAGGAATCATTCATATTTTAATAATGTTTTTTATTTTCAGTCATAGAATTAGCGCCAAATTCTTAAATCTTTCAAGATAAGCGGAACTATAAGATAAACAAATGATCCCCAGATAGCAGTAAGTATTCCATCCCAAAAATAATTATGTATCAGAAGCCAAATTGGTAAAGCGCCAATAGCAAAAAGGACGAGCCAAGTTAATTTTCCAATGTTAGTTCTTTGTTTCCACGAAAGCATAAATTATTCGATTAACCATCCATTACTTTTCAAAAAATTCTTATATAATTTATCGTCGTTTGGTTGGTATCCGAACGACCAATAAATTTCCTTTATTTTTTCTATAAAATAATTTTGAGAAGCAACATCGTCATTCAAAATAGCTGTATCAAATTCTAAATTCCATTTATAGGTATCCAATAGAGCCCCTTTGTCCTCTTCAAGGTTGAAAAAATTGTCTGATTCAATTCGCTTAATTAAAGATCCCTTCGCGCCGTTAAGCCGAGCGTAGCCAACCACTCCTCCTTCGTAATTCAATGTCTGATAAAAATTTCTCGAAGTTTTCAAAAAAATAAAAAGATGGGCAGCAATAAAATATAAAGCGATGGAACGATTTTTTTCCGCATCTATTCTTAAAGCATCTTGGGACAAAAAATAAAGACCGGAGGAATAAAACTGTTCGCATTGAATAGCACCATCTCTTTGTCCCCACCAAAAAGATAACAAGCCATCCTGCATCGGCTCTGTTGAAAGAGAAAGCCTGCTCCAACCGCGGTTCTGAAATCTAATTTTATCTACTGATTTTTGAATATCAGCAGGAGCAATTAAAGCCCTCTTGGGATAGAACGGCTGACCTAGAAAATCGAGCATCGCCACATTCTCACCGATTTTATTTTGGACATAATTAGATCTAAATTCAGCGTTAAAAGTCAGGCCGCTGGAAATTGCTTTCTTTTTTTCTCTTTCAAAATCTTCTTTTTCTTTTATGATCGCCCTGATTCTTTCTGTTTCTGATTTTTCAACGGAGGCGTCAAAAATATCGTATGTCCTTCGAACAAAAATCTCCCTTTGTTTTTCCGCCTCTATTTTTTTATTGAAAAGAATTTCTGCATAATCTGGGAAGGCAATATCTATGGGATTGCTTATATTGCCAGTTCTAATCCATAAATTAGCATCGTTATGGACGTAATACGGCGTCCTATCGCCTTCAAAAATCCTGATTAAAATAAAAACTTTCCCCTCTTTTTCGTCAGTAGTATGTATCTGATAAGAAGGAATTGGCTGAACTTCGGCTGCATATTGGTGCAATCTATCTACAATCTTTCCTTCATTTTTTATGCCATTAAATGCGGCTGGTTTTCCAGTATCCTTGTCCTCTTCAACCCCGATAATAATTACACCTCCTCTTGTGTTCGAAAAAGCAGCGAAATGCTTCGATAATCCTTTCGCAGGAATTTCTTTTTTATAATCCAACTGGATACCTTCAATATGCCCCTCTTGGCAAAAAGAAATAATTTCATCAAAACTGAAAGTATTTATTGGTTTTAGAAAAATTTTCATTTTAATAATTCCACTATTTTAATCTTCTCGGATGTGGAATAGGACTTATATCCTTCTAAGTTATCCACAGTTGACTACTTCTCTGCGTTCTAAAATCGTTCTATAATGTAATTGTAGCATGTAAAGCTTACCAGTCAATAACTATGCTTAAAAAAAGGCAAAAACAGATCCTCGACTATATAAAGAAGTTTATAAAAGATAAAAACTACTCCCCTTCTTTTGAAGAAATAAGAAGGCATTTTAGATTTGTTTCGAAATCTACCGTTCATCACCACATAGAAACACTGAAAGAAAAAGGATATCTTAATCACGCACGAACCATAGAATTATCTAAAGGTGGAAAATCTTCTGGACTTGTGGAAATTCCCCTACTCGGCACTATCGCCGCCGGCCAACCCATTGAAGCAATAGAAGTACCGGACTCAACGATTGCGATTTCTGAAAAAGAAATATCACCGAGACAAAAACATTACGCTTTACGCGTTCAAGGCGATAGCATGGTTAATGAAGGGATTTTTGATGGCGATATTGTTGTGATTCGCAAGCAAGAAACCGCTGACGACGGCCAAACAGTTGTAGCAATTATTGACGATAACGAAGCGACCTTGAAGAAGATTTATAGAGAAAAAAAGGGAATTAAATTACAACCGGCGAATCAATCGATGTTGCCAATTTACCGTAAAGAAGTAGAGGTACGAGGCGTTGTAGTCAAAATTGTAAGAAATTTGGAAAACGGTACCCAAGATAATACGCTCGCTTATAAGAAAAAAATCTTTTTAGACCGTATAAGAACTTCTAACCCAAAAAGTCAAAATGAATATAAAAGGGTTGTCCTCTCCCCGATTAGATATGCTGGAGGAAAAAGTTTGGCAGTCGGACATGTTATCAAACTATTACCAGACAATACAAAAAGAGTGGTCTCGCCATTCTTTGGCGGCGGATCAATTGAAATAGCCTTGAGCAAAGAATTAGATTTAGAGGTTATCGGCTATGACATTTTTGATATTCTTTGCAATTATTGGAAATTTCAGATAAAAAAACCCAAACTCCTCTATGGGAGACTAAAAGAGTTAAAACCAAATAAAAAAACTTTTGAGAAAATACGATTAATTCTGAATGACGTTTGGAAAAAGAAAGTAAAACTAGATCCCTTAACTCTCGCAGTTTACTATGTTTACAACTTTAATCTCTCCTATGGTCCAGGATTTATGGGCTGGTCTTCTGATATTTATTTGGATGAAACAAGATATAAAAGGATGATAGAAAATATTCGAGATTTTGACCCGAAGAATCTAAAAGTAGAATGCGCCGACTTTCGGGAAGTAATTAAAAATCATCCAAATGACTTTCTATATTGCGACCCTCCTTATTATATTGGCAAAGATTCAAAAATGTTCAAAGGAATTTACCCAATGAGAAATATCCCCGTTCATCACAACGGATTCCCGCATGAGGTTTTAAGAGATTTACTAAAAAATCACAAAGGAGGTTTTATACTTTCGTATAACAACTGCCCAACAATAAAAGAATATTATAAAGAATTTAAACAGATCTTCCCCACTTGGCAATACACTATGGGACAAGGAGAAACAAGAATAGGACTAAACAGAAAAAATGGTAATGGTAGCCATATAAAAGAGTCCCACGAGATAATTATTTTTGGCCCACCTAAAAAGTAGAGTTATTTTTTATTTAATCTCTTTCGATGATACAAATTGTGTTTTCTTGCTAAATCTGACGGATACGGCTTGTGATTCTCTTGGAAATTCCAATCGGGGTATTTCTTTTCTCTTGAATAATAGTCAGATTTACACAAATCCTCCATCTCCTTAAAACTTGCGATTTCTACTTTTTTAGGACCGAATAATCCATTAACCGTCGCCAGTGTCCTGGGAGAGGTTATCATAAATAATTCTACCCTTGATTTGTTTTTAAGAGCTCTTTCAATAAGTAAATGAACAACAAACCTAGGGACGCCAGGACTTCCTGTCATAGCAGAAACGTAAAACATCATAGTTGCTTTAATTCCTCCCCTTGAGGTAGAACCGCCGATTTTCTTGATAATTCCGTCTTGAACTATTAAATAAATTCTTGCCGAATTATCAGTAAGTATTTTTTTATCAAGATTAGATAGATATTTAATATCTATCTTATTCCTGTGATTTTTTCTCAATATAAAATCGCCTACTTTAATTGCTGTTTTTACATCTTTGATATTCATACTTTTAAGATAGCACTCCAAAAAGAAAATGGCAATCTTTTAATGGCGAATTCTGGTAAAATCTGGCAAAATAGAAGTATAAATGAAAATTACTATGAATCTACCAAAAACAATTTTAGATATTATTAAGGTCGTCCACGACAAGTTAGAAATAGCTCCCGAAAAAGACAGAATAATTGTTATTTCTTTATGGGATTTTGTAGATGAAAAAAGAGATACAATACCAAAAATGGACTTGAAAAATGGACTAAGAAAATTAGCGGAAGATGAAAAACTTTTCCAATTAAGAGATACTCGGTGTCTTGATAAATTAGGACGGACTTCTGGTGAAAAAATAGAGCTTGAAATCAATCGTGAACGATTTGAAAAATTCTATAAAAAGCATTTTCGAGAACAAAAAGCGCCAATTGGTAAGATTGAGTTTTTAGATGAGGAATCAGCGCTGAAGCTAGGAGATAAGAAATGTGCTTTACCTTCCTATAAAAACGAGCACTTTTTCTGCCGAGCCGCCTTCGAGCATCAAATCAATGAACCAATTGATTGGTCAATTATCTATGAGAAAATGACTGGTTATTATGAGGAACATTTTGGAAAATCAAAGGATACAAGGGAAAACCAACGTCTGGTATATGACGCTATGGAGGCAATCAATAAGCGAGCGAAAGAAGCGTGGGATATAGAAAAGCTATTTGTCTGGCGAGAAAAAACAATAAAAAGGACTCGATAGGCCGACAGAATCAATTGAGTCAACAAATTCTCAGTTGACTCACCTACTACCTTGCTACGCTGAAAGCGTAGTTTTTTGTTTGCCAAAATTATTATGAATCAAAATGAATTTTCAACATTTGATTTGGGACTGGCCACAGTTCTCGTAACGATGGATTACGAACTGCTCGAATTGGATAGGTCTATGCCTAAAAAGGTGAGGTTTGTTTTTAAACGGGAGAAAAACATTGAGGGAGTAATGACTGATTACTTTAACGACAAGATAAAACTCCCGGCCCAAACCCTATTCAATAACCAAAAGAATCTTAAAAACCGCATCTATTCGGGTGCGTAGTTTTTTTATTTCTATGATTTCCAAGGAGTCGCTGGAAAAATTCAAAAGATTATATAAAGAAAGGTTCAAAGAAGAATTGAGCGATGACGAAACGTTGCGAAAAGCGACTCGGCTTTTGAATCTTTACCGTGCAGTTTATATCCCCTTCCCTCGGGAAGGAAAAAACAATGAAAATGAATATGATAATCAAAAAACAAATTACTGAAAACCTACAAAGATGTCCGCACTTTGATAAATGCTCCCAGAACCTCTGTCCTTTAGATTTAGAGCTTAACTTAAGAAGCGGAAACACCTCAGATAAGTGTCGCTGGATGAGAGAGCCAAAGCAAACAAAACTCGGCGGTAAGGAATTTATATCAGGAGGCAGGGTTATGCCTAATGCTATCTTAAATTTCGTGCCTGAGGGCAATTTAAAATGGCTTAACGGGATTTCTCAAAAAGCGTGGCAAATGATTAAAAACAATTCAAAAACATGAAAAAATTCCCAGGCTTCCCACCAGAACCATCAATGAATTTCTGGAGCTATCCTAAAGACCTAAATGGCTATTGGCATCAATTAACTGGATCAGAACAGAAAGTCTTAGATTATGTTCTAAGACATACTTGGGGCTTTAAGAAGGTGGCGGATGAAATTAGTTTAACTCAACTGCAAAAAGGAATTAAAAACTTTGATAAAGGCACGGGGCTTGCTCGACAAACGATTATCACCGCCCTCAAAGGACTTATTAGAAAAGGATTTATTTCTAAAAAACCAGGCGAAAAAGCTAACTATTACGAGCTAGTCAAAAATTTGGACTACCCCAGTCTAAAAATTAGACAGGTCGGTAGTCAAAAATTTAAACCCACAATAGATAACTATGCAATAAAAAAGAAGCAATATGCTTTTTCTAAAAAGAAACCTTTTTATAAAGGTGAAGAAATGAGGTGGTCTCAAGACAGATGGTGGGTTATTCCTAAAGAAGGCGGGCAGTGGTATGAATTCGCCGGCCAAGAATCAGAAATTGAATGGAAAGAATATGTTCGATAAGTCCGCATATAAAAAGAGTGGAAGTTCGGACACTTCGGACAACTCCCCCCTAAACCCCCAACACCCCCAACACGAGCGAAAGGAACAGAAAATGAAATAAACCCCTAACACCCCTAACACGAGCCAAACATAAGAAATAAAGCAAACATCCAACACTTCCAACACGAGCGAAGCAAGGAAATGAAGCAAACCTCCAACACCTCCAACAACCCCCCATACCCCTCAAATCAACCTCTGACACCTCTTACAACCCCCCCTTAAGACCAAAACAGTTGTCCACTTGACTTCTTTTCTGGGTAGCACATCGTTTGTATTGAGCTGACGCTCCAGCCCTGAAAATGGCTCAGGTGGAGCGTCACCCGAGCCATTTTCAATAACATGAACATGAATCAAGAAGAGAAAATTAAATACTTTCTTTATGCTCGAAAATCCTCTGAAGCAGAGGATCGTCAGGTTGCTTCTATTGGATCTCAAATAGATGAGCTAACCAAGATTGCCAAGAGGGACAATTTAGAAGTCATAAACACACTTTCTGAATCCCAGTCTGCCAAGGCGCCAGGACGTCCTTTATTCAATGATATGATTGATAAAATCCAGAAGGCAAAAGCGCAAGGAATTATTTGCTGGAAGCTGGACAGGTTGGCTCGAAACCCTGTTGACGGCGGCCAGATTAACTGGATGCTTCAACAAGGGATTATAAAACACATTCAAACTTTTGAAAGAAGCTACTACCCCACTGACAATGTTTTAATGATGAGCGTTGAGTTTGGAATGGCCAATCAATTCATCAGGGACTTAAGTCAAAACACTAAAAGAGGATTGCGGGCAAAAGCCGAAAGAGGCTGGTATCCGACGTTCGCCACTCTCGGCTACATGCACAATCCTCAAAAGAGAAAAGGCGAAAAAGAAATTATTAAGGACCCAGAAAGATTTGATTTGGTCAAAAAGATGTTCAGCTTGATGCTGACTGGAAACTACTTCCCGCCAAAGATATTGGAAATAGCTACTAACGAATGGGGTTTAAGAAACAGGTTCGGCAGAAATGTTGCTCGAAGCACTATCTATCGAATGTTTAGAGAT
>CAYUSS010000017.1:0-16664 GCA_964447515.1 uncultured Candidatus Saccharibacteria bacterium | reverse complement strand
GATGTAATTGTTCCGGCAAAGGTATGCTTTAAAATATTCTTTGAATTATAATACCTTACAAAAATTTTCTTTTTAGAAGGAAAAGGTTTTATTGTAAAATATCCCCTTGGGTCGAGATTCCATTTTAATACAATATTAGATGTATCTATTACGTTATCAATTTCTTTCTTCATTCTTAATTTTTTACTTAATATCTTTTACTATATTTTATTATATCATAAAAATAAAAAAATAGAGCTGGCCCCTATTTTTGTTTTTTCTCTATCTTTTTTCTCTTCACCAAGTAATTCGCTCTTATTCGGGCTTCTTAGACAGATTCCTTAAGTGTCACTGGCTCAACCTCGTCAAACTCTTCGCCAGTTTGGATTGGAAATAACTTTTCTAGATCTCATTGGCTTAACTTCTGAAGAAACTTTAGAGGTTATTTTTGTCTTTCTCACTATCTAGTGTTTCTATGGTAAGCCGAGCTTTTTTTGTCATACCAATTTCCGGCACAAAAGAAACAAGTAAATCGCCAAACGATTTTTCTCTATCCTCAAAACCAATATGATTATATTTTCTACCTCCCATTTCCTCTATTCTATTAAATAGATATCCTTCTATTGTTTTTTTCATATAATTATGATTAAATATCAATTCTTATCTAGTACAAAGCCAGACAAAAGACTGATTCCCTTCAGCATCCAGACAACTTTTTTCTTCACAGGTATAGTCCTGTTTTTCCAGACTGGCCTTTTTCCCCAAATCTTTACCATCAAGATACTGCCAGTTAGTATACTCTAATTCGCAAGTCCACTGAACTTTTTTAACTTCGGGCACAATATGCATACCCGGAACCTCCTGAGGCTCTTTATACTCAAAAGGCATAGGATAACAAAAATAATCTTTTTTCTGAAGTTCCAGAACTTCCTTCGACAGCCCGTCAGTATCCCAGTATTCCCGGCTGATATTTACAACCTCGGTATAACTTTCGTCTAAAAAGGTTTGAAGGTCTTTTAAGGGCGCAACCGCACCACTTAATAGGTTTTCGCAACCCACCCAACTCTGAGTATAAATATTTCCTTCACCGCCTTCATCTAAAGAAACTTCAACCTTAAAACTTTCAATCATTTTATTAAAAGTTTGCTGAAATTTATTTCTTGCCTCCTGGCTTTCAAAAATACAAAAAAGTCCTCTTCCTGTATCCTGGCCAAGGACATAAACCGCATCTTTAATTTTCCCGCCCTCTTCAGAAATAACCTTAAAGGCTTTGTGGCCTCCCAGAACCGCTTCTTTTTCTTCAATTACTTTAATATTCTGCTCTTCATATAACCAGTCAACAAATTCTTCCAAGGTTTGAGTATCATTGTCTTCTGTGATGATAACATTTTGAAACCCATAGGCGTAGCAGTAAATTTCTTCCTCCGGAGACAAAAGTTCTCGACCAGCGTTATTAGCTTCAGGTTCCCCTAACTGCCATCCAGAAGGATAATTCAAGCTAAAACTATAACGGGCGTTTTCGTATGTTTGCCATTTTGTCTTTTGAAAAATATAAAAACCAACGGCTATTATAAACAAAACTGCTGCAAGAAGGATTAATATTTTTCGTAAATTGGATTTAGCTTTATTTTCCTCCATAAGATTAGCTTTATTTATTTATTTATTATTATTTTAATTTTACCAAAAAACCAAAAGAAAAAAAAGAAAGTGGGTGTTAATAATTTTTTGTTTATCTTTAAAAAATATGGTAAAATAAATTAAATTATATAATATGGTTAATAACTTTTTATTATGATAAAAAAACTCATTTTCGTTTCAATAGTTCTCGCCGCTTTCTTCCTTCTATCACCAACTCTTTCGGCAGAAAAAGAAGTTGAAGATTTAGTGCAAATTCCTTATTCAAAAGATGGAGGAATAAATATAGAAAAAATTAATTTTCAGGAAACAAACTATAAACTTAATTTTCCATGCCAAGGCGTAGGAGATATTAGAGGTACTCCATGCTATGAAGCAATAAAACTAAAATCAGGAAAATTTGAAATAAAGCCGTTCACCCTTCTTATGTTCAATTACTCCTGCACAATGCCAAACTATGACGGAAATTGTCCGGCAGGAGGCGGGGGTTGCTATATTAGATTTTCTAATCCTGAAATTAATTTAAAATTGACTGGAAAAGATTCGGCAATAGACAGCGGTTTTTTCCTGGAGCCAACAACAGCCACCTACAGATGCAGGCAATGTACGACAGGAAGTATTGTTTATTCTGTTAAAAAAACCAATTGTGAAATAGAGATATCTCAAAAAACTTTTGGCTCTTGTAATAATTTTTGCAACGAGCTGTTCGGCGGAAGCGGAGAAATAAAAACATCATCTAATGGAAAAAAATTTTGCGACTGTTATTGCAAGGAGGGTTATAAAAAAAGAAAGACGGAAAGCGGAGTCTGGGAATGTTATATAGAAGAACTTCCTCCCGAAGAACCTCCTGAAAAAAATGAAAAACCGATAGAAGAATACAAAGGACCAATAAAAAAAGACATCTCAAACAGATTCAATAATGATAAAAAATGGAAAGACCCTGACACCCCGATATTTACCGACGGAGAAGAATTAAAAACTAGAGAAGAAAAGGTAAAGTTTGTAGAAGATGTTTTCGGAATTAGCCTTGAAAACTTTGATGAAAATATAGGTAAAGGGAAAAAAGTATATATTGTTTACAACGACAGCATAGACGAATACAGGGAAGCATGGTTAGGACTTACCAAACAATCTGCCGCCGCTATATATATGGCAGAAGTATTAAAATACACTCCGGAAGTAGTTTATCCTAAAAATTCTGACGAGGCTTTCGATTATATGGTAGACCCAAAGGCCGGAGGCATAATTTATTTTGCCCACCAACGTTATTCTTCTCTAGAAGAAGTAGAACCTGCCGACCTTTCCTCTCAGTTTAAAATGGCTCTGATGAGACATTACACGGCTTTAGGGCATAGCGGGCAAGAAGTCCGCCAATTAATTGAAGAACACGGATATGAATCCCTACGGAAAGATTTTTTTCTCAGTTTCTCCTGCCACTCTGCAGACAATCCTGAAATGATAGAAAGAACCGTGAAGGAAGGAGGCATTTATTACGGCCATAAGGGAACATTATATCCCACAGAAGGAGTTGATGAATATGTTAGACCTTATAATAAATAAAATAAAAAAATGAAAAAGATAACAATCCTAATAATAATTATAATTATTGTCGTTCTCGCGGTTTGCTGTTTCTTTTTGTTCCGCTACAAACCAAGCCCCGAAGAAAAAGCAATTTTAGACCAGCTTAATGGCGAAGAAATTACAGCCGAAAAAGTTCACATTGAAAGCGATAAAGTAATTATAGAATATTCTCAGGCAATTGATTTTACTAATGAAGATGGCGAACTTTACGCTACATGGGCATATATCTTTTCCGTAGCCGCAGATATGAATCCTGACGCTTCTACCATTATCATAAATTGTAAGTTTGAAGACGGAGAAAAAATAAAACTTACAACCGACAAAAAAACTATAACCTTGTTTATAAATGGAGATTTATCGCCAACCGAATTTCTCAAAAAAATACAAACTGAGCCTTTAACAAAAGGGCCAAAAATTTAGCAACTCTTTAATCAATTTGTTTTATCGAAAAACCGCCTTCTTGGCGGTTTTTTGTAATGCCGTTCGGTCGCTCGAACCAAGCACTATCCTACTGGCATCCTCGGTCTAGAACCGGGGTTTTAAGGGGAATTTAGGGGGTTTGACGAGACGGAAAAGGTGACGGAAAAGGTGAGAAAAGGTGTCAGGAACCTTTTTTAGGTCTCCCTTTAGATTTGATTGTCATTTTAAGATTAAATTTCTTAATAATATTTTTACTCCAACTACTGCCTCCGTATGGATTTCCTCTCTTGATTGATTTTTCAATAACACTTTCTTCGTCTTCTGACTGCAGTTGATTAAGCCATACTAGATAATTTTTCGGTTGCTGTACCGGCCACAACGCAAGCAGCTTCTTTTGCTTTGGCACGCCATATTCTCTGCAATAAGCACTTCCCCACCTCCATTCCTCTGCTTTAGTAACTAAATTAGCCTTCAGAGCGTTTCTTTCAACATAACGCACCAAAGTAAGAAAATGATTATCATTCTGGCAAAGAAACGATTTATACCTCCCCTGATAAAGATGACCTTGTCCTGTTGTTTTTTTACTTGCGTGCCAGCGTTGAGTATGTGTTAGAGTGAACCAGTTCATAAATTTTGAAAGGTCGCCATCTCTTTTTGGATACACCACAAGGTGCCAGTGGTTTGGCATAATACAATACGCCAATAAACGCATATCGCATTCTTCTTTTGCTTCGATTAGCGTTTGTTCAAAAAGTTGATAATCTTTATCACTGTCAAAAATCTGTACACGAGCGTTTGCTCTGTTTAGTACATGATAAACATAATTACCTGCATTTGTTCTTAATACTCTTCCCATGCTCTAATTATATCACAAAGAGACATCTGTAAAAAGGTTCCTGACACCTTTTTCCACCTCCACCTTTTTCAGACATTACAGAAAATTAATATTTTACAAAATAGCGAATCTTAGATTGTGACTTCAAGGCGGTTATCAATGTATTGGCTTCTGCACTTAATTTTTGATTCCTCAGCTCGTCTTTTATCTGAGCAGTAGCCGCCACTTCCTGCCCTTCCGGAATTGAAATTGCATTATCATCAATATACTGAACTATTTCTTCATCCGTAACGTTTATTTTGTCTGCAAGCAATTTTTCTAATTCCATTTGTAAAATAATCTGTTTTTTAAAATCTTCCATACTCATGCCCTGTGCGGCGAGCGCCGCATCAAGCGTAGCGCCTTGCACTGAGATCTGACCTTCAATTTTTTTAATCTCCTCATCAATTTCGTCATTACTTACAACAATTTTCTTTGCGTCTACCTCTTTCTGAACGAGCTTTTCGACAATAAGAGAATCCAGTATATCTTGGCCTGATGCCTTCTCAAGTTTTTGAATGATAGCCAGCCGGCTTATCGGGCTGCCATCAACGGTTGCTGCGATGAATAAACCTTTATAAATATAAGCCAACACACCCACCGCGATAATCACCGCTATAATAATGGCGGTTTTTATATTAATTTTTATTGATACTTTATCGGCTTTTTGCTGATACTCCTGCGCGTTCAATAATTCTGTTTGAGTTGTGTTATTGTCCATAAGATTAAGATTAAAAATTATTAAAATTACTTAAATAGCTTGCTATTATTTTATTCTACCAAAAAACTGCCTTTTTGGCGATTTTTAAGCGGCTCGGTCGCAAGAACTACGCACTATCCTGCTCCGGGGTTTGGATTCGAACCAAAATTACATGGTCCAGGGCCATGCGTCCTACCATTAGACGACCCCGGAATTATAAACCCACTAATTAAACCTTTAAATATTTCCTTATGGCGATTAGGCTAGAAATTGATCCTAATCCTATTCCGGCAGCAAGTTGAATTAAG
The DNA here is from genome assembly GCA_964447515.1 of uncultured Candidatus Saccharibacteria bacterium. GTDB lineage: Bacteria > Patescibacteriota > Minisyncoccia > Minisyncoccales > GWA2-38-27 > CAYUSS01. The sequence continues at coordinate 11,167 of CAYUSS010000017.1, read as the reverse complement.
ACCAGTGTCCAGAAATTACTGATAAATAAACCAAAACTGCTTATTTCAGGAGCAATTATGCTGAGCCTTGGATCAAGACCATAGCAAAGGCCAAAGGTTATTAAAAGAACAATTAGGGTTGCCAGAAATCCGGCAATAATTCCTTGAATTAAAAATGGACCCCGAATAAACCAATTTGAAGCTCCTACTAATCTCATAGTTGAAATCTCCGCGCTTGAATTGTAAATTGCAATTCTAATAGTATTAAAAGCAATTAGAACAGCAATTATCCCTAAAACTAGACCGGAGAAAATTCCGGCTTTATTAATACCGGAGGTAATTGAAAAAACTTTATCAATTACTGATTTTCTTTGATAATAATCAACTTTTTCAATTAAATTATTGAAAGAGCTATTTTCCAAAAAATTTGTGACCTGCTCATATTGAGAGGCCTGCCAGGCTTTGATATTTAAAGAGGCTAAAAAGGGATTTTTACCAACTTCGGTCAAAGATTCCATTAAAACCGGCTCGTCTCTATGTTTTTCAATAAATTTTTCAAGGGCCTGTTCTTTTGGAATATATTCAATATCTTTCACCTCAGGGATTTTGGCAATCTCTGATTTTGCCGTTAAAATATCTTCTGATAAAATATCTTCCTTAAAATAAACCGATATGTCAACTTTTTTTTGAATATTAGAAATTAAAATGTTAGAAACTGAATTAAAAAGAAAAAGCATTGTAATCAAAAAAATAACCATTGCCATAATAAAAATAGTTGCCAGAGTTAAACCAGCGTTTCTATAAAAAGCTGTCCAACCTGCTTGAATTACTCTTTTAAGTGTAGTAAACATATTTAAAGAATGAATCTTCCTCTTTCTTCGTCTTTAATCTTTTTCCCATTGTCTAAAGTAATTACTCTTTTTCCTAAGCTATTAATGAGTTTTTTATCATGAGTAGCTAAAACGACAGTAGTGCCAAGTTTATAGATTTTTGTTAAAAGCTGAATGACATCAAAACTATGATAAGGATCAAGGTTACCGGTTGGCTCGTCAGCTAAGATAATTTCTGGCCGATGAATAAGGGCTCTGGCAATGGCTGCTCTCTGTCGTTCTCCTCCGGAAAGTTCTTCAGGAAAATTATGAGCCCGAGCTGTTAATCCCACAAGCTCTAAAACCTGAGGAACATCACGAGTAATTTCATTGTCGGTTGCTCCCATTATCTCCATTATATAGGCAATGTTTCCATAAGTTGTTTTTGAGGGAAATAATTTATAGTCCTGGAAGACCGTCCCGATTCTTCGCCTCAATATTGGAAGTTGGGATTTTTTTATTCCCTGAATATCCTGGTCCTCAAAAAAAATTTGTCCTTTTGTTGGCTTTTCCTCAGCTAAAATCAATCTAAGCAAGGTTGTTTTACCTGCTCCTGATTTTCCAACAATAGAAACAAATTCTTTTTTATTTATTTCAAAAGAGACATTATCCAAAGCAACTATGGGAATGCTATCTGAATGAGAAGGATAAATTTTGGTAACGTTATTTATTGAAAGCATTATTTAGTATGCTTTATCTCGGCTTCTATAAATTGGTCTAAGTTTCCATCCAGAATCTCTTCAACATTTGAGGTCTCAACGCCAGTCCTGAGATCTTTAACTAATTTATAAGGATGTAAAACATAAGACCTGATTTGGTTTCCCCAACTGGCAGAAACCGCCTCGCCCTTTATCTTAACAGCAACTTTTTGTTTTTCTACCAATTTAAACTGATAAAGTTTAGAATAAAGTAATTTTAGAGCTTTTTCTCTATTTAACCCCTGTAATCTTTCTGCCTGACAGGCAGCCGTTATACCGGTTGGTAAATGAGTAATTCGGACGGCTGATTCTCTCTTATTTACATACTGACCGCCAGGTCCTGAGGACCGAAAAGTATCTATTCTTAAATCCTTGGGCTTGATTTCAATCTCTTTTTCAATTTCTTTTGGTAAAACTGGCAAAACCTCTACCAGAGCAAAAGAAGTATGCCTTAATTTTTGGGCAGAAAAAGGAGAAATTCTAACCAACCTGTGAACACCTGATTCTTTTTTCAAAAATCCGTAAGCATAAAGTCCTTGGATTTCAAAAGTAACCTGTTTGATACCAATTCTTCCTTCTGGGCCCCCTGGTTCTCCAAACGACTGGTGTAAAATTTTTGTTTTAAATCCCTGGCCTTGGCAATATCTTTCATACATTCTTAACAGTAGAGCTACCCAATCCTGGGCATCCACTCCCCCGGCTCCGGAATACAAGCTGATTATAGCTGAACCTTTATCATACTTTCCAGAAAGGAAAACTCTAAATTCTTCCTTTTCTATTTTCCTCTCTAAAATCTGATATTTTTCCTCTAATTCTTTTTCTAATGGTTTATCTTTTTTTGCTAATTTAGAAAGTTCTTTCAAATCACTTAATTCTTTTTGAAGAGTATTCAGTTTTTCTATTACTTCTTTTAAATCAGCTAATCCCCGGCTAATTTGGACGGCTTTTTCTTTTTCCTGCCAAAAATCTGGCCGCTGAGTTTTCTTTTCTAATTCTTTTAATTTCTTTTCTTTTTTCTCAATGTCAAAGACAGTCCTCAACTTTGAGGAGCCTTTTTTCTAATTTTTCAATTTTCTCCAGAAAATATTTCATACTTACTTACAACTATTTTAACATATTTTCTTAAAAACTACAGAGCCGGGAGAGAGATTTGAACTCTCGACCTACGATTTACGAAACCGTTGCTCTGCCGCTGAGCTATCCCGGCATATACAAAAATCTTACCATAACAATTCTTGCTTGACAAGTTAAAGAACATTAGCTACGATTTAATTAGTTTCCCTTAGAGAAATAATATTTCTAAGAGAACAAGAAAAAAACTGCCCTTTGGCAACAAACAACAAGGAAAGGAGAACAGCTATGAAAACAAAAAGAGGTTTCACCCTGGTTGAGATTATAATCGTCGTGGCAATCGTCGGCATGTTGGCAGCCATCACCATTCCCACCTTCATCGCGGCTCAAGCAGAGTCCCAGAAGAAGGTCTGCATTGAGAACCTCCGGCAAATAGCCATTGCCAAAGAGAAATGGGCACTATCCGAAGACAAAAAGCAGGGCGATCCTGTTTACGAGGAAGAATTGAAGAAATACATTGATGGCGGCCGTCTTCCAGTTTGCCCAAGAAGAGGAGGAAAATACACGGTTGGGACTGTAGGAGAAATCCCGACCTGCAGCTTGGAGAAAAAGTATGGACATAAGCTACCGGATCCTATAAAGCTGACTATCAAGAAAGAAGCCGAACAGACGAAAAAGCCGGACATAATAGAAGAATTAAGGGCAACGATGAAAATTCTGGAAAATCGTGTTGATGCATTGGGAGCATTGACTACGACTATCGAAAAGGAAGTAGGGGATCTGAAAGCAGAAGTCCTACTCCTGCAAAAATCGTTCAAGAATCCCGGCGAAGAGACGCTGGAATCATCCTTGCCCGAAGATTAAAAGCGAGGTATCCGGATACGACCAGGAACCGCCTTAAGTCAGCTGAGACAAATTCTAACCAACCCGCTCTACACTTCGAACTTTATACCCACCCAATAGCCAAAAAAAACGGTTTAAGGTAAACGGGTTCGAGTGTAACAGAGCGGGTTTTTTATTATTGTAATCTTGATTCCCAATTTCCTTGACAAATAAAATGAATTTAGTTAAACTTAGATATAAATTTTAAAAGAAAAAAATCGTTCTTTAACAATTAGTATTTAAGGAGTACGATGCTAAGCCCTTGTAAGATAAAAATTGTCCAATTAAACAAACAACGCAAAGAAAGGAGAAAGTATTATGAACCTACAGCATTCGGTTCCTCTCTGGACTATGAGCCCAAGAGGCGCAAACCCAAAATTCCAAGCCGGTGTGGTTTTGAACGGTATTCTTCCGGTTGAAGACCGGCTAGTCGCCGTTCAAGAGCTAAACAATCACAGCAGAACAGAAACGGGCTTGGCTCTGCTAACAAGCGGACACATCCTACATGAAGTGAAAACCCGAAACTCCAAATACGGGAGGTTCAACAATCCAGACGCCATCCTACAGACCGACCTGAAGGAAGGGATACGTCGCGGGGATTTTCCTCGTATTGCGGCCATTACAGCGCCGGCATTCGGGTTTCCGGGCGTTGAGAACGGCGCCATACTCTCGCCCGACCCCGAGAAGAGCCAGATGGCAAAAGACTTGCACACAGAGGCAATCCAATTAGCCCAGGAACTCGAGGCAAATGGCCTGGGGGAAGGCATTGTCATCTGGTGGCCGGCTTTTGACAGCCGCCGGTTGGACCTCCTCGATAGGAACCCACACCATGCCGTTGGTCCCGCCTGGGAAAAACTGACCGATTTCTGGACGGAGATACTTGCCAAAACCGAGGGGACAGTATGGCTCGAGTGGAAACCGTGCGACCCGGGTGTGGACTACATCTGCACACTCCATCTGGCAATAACATTTTGTCGGAATGTCAACAGGGCACTGGGTCGAAAAGCAATGTGGATAAACAACGAGTGGGCCCACTTGTTAATATCTGGTCTGACGGTTGCCGAAGGAACCCAGAGAACCATTGACTCCGACCTGTTTAGCGGATTCCTGCATGTGAACTCGGCCCAGCTCCTTCCTCGTTCCATTGAAAAAATAATGGAACAAGGATTCCTCCCCCACGAGATTGGGGCTGGTTATGACTGGGACTGGGCAGTCGGCATGGGCGGTAAAAAACGTTGGTATGATCAGCAGGAAGCGGTCGCAATCCTGAAAGGATGGGACGGCGGAGACAAGATTATCGCCGAGCATGACATCAACCCGGCCGGTCAAGACCCTGTTCTATTCGCCCAGCGCTCTATCCAGAACCTGGAAAAAATGTGGGTAGCAAAGTAAAAAAATAACATCTTAACACTGTGGTCAAGATGTGTTGGAAGAGTTTGAGAAAAATCGAAAGAGCATCAAGAAAAAGGGATTAATAACCAAAAAACAGGCTTCTAAACCTGATAAGGCCCTGTGATAACAAATCATTAGGGTCTTTTTTTACACTTGACAAAATAGAAAATATTTGCTATACTTTAATAATCTGTCTCAAAAGATAAATTCTAAAGAGACGAAAAAAAATCGTTCTTTAACACAACCCATAAGGAAAGGATAACAACTGTGAAAACAAGAAAAGGCTTCATCCTGTTTAAATGTATGATTGTTGTGACAATCATCGGTCTGCTGGTAATAGTCTCTCTCTCGAGGTTCATCAAAGCCCTGGAGGAAAGACAAAAGAACGCCTGCGTCGAGAACCTTCGGCAGATAGTTGCTGCCAAAGAGAAATGGACAGCAGCCGAAAACAAAAAGCAAGGCGACCCCGTTTATGAAGAAGAATTGAAGAAATACATCAAAGGCGGCCGTTTTCCAGTTTGCCCGGGAGGAGGGAAATACACAATCGGAGCTGTAGGAGAAATGCCGACCTGCAGCTTGGAAAAAAAGTACGCCCACAAACTATTAACTTATATTTATATAAGTTATATAAGACCGGCTGCCAAGAAAAAACCTGAACAAATAGAATCGAAGAAAGAAAAACCGAACATAAGCCAACCAAAGGAAACAAAAAAAGAAAAATGACCAAGCTAAGCTTGGTTGGATATCCCGCTCTCTGTGTTTTGGACTTCATACCTGCCAAAGACCTAAAAGAAGGCTGGAGGATAAGTTCTAACACAAAAGAGCGGGGTTTTTTTACGGTCTAACACCAACCGACTCATCAACATCCTTGACCAAATTTAACAAATCCCTTATATTTATAATATAATAGTTCTTTTCACAAAATTATAAGGAAGGAGAAGGCAAGAATGGAAAAAGGTCATCTCAATAACCACAAAATCCCAAGAAGAAAAAGGGGAAAAGGACGACGAAGGACAGAAAAAAAGAAAGAAGGGGAAAACTGGCGACCAAGCAATCGGAAACGATTATGAAATTTTGGAAACGGATCCAAAAACGGACTAATGGGGCCCTATTCTATTTAGGAAAGGGAAGAGAAACATGGAAGAAGAAGAAGAAGAAGAAACTATTATCACGGGGGATTTAGAAGTTCTGGGATTCTGGACACCCTGGGAGGAATAAAATAAAAACCCTCTGATAAAATAAAAACCCTCTGACTTAAGTCAGAGGGTAATTTTTTATGAGCGGGATACGGGAATTGAACCCGTGTCTCAACCTTGGGAAGGTTATGTATTACCACTATACTAATCCCGCTTACTTTAAAAATTCAAGATATTTTTTATCCGCTCCCACCAATTTTCTTCTTCTTTTTTCTCGTCTTTTTCTTCATTCTCCTCCTCTTCTGTAATAACAAACGTTTTTTCTCCAGGAAGCTGTAAACCAAACTGGTTTCGAGCTACTTCTTCTAAATACTCCTTGCTTGCGGCTTGAGAAATTTTTTCTTTCATTTCTTGCTTTTTTTCTTCTAAGGTTTTAATTTCGCTTTTAAGGGTCTTAGTTTGGAAAACAAGTTCTGTTCTCCGACGATTTATTTTTAGATTAGTATTTATTAAAAACCCAACTATTACTAATAATAATATTCCGAGTAATACTGATAAAAATATATTCCGACTAGCATGAACTTTTTTATTTTTCCTAAACTTTACTTTCATAAGAACAGATATTAACGAAATAGAGGGGCTAAGGTAAAAGCAAACATACTTAAAACCACTAAAGATATTAAAATAATCCAGATTATTTTAAAAATTGTTTGTCCTTTAAGTCTCATTTTAACCGGCGTTCTATTCCTTTATTTACTATTCTACCAATTTTTTTGATTAACGCAAGCGAGGGAAGCCCAAAAAAATGTAAAAATTCGTTGGACTTCTAACGGGGTCAACCCCGAAATACTTCTAAAAATACTTTAGGAGTAATTCTAACTTTTCCTATTGCCTTTAATTCTTTTTTGCCCTTTTTTTGGATTTCTAAAAGTTTTCTTTTGCGGCTGTAATCACCCCCATATAAAGGGGCAGTGACGTCTTTTCTTCTGGCTTTGATTGTTTCTCTGGCAATAATTTTTTCATTAACTGCCGCCTGCAGGGCAACTGAAAATTGTTGAGCAGGTAAGGTCTCTTTTAGTTTTCTAATCAAAAATTTTCCTTCTTGATAACCCCTTTCTTGGGGAACAATTTTTGAAAATGCTTTCTCCTTTCTTCCGGCGATTAAAATCTCCATTTTGACTAAATCTCCCGGTCTGAAACCTAAAATCTTATAATTCATTGAAGCATAACCCTGGGTTACGCTTTTAATTTTATCGTAAAGATTAGTAATAATCTCCCGCAAAGGAACTTCATAAATTAAAATTGTTCTTTCTGCGCCAAAATATTTAGTTTTAATGTAATGCCCTCGAAGATTTTCTAAAACTTCTAAAATCTTTCCCATATATTTAGTCGGAGTTATTGTTTCCAGAGATACCCATGGTTCCTCAATTTTTTTAATCTCTAAAGCACCTGGCCAATCGCCCGCCGAATAAATAAATTTTTCTCTATTTTTCTGGTCGGTAATTTTAAAAACCACCGAAGGAGTAGAAATTACCAGATCTAAGCCAAACTCTCTTTGAAGACGTTCTGAAACAATTTCTGTATGTAAAGTTCCTAAAAATCCGCAACGAAATCCTCGACCTAAAGATTCCTTTGTTTCCGGCTCAAAAACTAAAGAAGGGTCATTTAATTTTAATTTAGATAAGCTATCTTTTAATAAATCAAAATCATCGGGATTTTCAGGATATAAACTGGCAAAAACCATAGATTTTACCTCTTTATAGCCGGGTAAGGGCCTGTCCTCTGCTTTTTCTGGTTTTTGATTTATAATCGTGTCTCCCACCCGAATTTTGCCAGGTTCTTTAATACCGGTAGCAATATAACCAATTTCGCCGGCCGAAAGCTTATTCTGGGGATAAAATTCTGGCTTAAAATAACCAAGTTCTTTTATCTCTCCTTTGGCTTTAGTGGCGAAAAGTTTTATTTTCTCGCCTGTTTCAATTTCTCCGTTAACAACCCGAACATAAGCAATTACTCCTTTAAAAGGGTCATATTTTGAATCAAAAATTAAAGCCCGAAAAGGTTTTTGCAAATTTTCTTTTTCTGGAGAGGGAATATTTTTAATCACCGCTTCTAAAACTTGATTAACATTGGTGCCGAATTTAGCAGAAATTTTGAGCACTTCATCTCTATTAATTTTTAATAATTCGGCGATTTCTTCAACGGTCTCATCTATTTTTGCCTGAGATAAATCAATTTTATTTACTACCGGAATAATAATTAAATTTTGCTGTCGGGCTAAGTCCAAATTAGCTAAAGTTTGAGCTTGAATACCTTTGCTGGCATCAACTAATAGAATAGCCCCTTCAACTGCAGCAAGAGACCTGGAAACTTCATAAGAAAAATCTACATGCCCCGGAGTATCAATTAAATTTAAAATATATTTACAATCAGCAAATTCAAATTCCAGCCGAACTGGCTGGAGCTTAATAGTTATTCCTCTTTCCTGCTCCAAATCCATTGCATCTAAAAATTGAGGCCGCATTTTTTTTGAAGAAACAGTCCCCGTTAATTCTAAAAAACGGTCAGCTAGAGTTGACTTGCCGTGGTTCACGTGACTTATAATTGAAAAGTTACGGATGTTATTTATATTATATCTCATTAAAAGTGTCTAATTTGTTTCTTATTTATCATATTCATTTTTTGCAAATTGTTTAAAAAATGAGGACTTTATAGTTTTAATTTCTGATGACTTTAAAAACAGAGTAATTAAAAAATAAACAAAAATACCAACTGAGCTGGCTAAAACCGCCTGCAAAAAAACCCCAAAAAAGGTCTGCATATTAACAAACTCACCTACAAGCTGACGGACAGAATAGACAGCAATAATCATCAAAATACCGGCTAATAAAATTTTGCTCAGGGATTGAAAAATCTCTTTTATTCTAAAGTCCCCTATTCTTCTGTAAAAAAAGATTAAAAGCAAAAATGTTTGTAATATAGCAGCCAAAGAAAGGGCCATGGGAAGACCTATTATTTGAATATTTTTAATTCCTTGAAGTTTAAGAAAGTTCTCTAAAAAATTTTGAAAGATATTTGAAAAAGATAAAAAATGGGTAAATAAAAAACAAAGTATTATGTTTACCACCATAGAAACTACTCCAATTGCCACCGGCGTCTTAGTGTTCTGGAAAGCAAAAAAAGCCCTATTTAAAAGCGGATTTAAACTTCCGGCAAGAATTCCTAAACAAAAAATACCTAAACTGGCAGCAGTAAGACGAGTTTCTAACCAGCCAAACTGACCGGTTCCCAAAATCAATCTAACCAGCTGAGCTCTTAAAAGAAACATTAAAAAAGAAACAGGGATTATAAAGAACAAAATTTGTCGAAATGACGAAGAAAAATTTTCCAAAAACTCTTTTCTTTGGCCATTTGCCCAAAATTTTGAAAAAGCAGGAAAAGAAGACACGGCAAACGAAACTCCAAAAAGACCAATGGGAAGATAATAAAGATTATTAGAGAAATTAAAAATAGCGATACTTCCGACTGTTAAAGTAGAAGCTATAGCCGTAATAACAATCAAATTTATCTGGTAGGCAGCGGTTCCAATTGCTCTGGGAATCATTAATCTAAAAACTTTCTTCATGCCCGGAGACAGGAAATTTAAAATGGCCTTATATCTAAAGCCAGTGTTTAAAGCAGCGGGAACTTGAATAAATAAATGCAAAAACGCTCCTAAAATCACTCCATAAACCAAACCAAAAATTCCAAAAATGGGAACTAAAAATAAAATTCCAAAAATAATTCCCAAATTATATAAAATTGGGGCTAAAGCGTAAGCTAAAAATCTATTAAAGTAATGTAAAATTCCGGAAAAAATACTGGATAAGCCAAAGAAAATCGGGCTTAAAAACATTATTCTTGTCAATGTTACGGTTAGGACCGCGTTTTCTGGCGAAAATCCGGGAATAATAAATTTAATAATTAAAGGAGTAAAAATAGCCAAAAGGATACAGATTAAAATAAGCAAAATAAAAAAACAATTTAAAACATTGTTGACAAATTCTAATGCCCGCTGAGGCCACTTGTCCTCCGTAGCTTTCTTGGAGGAGAATTTGTCTCTCTCGTTCCTGCCCGCCTTTTCCCCTCCTTCGCCAAAGGATACGGTAGAACACAGCAAGGCTTCGGCCTTTGGCCGACGAAGTCGTCTTCGGCCGACGAAGTCGGCGGGTTTAGAAAAATATTCCGAAAAAACAGGTAAAAAAGCAGCCGTAATTCCTCCTGCGATTAAAATCCCATAGATAAAATCTGGAATCCTAAAAGCGGCGAAATAAATATCCAGTTCTTCCCCTGCTCCGAAATGACCAGCTAAAAGCCGATCTCTTATTAACCCTAAAATTCGGCTGATTAAAGCCGAAACAGCTAAGAGGAAAGCTGCGAAAGTAACTGTTTTGCTTCTTGAATTAAAAATATGATTAAACATATTTCTCATTTTACTATTTTTAGCACTGTTTTTCAACTAACTATTGACCCCGTAGAGAAAATTTGAATGGCTTCGCAAATTTGATTTTTCTAAAGAAAAATCTTTCAAATTTCTTCTACGGGGTTGACAAAAATTTTAAATTTGGTAAGATATAGCTGTCTTAGTAAGACGAGTGATTGCTTCCCATTTAAGCCTATCGGGCAATGGGGGGAGGAAAGTCCGAACACTCTCAATCACATAATTTATGTGCTTGATAAAAAGATAGAGGGTAACACCCTCCGGTCGTGAGATTAGAGGTGCGAACAGAGACGCTTCGAGCCGAAAGGCGAGAAGCGCCCTCCGTAGCTTTATGCGAAGGAGGGCGATACAAACTATAACTTGGGTGTCCTCCTACGCTAAAGCTACGGAGGACAAACAAACTAAAGTTTGTTTGAAACGGCTAAATCCTTATCAGGGTGCAAGAACAAACATTTCGACAATCTCCGGATTTGTCGAAATGAAAAGTAGTTCGCTTAGATAGATAATCACTTCGTCTCGCCGTAGCTTTAGCGAAGACGGACAAAACACGCCTACGCTCTTCGAGCTTCGGTGAGGCAAGACAAAATTCGGCTTACAGTCTTGCTAGGATATTAAAAACCCCGGTTAAAACCGGGATTTTTAATATTGAATAATCTGTTT
>CAYUSS010000016.1:0-19447 GCA_964447515.1 uncultured Candidatus Saccharibacteria bacterium | reverse complement strand
AGGATATTAAAAACCCCGGTTAAAACCGGGATTTTTAATATTGAATAATCTGTTTAATGTCGGGCGTTCAAAGCTTGGCTGAGTTGGGCTAGGCTGGGCTAGGCCCGACCTCGCCCAGAGATTAAAACATTATTGCTAAAGTAATTTTTGGGCACTTTTTTGAGCGTTTAAGGCCTCATTGACCAATTTATCTGCTTCTTTGTTTTTATCTCGCGAAATTAACTTAAATTTTACTTTTTTAAAATCAAATTTTAAATTCCAAACTTCCAAAAACAAGGATTGAATTTTTTCATCTAAAATTTTGTATTGGCTATTCAACTGTTTTACTATAAGCTCAGAATCAGACCTTATTTCAATTTCTGAAGACTTTGCCAGTTTTTTCCCAAACAAGGCCTTAAATTTCTTTAAAGCGAAAATTACCGCTCTATATTCTGCTTGATTATTAGTAAAATTATCTCCTAAATATTCAGAATATTTTCTTATAACCTGCTTTTTCTCATTGCAAAAAACTATCCCAACTGCTGAGGGACCTGGATTACCACGTGAACCACCATCTGTATAAATAATTATCTTCTTCATAAAACCCTACTTTTTGAAATAATCAATCAAGCAATTTTTAAATTCCTCTAAATTCTCATTTTTTATGCTAAATCCGGCTGCTTGGGGATGCCCGCCATAGGTGATAAGATTTTTTGAGCAATTCTTCATCGCCTCAACTGTATTGAATCCATCCGGCGCCCTAATACTAGCTTGACTTTCTGCTTTACCTTTTTTGAACAAAAAGACCGGCTTCTGCTCTTCTTGAGCGATTACTGAAGCTACAACTCCCAGCAAAATTAATTCCCAATTAGAACTGCCTTCAAAAACAATAGAACTTGTTGGCTTTTTAGAAATTTTATCTTTAGCCTCTTCTATTATTTCTCTTATTCTTGCTTTTTTCTGAACACTTTTTTCAAATAATTTTTCTGCTAATTTTTCTGCTTCTTTTTTATCCAAACTGGTTAAAAGACGGAAAGAAGCTGGCAATCTGTTTTCAATATTACGAATATTTAAAAGAGAATTAACTTTATAAACTCGCTCAAATAAAGGTAGGGATTTAAAAGCTTCCAATCTAAATAATACTTGAATTCCTGGCCGCCAACTTGATTCCAAATATTTTAATCCCTCTTCAATCATCAGCTTATTTTCATCAACTCTCGGCATCATATCGGCAATAGTAGCCATAGCCACTAATTCTAAAAAATTTCTCCTTAAGCTCTCTGCCATTCCTTTTTTCAAAAGGAGTTTAGCTAATCTAAAAATAATGCCGACATTAGCAAAATATTTAAAAGGATACCTATCTCCTTTTTGTTTTGGGTCAACAATAATTGAGGCTGAGGGAAGTTTATCTAATATTTCATGATGGTCAATTATGATTACCTCAAAACCTAATTCTCTGGCTATTTCTACTTCTTTAAAATTCCCTATGCCGCAGTCCAAAGCTAAAAATAAAGCAGGAGCATACTTTTTTAAATATTTCAAAGCTTTTTCATTTATTCCACAACCTTCTTCTCTATCGGGAAAATAAACTGCGGCAATTTCACCGTCTAAATTTTTAATACATTCTTTGAGAATAATAACCGAAGATACCCCATCTAAATCAGCGTCGCCGTAAATAACTATTCTTTCTTTGAATTTTATTGCTTTTAAAATCCGGTTAGCTGCTTTTTTTAGATTTTTGATTTCAAAAGACATTTACTTTTCTAGGGCTTCTATCCCTGGAAATTTCTCGCCGCTTAAGAAATTTAACATTGCTCCCCCACCAGTAGAAATATGATCAAATTTATCTCTCAATCCAAACTTAGCTAAAGCAAAAATAGTGTCTCCTCCACCGGCAATTTTAAATGCCTGATGATTTTTAACAATTTTCTCAGCAATATCTTTTGTCCCTTTTTCAAATAGAGGATTTTCAAAAAAGCCAAGAGGACCTGACCAAATAATCATTTTAGCATCTTCAATTATTTTGGAAAACATTCTAATTGTCTCTGTCCCGATATCTAAAAGTAGTTCATCTTTCCTTACTTTCCCCGGCGCTGATTCCCGAACATAAACCTTACCTGTCTCATCGGGAGATACAATAGCATCTATAGGAAGATGAAGTTTAGTAGAAGTCAAATTAAACCCAGAGATTTCTTTTACTATTTCCTCTGATGGCCAAGGTCTTCCAATACAAATTCCTTTGATTAACAAAATAGTATTGGCTATTCTCCCTCCTATAAGTAAATGGTCGGCTTTTTTTAAAAATCGTTCGATAAATTTACTTTTAGTTGAGATTTTAGCGCCGCCAATAATTGTTACTAAGGGCCGCCAGGAATTTTCTAAAACCCTGGAGAGAATCCTAACTTCTTTTTCAAATAATAATCCAGCTCCAGAGGGTAAATATTTAGGAATCCCTACAATTGAAGCATGGGCTCTGTGGGAAGAACTAAAGGCATCATTGACATAAACATCAGCTATTTTTGAGAGTTGTTTGGCAAAATTCTGGTCGTTTTCCTTTTCCTCTTTATGAAACCTTAAATTTTCTAAGAGTAAAATCCGGCCTGTCTTCATTTCTAAAGTTTGTTTCTCAATATCTTTACCAATACAATCATCTAAAAACTTAACTCCTGTTTCTAATAATTCTCCTAACCTTAAAGCAATGGGCTTTAAACTAAAACTTTTGACTTTTTCAGGCTCGCCTAAATGGCTGATTAAAATCACCTTAGCTTTATTTTTAATTAAATATTTAATAGTAGGAATGGTTTGTTTAATTTTAAAATCGTCCAAAATATCTCCTTTTTCATTTAAGGGAGTGTTAAAATCACATCTTACTAATACTCTTTTATTTTTAATATCAAGTTCTTTAAGAGTTTTAAACATAATTAATCAGTGTCTTTAGGTTTCTCAATTTTACCCAATGCTTCTCCTAAGGTTTCTTTTAATTCCTCCAAATTAACCGGTTTTCTTTCTCTTTTTCGGGGCTCAGATACTTTCTTTGGCCCCCTAAAAGAGATCGGTTCTTCTTTTGCTGCTTGTTCTAAGGAAATAGGCCCATAGGCCCTATGGGCTGTTTCTTTTGCTGTTTTTAGTTTTTTTAAACAAGATTTACAATAAACCGGTCTTTTTTCATCCGGAGGAAATATTACTTTAGTTGGCTTGCCGCATAAAGAACAAATAGCATCATAAAGAACAGAAGGTTGTTTGGGCTTAATAACAGCAGTTGCTTCTTTTGAAAAACCAACCCATTTAGTAATTCTTTCTTCTACTTTTTCCCGCGAGGTTCCATATCTCTCCCGGGAAACTTTTATAATTCTCTCTCTATTTGATTCTTCAGTCCGTCTGGGAAACGGAACCAAGGTGCGAGCTGAAAAAGGCCTTCCGGCCATTCCATCAATCATCAATTTTAAATAAATATTATATTTTGCCAGATTAACCAGATCTCCAGCGCTGAATTCCGGAATGAATTCTTTTTCTAAAAATTCAGCATCTTCTGCTCCAACCCGAAAAGAAACTATTGTCCCCACATTGCCAAAGACAGCATCTTTAACCTCAGAGCTTCTTCCAAGGGGAGTCATTTCTTCCAATTGAGCAATGTACTGATTAGCTAAAATGAGACATAAGCGATACTTTCTGGCTTCAGAAAGTATGTTGACAAAAGCTTTAGTAGCAAAATTTTGAAATTCGTCAACATATAAATAAAAATCTTTTCTTTCTTCTTCGGGAATATCTACTCTGGACATAGCTGCTAATTGCAACTTAGTAATTAAAAGAGCTCCCAAAAGCATGGAATTATCCTCACCTATTCTCCCCTTAGATATATTAGCAATTAAAATTTTTCCCTCATCCATCACCTTTCTCATATTAATTACCGATTGAACCTGACCAATAATATTTCGGATTAAAGGAGCTGAAATAAACTGGCCGACTTTGTTTTGGATAGCAGCAGTGGCTTCTACTTCAAATTTCTGGGGGTATCTGGCAAATTCTTGAACCCAAAAGGATTTAATTACCGGGTCAGTGATTTTATCCACCACTTTTTTCCGATAATCGGGGTCAGCAAACATTCGGTTAACACCCAATAGAGTAGAACCAGGATATTCAAGAAGAGCTAAAATGCAATTGTTTAAAAGATATTCCATTCGAGCAGACCAAACATCAGGCCAGATTTTTTTAAAAACCCCCATAAGACCGCTGGCTACCAAATGCCGATGTTCAACATCAACTTTTTCCATAACATTAAAGGCAAAGGGATATTCTAAGTCAGAAGGATTAAAATAAACAACATCATTAATCCTGGAAGATGGAACAAAATCTAATAACCTTTCTGCTGCCTCGCCATGAGGGTCAATAAAACCAATACCCCGGCCAGCTTGAATATCCTGAATTGCCATATTTTCGAGCATTGCTGTTTTGCCCATTCCGGTTTTACCAATAGTATAAATATGCCGACGTCTATCGTCGGGTTTAACGCCGAATTTTTTAAATGTATTACGATAGGTTGTTTCAGCAAAAAAACTTATATCGTTCATAAATCTTTGTGAAGCAAAAGATTACTCCGTGGGTAACCCCGGGGGTGCTTCTCCTTTTTTTGCCTCAACTCGAGGAACAAAAGGCGCCGGGGCAACCCCTCTGCCGGCAAAGTGGAACAGAGTAGCCATTTCTTCGCTATTTAAGATAAAAGTCCCACCTGGCCGGGGAAAATAAGGATTTACTCTTGATTTATATTTCCTGAACATCGCTCTTTTTCTTAGATATATTCTTCTCTTACGAATAAGATTTAAAGGTAAAAACCAGCTTCTTTTAATTCTTGTTATAAAGGGGTCTCCACAAGGTCTCAAACCATTGAGATTAAGAGTGGTAAAGGAATTAAAAAAACCAAAAGCCAGTTTATGATTGGGGTTAAAAAAAACATTTCTCTTGCCAAGATAAATAAATCTAATATTGGTTATAAAACCAGTTTTAGAAATTTTTTCCTCTACTCCAGTAATTATCTCTCTTTCTCCCGGAGTAAGTCTCATTTCCGGAGGAATAAGTTCTCTTTCCTCTTTTTTCGGTTCGGCTGGTACCCCACTAATCAAAATATCAGCAGCTTCTAAAATCATCGGCTTTTTAAGAGGAGCTTTTTTTATTCTTTTGGCAAGCATATCTCTTATCTTTTCTCCTTTTTTAATCCAATTGCCGGTCTTTTCCGGTTCGGTTGTAATCTGAACCCAAAGCTGCTCTCCGGGCTTTATCTTTGCCGTTGCTTCCAAAAGACTGGCTAAAGGGTCAACTCTTTTTTCTTCCAAAGCCTCTCTTTCTGTCTCAAATTTTTTATAGGTCCTAATCGGATAAGAGTCTTCTTTATAAAGTTTATAATCATCCCCCCAAAGGTCCCAATCTTTATTTGGAATGTCTTGGGGAACATATCTGGTGTAATCATCGGCTATTGAGATTTCAGCCTCGGGATATTGAGAATAAATAACCGATTCAATGGGGTCCCGCTTTGCTTGGGGAATTCTAAGAAAAAAATGAGGTTCTCCGCCAATGGAAGCAACTTCAAACGAACAAGAAGGTTGAAGCATTCCCTCAATCCATTTCCTCCACCAACCTATAGATTCATAAACAATTTGATAAATGCACTCCATTACAGTTTCCATTGCCCTGATTGGCTTTAATACCTCTTTTGGCATTTTAACTTCAAGTAAAATAATCTTTTGTTTGGGATACCAAACATCTAACCCTCGCCACCAAAGCCAAAGAAAAGAAAGAAATTTCCATAAAATAAAAGGAAGTAGCAACCACCACCAAGATTTAAAAATCTGCCAAGCAGGAGAAAGAAATGGAAAGAGAAATGGAGCCAAAAATTTATATAAAGCTAAAATTTGGGGAGGCAAAAAATCGATCATTATGTTAGTAGCATTAATTAAGCCTCTTTAATAGGGTTCACTGTATACTTTCCCTGAAAATTCTTTAAGAAATATTCTTTATTCTCTAAATTTAAAAAAACTGTATTTTCTTTTACAAGACGTTGTTTCAAAACTTTTCTTAGAACCTCTTTTTTTGATAAAGGTTTTTTTGATTCTTTTAGGGCTTTAAAAATTACATCTCTTACTATTCCAGATGTATAGCCCCATTCTTTTAAAGCATAAAGGCCTCTGCCGACCAAAACAAATCGGGAATCCTTAATTAGTTCATTATGCACCGTAGCAGTATGTATTTCCTTTTGAGGCAAAAAAGAGGAGTTTTTTATGAAATTAGCTATTTGAGTAAAATGCAAAGGTTGTCCTTCTTTTTTTAAAACCAAATAAGATTTATCTTTCACTCCCCGGGGATTAATTTCTAACCAATCTTTTAAACCAAATTTATCTTCAGAATTTTTTTGAATTTCTTTTGAAATCTCAAGATAGGAATTAAAAACATCTTTATTTAATTTTTTATTGGAAATTTTTAAAAGATTGGTTTTTTGAACCCTGAAAAGTTCATCCAAAGCAAAGGGTCTTTTTTTACTTTCAAATTTTTTTATGGTTGATTTTACAATTTTTTTAGCAATCCTTGTGGATTCTTTTTTCCTGGTCCAAAAAGGATAAAAGTCCTGGCTTTCTAAAATTCTTTCAAAATCATCCCTTCTGGTTAACAAAAAGAAAACATGATTTTGAAAAGTCTCTCCACCTAAAAATCTAAGAAGGGCCTCTTCTTTTTTAATATCACCAAAAAATTTAAGAACGTCGTCAAAATATTGAAAAACTTTCTTCTCCTCTTTGATTTTTAACTGAATTCTGGAAAATCCCTCTCTTTCTATCTGACGAACCCGTTCTCTGGTAATATCATAGCTTTCTCCAATAGCTTCTAATGTCTCCCTTTTCCCGGTATTTAAACCAAAACGTCTTTCAATAATATCGGTTGCTCTTTGAGACAAATTTTTTAGAAAATTTGAACAAATTTTTGGATAATTGAATTCCATAGATTTGAGGGGTTAAATTTATTAATTAAATAAACATTTTTGCTATCTATACATATTTAACCATTTTTAAATACCATTGTCAATCCCAAACCTGCGGAGGGCCGTCCTCCCAACTTATTCTCTCCCCTGTCGCCATTTAAACCAGGTTATCAACAAAGAACCGGCTAAGAAAATTGAAGAATAGGTGCCGGCTATAATTCCCAAAATTAAAGCCAGAGCAAAATATTTCAAGGTTTCTCCGCCAAAAAGAAAAATTGCTAAAACAACAAACAAGGTAGTCAGGGAAGTATTAATTTGACGAGTTAGGGTCTGGTTTAAACTTTTATCAACGATCTCCCCAAAAAGACCTCCTCTTTTTAAAAGGTTCTCTCTTATTCTATCAAAAACTACTACCGTGTTATTAACTGAATACCCCAAAACAGCAAGAAGAGCAGTAATCACCGGAATAGAAATTTCAACGTTGTAAATTTTCCCTAAAACGGAAAAAATCCCTAAGGGAATCAATATGTCATGGAAAAGAGCAAGAACACTGGCTATCCCATACTGCCAGGATCTCAAAGGTCTTTGAATTCTTCTAAAGGCCAGGCTAACATACAAAACTATTGATAATAAAACCAGAACTATGACAATTTTTGTTTTTTGCTTTAATTCTCGGCCAATGGTCGGTCCTATTGACTCAAATCGCCTTTCCTCTATTCTTTTCTCTCCTTCCTGAAATTTTTCCAAAATCTGCTGATGGGTTTCTTCTTTAATGTCTTTGAATCTTAAAATAACCCCTTTCTCATTAGTGGGCTGGATATAAACAGTACCTAAGTCAAGCTCGGTTAATTCTTCTAATATTTCCTGGTTTGAGGGCCTGCTTTCCTTGTATTCTATTTCCAGAATACTTCCACCGGTAAAATCAATTCCTGGTTTCAATCCAAAAACAATCAGACAAATCAAACTAGCCAAGATTAGAATCCCAGAGAAAATAAAATATATTTTGCGGTATTTTGTGAAACTAATCATATTAACATTTAAACATTTTAACATTTAAACAGAATTAAATTTAATGTTGATATGTTAAGATATTAAGGTGTTAAGGTGTTTAAATGAAGTTTATCTCCAAAGCCATTTTATATTTTCCAATCTTGTTCCGGTAAAAACTCTCAAAAAGTTTCTGGTAATAAAAATTGCTGAAAACATACTGAGCAAAATTCCCATACTCAAAGTCAAGGCAAACCCCTTGATAAAACTAGTTCCAAACCAGAAGAGAATTAAAGCAACAACCAAGGTAGTGATATTTCCATCTCTAATTGAAGGCCAGCTTCTTCTAAAACCCTCCTCTAGAGCAATAGTAAAACTTTTTTCTTCTTTTAACTCCTCTCTCAGCCGAGAAAAAATTAAAATATTAGCATCAACCGCCATTCCCACTGATAAAATAAGACCGCCGATCCCGGACAGAGTTAAAGTAACGGGAATTAATTTGGCCAAACTCAAAATCAAAGCAAGATAAATCCCCAAAGCCAAAGAAGCCAAAAATCCGGGAAATCTATAAAAAATTATCAGAAATAAAATTATGGCAAAAAAACCAAATATCCCGGCTTTTAAACTTTTTTCTAAAGAAACCGCTCCCAAAGTTGCTCCAACCGTTTGTTGAGAAATTAATTCTATAGGAACAGGAAGAGCCCCAGCATTAAGATTTCTGGATAATTCCTTAGCTTCATTAACAGTGAAATCTCCGCTAATTTGAGCTTTACCGCCAGAAATCTTTTCCTGAACAACCGGAGTAGAAATCGGAGCATTATCAATATAAATTGCTAATATCTTGTTAACGTTTTTTGAAGTTAATTCCTCAAAAATTTTAGAGCCCTCATCGTTAAATTGAAGCGAGATTAAGGGTTTTTGGGTGGTTTGGTCAAAACCTAAGGATGCCTTTTCTAAATATTTTCCGGTTAAGGTTGTTGATTTAAAATAAGGGTCTTCAAGGGCCAACTGCCAATTCTCAATTTCCTGCATTTCCTCAAAAGTTTTCCCCTCAACTTCTTTTTGTTTATCAAGAATTTTTTGAGTTTCCTCTTCTAATCTTTGCTCTCTGAACTCTAAAAAAGGGGTTTGGCCAATCATTTTAATCGCCCGAGCTGGATCCTTTATTCCAGCTAACTCAACAAGTAATCTATGGTGGCCGGCTGCTTCCTGAGTTTGAACTATCGGTTCCTCAACCCCAAAAAGATTAACCCTTCTTTCAATAACATCTCTTAATCCCTGCATAGCAGAACCATAATCTTCTTTTTCAATATCTGATAAATCAGCTTCATAGGTAAGATCTATGCCTCCTTGTAAATCTAATCCTAACTTAAAAGGAATCTCCAAAAAATGAGGAATATTTAAACCGGCTTTTTTATTAAGAAAATCAGCTCCCTGGTTGAAATATTTTGGATAACTTAAATTAGCAGCCAAAAAAGCTAAAATAACAATAAAAAATAGAATTAGATAAACTCGTTTTTTGTTCATAAAGCGATTTTTTTATTCTAACACAATTTTCCTTCAGTAAAAAGGTAATTTAGCCATATTTAGGCCAACAACATTTCTTATACTTTTTGCCAGAACCGCAGGGACAGGGCTCGTTCCGGCCAATTTTTTTATGATTCTTTTTAAATCGGGCTTGCCCGCCCAAATTTTGCCTTGCCCGCCCAAATTTCTCTGAAATTTGTGGCGGGTGAACGAAATTTTGACTAGGTTTCAATTCCGCTTTAAAAATGGTATTGGCAATAGTAGTTTCAACCACTTCAAGCAATTGTTGAAACATTTTATGACCTTCTCTTTTATATTCAACTAAAGGATCCTGCTGGCCGTAAGCTCTAAGCCGAACAGAATCCCTTAAACGCTCCATGTTCTCCAAATGCTCCTTCCAAAAAGTATCTAAGACCCTTAAACAGATAATTTTCTCAATCTGTCGCATATTTTCCTCGCCTACTTCTTTTTCTTTTTTCTCATAATCAGCTTCTGTGTAACCTGCTCTCTTGATTATTTCCAAGATTTGAGATTTGAGTTTTAAGCTTTGAGCTTTCTTTAGTATTTCCCTTCTCTTTCTATAAAATACTTCCCGGTGTTTATTCATCACATCATCATATTCTAAAATATGCTTTCTTAAATCAAAATTCATTCCCTCAATTTTTGATTGGGCAGATTCAATGACTTTTGAAATCATTTTTGCCTCAATCGGCTGGTTCTCAGGAATTCTTAATGTCTCCATCAAGGACTTTATTCTTTCGCCGCCGAAAATTCTCATCAAATCATCTTCTAAAGAAACAAAAAATCGAGAAGAGCCAGGGTCACCCTGTCGGCCCGCTCTTCCCCGAAGCTGGTTATCAATTCTCCTCGCCTCATGACATTCAGTTCCAATAACATGGAGCCCGCCAAGTTCAATAACTTTCTTTTGTTCATCCTCATCCGGCGGATTTCCTCCTAAAATTATATCAACCCCCCGACCAGCCATATTAGTAGCTATGGTTACTGCACCCATTTTTCCGGCCTGGGCAATTACTTCTCCTTCTTTTTCATGATTTTTAGCATTTAAAATTTGGTGAGGGATACCCTCTCGGTCAAGCAATTTCCCCAAATATTCATTTTTTTCAATAGAAACTGTTCCTACTAAAACCGGCTCTCCTATTTGGTGCTTCTCTTTAATTTCTTTGACTAATGCCTCAAATTTCCCTTTTAAGGTCTTATAAATTCTATCTCCTAATTGTCTCCTTATCATCAGCTTATTGGTGGGAACAATTACTACTTCCAAACCATAAACCTTATCAAATTCCTCAGCCGAGGTAGCAGCTGTTCCGGTCATACCAGCTAATTTTTTATACATTCTAAAATAATTTTGGAAGGTAATAGTAGCTAAAGTTCTGGACTCTCGCTGAACTTTTACCACTTCTTTTGCTTCAACTGCCTGATGAATTCCTCCAGACCACCTTCTCCCAGGCATTAATCTTCCGGTAAATTCATCAACAATAATAACTTGTCCACTTTTCACTACATAATCTTTGTCTCTCTTAAATAAACTTTTAGCTTTTAAAGCAGCTTCTAATTGATGAGTAGCAGCAATATCATTTTCAGCCCAAGGGTCAGAATCTAAAAGTTGAACAACCTTATTTTGCCCTGATTCTGTAAAGGTGGCTGCTTTCATTTTTTCATCAAGCTCATAATCCTCTTTTTCTTTCAACTTAGCCACTAATTTAGCGAACAGATAATACTTTTCTGTTGATTCTTCCTCGGGCGCTGAAATAATTAAAGGGGTCCTGGCTTCATCAATTAAAATTGAATCTACCTCATCAATGATTGCATAATTGAAGTCCCTCTGAACTTCATTTTTCAAATCATAAACCATATTATTTCTCAAATAATCAAAACCAAACTCATTATTGGTACCATAGGTAATCTCTGCCAGATAGGCCTCTTTGCGGGAAACCGGTTTTAAAAAGTCCTCCACAATTTTAAAACTTCCTAACTCATCCCTAATTTTATCCTCTTCCTCTTCGGGTTTTTTGTACTCCGGGTCATATAAAAAGGCCTGAGCATGATTTAGGCAACCAACACTCAGGCCTAATAAATGATATATCTGTCCCATCCAAACAGTATCTCTTCTGGCCAAATAATCATTTACGGTAACCAAATGAGCTCCTTTTTCTCCAAGGGCATTTAAATATAAGGGAAGAGTGGCGGCTAAGGTTTTCCCTTCACCGGTTTTCATTTCAGCAATTTTCCCTTGGTGTAAAACTATTCCTCCGATTAATTGAACATCAAAATGCCGCTGTCTTAAAGTTCTTTTAGCTGACTCTCTCACCAAAGCAAAAGCCTCAGATAGTATGTCATCTAAAGTTTCTCCCTGTTTTAACTTTTTTTTGAACTCAGCAGTTTTTTCTTTTAGTTCCTCATTAGAAAACTTCTCAAATTTTGGCTCAAGAGAATTTATTTTCTCAATCACGGGTCCCAGTCGCTTTAAGTATTTTTCATTAGCATCACCAAAAATTTTATTCAAAATTGACATAATTCTCTAATTGTAGTTAAAATTCCTGTTTTTGTCCAGCAAAAACTTAACAACGTTAATCTAAAACCCGACGTTGAGGATTTTAAACGTCGGGTTTTGTATTTATAAATGTTCAACGTCGGGCGTTCAACGTCGGGTGTTGAACATTATTTTCCCCTTATACTGTTTCAATTCCCGCTGCAGTTTGTCTTTAGTCTCAACAATAGCTAATTTCAAATCTTCCTCAACTGCTTCTGCTCTTATAGTTTTTCCCGGCAAACGCATCTGAACTTCTGCCCGAAAAACCAAACCTTTGTAATGATGATGAGTGGTTCTTCCAACTTCTACCCAGACCTCAACCCGAGGTTTCCCTTTGCCGAAAAAACCATTGTAGTATTTCTTTCCCTGAAAAATTTCTGCAAATTTCTCCAGTCCTCCAATCTTTTCCTGAATATATGCCTTAAGAGCTCTATCCAATTTAATATCGGTTGCTTTGATAATAATTTTCATTGTTATTTATGATAGAAAGATAAGGCTTTAATTTAAGATTATATATTTATACAATAGCGAATCAAGGTTCTTGAGCGAAGCGAAAGGTTCTTATATAATTGCGGCATTCGGTCGAAATACAAAAATTCGTTCGTTCAAAAACAAAAATGAATTTTTGTTTTTTCCACTCACTCATTTTTCTTTTTCTCCCTCACTTGCAATTATAACAAATTTTTGTAAATAAATAAACAACCCCGCAATTTGAGAAACTGCGGGATTGTTAGAAGAAAATTCTATAATTACTTTTTCTTTTTCTTCTTCTTGGCTTTTTTCTTTTTAACCATTTGCCTATGGTCAAGTTGTAGATGCTCTACAATTTGAATAAATTATTTATAGCCTACGAGACTCGAACCAGCATCAAGTTTAGAAGCGAAAGAATGGGTCAAGTTCAAGGAAGGACGACGAAGGAGTGTTAGATAACACTTCGAGAAGGAGTGACGAAGAAATTGGCCCATTATTTCGCTTCCCTTTGGGCGGGCCAATTTGAGCCATCTTCTGTGTTACTCGTCGCTCGTGTATCGTTTCACTTATACACTTCGCTCCTCGTGCCTTGAATATAACTCAAATTGGCTCCGCTAAATTGATTCTGGTTCGAGCCTCGTAGGCTTGGTTTTAACAAATAGCCAACCACTCTATTTGTTCAAAAAAACTCTAAATGATTTTCCACAATTTTTTCTATTATTAAATTTTAAGTAATATTTCCAACAGAGTCAAGTGCAAAACCTATACAAAAAAGATAGAGCGCCGGGCTTCTACTTCATTATTTGCACCTCTTCTTCTAAAACTATTCCAAATTTATTTTTTACTTTCTCTTTAGCCAATTTCATTAAGGAAAGGACATCTTTTGCTTTAGCATTTCCTAAATTAACAATAAAATTAGCATGTTTTTCTGAGATTTGAGCATCTCCAATTCTTTTTCCCTTCAAACCACATTTCTCAATCAATTCTCCAGCTGAAAACCCTTCAAGGTTTTTGAATATGCTTCCTGCTAAAAAAAATTCCAAGGGCTGGGTTTCCTTACGATAGTTTAAAGATTGCTTTATTTTTTTGGTATTACTCTTTTTCGTTTTGATTTTTACTGAAAGAATAATTAAATTTTTTTTCTTTCTGAAAATACTATTTCTGTAGGAAAATCGGCAATCTTTGTTTTTAAAAATTTTAATTTTTTCTGTTTCTGTGTCAAAAACTTCAACGCTTTCGATAGCATCTTTCATTGACTTTTTGAAAGCGCCAGCATTGCCGCAAACTGCCCCTTGAACGGTCCCGGGAATACCAACTGCCCACTCCAGGCCCTTTGAAACATACGAAGAAAGTGGCTGACCGAATTTTACAACTAAACCATTAAAACCTTTGTCAGAAACTAAAAGATTACTGCCGCCGCCTAAAATAAAAAAAGGCAGTTTAAGCTCCTTTGCTGCCTTAGCTGCTTTAATTATATCTTCTTTATTCTTTGCCAGAAAAAAATAACGAGCCAGTCCCCCAATTTTAAATGTCGTATAATTTTTTAATAAAACATTTTCCCTAACTTTTGGCAATAATTTTTCTAATTTTTGAAAATTTATTTTTTCCATATCTTCTCTAACGTTTCGTATCTAACACCCAACCCTTAATATCTAATATCTAATTTTAATGGGCCGGGAGAGTTACTCCAATTCTAAGTTTTTAGTGAGTGCTATCCTCCCGACCCAATCAGCATTATAGAATATTTAAAAAAGTAAAGCAAACTGTGACGAGAACGGTTCTCGTTGCATTATATAAAAGCAAAAAACCTCGTCAAAAACAAGGTCTTTCGCCAACTCAGATGGAGTCCTACTAAAAGCAGAACCGCACTCACTGTTTCCATATTAGCAAATTAAAAGAAATATGTCAACCCCCTTTACCTAAGTCTTTGCCCTATAAAAATTTTATTAAAATAGTTAAACCAGAAGCGACTAAAATAATATGAATGAGGTGATTCACTAAAACGCCTTTTGGAACAGAGTCAAAGATTCTACAAAGTTCATCATAAAAATGGTGTCTATCAGCTGAAAATAAAGGTTGATGATAAACAATATTCTTTGAAAAAAAATATCCTGCATTAAATAGAGGCATCCCTAAAATTAAAAGAGGGCCCAAAAGCCAAACAAAACTTCCCGGTTTTGTGTTCATTATAATTAAAACTGTCATTAAAAATCCTAAAAAATAACTACCGTTATTGCCCATAAAAATTGAAGCAGGATGCCAGTTAAAAAATAAAAAGGCAAATATACTCCCAATAGTTATTAAAGAAATAATTAAAGCAAGAGTATCACCAGTTAAAAGCGAAAGAACCAAAAACCCTAACGAAGAAATTAAAATTATTCCCCCAGTCAGTCCATCAAGACCATCTTGGATGTTTACGGCGTTCATAATAAAAATAAAATAAAATAAAGAAACTAATATTCCAATAATTGGAATAGAGATAAACTGCCACTGGATATGGGTTGTATAAAGAATTAAAACTAAAGTTGCTATTATTGGAATCTGAAAAAAAATTTTCATTTTTTGACTTATCTTTATCCGTTCCTGCCAGCGAGTATCGTCCCAAAAGCCATAAAACCAAGAAACAATGCTCCCAATAAATATAGTAATAAGTTTTGGAGTATCCAGCTCTAAAAACCCGGTTTTTTTAAAAATCCAAGTTAATATCAAACTCAAAAGAAAAACAAAAACCATAACAGCCCCACCCAAATAAGAAATAGGTATTTTGTGAACTTTTAATAAGTCCTTTTTAGGGTCGTCGTAAAAACTGTACTTAAAACTCAACTTCTTAACAATAGGGATAAAAACTAAAGTTAAAATAAATGAGAGTATGAAAATAATGAAATAAATTAACATCGTCTATCTTTTTAATTTTTGACTTTTTTCTCTAAAATCAAGAATCTTTTAAAAAATAATTTAAACTTTGGGTTAGCAAGTTGTTTTTCATATTCTTTTATGATATAATTTTTTTATTGAGAAAGCAAAGCCAAACATTTATATTACCGTTTAAAAGATAGAACCAAACGGGTTATCAAGAAGTGCTCCGGAGAGATTTTCTAAAAGAAATTAGTTGTTATGAATATGAATAAAAACAAAAAAATATTTTTAGTTACTGGTGGAGCAGGATTTATTGGTTCTCATTTATCTGAAAAATTGATAAAAATGGGTCAGAGAGTTGTTTGTTTTGACAATCTGAGCAGTGGAAAGCTTAAAAATCTTTCCGCAATTAAAAAAAATCCAAACTTTACCTTCGTTAAGGGAGACACAAATAAAATTAAAGATATCGCTCCGGTTTTTAAAAAATATAAATTCAACGGGGTCTTTCATTACGCGGCAACAGTAGGGGTAAAAAGAACCATAGAAAACCCTTTAGCAGTGCTTAATGATATAGAGGGGATTAAAAACATTCTTGAATTAGCACTTAAACATAACAAGCCAAAGATCATTTTTTCTTCCAGCTCCGAAGTTTATGGAGAACCCAAAGAACTGCCGGAAAAAGAAGACGGAGCGATAAATCCCCAGTTACCCTATGCGGCAGTAAAATTAATGGGAGAGAAACTTTTAGAGGCCTATTACAAAAAATACAGATTAAAAAGTTGTTCTTTAAGGTTTTTTAATGTTTATGGGCCAAAACAGGAAAGTAGTGATTATGGTTTTGTGATTAGCATATTTATCAGGCGGGTCTTATCGGGTTTACCTCCTATGGTATTCGGTGATGGAAGCCAAACCAGAAATTTCACTTTTATAGACGATAATGTAGGGGCCTCTTGGCGGGCGATGAAATTAGAAAAAACCAACGGCCAAGTTATAAATATAGGCAGTGGCAGGCCCTTAGCAATTTTTGATTTAGCTAATAATATAATCCAATTAGCTGGTTGCCAGAGTAAACTAAGGCCTAAATTAGTAAAAAGCAAAAGAATAGATGTTAAACACCGTTTTCCTGAGGTTGGAAAGATGATTAAACTTCTTAATTTTTATCCCAAAGTGTCTTTGGAAGAAGGATTAAAAAAAACTATTGAGTGGTTTAAAAATTGATTTCTATCTCTCTAAAATCTCGTTGATTTTAGCTCTGGTAGTAGAGCCGACTAAACCAGTTCCTTTGGTTAATTCCCAGGGAGCCAGGACATCTTCGGCATATTTTTCTTGAAAGCGAATAACAGCGGTTTTGGTCAAAGAAAGAAAGTTGCCAGTAACCAACCCCTCGGGATAAATTTCTGGTTCCTGGGATTTCAAAAACTCCTGCAAACATTTAACTCTATTATCTTCTCTTAATCCATAATAAAGATTTTCATCAAATTTTTGGCAGGAAATCTCTTCTGGATTATTCAAAAAGCTCAGTTGAGCTTTTAACTGATTTGATAAATCTTCAATCTCAGAAATTTTTATTAAAATCTCATCTTTGGACATTTCAGAAATCGGTTTATTCAAGTACTTTGAAAAATTTTCTTCTTCACTTCCATCAGTTATTGAAGCTGACCAAAAAAATGAAAAAGACGGTTCGGGATTTAAAAAGCCAGATATTTTGGTTTGAATTGTGGGAATAATAATTACTGAATTAATCTCCGACCCAAGCCCGGAAACTAAAATTTCTCCTCTCTGAAGGTCATTAAGCTGGAAGAAATTAAGAGAATACTTACCAGATAAATCTTTTACAAGATAAGGAACTTTAAATAAGTTTTCTGGGTTGCCGATAAATTCAATTTTTAAAGTTCCCTTGCCTCCAAAAAATTTAAACCAATTACCAGCCCAGTTTTTAGTTACTCGAGAAACCCCTAAGGTACTTTTGCCTTTAATTGGTAAAAAATTAAGCGAAGGAATAATGGTCAGGTTTTTTAAGTTTTCATTTTTATAACAATATTTTTCCCCTAATGAGCAATCGTTGACTAAGACCGTAATGGTCCAATCAGTAAAAATCTGGGAAAAATCCTCTTCAAATCCATTTTTTTTTAAGGCCTTATTTAAACTTTCAATACCAACTTCTTTCGATTTTAAAGAATCGTCTAAAACCTCTATCCCGTAATGGTCAACTAAATATTGAATAAAAAGATTTAAAGCGCCGTAATCTGCTTTTTCGTTCTGCCACTCAGTTATTGAATCAGAGGGATTTTCTAAAAAAACACTTACTCTTCTCTGTAAATTACTTCCCTGATAATCTGCATCATAACCAACCAAAGTTGGAGCATATTCAGCCCTGGCTTCATTCAACCAGATTTCTTCCTGAACATCACGGATTTTATCTTTCTGGTTAAAAGTAATTAAATGAACAAATTCATGAGCCAGAAAACTTTTTGCTAAAGAATCAGTAATATAATCAGCATTAAGATAAACCATTTCTCTCTCGTTTGAGTTGGGATTTTCTAATTTTGAATATTCATCACCGCTGTTAAAATAGCCGCCTGCTTCTTCTTTCATTGGATGTATTAAAACAGTAATCCGATCATCTTTATCAATCCCCGGTTTCTCTTCAAAACCAAAATTAGTAGTTAAAGTATAATAAATTTTATTTTCAAATTCCCCGCCTAACAAATCTAATGCTCTCCCAGCTTTAGCTTGTTGCTCATAATCTAAATCGTTCCACCAATCCTTATCGCAATAGAAATAAGCCTGGCGAGTAATCTTTTTTACAATAGCGGTAATCTGCTCGCGAGCCGTTGCATCATAGGAAGGGTCAATATTAAAACTTCGGGTATCTCCCAAGCTCACCGCTTGAGCCTCAACTCCGATTGCTATAAATAAAACTAAACTGATAACAAAAATAAGAACCTCTCGCTTCGCTCGAGAACCTTGATTCGCTAATGTATGATTATATATTCTTGAATTAAGTCTTTTCATATAGTTTTTTTATTTTATCATATTCTTAGAAAAAAACAAAAATACCCTGATTAAATATAGGTATTAGTACACTCATATAAAAATAGCCGAAATTTCATCTTAATTTTTCTTTTATGAGCCGCTGATATTCTATTTTTATTCTACTAAAAATTATTTTTTCGTCAAATTCTCTCTTGATTTTTTCTCTTCCTTTCCTACCCATTTCTTTCGCTTTTTCTGGGTTTCTAAACAAATAAATTATGGCTTCGGCTAATTTTTCTGGATTTCCTATTGGAACTAAAATACCTGTTTTGCCGTCATTTACCGCTTCGCGACAACCCCTAATATCAGTAGCTATCACTGGTTTTTTCATAGCTGAGGCCTCAATAATTGAAACACCCAGCCCTTCTCTATAAGACGGTAAAATAAATATATCAATTAAGGGATACAATTTATCAACATCTGTTCTCTGCCATAAGAATATAACATTTTTTTCTATATCATAGTTTTTAACAACTTCGGGATTTATTACGTCTTTTTTTTCCGGTTCCAAAGGACCTACTATTAGAAGTAAAGTTTCAGGAAATTTCTCTAAAACTTCTTTAAATGCCCGAAAAAGGTCTAAATATCCTTTTTCTTCAACTAATCTGGCGACTATTCCAATAATTTTCTTATTGGGACCAATACCAAGCTGCTTTTTTTTCGCTAAAATAAATCCTTCAGAAAACCTCTCGGGATTAAACCGTTTTATGTCAACTCCTCCGCCAAAATATTTCTCTAAATCAGGAGGACAAATTTTTTCTTCAATTGCTGTCTCCATATCTTCTTTACTTACGAAAAAAATAAGGTCAGAACACTTAGCCGCAATTTTTTCTATTAAAATAAAGAATTTTCTTTTCAGCCAGAAATCTCTTTTTTGAAAATAAAAACCATGAATAGTACTCACAATTATAGGAACACCGGCCATCTTAGCAGCCAATTGACCAAGTAAGCAAGGTTTCGGAGTATGAGTATGGACAATATTAAACTTTTCTTTTTTAAAATAAAAAAACAATCTAACAAGAGCAATTAAATCAGAAATTGGACTAATTTTTCTTTTAAATCTTATAGTTTTTACTTTT
>CAYUSS010000015.1:0-25890 GCA_964447515.1 uncultured Candidatus Saccharibacteria bacterium | reverse complement strand
CAGCTGCTGGCACTCATTGCCCAGTAATTTCTGCTCTTTTGGATTGTGATTTAGCTTATGCCGTGACTGAACCCACTCCGATGGGTGCTTATGACTTGAATTTAATTTTGGATTTGTGTCAAGAATTAGGAGTACCGGCTAAAATAGTTTTAAATCAGGCAAATTTAGGAGATAAAAGAAAAATTTTCCCTACCATTAAAAAATTTAAAACAAAGATAGAAAAAGAAATTCCTTATTCAAAAAAATTAGTTGAGGCTTATTCAAAAGGTCGATTACTAAATTTTAATTTATGACCCAACATATAATCTTGGATTATGTTTAAGGTAAAAGAAAAAGTTATTGTGATAACTGGTGGAGGCGGTGTGCTGGGTGGATATTTAGCTAAAGAACTTGGCAAGCTGGGCGCCGAGGTGGCTGTTTTGGATATTGATGAGCAAGCTGCCAGAATGGTTGTTGAGGAGATAAAAAAGAATGAGGGAGAAGCCCAAGCTGTCAAATGCAATGTTTTAGAAAAAGATAGCATTATTTCAGCCTATAATAGAGTAAGAGAAAAATATCAGAGAGTAGATATTCTCTTAAATGCTGCAGGAGGCAATAACCCCAAAGCAACAACCGATGATGAGCAATTTGGAGGACAAGAAAAAGAAGATATAAAAACCTTTTTTGATATTGAAAAAGAAAGCCTGAAGCTTGTCTTAGATTTAAATCTAATAGGAACAATGCTGGTTAGTCAAGTTTTTGCGAAAGAGATGAAAAACGGGGGAGTAATTATTAACTTTTCTTCAATGAATGCTTTTAGGCCACTTACCAAAATCAGTGCCTATTCTGCGGCCAAGGCTGCTGTTTCTAATTTTACCCAATGGTTAGCTGTTTATTTAGCTAAACAGAATATTAGGGTAAATGCTATTGCTCCCGGGTTTTTTCTAACCAAACAAAACGAATTTTTGCTGAAAAATAAAGATGGTTCTCTGACCGAACGAGGAAAGAAAATAATAGACCACACCCCTATGGGTCGTTTTGGCGAATCCAAAGATTTATTAGGAACTGTGCTTTGGTTAATTTCTGATGCTTCAAAGTTCGTCACTGGGATCGTGGTGCCCATTGACGGCGGTTTTTCAGCTTATAGCGGAGTATAAAAAATAATAGATAAACTTAATTCACTTCTTTAAAAACAAAAAGGTCGATTTAAAAAAGAATTTAGAAAAAGAATAGAATATGTTTAGAGTAAATAAACAAAAATGTACTGGTTGCCAGGTTTGTATTGCAAATTGTCCCGGGGCGACCAAAATAGGAGCTAATGGAAAAGCAGAAATTATTGATCAAGAAAAACTTGAACAATGTGGGGGAGAGAGCGTTTGCCCAATTGGAGCAATAGAAAAGGTAAATAGAAAAGAAGGACCTAAAACAGAAATTTCATCTCGACCAACTTCCCAGCCTCCTTCTTATTTACCTTCACCATTTGGTGGAAGAGGAATGGGAAGAGGAATGGGCGCAAGCGGAGGAAGAGGTTTCGGCAGAGGGCCTCGAGATGGCAGAGGCGGGGGTAGAGGCGGAGGTGGCAGAAGAAGATAAAATGGTCAAAAAAATCAAAAAATTATTAAATTAATCAAAAAGAATATGTCAAAAACAATTGAAATAACAGCTCAAAATTTTAAAGAGGAGGTTCTTGATTCAGACATTCCTGTTCTGGTAGATTTCTGGGCGCCCTGGTGCCAGCCTTGCTTAATGATGTCGCCTGTCTTAGAAGAATTAGCGGGAGAATTAGAAGGAAAATTAAAAATAGGCAAACTGAATACAGAAATCCCCGCGCACCAAAATTTAGCTATCCAGTATCAAGTTCTAAGCATCCCTAATATGAAACTATTCAAGAACGGCAAAATAATTAAAGAATTTATTGGCTTGCGTACAAAAGAATTGCTAAAAGCAGAAATAGAAGAACTTAATTTATTTTAAATTTATTCCAATTTACGAATATAAATGCCATAAATGCGGTCATAAATTTGAAAAATTAGTTTTTGAGGAAATGAAGATTAAATGTCCAAGGTGTAGCAGTAAGTTTTTTAAAAAGCTTAAAATAATAAAATTAAAAAAGCAGACACGGAAGATTTTTGCAAAAGCCATAAATTATGAAAACCGAAATCGAAAAAATTACTATTCTGCCAGGAGTAAATAAATTTGGGGAAAAAGAAAAATTTGAAAAAATTGAGATTAAAAAAGGAGAAATTGTAGCTATTGTAGGGCCAACAGGAGCAGGAAAAAGTCAGCTTCTTTATGATATTGAAAAATTAGCCCAAGGCGATAGTAAAAGCAAAAGAATAATTCTGGTAAACAATAAAAGGGCAAGTAAAAAATTACGATTTGAACCGAAAAGAAAATTAATTGCCTCCTTGGCTCAGTCCATGAATTTCTTAACGGATATTTCTGTTAAAGATTTTTTAAGTTTGCACCTAAAGGCCAGAGGGAAAAAATTTGATTCGGAACTGATAAAAGAGGTTATTGAAGAAGCCAATGAGATAACGGGCGAACCAATTTTACCAGAAACCAATCTTCTTAATTTATCGGGAGGACAAAGCCGTGCTTTAATGATTTCGGATGTTGCCAATATCAGTATTTCTCCGATTATTTTAATTGATGAAATAGAAAACGCTGGAATTAACAAGGAAAAAGCGATGCAGATTTTAGTGGAAGAAGGGAAAATTGTTTTAATTGTTACCCACGACCCTACTTTAGCTTTTAATACCGATAAAAGAATTGTAGTTAAAAATGGGGGAATTATTAAAGTTTTAAAGACAACTCTAAGGGAGAAGGGTATTGGTCATTATTTTAATTGGGTGGGAAATTATAACTTAGAGCTCAGAGAAAAAATAAGAAATGGAGAAGAAGTTGAAAAAGTAAAATTATTTTGTGAACCGATAAAATAATATGAAACTTGTAATTTTTGCCGGAACACCCGGTTCCGGAAAAACCAGCGTTATCAAATATGTAATTCAGGAATTGAAAGCTGATTTTAAATTATTTTTTGCGAAGTTTGATTGTATTAAAACTGAAGACGATCAGTTCATTGCCAAAAGGTATAAAATTCCAGTAATTAAAAAATTAGCTGGCGAACTTTGTCCTGACCATTATACCGCATTAGAAATTCCCAAAATCATTAAAGAAAATCAAGACAAAGATATTATTATATTAGAAACAGCCGGCTTATGTCTTCGCTGTTCTCCTTATATTAAAGAGGGCTTAGGCATTAATGTTTTAGATGTTATTTCGGGAAGTCCTGACCGCTATGGCCCTATTTTGACTGAAGCGGATATAGTAGCAATTAGTAAAGGAGATTTAATATCTCAAGCCGAGAGGGAAATCTTTAGAACCAATGTTTTAAAAGTTAACTCTCAAGCAGAATTAGTGGAAGTAAACGGGCTAACAGGTGAAGGAGCAATGGATATCGTTGAATTTATTAAAGCGTCTCCGGAAATTAAAAAAGAAAAATTAACTTTGAAACATTCCATGCCTTCGGCGATTTGCGGTTATTGTTATGGAAATAAAATTATAGATGAAAAGGCCGTTCAACAAAGATATTTGGCGGGTAAAGAATTGAAAAACTTAGTTCCTAATTTGAATTGTGGAAAGTGCGGATTTAAATCCTG
Source organism: uncultured Candidatus Saccharibacteria bacterium (assembly GCA_964447515.1). GTDB lineage: Bacteria > Patescibacteriota > Minisyncoccia > Minisyncoccales > GWA2-38-27 > CAYUSS01. The sequence continues at coordinate 22,249 of CAYUSS010000015.1, read as the reverse complement.
CAACGAGTTTATTAGAGCGGTTTTAGATGGAAGGGCAAAAAAGGAGCAATGTCCGTTTATTAAAGAAAAATTAAAAGGCAGAAATTAAAATATGAAATTCAAAGTTAACAAATCAAAATGTGCCGGATGTGGAGCTTGTCTTCGGGCTTGTCCTTACGGAGCAATTAAAATGGGGAAAGATGGGAAAGCTTTTATTGACCAAAGCAAATGCCAGAAGTGTGGAACCTGTCAGGAAATTTGCCCTTTTGATGCTATAGAAAAAATTTCAAATGGAAAAAAAGTCGAACAACAAGCACCTCCAGCACCAACACCATTTCCTTACGGACATTCGCCTCTCGGTGGAAGGGGATTAGGCAGTGGAAGGGGTCCGGGTTTATCCAAGGGAATTGGAAGAAAAAGAAGATCCCGAAGAAAATAAAAATATTTACTAGTGATAAAAAATGAAGCTATTAAAACATTCAAAATTTTGCGGGAAAAATTTGCTTGAGGGAAAAAGGACGATTGTTACTGGAGCGGGAACAGGTATTGGAAGACAGATTGCTTATACTTTGGCAGAGCAAGGAGCTCGGGTCGCTATTTTAGATTATCAAAAAGATTTAGCAGAAAAATCTGCCAGACTTATTAATAAAGAATTTGATACAAATAAAGCCTTTCCAGTGCTTGGAGATGTAAGTGATATATCGCAGCTTAAAATAGCTTTTGATAAAATTGAAAAACATTATAACGGGGCTTTGGATGTTTTTGTGAATAACGCCGGCATTAATTCCCCTTGCAGAATTGAAGACTTGTTAGACGAAGAGGAAGATAAGAAACTTGGGCAAATGATAGATGTTAATCAAAAAGGAGCCTATTTTTCTGCTGCTTTTTCCTACCCTCTTTTGTTAAAAGGTCAAAACCCTATTTTTATTATGATGGGTTCGTGCGCTTCTGTTGGTTCTGAAGGTCAAGGAGTTTATGCTGGCACTAAATCTGCTTTGCGGGGCTTGCTGGGCACATTAGTAAAAGAATGGGCGGGGACAGAGAAAAGAAGGGCAGTGAGGATTGGTCTGATTGAGCCTGATTATTTTGAAGAAACTTCCTTAAGGAACCGACAATATCTTAGAGACTTGGCCCGAGCAAGAAGAACTACCATTAATAATGTGGCAAATGAGTCCGTGGCAAAGAAAAAAATTCCCCTACGAAGAGAAGGAAAATTAGTAGAAATTGCAGAAAAAGTAGTCATGATGATATTAGACAGTTATGCTGACGGAAACATAGAGGTTCTTTCTGGAGGAAAAACAGTTAGATTGTAATATTAAAAATATGTTAGAACTCACTGACGAAAATTTTAAGAAAGAAGTTTTAGAAAGTAAAAAGACAGTATTGGTTGATTTTTGGAGCCCAACCTGCCCTCCTTGTTTAATATTGGGACCAATTATTGAAGAAATTAGTAAGGACTTCGAAGGCAAAGTAAAAGTTGGAAAATTAAATGTGATTGAAAATCAAGAAACTGCTGAAAAATATAAAATTGTTGGCATTCCAACTATTATTATTTTCAGAAATGGGAAAATAGAAGAAAGAGCAACTGGATTAAGACCTAAACAAGTTATAGTAGATAAACTTAGTTCACTCCTTTAAATTTATGCCTATTTACGAATACCAATGTAAAAATTGTAGCCACAAGTTTGAAAAATTAGTTTTTGGAAAAGAAAAAATAAAATGCCCAAAATGCCAGAGTGGGAATTTGAAGAAATTGCTTTCTACTTTTAGCACAGTAAAAGGCTCAAGCGATTCTTCTGGCTGCCAAGGAGGAGTTTGTAATTTAAATTGTCCAAGTTGTAGGAATTAATTGTAATGCCCAGAAAATTAATTTTTATTTTAGCAATTTTAGTTTTTTGGATAGGCATATATTTCCTCTTTAAAGAAATTTATCCCAAACTATTTATGATTGAAGGAACTAAAATAAAAACTAAATTAGAAGCAGTTGCGAATAAAGCTGGAGAAATTTCTATTATCACCATTTATGATAATTATCAAGTTAATACTCATCTAAAAACTGGTTGGGGTTTTTCTTGTTTGGTAAAAACCAAAGATAAAAATATTCTTTTTGATACTGGAGCAGATAGTCCAACTTTGCTCAGCAATATGGAGAAGTTAAATATCAATCCAAAAGAAATTGATTTAATTGTTTTATCCCATATTCATGGAGACCATGTTGGAGGATTGGAAGGATTTTTGCAAAAGAATAGAAATGTGAAAGTTTATATACCAGCTTCCTTTCCAAATTCAATGAGAGAAGAAATAAAATCGCATGAGGCAGAATATATTGATGTTTCAGAATTCTCCGAAATTTCAGAAGGAATTTATTCTACTGGAGAGCTGGGAACTTGGATAAAAGAACAGTCTTTAATTGTAAATACTGAAAAAGGATTAATACTTATTACCGGTTGTGCTCATCCGGGAGTTGTTAATATTGTTGATAAAGTAAAAGAAATGTTTCCTGAAAAAAATGTTTTTTTGGTTTTGGGCGGTTTTCATTTATCGGGAACTAGCGATTCAGAATTAAAAGGAATTATTAAGGATTTTAGAAAGCTTGGTGTTCAAAAAGCAGCTCCTTGTCACTGTTCAGGTGATAGATGCCGAGAATTATTTAAAGAAGAATATAAAGAAGACTTTATAGAGAACGGTGTAGGAAAAATAATTGAAATTTAAAATGTTAAAACTTAAAAAAATAAAAATTGTTGTTGCTTCAGGAAAAGGTGGAGTGGGGAAATCTATGTTAACTTCGGCTTTGGTAATGCTTTTTGCTAAAAAAGAAAAAGTGGTAGCTGTAGATTGTGATGTTGATGCTCCTAATTTAGCTATTTGGCTTGGCGGAGTAAAAAAATGGGATAAGACGTTGCCAGTCGTTACCTCGGCCAGGCCAGAAATTGATTTTAAAAAATGTGACGGTTGTGGTTTATGCGCTGAAAAGTGTCGCTTTGAAGCAATAAAAATGGTAAAAGGTAAGCCTAAAGTAAATCCATTTTTATGCGAAGGTTGCGGAGCTTGCGAAGTTATATGTCCCCAAAAAGCAATAACTCTTAAACCTGTTCAGAACGGTGAGATTAGGATTAAAAAAACAAAATACGATTTTCCTTTGATTTCTGGACAACTTCTCCCAGGGGAAACTGGTTCTGGCAAAGTAGTCACTGAAATTAAAAAAGAGGCAGAAAAATTCACTTATGAAGTGATGTTAATTGATTCTGCCCCAGGGACTGGTTGTCCGGTGATTGCTTCTTTGCAAGATTCAAATTTTGCTATTTTAATCACCGAACCAACGCCTTCGGGATTTAGCGATTTAAAAAGAGTTTTAAAAGTAGTAAATCATTTTAATATTCCTTATGTTTTAGTAATCAACAAGTGGGATATTAATAAAAATTTAAGTACAAAAATAGAAAAATGGACTGGTAAAAAACCTTTGGGCAAGATATCTTATGACAAAGAAATATTTAAAGCCATTGCTAACTTAAAACCAATCTTAGAAACCAATTTGAAGGTTAAAAATGAAATTAAGGAAATTTTTAAAAATCTCAATCAATTATGGTAAGACCAACAAAGCCAAGAAGAGTATCGTTTGAGCCAGATGTAATTTATTTTAAACCAAGAGCCGTTCCTCTTTCAATGTTAAAAGAGGTAGATTTGAGCTTAGCTGAAGTGGAAGCCCTGCGGCTTTGCGATTTGAAAAATTTAGATCAAGCAGAGGCAGCCAAAAAAATAAAAATTTCTCAGAGTACATTGAGCCGAATTTTGATTTCGGCTAGAAAGAAAATTACCGAAGCCTTAATAGAAGGAAAGGCAATCAAGATAAGGAAGACTACAATCCGCCCGCCGCATCCTCCCAAGCTTCGCTTGGGCACCTAAGTCAGAAATAAATTAATTTAGTGAATGTCAACTTTTAAATAAAGAATTTTCAGCGATTTTAAAGATTCTTGACTTTTTTGGCCGAATAGATTAATATCAAATCCAGCAATTTGATAACTTAAGAGGAAAGGGTGTAAGAATGAAAAAAAGGATAGTTTCTGTAAAGGTGTTATAAAAACCAGAGGAGGGTAATATAATGGGGAAAAAACAGAAAGAATCAAAGAGGTACAAGGTTACTTGTTCTGACCCAAGCATAAAGACCTTTATTCAGCTTTGGGAAAAAATAGTAGGCCTGCTTCCGAAGGTTAAGGTCCAGAAAGATGGGTGTGCACCGGAAGGTATAATGCTTGATAAGCTGTGTAGTGCTTTCTGTTTTATAGAGCTAACTAAAGCTCAAGCAGAAAAGCTTACTAAGGGAAACTTTTGTCTGGAGTTAACGAAGGACTAAGCCTTGTATAAGACAAAAACGTCTATCAACCCTGTAACCCCCCTACCACTTTTTTGCGAAAAGTAGTGGGGGGTAATTTTTTTTAGCATTTTAGTCTCGTAGGCTAAAATTCTTTTTCTTTAACTTAGGGATTAAATTTGGTAGGATGATAGAAAAGCCTACGAGGCTCGAACCAGAATCAATTTAGCGGAGCCAATTTGAGTCATATTCAAGGCAGGAGGAGCGAAGTGTGTTATTTACACACGAGCGACGAGTAACACAGAAGATGGCTCAAATTGGCCCGTCCAAAGGGAAGCGAAATAATAGGCCAATTTCTTCGTCACTCCTCCTTGAAGTGTTATCTAACACTCCTTCGTCGTCCTTCCTTGAACTTGACCCATTCTTTCGCTTCTAAACTTGATGCTGATTCGAGTCTCGTAGGCTAATGGTTTAGAAAGTTTAATTCGTGCCCAAAAGGGCCCTTAGCTCAATGGTAGAGCATCGGTTTTGCATACCGAAGGTTACCAGTTCGAATCTGGTAGGGTCCAAAAGCATAACCCTTCCAAGGGAAGATTTCTAAGCAGGGGTTTTTGTTTTCTGAACGTCTTGTTTTCGCTTGGCCCCGGTTCCGAGACGAGGTGCTCTCCTTCTGAAAGAGGTTGAATTGGGGTTGGATTGCGAAATTAGACGTGAGACGTTTAACGTCTCATATTTATTTATAAAGTTTTCCACAGGGCATTGATTTTGGCTTGTGGTATAATAATTGCAAGCGAGGAAGAAAAAGAAAGGTTCATCTTTCTTCTTTGACCGAACGCGTAATTATGCGGCGAAGCCACAATAATTTTAAAAAAGGTCGAGAAAGTAATTTTTAATAATTTACAATTAATATGTTAACTAATTGGTTAACGATAACCAAAGACGCACTCTTAGGTCTTTGGAGAGGTTTTATTGATTTTGTTCCAGAACTTATCGGAGCGCTTGTTGTATTTTTAGTGGGTTGGCTTATTTCTATTGCAGTTGGAAAGTTAATAACTGAAATATTAAGAAAAATAAAGTTTAATCGGATTTTTGAAAAAGGAAGTTGGAAAGGAGCCTTAGAAAAAGCAGAGGTTAAGGTAGACCCTTCGGCTTTTATTGGGGGTATCTTTAAATGGATTTTAATGATTGTCTTCTTATTGGCTGCTGTAGAAATTTTAGGTCTTGCTCAATTTGCTGTTCTTCTTACAAATATTTTGGGTTATTTACCAAATGTAATTGTTGCTGCCTTTATTTTCGTGGTAGCAGTAATTATTGCTGATATTTTAGAAAAAGTAGTTAGAGCAGCAGTAGAAGGAGTGAAAGTAGGATATGGCCGTTTAGTTGGAGCAATTGTTAAGTGGTCAATTTGGGTTTTTGCAATTTTAATAATTCTATATCAGCTTAAGATTGGACAGCCTTTTATGGCAGACCTGTTTAGAGGAATTGTAGCAATGATTGTTATTTCGGTTGGTCTTGCTTTTGGTTTAGGGGGAAGGGACATAGCGACTGAAACTCTTCGAGACTTGAAAGCAAAACTCAAGAAGTAATTAAAAGTATAAATTTAAAAACAGCCCCTTATCACCAAATTTTGGGGGAGGGGTTTTGTTTTAGGCTAAATCATATCTTGAAATTGCACCTGGGAGTAGAATTCACTCTAAGGGGCTTGACAAACATTTTTGCTTTGCTAAAATTAAAAACAGTTAGTTATGAATAGGAATAATAAAGATAAAAAAAATAAAGGAAGCGGTTAAATTTCTAGATTTTTTATTATATGCTTGATAAAGAAAGTCGCTTCCCGAAGCGGTTTTTTATTTACCCTCCTAAATTTTGCAAAACAAAATTTGGGAGAGTGAAGCTGATCGGAAAGTTCTTTGAAAAATTAATTGCGATTATTAATTCTTCACCTTAGCCAACGAGACTCGAACCAGAATCAAATTTAGAAGCGAAAGAATGGGTCAAGTTCAAGAAACGACGACGAAGGAGTGTTAGATAACACTCCGAGGAGGAGTGACGAAGAAATTGGCCCATTATTTCGCTTCCCTTTTGGCGGGCCAATTTGAGCCATCTTCTGCGTTGCTCGTCGCTTATGTGTAAATAACACACTTCGCTCCTCGCGCCTTGAATATGACTCAAATCGGCTCCGCTAAATTGATTCTGGTTCGAGCCTCGTAGGCTTTAGCCAAAGGCGAAGGGTTAAAACCTTCATAAGAAGGAAAAAATAAAATTTTAAGGGCAGATGGTAGATGCCTTGGGATATCGAGGCGATGAAGGACGTAGCGTGGCTGCGATAAGCCTCGGGGAGGTGCTTAGCAACCTTTGATCCGAGGATTTCCGAATGGGGAAACCCGTCCGCCTCAATGGCGGACGACTTGCCTCTATGGCGAGTCGCGAACCCGCTGAAGTGAAACATCTCAGTAAGCGGAGGAAAAGAGAAAAACTTTTTATTCCCTTAGTAGCGGCGAGCGAAAAGGGAAGAGCCCAAACTTACCTTGTGCTTTGCACAAGATAGGGGTTGTAAGGAGATAATGTCGAGCACTCAATTTATTGAGTGCTTGAGGGAGAGCATTTAGATAAAATTTGGTTAGGAGAAACACCCTGGAAAGGGGTACTATAAAGGGTAACAGTCCCGTATCCGAAAATCATTTTATGCTCCTTGTTATCTTGACCCACAGAGGGTCTTTACTTGAGTACCTCGGGAAATGAATACCCTGAGGGAAGCAGGCCGAACTAATCGGCCAAGGCTAAATACTACGATATCCCCGATAGCGAACTAGTACCGTGAGGGAAAGGTGAAAAGCAGGGAGGTAATCCCGGTGAAATAGAACCTGAAACCATTTTGCCCACAAGGAGTCAGAGCTTCGTGTCTCACTATCGTTCGACACTCGCTAATTTTAGAATTTAAGAATTTTAGAATTTCTATTAAATGTTAGAATTTTAAAATTATTAAATTTATTCTTAAATTGTAAAATTATAAAATTATAAATTTCCGTGGCGAGCGGTAGTGAGACACGGAGTGATGGCGTGCCTATTGAAGAATGAGCCAACGACTGTCGTTTAACTTTTTGTCTAAGTGCTTCTGGCACGGAGGCAAAGGGAAACCAAGTGTTAAAAGCGCGTTTCTAAAGTTAGGCGACGACCCGAAGCCAAGCGAGCTTGCCATGGCCAGGGTGAATCCCGACGAAAGTCAGGAGGAGGCCCGAACCCGTGAGCCGTGCAATACTCTGGGATGAGCTGTGGTAAGAAGTGAAAAGCTAATCGAGCTTGGTAATAGCTGGTTCTCCCCGAAATAGCTTTAGGGCTAGCCTAAGCATATATAACCTGCAGGGGTAGAGCACTGAATGGATTATCGTGGGTTTACTCAGGTAGTCCAATCAAACTCCGAATACTGCGGGCATGTGCTTGGAGTTAGACTGTGGGGGCTAAGCTCCATAGTCAAAAGGGAAACAGCCCAGATCTTTATCTAAGGTCCCTAAACTTGAGCTAAGTGTTTTAAAGGAAGTTGAATTCCATAGATAGTTAGGAGGTTAGCTTAGAAGCAGCTATCCTTTAAAAAGTGCGTAATAGCTTACTAATTAAGGAATTCTGCGCCAAAAATTTACGGGACTCAAGCTCAATACCGAAGATAAGATTGAGTACTTAATTCGTTAAGTGCTTGAGGTAGGGGAGCGTTCCTAGTATAGTGAAGCCAAATTGTAAGATTTGGTGGAATACTAGGAAGTGAGAATGTTGGCATGAGTAACCGCAAGGCGAGTGAGATCCTCGCCCACCGAAAGCCTAAGGTTTCCTTGGCAATGGCAATCATCCAAGGGTTAGGCGGTCCTAAGGGAAAGTCGAAAGGCGTACCTGATGGACAGCCGGTTAATATTCCGGCCCCCGAGCATTCAATTCTAAGAAGTGACGGAGTTTAGTAGTTTGGGCAGGTTATTGGATTCCTGTTCTTGGCCTGAGATTTTTCAAGGGCTAAGAGGAAGCTGAATTTCGGTTCAGTGAACTCAAATGAGCAAGCTTCCCAGAAAAACTTTTTAGGAGCTAATTGAGCGCTTGGTCCGTACCGCAAACCAACACAGGTAGGCTGGTGTAAGAGTACCAAGGTGAACGGGTGAAAGCTCCTGAAGGAACTCGGCAAAAAAGCGTCCGTAAGTTCGCAATATGGACTGCCTTCACTTTGCTTGCAAGGTGAAGGCCACAGCGAAAGACCCCCTGGCGACTGTTTATCAAAAACACAGATCCCTGCTAACTCGTAAGAGGATGTATAGGGGTTGAGACCTGACCAGTGCTGGAACGTTAATCTCGCCGGTCCTTATCTTTCTTTATGGTAAGGGCTAAGTGAGTGAAGCGCCAGTAAACGTCGGCGATAACTATAATCGTCCAAAGGTATTTAACGCGATGCCTTTGTAAAACTCGACTATATGCTGGAAACTCTGGTGAATTTGGAGCTACTATAATATAATTATTTAAGGTGTTATTAACCCTTAAATAATATGTCAAGTAAAAATGCTTCCAATGCAGACAATCAGCAGGAAAGGATAAAACTTTGTGGTTGGATTGTAGGATTTGTTGATGGAGAAGGCTCTTTTCTGGTGAATATTTTTAAATCACCAAGAGCAAAATTAGGATGGCAGATATTTCCTGAATTCAATGTTTCGCAAACCAAAAAAGATATTAGCTTGTTAAAAGAACTAAAGAAATTTTTTGGTTGTGGACATATCTATATTCATCGAATAAGAGCGGAACAAGAGAAAAAGTGGGATACCCTTTACAAGTATTGTGTAAGAGCAAGAAACGAATTGGAAGAAAAAATTATTCCCTTTTTTGAAGAATATCCTCCTAGAAGTATTAATAAGAGGAACGACTTTAAGAAATTTGTTAAAGTAGTAAATTTAATGAATGAGGGAAGACATTTAACAGTGGGTGGTATGAGAAGAGTTGCAAGAATAGTAAAAAGTATGAGTCACAGGAAACCATTTTCTTTTTCTGAAACCTCAAAGTTTTTATCATCCTCAGAGGCTATACGTCGAGATTCAAGAACTTTATAGATAAGTTCATGGATAAGATATAGTCCGAGCTTTTGGGCGACCAAAAGAGTCTCTGTTAATTTAGCAGAGGAATAACATAACTGAGCGTAATCCCTTGCCGTGTAAGTTACGGCCCGCATGAAAGGTTTAACGACTAGGGGACTGTCTCCAGGAGTAGCCCGGTGAAAATGCAATACCGGTGAAGATGCCGGTTACCTGCGGCTAGACGGAAAGACCCCGGGAGCTTTACTATAAGTTCCCATTGGGTTATTGTTTTGGATGCGTAGTATAGTGGGTAGGCTTTGAAGCCCTAATTTCGGTTAGGGCGGAGCCGTCAGTGAAATACCCATCTTTCGAAATGGTGATTCTAACCCTCGCCTTTGGCGAGGAGACAGTGGGTACTGGGTAGTTTAAGTGGGGCACTTGCCTCCTAAAAGGTAACGGAGGCGTTTAAAGGTCGGCTAGCTCCGGATGGAAATCGGAGTTGTCGGGCAAAGCCAAAAGCCGGCTTTACTGCAAGGCGTATATGCCACGCAGTTGGGAAACCAGAACTTAGTGAACCGACGGATTTTTATAGAAAATCCGGAGATCATCAGCTAAAAGTTACCCCGGGGATAACAGGTTAGTAGGGCCCGCGAGTCCACATCAACGGCCCTGTTCGACACCTCGATGTCGGCTTAAATAATAAAATTTGGGCCGCTTTCCAAGTAATTGGAATGACAAAATTCAGCTAATAACGGTGGACTCCATTAGTTTTATTTGTTAAAATATACTAATAATGGACAATACCGTGGGAAGTCAAAGAAATTTAAGCCCAAAACAAAAAGAAGTACTAATAGGTACTTTGTTGGGAGATGGAACATTAGAACGGAATGGACGTTATGTGCGTTTAAGAGTTGACCACAGTATAAAACAAGATGCCTATGTTGAGTGGAAATATAAAGTATTTCACAATCTCGCTATTGGAGGAATGAAATATCTATCACGATTAGATGGCAGAAAAAAGAAGAGATATCATCATTGTAAATTTGATACGATTAGCACTCCTTTACTGGATGGATTCCACAGGAAATTTTATCCTAGTGGACAGAAACGAGTACCTAGGAATATTATTGGAATTTTTAAAAAGCCTTTATCGTTAGCAGTTTGGTTTATGGACGATGGTTATAAAAGAAATGATTGCAATGCATTAAGAATAAGTACAGATTCTTTTAATTTTAAAGAGCAGAAGTTATTACTGGAATGTTTAAAACGAAATTTTAAGATAAACGCTAAACTTCATCGAAAAGGAAATTTCTGGAATATTTATATTCCTAGTTCGAATTCAGAGGCAAAAAATTTCTGTAAAATAGTGAAACCATATATTATTCCTGAAATGGAATACAAGATTTCTTTTGACCCCGTAACGACTGAGTTAGTGCTTTAAGCTTAAGTACTGACGAGATAGTGGGTACCTGATAATCAGGGATTTAAACCACTATAAGACGCTGACCCCAAGCTGAGCTTGGGAGATGGTATAGTCTACACTTCAAGTAATTGAAGATTAATGTGCAACGCATCCTGGGGGTGAAGAAGCTCCCAAGGGTTCAGCTGTTCGCTGATTAAAGCGTTACGCGAGCTGGGTTCAGACCGTCGTGAGACAGGTTGGTCCCTATCTACCGCAGGCGTTGAATCTTGAGGGAAGTTGGTCCTAGTACGAGAGGATTGGACTGAACTGACCTCTGGTCTACCAGCTGTTCTGCCAAGAGCACTGCTGGGTAGCTATGTCAGGAAGGGATAAGCGCTGAAAGCATCTAAGCACGAAGCCCCTCCCAAGATTAGGATTCTTAGATTGGTCGTAGACCACGACCTTAATAGGCTGTAAGTGTAAGGACAGTAATGTCTTCAGCTGAGCAGTACTAATAAATCATATTTTTGTTTTTTCCTTTGCCCGACAGGATTCGAACTAACATCAATTTAGCGGAGCGAATTTTATTCAGATTCAAGGCGCGAGGAGTGAAGTGTGTTATTTACACATAAGCGACGAGCAACGCAGAAGATAGATAAAATTCGCCCACCCGCAGGGAAGCGAAATAATAGGCCAATTTCTTCGTTACTCCTCCTAGAAGTGTTATCTAACACTCCTTCGTCGTCGTGCCTCGAACTTGACCTATTCTTTCGCTTCTAAACTTGATGGTAGTTCGAATCCTGCCTGGCTTATCTTAAGAAGAATTTTAACCCTTCGCTTTTAGCTAAACCAAAAGTTAATGATCGCTTTACCCTGTTAAATCCCGCAAAGCGAGTGCGAAGCAATTTAACAGGGTGAATTATGAGCACTATAAGGGAGCTATACTGAGAGTGCTCCACCCGATTCCATACCGAACTCGGAAGTGAAATCTCCCAAGGCCGATGATAGTCCTTTTGGGCGAAAGTAGGTAGCTCTCTTATAGTGTTCATAATATTAAGGAAGCCCGTTATTTAACGGGCTTTTGTTTTGATTTAATTTAGAGTAAAATAAAGATAGCAGGCTACCCGTGTAATTAGGGTAATTATGAGACTTTTTTCTAAAAAAAGTAAATTTTCGCAAAAAAATAAATTTTTGCTGGGAGTTCTTATAATAATTTTGTTTGTTTTGGTATTAAATTTTTTTCAAAAAGAAGTAAAAACTTTTTTTTACACAATATCTTCTCCTCTCCAAGAATCTCTCTGGGGAATAGGGGATAGGGCATCTGATTTTTGCCGGGGAATTGTTGAGATTAAAGAGATAAAAAACAAAGCAAATGAACTTTGTCTTAAAAACCAACGACTACTGGCAGAAATCGCCATTTTAAGCCAACTAAAAAAAGAAAATAAAATTTTAAGGGAAGCTTTAGGAATTAATCTCCAAAAAGATTTTAAATTAACTTTAGCCGAAGTAATTGGAAAAGATATTTCTCAAGATTTTATTTTGATTAATAAAGGATCTGAAGATGGTATTTTAGAAAAAATGCCGGTAATTACTCAACAAAAATCTTTGGTAGGAAAAATTAGTGAGGTTTATAAAAATTTTTCAAAAGTGATGTTAGTTTCTAACAAAAAATGCGCTTTTGATGCTAAAATCCAAGAAAAAAATATTTCCGGGTTAGTAAAAGGAAAAGGAAATTTTAAAATTTTACTTGATTTTGTTCCTCAAAATGAAAAAATTTCTCAAGAAGATATTGTAATAACCAGCAGCTTGGGAGGACTTTTTCCAGCCGGACTTTTGGTTGGGCAAATAGAGGAAGTTAAAAAAAGCGATATTGAACCCTTTCAACAAGTCAAAATTAAACCCATATTTAATATTAAGGAAATAAATTTTTTATTTGTAATTACAGAATATTAAAACAGCGAACATTCTTTATTGTTCATTGTTCGTTAATTAAAATTCAATGTCTATAAAAAGAGCCATAGCTTTAATTATACTTTTCTATTTTTTGGCCTTGTTACAAACTAGTTTTTTGGTTCATTTTAATATGGGGCGGTGGCTGGGTTGGACCCCAAATCTTATATTTATTTTAGTGATTTTTTGGAGTCTTTTTGGGAAATCAGAAGATTTTTTAGGAGTATTTAATGCTTTAATTGGAGGATTTTTTTTAGACGTCTTTTCAAATAGAATAATTGGATTTAATATTTTAATTTTACTGGCAATAGTCCTTTTTATAAAATTAGTTTTCAAAAAATATGTTCGGATTCCGACTCTCAAAAAAACTTAAAAAGAAAGCGAACATAGAACCGCAAGAAATTTTCTTAGACAAGTTAGCTCAAAAAAGAGAGATAGAGCTTGGCATCTCAGAGAAAAAATTAGAAGTCCCTTTATCAAAAAGAATTCTTCAGGGGTTTTTAATTTTTATTACAATTTTAATCCTTGCTTTTTTGGCTAAAACCTTTCATCTTCAGATTTTAGAGCACAAGAAATTTTTAGCCCTGGCTGAAGGAAATAAATTTATTGTTCATTCAATCCAGGCTTCCAGAGGGGTAATTTATGATTCTAAAGGGGAACAATTAGTTTTTAATAAACCGAATTATGATTTATTTTTTGATAAAGGAAAATTTCCTCAATTTAGTTCTGAAGATTTAAAAGAGGTTTCTAAAATCCTTGAAGAAAACCCCGAGGATTTAGAAGAGAAGATTAACCAAGAAAAAAATCAAATAGTTTTAATTTCAGAAAATCTTGACTACCAAACCTTAATTTTACTTGAAGCAAGGATTGCTGATTTCCCGGGTTTTTTAATTGAGAAAAACGCGGTCCGAGATTATAAAAATGGTAAAACTTTCGCTCATATCATTGGTTATACTGGAAAAATAAAGGCTCAAGAATTAAAGGAATCTCCTGAAATTTATACAAATTATGATTATGTCGGAAGGACTGGCCTGGAAAAATCTTATGAAAATATCTTAAGGAAAAATTCAGGAAAACTTCAAATTGAAAAAGACGCTTTTGGTAACCAGATGTCAAACGAAGTAGTATCTTTGCCTGAATCCGGAAAAAGTTTAGTTTTATGGTTAGATTCTCAATTACAGGAAAAAATTGAACAGGAGTTAGAAAAAACTCTTCAAAACATTGAAGCTAATGGAGCAGTGGGGATAGCTTTAAATCCTAAAACCGGCGGAGTAATGGCTTTAGTCGCTCTTCCCGGTTTTGATAATAATCTATTCAATAAAGGAGCTGATCCCCAAGCCCTTAAAGATCTTTTGGAGGATAAAAATGAGGAAGAATATTTTTTCAATCGAGCGATTAGCGGAACATATCCTACTGGTTCAACCATCAAACCCTTGATTGCCTCATCTGCCCTGGAAGAGAAAATAATTTCGCCTTTAAAAAAAATCAATTGTAAAGGGAAAATTATTATTCCCCATTCATATGATCCAGAAAGTTTTACTGAAAAACAAGATTGGACAATCCATGGTTGGACCGATATGAGAAAAGCAATTGCTGAATCCTGTAATGTTTATTTCTATACAATCGGAGGAGGTTATCAAGACCAGAAAGGATTAGGTCCTTCAACAATGAAAAAATATCTTGAGCTTTTTGGTTGGGGAAATAAAACTGGAATTGGCCTACCCGGAGAAAGCAAGGGATTAATTCCTGAACCTCAATGGAAAAAAGAAGTAAAATCAGAATATTGGTGGGACGGCGATACTTATAATCTTTCTATCGGTCAGGGAGATATTTTAGTTACTCCGCTTCAGGTAGCTGCTGCTTTTGTGGCTATAGCTAACCGAGGAACACTTTACAAGCCGAAAATTGCCAAACAAATCGTGGATGAAGAAAAAAATTTAATTGAAGAAATTAAACCCGAAATTTTAAGAGAAAATTTTATTGCTCCAGAAAATTTAGAAATTGTCAGAGAAGGAATGAGACAGGCAGTCACCGGAGAGGAAAGCCCCCATGCTACAGCTACTTTATTCAATTCTTTACCGATTAAAACTGCTGCCAAAACCGGAAGCGCCCAAACTTCAAGAGCTCATTATTACCACACCTGGGTAACCGTTTTTGCTCCCTATGAAAATCCCCAAATTGTTTTAACAATAATGATAGAAAATGTTAAAGATATTCAGGGAGCTGTCCTGCCAGTTGCCAGAGAAGTATTAAATTGGTATTTTACAAGGTAGGTGATAAGTGATACCTAATTTTTATGGACAAAAAATTAGAAGACAAATTTAAACTAACAAAAAGCGGTGAAATCAGAACCCGTTTTGCTCCCTCTCCAACTGGTTTTTTACATATTGGTACTGTTAGAACCGCTCTTTTCAATTATCTTTTTGCTAAAAAATATCAGGGGAGATTTGTTCTAAGAATAGAGGACACAGATATTGAAAGGTCTAAGCCCTGGTTTGAAAAAGATATTATTGAAAATTTAAAATGGTTAGGAATTGAATGGGATGAAGGACCAATAGAGGAAAGTCAAAAGTATATTGGGAATTATGGGCCTTATAGACAGAGTGAGAGAAAAGATATTTATAGAGAATATTTAGAAAAACTTTTGAGAGAGGAAAAGGCCTATTATTGTTTTTGTGCAGAAGAGGAACTAGAAGCTAAAAAACAGTATCAAATGAGTATAGGCAAACCTCCCCGATATAATGGAAAATGTGCTAAACTTTCTCCAGAAGAGGTGAAAAAAAATTTAAGAGAAGGAAAAAAATATGTTATTAGATTTAAAGTTCCTTCAAAATTAGTAAAATTTAATGATTTAGTCAGGAAAGAGGTGGAATTTGATACAAATTTAATTAGTGATTTTGTTATTGCCAAAGATTTAGATACCGCTTTATATAATTTTACGGCCACAATAGATGATTTCGAAATGAAGATTACTCAGGTAATCAGAGGAGAAGACCATTTACCAAATACTCCAAAACAAATTTTAATACAAGAAACTTTTGAATTCCCTCATCCGGAATACGCCCATTTACCATTAATCTTGGGACCGGATAGAAGTAAATTAAGCAAAAGACAGGGAGCAGTTGCGGTGGATGAATATAAAAAAATGGGTTATTTGCCAGAAGCTCTAATTAATTTCTTATCTTTTCTGGGGTGGAATCCAGGAACTGAAAGAGAAATTTATTTCCTATCTTCATTAATTAAAGAGTTTTCTCTTGAAAAAGTCCAAAAAGGAGGAGCAATTTTCAATATTAAGAAATTGGATTCTTTAAATGGATTTTATATTCGTCAGAAATCTCCGGAGAAATTAACAGAATTGTCCATTCCTTATTTAATTCAAGAAGGGTTGATAACACCGGTATTTAAAACAGAGCAATACCCACCTGCCTACGGAGGTTCATTAATTTCTCAAGTTTACAAAATTCCCAAGACAGGCCAGGAGGTAAAGTTTGATTTTCTTAAAAAAGTAGTTAGTATTTATCAAGAAAGATTGAAAAAACTTTCAGAAATTGCCGAGTTAACAGATTTCTTTTTTAAAGAAAAATTGGATTATCCCAAAGAACTTCTTCAATGGAAAGATATGTCTGATCAAGAAATCCAAAACTCCCTTGACAATCTAACAAATTTATTGTCTAAAATAAAAGCTGACAATTGGGAGAAAAATAACTTAGAAAAGGTTCTAAGTCTTGAGGCGAAAAAGTTTGGAGCAGGCTTGCCCGCCGAAGCCCAAAGGGCGAAGGCAGGAGATAGGGGATACCTTCTCTGGCCCCTCCGAGTGGCTCTAACCGGCAAAGAGGCCTCAGCCGGCCCATTTGAAATCGCGGAAATCATGGGCAAACAAAAAACCCTCGCCTGCCTAAAACAGGCTAGGGGACTATTATGAGATATCTAATTTTTATCTTAATAATTGGTGTTTTAGTTTTGGGTTTTCCTTTGCAAGCGATGGCAGACCCTATTAGAAATGAGATTTCTAACGGGTCTAACGGAGCGGAACAGAGGAGAGAACCATTAGAAAAATTCTGGCAAGGGGTCTTAGAATTTTGGCAAAAAATGATAGACTGGTTCAAAAACCTTTGGTATTCCTACGTTTTGCCTTGGCTCCAAAATATTTGGCAGAAAATTGATTCCTTTTTAGAAAAAGAGGTTGAAAAAAGAAAACCAGAAATAAAAGAAGAATTTGAAAAAGAAAAACAAGAAATGAAAGAAGACATACCAGAAGTTAGCAAATCCCTCTGGCAAAGATTGAAGGAATTGATAAGATAAGCCCGACAGGATTCAAATTTGAGGAGGAGTAACGAAGAAATTGGCCTATTCTTTCACTTCCCTTATCTAATATCTAATTTCAGTAGGGAATAGGGATTTTTACACTTGACAGAGGCCTTTAGACCCCTTAATATAAATATAAAGGATGTCGCACAATAACCCTTAAGCGAAATCTTATATGAGCCCCTCTTATGAAAAAATCAAACAAACCAATTATAAAACATATCCCCGACTTTTTAGATTATTGTGAAGTAGAAAAGGGATTATCAGATAATACTCAAAAGAATTATCAGCACTATTTAAATAAGTTCACTTTTTGGCTGGAGAAAAATAATAAAAAAAATTTAAAACCCTATCAATTAACATCAGAAAATGTCTGGAAGTATCGTCTTTTCTTATCACGGAATATAAATCCTAAAACAGGCAAATCTTTGAAGAAAACTACTCAGAATTACTATTTAATCGCCCTAAGAGCCCTTCTGAGCTATTTTACAACAAAAGACATAATATCCCTCCCCTCAGATAAAATAAGGCTTCCCAAGGATGCGAGAAAGGAAAAAACTGTAAAATTCTTGAATTTAGAGCAAATTGAGAAGCTTTTATTAGCTCCTGACACCAAAAATAAAATTGGCTTAAGAAATAGAACTATTTTGGAAACCTTGTTCTCGACTGGTTTTCGAGTAGCCGAATTAGTGGCTCTAAATCGTGAACAATTTGCAAATATAAAAAATAAAAAAGATTATGAACTTAGTATAATTGGCAAAGGTGGTTATCCCAGGACTGTTTATTTTTCAGAAAGAGCTTTATCCTGGCTCAAGAGATATTTAGAAACTCGTGAGGACAAAGAAAAACCATTGTTTATCAACTATAGATATAGAGTAAAAAAAGATGCTGAGACTCGTTTAACACCTCGCTCAATAGAACGGATAGTTAAAAATTATACAATTAAAACAGGGATTCCATTCTTTACTACTCCCCATATTATTCGTCATTCTTATGCTACTGATTTACTAACCCAAGGCGTAGATCTGCGCACTATTCAGGAACTTATGGGTCATAGAAGTATTACCAGCACCCAAATTTACACTCATGTCACAAACAAAAGATTACGCGATATCCACCGCAAATTCCACAGTGGCAAAGAATTAAAGGAATAAGCCCTGTCGGGCAAACCCTCACTACCAAATTTTTGGTGTGGGCTAAAAAACCGTTAGGTTCTATCCCCTAACGGTTTTTAGTTTCTAATTAAATGTCGCACAATCTAAGGAGTTCAGCTCCTTTTATTTAAAGATATTATTAAATTCTTTGGGTGTCAAAGCCTGCTTGGCATCAGATTTAGCGATTTTGGGGTTGTAGTGAACTTCCACCATTACTCCATCGAGCCCTGCTGCCTGAGAGGCTTTAACTAAGGGTTTAATTAAATCAGGATTTCCAGTAGCATGGGAAGGGTCAATAATAACCGGAAAATTTGATATTTTACGGACCAATATCGCTCCTGCTAAGTCCAGAGTAAAACGGGTGCTGGTTTCAAAAGTTCTAATTCCCCTTTCGCATAAAACAATTTGTTTATTGCCTTCAGCTAAAATATAATCTGCCGCGCCTAACCATTCTTCAATTTTAGCGGCAAGACCTCTTTTCAGTAAAACTGGTTTTCTACTCTTCCCTACTTCTTTCAATAAAGCATAATTTTGCATATTCCGGGCTCCAATTTGGAGCATATCTGTAAAGCTTGCTACCAGTTCTACATCTCGAGTATCCATTACCTCTGTTACAGTAGAAACCTTCAATTTTTCACTCACTTTCTTTAAAATCTTTAAACCCCTCTCCCCTATTCCCTGAAAACTTGTTGGATGAGTTCGGGGTTTAAAAGCTCCCCCTCGTAAAATATCAATATTTTCCCTAATCGCCTGGGCTGTTTTTAATAATTGCTCTTCAGATTCAATTGCACAGGGGCCTCCAATTATGCAAAATCCTTTGCCAATCTCTATATCCCCTACTTTTACAATATTGGTATGTTTTCTCATATTATATTTAATTTAATTAAATACTTTCTACAATTTCAATATTTTTTTTAATAATTTTTTCTTCCTGGTTTTCTTTAACTAATGAACAAAGTGTTGCTTGCTGGTTTATATTCTTTATTATTTTAAAATCAAACTGGGTCTTTTAATACTTTAACTATCACTTTTCGGGTTCTTGGTCCATCTAATTCAACTAAAAAGATTTGCTGCCAGGTTCCATGAATTAATTTATTATTTTCAATGACTAAAGTTTTTCCTTGACCAACTAATCCCGAAAGGATATGAGAATCAGCGTTATTATCAATTTGATTGTGGAGAAAATAAAATCCGGAAACTATTTTTTCTAAAACTTTTAACCAGTCTTCTTTCAAACCCGACTCATTTTCAGTTAACAAAACAGCGGCTGTTGAATGAGGAACAAAAATCAGAACCAAGCCATTTTTAACTTGGATTTCTCTGATTATCTCCCCTACTCTATCAGTAATATCAATTAACTGATACCTATCTTTAGTTGAGATATTAAATTCTTTGAGCATATTTAAAAGTCTTCAATTTCAAAAATTTTGTTTCTTTGTCTAACCCCTTTAATTAATTTTATTTTTGATGCTGAAACTTTAAAATATAAGGACAAAACTTCAACCACTGCCCTATTTGCTAAACCTTTTATTGGCTTTGCTTTAACTCTAACCTCAAAACTATCTTCTGATTTTTTGATTATCTTTTCCTTTTTTGAAGCCGGGAAAACTTTAACTTTAATTAACATTTTTGTATTTAAGCACTAAATAAAAAGCCGGAACCTCTAAAATCAACCCAAAAATGTCTTCTGGATCTACATTATTTTCTTCTCCCTTGTCGTTTTCTCATTATTATTAGTCTCTTCCTCGCTATCGCTTTCTTCAATATCTACTTCTTTCTTTATTTCTTCAAATTCATTCTCAATAGTTTTGAGTCGCTCTCTACTGGCTTTAATAAGGGCCGCTGCTTCTTTTACTTTTTTCAGACCCTCTTCGATATCAATCTCTTCTTGACCTTCAAACCAGTCAGTGATTTCGGAAAGTCGCTTTAGATTACTACTTAGATTTTTAATGTTTGGCTTTTCTTCAGTCATTTTTATTAATTATATTAATATTTTTTACTTCAGAAAGAATTGTGCCGTCTACTACGCGAATATCTATATCTTCTCCTAATTTAGTATTTCGTATACTTCTAACTATCTTACCATTACATCGCGCGATACTGTACCCAAGTTTAAGTTGCCGTTCAGGATTATTTAGACAAACAATTTTATCAGAATGCTCTAATTGCTGGTTGATTATTGATAATAATGATTTAAATCCAAAAATAGATTTCTTCCACGAATTCTTTAGATTAATTTTACCATTTTTGAAAGCATTTTTGAATTTTTGGAAAGAAATCTTTAGCGCGGTTTCAATTTCTCTATATTTATTAAAAATTAAATCCTTTATCCCTTGAATTGTATCTGCTGATTGACTTATCAATGAATCGGCATTTTCCAATACATCATCGCAAGAGCTAATAATATTTCTTTTATATCCCTCCAATAATAAAGCAGCTTGTTTCCAGGATTCGGTAAGGACAGTCGCAGCAATGCTGGGAGTAGAAACTGAAAGATCCGCGGCTAATGCCATAAGAGGGACATTTTTATGGTGACCAATAGCGGCAATCACCGGAACAGGAAAATCAACCACTTCTTTAACCAATAATTCATTGTTGAACGCCATCATTGATTCTAAAGAACCACCGCCCCTCATAATTACCAATGTTTCAATATTTTGCTTCTTAAATGTTCTGATTGATAATAAAAGGTCAGCGACCGCCGTTTGTCCATCAACACGAGAATCTATCATTTTTACCTTAAATCCAAACTTACCTAAATTATTTGAAAAATCTGCAATAACTGTGCCCCCTTTTAAGGAAGTAATTACTCCAATTTTTTGCGGATAAGATAGGATAGGCCTTTTTCTTGCTTCTTCGAAAATTCCCTCTTTGGTTAATTTTTGTTTCAATTTTTCGTATTCTTTTTTTAAAATTCCCTCTCCGGAATATTCAATTGTTTCTGCTATAAAAGCAAATCCATACTTTGAATGTACATTGGGACATCCGAAAGCAACAATTTTAATCCCCTCTTTCAACTCAATACCATAAATGTCATATCTAGATTTCCAGATTATACATTTTATTATACTTCCATCTTTTTTGTCTTTCAGATAAAAATAAACGTGGCCGGTAGGACCAAAATTAACTTCGCTAATTTCTCCTATAATTTTCGCCCTAAAATCTTTCAATCCCTGATTTACAATTTTGATATAATCCGAAACAGAAAAAATCTTCTCAGTTTTCTGTTGATATTTTTCTCTCATAAATTTTACTCCCTTTTTCGTCTGTTGAAGCCAGACTTCAACAGACCTTTAGAACAGAGTTGGCCCCATTTTTCGTTATTCTATTTTACAACATTTCAAAAATTAGTAAAACACTTGTGGGACATCAGAACCTACCAATTTAATCATCTTTAATCATCGCCATAATTGATAATTTTATATCTCTATTCTGCCAAAAAAATCGTCTTTTTGACGATTTTTAATTCCCTCATCCCCAAAGCGAATGCTTTTTTATAATAACATTTTTAAGCTCTAAAACAAAAAAAGAGCAGTGTGAACTGCTCTTTAGAAAAGAACTTCTTTGAGGGATTCGGGAATCCATTCCCTAGAGGGGTGCGTTTGGAACCATTGAGAGGGAGGTTGCAAAACGCTCCGTTCCTAGGCCGCCCCTCGCGACTCTCTCGGACAATGACTCAGGATTTGTGAGGCACCTCCTCGAGCCCAAGACTTTTCTTGAGTTCTCGGATGTACTCTTCCAGGAACCCCTGAGCCAAGCCCTTTGCTCCCCAGAGATTCGCTCTCCGGAGCTTCGCCCCAGTGAGACTCGCCCCTCCGAGATCAGCCCCAGATAGGTTAGCCCTAGAGAGGTCAGTACTAGAGAAGTCAGTCTCAACGAGGTCAGTCCTAGAGAGGTTAGCCCCAGAGAGGTCAGCCCCAGAGAGGTCAGCCCCAGAGAGGTTAGCCCCAGAGAGGTTAGCCCCAGAGAGATTAGCCCCAAAGAGGGCAGCCTCAACGAGGTCAGCCCCAGAGAGGTTAGCCCCAGAGAGGTTAGCCCTAGAGAGGTTAGCCCTAAAGAGGTTAGCCCCAGAGAGGTTAGCCCCAGAGAGGGCAGCCTCAACGAGGTCAAC
>CAYUSS010000014.1:0-26375 GCA_964447515.1 uncultured Candidatus Saccharibacteria bacterium | reverse complement strand
TTTTACCTTAGCGAAACAAGGTTCTGCGAGCGTTAGCGAGCAGGTTCTTAATTTAAGATTATATGATTATTCCTTAGCGAATCAAGGTTCTGCGAGCGTTAGCGAGCAGGTTCTTAATTTAGAAAATCTAAAATTGTTTTAATATAGACCTTTGTCACAGGAATGATAGAATTAATGAAGATGAATTCGTTTTCATTATGGAAATTATCCCCCCTCACCCCGAAACCAGAAATAGTATCGATTCCATTATTCCCAATAATATTCCCGACATTAGAAGGGCCACTGGCAATCAATTTAATTTTTTTGTTTAAAATTTGTTCAGCGTTCTTTTTAAGAAGTTTAACGATTTCGCTCCTGGGAGAGGTTTGAAATGCCGGTTCATATAAGTAAGGTTTTATTTTAATCCTAAGTTGGGAGTCATCTTTTTTAAGTTTCTCTATTGAGTTTTTAATTTCTTCTAAAATCTTTTTTTTAGTCTGAGAAGGAACTAATCTAATATCAACCTTTAAATCGCATTGGTCTGGAACAATATTTATAGCGTATCCTCCCTTAATCTGGGAGACAGTTAACCGAGGGCCAAATTCAAAGTAGGGTCTTTTTTTATAATCCATTTTAAGTCCCTCTAATGTTTGAATAACTTTCGCTGCCTTGGTAATAGCATTTATTCCTATATTATATCTTGCTCCGGTATGAGCGCTTTTACCAAAAGTAGTAATATTTAGCCGCAAAAAACCTCTTGAACCGATTGCTATTTCTTCTGTACCCGGGTAACCAATAATACAAGCGTCGGCTTTGATTCCCTTTTTAAGAATATTCCGCATACCGCTGAAATATCCATTTTGTTCTCCGCTGTCAAAAGTTAAAATCAACTGCCCTTTTGGTTTTTTATTTGATTGATAGGCAGCAGCTGCTGCGTAAACAAAGATAGCTATCGCTGCTTTACAATCCCCACTTCCCCTTCCGTAAAGTTTTCTGCCAACTATCTTGCCAGAAAAAGGCGAGTATTTCCATTTATCCTTATTCCCGATAGCTGCTGTATCTAAGGGTGCATCTAACCATAGCTTTCTTCTTTTACTTTTTTTTCCACAATAACACACAATTGACGGTGTTTTCTTATCACCTATCAAAATCGGTTTTAACCCGAGCTTCTTTAATTCAAGAGAAACTAAGTTGGTGATTGGTTTCAAATAATCAATCCCATCTTGAGAGGGAATCTGGACTAATTTTTGAAGAAATTTGACTAAATCTCTTTTATGGGATTCAATAAATTTAAGTGGGGTCATGTTTTTTATAAAACTGAGCTATTTACCTTAACATTTAAATTATCCCATATGATCTCTAAAATAGCAAGAGAAAAGAAAGTAACTGCTCACCCATCTGAAGTTTCTGATTGTTTAACGCCCGACGTTTTTTAATTCAACGTCGGGTGTTAAACAAAACTTTATAGCTCGCTTCAATTGGGTGAGTAGTTACAAAAGAAAGTAACTACTCTATTTGCTCTTTTCTTTTTTTGAAAATATTGTTATAATTGCGAGTGAGAGAGAAATGCAAAAATTTATTTTTGCATTTCAATCTAACGAAGTAATTATATAAGGTATTAACCTTCTACAATTAAATTAATGAAAAAAGCGTTTTTAGTATTTTTCTTGGCAGTATTCGTTTTAATACCTTTGATTTCTTTGGCGGCTGGTTTAGTTCCTTGTGGAGGAGAGGGTGAACCTGCTTGTCAGCTTTGTCATTTTTTTGTTCTGTTTAAAAATATTATTGATTTTCTTTTATTTAAAATTGTTCCTCCTTTAGCTGTTTTGATGATAGCTATTGGCGGTTTTATGCATATTTTTGCTTATGTTGGTCCAGCGGAAATTCTTAGTGGCGGAACAAAAGGAGGGCCAGCAATGATTTCTCAAGCCAAAAAATTATTCAGTTCAGTAGTAATTGGTCTTTTAATAATTTATGGAGCTTGGCTAGTCGTGAGCACGTTTTTTATGGTTATCGGTATTAATGAATTCAATGAATTTAAAACATTGCCCCAGAATTGGTGGAAAATTAATTGTCCTGTCCCCTAAATCACCTGCCCCCATAGCTCCCTCCTTCGCTCAAATTGCATTTGAGCTTCGGAAGGGCAAGAACTGTATAAAACAAAATACTTGCCCATCGTAGCTCCGGTGAGAATCGGAGCGAAGTTGGGCCCCCATAACTCAATTGGAAGAGTAGTAGACTCTTAATCTATGAATCCAGGTTCGAGTCCTGGTGGGGGCACAAAAAATATGTTAACTCCGGAAGAGAAGACAAAAATTATCAAAAAATATAAACTTCACCAAATGGACACTGGGTCTGACGAAGTTCAGATTGCTTTACTTACCGAAGAGATTAAAAGATTACTTTCGCATTTGAAAAAGCATTCTAAAGACCTTCATTCTAAAAGAGGACTTTTAGCTATGGTGGAAAAAAGAAGAAAACTTTTAAAATATCTAAAAGAAAAAGAGGAAAAGAGGTATAATAAAATTGTGAAAGCAATGGGACTAAAGAAGTAATTTTATGGTCATAAAACACACAGGACAAAGGGTAGGGGTTTTGATTGATGTTCAAAACCTTTATCATTCAGCAAAAAATCTATATCAAGCTCGGGTTAATTTTCGAGAAGTTTTAAAATTAGCTGTTGATAAAAGAAATTTAATCAGGGCCTTTGCTTATGTAGTTAGAACAAAAAGCGGAGAAGAAAAACCTTTTTTTGAGGCCTTAACTAAACTGGGGCTTGAAACAAGGGTTAGAGACCTTCAAGAATTTTATGGAGGGGCAAAAAAAGCAGATTGGGACGTCGGCATAGTTATTGATGCTGTCAGAATAGCTCCAAGTGTTGATGTCTTGGTTCTTGCCTCCGGTGATGGCGATTTTATTTCTTTAGTTGAATATTTAAAAAACCAAGGGAAAAGAGTAGAGGTTATTGCTTTTGGGAGGTCAACTTCTGCTCGTTTAAAAGAAGTGACTGATGAATTTATCGATTTAGAACAAGTACCTGAAAAATATTTATTGAAAAGTGGAAAAAAATAAATTTAATCTAAAAATCAAAAGGGAAGATATTGAGGTTGAAGCAAGAAATTTGGCTGAACAGGCAAATGGCGATATTTTAGTCCGCTGTGGCGGCACTTTAGTCCTGGCTACTTGCGTAATGGAAAAGCAAGAGCAAGAAAGTCTTGGGTTTTTCCCCTTAACCGTTGACTACAGAGAAAAATATTATGCTGCCGGTAAAATCAAGGGTTCTCGATATATTAAAAGAGAGGGTCGTCCTTCTGATGAAGCAGTTTGCAATGCTCGACTGATTGACCGAGCTATTCGGCCAAGATTTCCTGAATATCTATTTAGAAAGGTCCAACTAATAACAACTGTTCTTTCTTGGGATGGTCAAAATGATCCCGATACTATTAGCTTATTAGCTGCCTCTTTTGCTTTGTCTATTTCTGACATACCCTGGTCTGGTCCTATTGCCGCAGTCAGGGTTGGTCGAATAAATGGGGAATTTGTTTTAAACCCAACCTATGAAGAAAGAGAAAATAGCGAAATAGACCTTGTCTTTGCCGCTGTGTCCCCCGAAGCCCGAAGAGCGAAGGGGGAGGTTAGGGTAAACGAGGACACGGTTTTGATTAATATGATTGAGGGGAGTTTTAAGGAAACAGAAGAAAAAGTGATTTTAGAGGCCTTAAATTTTTCAGAGGAATATCTAAAAAAACTTATTGTTTTTCAAAAAGAAGTTAGAGAAAAAATTGGCAAAGAGAAAATTCAGATAGAACCTCTTCCTCCAGAGCCTTCTTTTGAAAAAGAAATTAGGGAATTTTTAGGAAATAAATTTGAAAAAGCCCTTTTCCAGGAGGAAAAAACCAAAAATATGGAAGAGGTTCACCCCGTTAAATCCAGCGAAGAGGGGGTAAATGAATTAAAAGAAGAGCTGCTCTCTTTTATTGAAGAAAAATATCCTGAAGGAGAGAAAGAGAGCTATGCTCGGGATTTTTTTGAAAAAGAAATTAGTCGTCTAATTCATAAAAATATTATAAAATATAAAAAGAGGCCGGACAGCAGAAAGTTAGATAAAATAAGAGAGCTTTATTGTGAAGTCGGCCTTTTGCCGAGAACTCATGGTTCGGGCCTGTTTTGTCGAGGGAAAACCAAGGCATTGTCTATTTTAACTTTAGGAGGTCCTGGGGATCAGCAGTTGTTTGAGGGAATGGAGATTGTGGGTAAAAAAAGATTTATACATCATTATAATTTTCCTCCTTATTCAGTTGGAGAAGTTAGACCCCTGAGAGGTCCGGGGAGAAGAGAAATTGGCCATGGAATGTTAGCAGAAAAAGCCCTTCTGCCCTTAATTCCCGATTTTGAGGAGTTTCCTTATACTATAAGAATTGTCTCAGAAATGCTTTCTTCTAATGGGTCTACTTCTATGGCTTCGGTTTGCGGTTCTTCCTTGGCTCTTATGGATGCTGGAGTGCCCATAAAAAGGTCAGCAGCCGGCATTGCTATTGGTTTGTTTCAAGACAAGGAAACAGGCGATTACAAAATTTTAACTGATATTCAAGGACCAGAAGACCATTATGGAGATATGGATTTTAAGGTTGCCGGAACCAGAAAAGGGATTACTGTTCTCCAGATGGATGTAAAGATTAAAGGGATAACTAAGCAGATTATGAAAGAGGCCTTGTTTAAAGCCCAAAAAGCGAGATTAGAAATTTTGGACTCAATGAAAAAAGTTTTGGAACAACCTAGAACTCATTTATCACCCTATGCTCCTAAAATTTTGACTATTCAAATTAATCCAGAAAAAATCGGAGAAGTAATAGGGCCGGGAGGAAAGGTGATTAACAAAATTATTGCAGAAACAGGAGTA
The DNA here is from genome assembly GCA_964447515.1 of uncultured Candidatus Saccharibacteria bacterium. Taxonomy (GTDB): domain Bacteria; phylum Patescibacteriota; class Minisyncoccia; order Minisyncoccales; family GWA2-38-27; genus CAYUSS01. The sequence goes on along the minus strand of CAYUSS010000014.1, from coordinate 21,496 downwards.
GCAATAGATGTTCAAGAGTCCGGTCTTATTTTTGTTACCTCGGAGAAAGAGGAAGCAGCTAAAAAGGCAATTGTTCAAATAAAAGATATTACCAGGGAGGTTAAGGTTGGAGAAGTTTTTCAAGGTAAGGTAAAAAGGATTTTAGATTTTGGTGCTTTTGTAGAAATTTTACCAGGCCAGGAGGGATTGATTCATATTTCTAAATTAGCTCCCCGGAGAGTAGAAAAAGTTGAGGATGTAGTAAAAATCGGAGATATGGTTTCAGTAAAAGTGATTTCTGTTGATGAACAGGGTAGAATTAATTTAAAATTATTGGAGAACCGCTGAACCACGCAGAACCCTATGCTGAATTACGCAGAACTTTTTTCAGCGTTGTTCAGCGTTAGCCAACGAAGTTGGCTAAAGTTCAGCGTAGTTCTGCGATTTATATGCCGGAAGAAGAGTTTTTAAAAAAGGAAGCTATTAGAACAATGAAGAAAGATATTGTTCGCCTCCAGAAAGGAGAACCCCTGAAAGATTTTGAATTGAAGCCGGAAATGCCAGAAATGTTAGAATCGGAATTAAAAGAAAGAGAAAGATTGGAAGAATTAAGGGAAGAAAAGTTAGTGATAAAAGAGAAGCCAGAAATAATAGAGGAAAAAGCAAAAATAGGAAAAAGAGAAGCGACAGAGGAAGAACAGAGAGAGAGAGTGGCCAGAGTAGAGGAGGGAAGAAAAAGAATAGAAGAAGAACAAAGGAGGAGAGAAGAAGAAAGCAAGGCCAGAGTAGAGGAGGGAAGAAAAAGAATAGAAGAAGAACAGAAAAAGAGAGAGGAAGAGGGAAAGCAGAAGAGAGAGGAGGAAGAAAGAAAAAGAAAAATAGTAGAAGAGGAACGCAAAAGAAGAGAGAAAGAGGAACGAAAAGAGGCCTTAATAGTAACTGAAATAAGAGAAAGGGCTCGGAAGTTTGTTAGAGAAAAAGAACCTGAAATAAGAAAAGAGAAATTAGAAAAAGAAGAAAGTGAAATCAAAAAAGCCCTTGAAGAGCTGGATTTAGAAAAAAGGCCTTTAGAAAAAAAGAAGGCAGAGGTTCTTAAAAAAATAGAGGAAATTAAAAAGAATTTTCAGAATATTGCTGAAAAAGAAAAAAGGGTTGAAGAAGAAGAAAGATTAATTGAAGAAAAAGAAGAACAAGCCGCTACCCCTAAAGAGAAAAAAAGAATAGAGAAAGCAAGATGGGAAATAGAGGATAAAAGAAAAGAATTAGAAAAGAAGAGATGGCCCTGGGGAGAGAGATTAAAAGAAGCAGAAAACCAAATAAAAGATATTGAAGCAGAAGGTTTAAAAATAGAAGCCGAAAAAGCAGAGTTAATAAAAAAACAAGAAGAAATTTCCAGAAAAGAAAAAGAGGTTCAATCAAAGATAGAAAAAAAAGAGCTGGAAAAAGAACTTCAAGATTTAAAACAACTAAGAAAATCCTGGCAAGCAAAAAAAACTGATTTTTCTGTTCAATTAAGTAAAATTGAAGAAGAAATAGAAACGATTTTAGGAGAGGAAAAGAAAATTGAAGAAAACAAAAAAGTAATTGAAGAAGAGGAAAAAATAGTAAAAGAATTAGAAGAAAGAAGAAGATTAGAAAAAGAAAGATGGGGAGTAGAAGAAAAAAGAAGAAAAATTGAAACGGAAAGATGGGAAAAAGAAGAGGAAAAACAGAGATTAGAGGTTAGGTTGAAGGGGATGGAAATAAGATTGGGAAATCTTGCTGAAAAAGAAAGTAATATAAATAAAAGATTAGAAGAAATAGCTCATCCAGAAATAAAAGAAAAAAAAGAGGAGGAAAAAAGAGAAGCGACAGAGGAAGAACAGAGAGAGAGAGTGGCCAGAGTAGAGGAGGGAAGAAAAAGAATAGAAGAAGAACAAGGGAGGAGAGAAGAAGAAGAAAGAAAAGCGAAGCGAAAGGGGGAGGAAAGAAAGAGAATAGAAGAAGAGCAGAGAAAAAAAGAAGAAGAGCAAAGAAAAGATGCTGTGGCAGGCGAAGAAGAAAGACGAAGAATTGAAGAAGCAAGGGAAAGAATTGAATCCTTAAAAAAAGAAGCAGAAGAAGAGGAAGAAAAAGTAAAACCTGAAGAAATAAAAAGAGAAGAAGGAAGAGTTAAAGAGAAAAAAGAGTTTAAAAAAGTAACTCCTTTTGAACAAAAAAGAAGAGAGACCTGGCTCAAAGAAGAAGAGAGAAGAAGGGAACTATTAGAAAGAGTTCGGGGGAGGAAAGAAGAGGTTAAAATTAAAAAACCTCCTCCTTCAGCCCCACACGAGATTATTAGAGTTGTTCCGAAAAGGCCTAGCTTTCGGGAAAAACTCTGGGTCAGGATTTTAGTTTTCAGTCTCATCTTAGTACTTTTAGCCGGTATTAGTACTTTTTGGTATTGGTATTTAGTAATAAAAAGACAACCTCCTCTGCCCCAGCCCCCCCAAGAATGTACCAGCGATGCTGATTGCCCTGAAAATCAGATTTGTAATCCTCAAGGAGTTTGTGAAGCTGGGCCTCCAATAACAGAATGTACCAACGATGCTGATTGCCCTTCAGGTCAGATTTGTAGCCCTCAAGGAGTTTGTGAAAAAGAAGTAGAAATTCCTCCCTCCTTATTCTCTATTGAAAATATAAGGACTCTGACAATTTCAACTTCAGAAGAACTTCGTCCTTTACTTAAACAGGCCTTAGAGGAATGGCAGAACCAGGACAGCTTTAGGAGAATAATAATAAAGAAAGATGGGCAAATTTTTAGTTTGAAAGAACTCTTTGAGGCTTTATTAATCAGAGCCCCAGAAAATCTTTATCAAAAATTAGGCAATAATTTTACTTTATTTATTTACTCCCAGATGGAAGGAAATAGAATTGGTTTTGCAGTTGAGGTTTTGGACAAAAACGGTTTATCTAATTTATTAACTTCTCAAGAATCAACAATAAAAGATGATTTTAAAACTTTCTTTACTTTGATAGAAGAAGAATCAGCCTGGACTCCCTATCCTTATTTTAGAAATGCAAATCAGGTTAGCGGATATGTGGGTCCAAATTTTAGATTTCAAACTCTTTCCGAAAGAGACCTGGGGATTTGCTATTTGGTTTCTGATTATTATTTTGTTTTTACCAGTTCTTGGGAGAGTATGAAAAAAACCGCAGAGGCATTGTTAATTACCGGAAAACCAATTGAAATAACCAAAGACCTAAAGAAAGGTGACTGGAATGAATATGAAGTAGAACTTCTCCAGACCTGGCTGAAACAAGACCGTGATGTTTATCCTGAAGGTGTGGTCAGTGGTAAGTTTTGGACTTTAACCGAACAAGCTGTAATTCGCTTCCAAGAAAAATACGCTTCAGATATACTTATTCCTCAAGGTCTTAGTAAAGGAACCGGTGAAGTTGATTTTTACACCAGAATAAAACTAAATGAACTCTATGGAAAATCAGGGATTATTCCCCTGACCCCTGAAATAACAATTGATTTAAGATATGGCGATCACGGAGATGAGGTTCGTCTTCTTCAGACCTGGCTGGCGAAAGACCGGATAGTTTACCCCAAAGCTATAGTCAGTGGTTGGTTTGGTCCCTTAACCAGAGCAGCTGTAACCCGGTTCCAGGAGAAATATAAAGGAGAAATATTAGGTCCTCAAGGATTAACCGAAGGGACCGGTATTCTTGATGCTCTAACTCGAACGAAACTAAATGAATTGTATGGTCAATAAATAAGGCTTAATATGACCAAGAAACTTCTAAAAGAGTTAAAAGAAAAATTAGAGAAAGAAAAAAGCTCAATTGAAGCTGAGCTTGGGAAATTTGCTAAGAAAGATGAAAGACTTAAAGGAGATTGGGATACGAAATATCCTAAATTTAACGGTGGAGCAGGGAGTCAGGCGTTGGAAGATGCCGCTGACCAGGTGGAAGAATATGTTACCCTTCTTCCTATTGAACATAATATGGAGATACGACTTCAGAATATTAATTTGGCTTTAGAAAAAATAAAAAAGGCAAAGTATGGGAAATGTGAAAAATGCAAAAAGAAAATCACTGAAGAAAGATTAAAAATCTATCCCGAAGCAAGAACTTGCAACAAATGCGGGAAATGATTTGTATTTGTTTTTTTCATCAAATTTTTAAAGAAAACAAAAAAGCCCTTATCGGGCTTTTTTCAGTGCGCCCGGTAGGATTTGAGCCTACAACCTACGGCTTCGAAGGCCGTCGCTCTATCCAATTGAGCTACGGGCGCCTGATATAATTATACCAAAAATGTTGAAAAAAATCAATTTTTAAGATAGAATTACTAATGATAATACAAGCTTGGCAAATGATAATGATATGGAAATTCCAAAAGAAGTAAAATTTGTTATTGATGAATTAGAAGAAAAGGGTTTTGGGGCTTATTTAGTGGGCGGCTGCGTTCGTGACCTTCTACGAGAAGTTGAACCCGAGGACTGGGATATAGCTACCGATGCTAAACCGGAGGAGATAGGAAGAATTTTCCTCCGAAGTTTTGCCGATAATAATTTTGGCACAGTAACGGTTTTAACAGATTCAAAAAAGCCAAAATTGAAAGAAATTGAGATTACTCCTTTTAGAACAGAAGAGAAATATACCGATAAAAGACATCCTGACGAAGTTAAATGGGCTGAGACCATTGAGGAAGATTTAGCCAGAAGGGATTTTACCGTTAACGCTATGGCAATGGATAGTTTATTGAAGATTATTGACCCTTTCAAGGGTCAGAAGGACTTAGAAAATAAAATTATTCGGACAGTAGGCAAGCCAGAGGATCGTTTTTCCGAAGATGCTTTGAGATTGATGAGAGCGGTTAGATTTGCAACCACTTTAGATTTTGAGATTGAAAAGAAAACCGCAGAGGCAATTAAGAAAAATTCTCCCTGGCTTCAGGCAATTTCTAAAGAAAGAATAAGAGATGAATTTTTAAAAATAATAATGTCAGAAAGAGCTAGGCATGGCGTTGAACTTTTAAGAAAAATAAAACTTCTAAGATATATTATTCCGGAGCTTGAAGAGGGTTATAAAATAAGTCAAAATAAACATCATATTTATGATTGTTATGAGCATTATCTAGGCTCTTTAGGTTATGCGGCAAAGAAAAATTTTAATAAATATGTAAGAATAGCTGCCTTACTTCACGATATTGGGAAACCAAGAACTAAAGAAGGAGAAGGTCCTGATGCTACTTTTTATAGTCATGAGATAGTCGGGGCTAAAATGACAGTTCAGGTATTAGAGCGGCTGAGATTTTCTAAAAAAGATATTGAGAAGATTAGCAAATTGGTTCGTTATCATCTTTTTTATTATAATGTTGATGAAGTTGGAGAGGCGTCGGTCAGGAGATTGGTTCGCCGGGTAGGAATAGAAAATATGGAGGAACTTTTACAGGTAAGAATGGCAGATAGAATTGGCTCGGGCGTTCCTAAAGCCGAACCTTATAAGCTCCGTCATCTTAAATACGTTATTGAGAAAGTTTCCCAGGATCCAATTTCAGTAATCATGCTCAAAAAGAGCGGAGGGGATATAATGAAAATTTTGAATATCTCTCCTGGTCCAAAAATAGGCCAGATTCTTGATATTTTGCTTGGCTATGTTTTAGCAGAGCCAGAGAAAAACAAAAAAGAATTTTTAGAAAAAGAAGTTAAAAAATTAGGAAAATTATCAGAAAAGGAGCTTAGCTCGTTAGCTCAAAAAGCTAAAAAAGAGCGAGAAAAAATCGTCACCAAACGCGATGAAATGACAAAAAAGAAATATTGGGTGACATAAAAACAGGCCGTGGCCTAGCAGCTAAGGCACCTCACTCGGGCTGAGGAAATCGAGGGTGCAATTCCCTCCGGCCTGACAAAGTTGAAAATCTATTAGATACTTAAATTTATCTTTCGTCGGAGTTTCTGTTGGCAACTTAATCAAATAAAATATGCCAAAAATTAATGATTTAAATTTAAATGACTGGCGAGAATATAAAGATATTTTAACAGATAGTCTTTGGATTATTGGCGCTAGGGATAAATAGGGCGCTCATACGGGCGAGTATCACAGGAATTTTATTTCTCAAATTCCAAATCAGCCAAATGGAGAAAAGCATTGAATTTAGTTATTCAGAAACCAAAAGACAAAAAGGTTTGGTAGATAAGATTTTCTTCAAAAAAGTTCGCTCTTCGTTCAGCAAATCCGACATCAAAAACTATGACAAATAAAAACCAAATAAGAAAATTAAAAGGAGTTGAGAGCCAGATAAACAAGCATCTCCATTTCATCTGTTCTATTGTTACGATTATAACTATGGCTGTGATGTTAACAGAGTTTTTAAGTCGCGGTGCTTTTGCGCCGGCTAATATGGGTTTGTTTTACCTTGGGGTTTTGTTTATCTATTCTTTACACAAAGAATTAGTAAGGTGGTTAGGACAAAAAAAAGCAGAACGTCAGGGAGAATACTTTGTTTATGTCTGGATATTTCTTACGGCTTTGCTTTATGTCATTAATTTCTTCAGTAATGGTTATTTTAGACATTCAGCCACAGGGGAATCTTTAGGGATTTTAAAAGATTTCTCTGTGCTTACAATAGAAGTACTGGCAATATTTATTTTTACCCGTTGCTTGAAAGTATTAAAGATTACAGTAATGCGGCCGAGAAAATGAATGGGCCTGTAGTTTAGTGGCAGAACACGGCATTCGCATTGCCGAGATGGTGGTTCGATTCCACCCAGGTCCACTATCCCATCAGAATTATCGGGACATTGCCGAGATGGTGGTTCGATTCCACCCAGGTCTATTATGAAAAAGATAATTATTATTTTTATTTTATGGGTTTTGATAATTAATATTTTTGCTCTTTTTGCGCTTAATCGTTTTAATTTAAAAGCAGATACCGCCTATCGTTGGATTAATCCAACTAAGTTTTATCAGGAGCAACAATGGAATCCGATTTCTCTTCATAGCCGATGGGATTCTCCCTGGTATTTAGATATTGCTAAAAATGGTTATTCTTTCAAAGGTTTTGAGAAACTTTCAAATATAGTTTTTTTCCCTTTATATCCCTTTTTGATTCGGATAACCTCTTTTTTGACCGGAGGGAATTTCATTTTAGCTGGTTGGATTTTGAGCATTCTTTTTCTTTTTTTAGCTCTTTTATATTTTTTTAAATTAGTAAAAGAATTTCATCCAGAAATTAATCCCTATTTGCCTATTCTTTTTCTGCTTATTTTCCCTACTGCTTTTTTTCTGAATGCTATTTATACTGAATCTTTATTTCTTTTTCTCTCTTTAGTTGCTTTTTATTATGGATTAAAAAGAAAATTTCTCTGGGCTGGTATATTTGGTTTTTTCGCTTCTCTGACACGAGTGACCGGGATATTACTTTTTATTCCCATTATTTGGGAATATTTAAGAGGATATAATTTTAATTTAATCAGGGCTTTCAATCTTAAAATTTTACCGATTTTTTTGATTCCTTTTGGGACCTTAGGTTTCTTTCTTTATCATTATCTAAAATTTGGTAATTTTCTTTTATTTTTTAAAGTAGAAAGTTGGTGGGGGAGGATATTTAAGCTTAATAAGGGACATTTTTTATTTTTCAGTAATCCAGCTATTGTTAACTTTCTTTTAGATATTTTCTTTGTAATTTTTGTTTTAGCAACAATTTATTTTGTTTTCAAGAAAATACGCACCTCTTACGGGCTTTATATGTTAGCTACTGTATTTGTTGCCATAAGCACTGGAACACTTATGAGTATTGGGCGTTATATTTTGGTTCTTTTTCCAATCTACATTTTAGGAGCTTCCATTAAAAATCAATATTTAAAACAATCTTGGATTTTTATTTCTATCCTTCTTTTGGCTATGTATGTTACTCTCTTTGTAAATAACTACTGGGCAGGATAGGTTAAAAAAAGTTGTATTTTATTATCAATTATGAATCCGAAAAAATTAGGTGATTTTGGGGAGAGAATTGCTTGTTATTATTTAGAAAACAAGGGGTATAAAATTTTGGCTCGGAATTATTCAAAAAAGTGGAGCGGGGGACCCAAAAAAGGAGAGATTGATATTGTAGCTGAACCCTTGGACACCCTAGGGGGCAAGAAAGATAATACTATCCATTTTATCGAGGTAAAAACCTTAACTTCTACTAAAAAGGGAGGTTTCTTTCCCGAAGATAAAGTGAATTTTCAAAAACAGAGACAAATAATAAAAATAGCCCAAGATTGGCTTTTAGAAAGAAAAATTCCTTTGGAATCAAAGTGGCAAATCGATGTAGTCTCAATAAAAGTTGACTTAGATTCAAAAAAAGCGAAAGTTAAACACCTTGAAAATGCTATTTCTTCCTAATCAAAAACTCTCCGAGGCCCGGCCCCAGATGGTATTTCGTTTGCCGAAATTAAGAAAAAATGCTAATTTGATTAAATGGAGATAATTCCGGCAATTGATATTATTAAAGGGAAATGCGTTAGACTGGTTAAGGGCAAATTTGGAACAAAAAGAGTTTATAGTTCAAATCCTTTTAGAATAGCTCAAGTTTATGAAAGGGCAGGATTAAAAAGATTGCATTTAATTGATTTGGATGGAGCAAAACAAGGGCAGATTAAAAACTGGCGAACGATTTCAAAAATTGCCAAGAACACAAATTTAGAGATTGAGTTTGGCGGAGGAATTCAAGATGAAAAAGCTCTTAAAAAACTTTTGGGCTTAGGAATAAATAGAGTAATTTTGGGAAGCTTGGCTCTCAAACAACCAGAAAGATTTAGGAAAATTTTAAAAAAATTTAAAGAGAAAATTATTGTTGGGATTGATGTAAAAAAGGATAAAATTTATTATCACGGGTGGCAGAAAGAGTCAAAAAAAGAATTTTATCCATTTTTGAAAAAGTTAACCAAATTATGGGTAAAAACAATAATTTGCACTGATATTGGAAGAGACGGGACATTAAAAGGACCAAATTTTTCTTTGTATAAAAAATTAGTAAAGAATTTTCCAAAGTTGCGAATAATTGCTTCTGGCGGGATAAGAAACAAAAGAGACCTGAAAAAACTTTCAAAAATTGGAGTTCAAGGAGCAGTTGTTGGTAAAGCAATTTATGAGAAGAGAATTTCATTAAATAATTTAAAATCTATGCTTCCTAAAAAGATTGTTCCCTGCCTTGATTGCAAATTAATAAAAGGAAAATGGAAAGTTGTTAAAGGAATAAAATTTGAAAATCTGATATTAGCTGGCGACCCAGTGAGATTGGCTAAAGAATACTCAAGGGAAGGAGCTGACGAGATAGCTATGCTTGATATTTCCGCTTCTCAGGAAAACCGCAAACCATTTTTTGATTTAGTAAAAAAAGTTTCAAAAGTTATCAAAATTCCTCTGGTGGTTGGTGGAGGGATTTCAACTTTATCTGATATTGAGAAATTATTAAAAGCCGGAGCAGACAAAGTTTCTTTAAATACTTCTGTTGTTGAAAATCCTCAATTTTTAAGCAAAGCAAATAAAAAATTTGGCTCGGGAAGAATTATCGTGGCTATTGATACGAAAAAGGGTGAGAGAAGCTGGAAGGTTTGTATTTCAGGTGGAACAAAAGTAACAGATTTAGATGCAATAAAATGGGCAAAAGAAGTAGAAAAGCGAGGAGCAGGAGAGTTGTTACCTACTTCAAAAGACAAAGATGGCACTAAAGAAGGATATGATATTGAATTTCTGAGAAAACTAAAAGGAAATGTTTCCATCCCAATAATTGCTTCTGGAGGGGCGGGTAGAAAGAAAGATTTTTTAGATGCTTTTATTGAAGGAAAAGCCGATGCTACTTTAGCGGCCAGTTTATTTCATTTTAAAGAAATTAAAATTCTGGACTTAAAAAAATATTTAAGAAAAAATGGAATTAATATCAATTAAAAAACTGCCAAGAGTTCACCCTGTTAAATCCCGCAAAGCGGGAATTTCGCCAAAGGCGAAATTATTTAACAGGGTAAATTGGAGAAAGCTGAATGGTCTAATTCCGGTAATTACCCAAGATTTTAAAACTAAAAAAGTTTTGATGTTAGGTTTTATGGACAAAGAGGCCTTGAAAAAAACTTTGAAAGAAGGTAAAATGGTTTATTGGAGTCGAACCAGAAAAAAGCTCTGGACCAAAGGAGAAACCTCTGGCCATTTTCAACTAATTAAAGAAATTTGGCTGGATTGCGATAACGATACTTTGTTGGTTAAAGTTAAACAAATTGGCAATGTTTGCCATACAGGTCATAAAACCTGTTTTTATCAAAAAATCTTATGAACCCCGTTAGAAGCCTTGGTCAGAAAAAATTTATAATAAATTTTTTCTGCTTGGCAATAACAGGGGTATAATCAGAAACAAGGGTCTGTTCGAAATTAGCCCTGTGCTATATAAGACAGACTTCTAACGGGGTGAAAAAAGAAAATAAAATAAAATTTGGCATTCCTAACGGATTTCTTAAGGAGTCAATAGAGAAACTTTTTAAAATGAATGGCTATGATTTTAGAATTGATGAAAAACTTTCAACAGTATACATAGACGACTCTGAAATTGAATGTTTTCTTGCCCGAGCAAGAGAAATTGCTCCTTTAATTGATAAAGGAATTTTAGATGGAGGAATTTTGAGTCGAGTGATTATTGCTGAAACCAAAGTTAATCTGAAAGAGATTTACAACCTAGAAACTCTAGATCCTGCCTGGGAAGAAACAAGATTAGTTTTAGCTGCGCCAGAAAAATCGCAGATAAAATCAATAAAAGATTTAAAAGGGAAAAAGATTATTACTCGGGTCCCCAAAATTACTGAAGAATTTCTAGAAAGATATAAAACCCCAGCTATTATTGAGTTTTCTGACAGTTCTAATGAATCAAGAGTGCCGGCTTTTGCTGATGCTGTAGTTGAATTTACTAATACGGGTACTGTTTTAAAATTTTATAACTTAAAAATTTTAGCTGTTTTGATGAAAGACTCAATAATCGTAGCGGCCAATCCAAAGGCCCTTAAAAATAAATGGAAAAAAGAAAAAATAGAGAATTTAGGGCTTTTACTTAAAGGAGCCAGACTTGCCCAGGAATATAATGGCTTAATACTTCATGCTTCTAATAATATGATGGAAGAAGTTTTAAAAACTTTACCTGCTTTGAAAAAACCAACTATTACTCATTTAAGAGGAGAAAACTGGTTTGAAGTTTTTACTGTTGCCGAAATAAGAGAGTTAAGAGAACTCATTCCTATACTAAAGAAAATTGGCTGTACTGATATTATTGAGTTTTCTTTAAATAAGGTAATAGTTTAATGGAGAACAAGAAGATAAAACTTGGAGTACCAAAAGGGTCTCTTCAAGAATATACTTTGAGAGTTTTTAAGTTGGCCGGTTTTGATATTGAAATCCCCGAGAGGGGATATTTTTTAAAAATTAACGACCCTGAAATAGAATGTTTTTTATTAAGACCTCAGGAAATCCCAAAATATATTGAAAAAGGGAGATTGGATTTGGGTATTAGCGGTGATGATTGGATTAGAGAAACAAGAGCAAAAGTAAAAGAGGTTTGCGACTTAAGGTATGCTAAGCAAGAGGTAAAAAAAGTAAAATGGGTTTTGGCTGTTCCAAAAGATTCAAAAATAAAATCAATTAAAGATCTCAGGGGTAAGATTATTTCTTGCGAAGCAGTTAATTTAGTAAAGGATTATTTAAAGAAAAATAAAGTGAAGGCAAAAATTGAATTTTCCTGGGGAGCGACAGAAGTAAAACCACCGAGATTTAGCGATGCTATAGTTGATTTAATTGAAACCGGCGCTTCTCTAAGAGCTCACAATTTAAAAGTTATTGATATAATTTTAGAAAGTTCCACAAAATTAATTGCTAATAAGAAATCTTGGGAAGATGAATGGAAAAAAGAAAAAATAAAGGATTTAGCTCTTTTACTAAAAGGAGCAGTTGATAGTGAAGAAAAGGTAAATTTAATGATGCATGTTTCTGGGAAGAAATTAAATAGAATTTTAAAAGTTTTACCAAAATCATCAGCTATTAAAAAAATAGCTGGAGAGAACTGGTATGATGTTTCTTTTAATTGTGAAGAAAAGGAAACCAGAGAAATAATCCCAAAATTAAAAAAAATGGGCTGCCAGGGAATAATTGAGATTCCTTTAAATAAAGTAATATTATAGTATATTGTGAAAAGGATACAACCCACCCTAAAAAGGAAAACTTTTCTTCAGAGAGAAACCAAAGAGACAAACATTGAAATTGAACTAAATATTGACGGCAAAGGAAAAACCGATATTTCAACCCCAATTCCCTTTTTAAATCACCTTTTGGATAATTTTGGAAAACACGGTTTGTTTGATTTGAAAATCAAAGCCAAAGGGGATACAGAAATTGACCAGCACCATACGGTTGAAGATATTGGAATTTGTTTGGGAGAGGCGTTTAAAAAAGCCCTGGGAGACAAAAAAGGAATCAACCGAGCAGGTTATTTTGTTTTTCCTTTAGACGAAGCCCTTTCGGTGCTCTCTTTGGATATTTCCGGCCGGGCTTTTTTAAATTTTGATTGCAAGTTTAAAGGTTTTAAAATAGGAGATTTAGAGGCAGATTTAATTAAAGAATTCTTTTGGGGATTTGTTAGACACTTAGAGTCCGCTTTACATATCAGGGTTTTATATGGTGAAAATGACCACCATAAAGCAGAATCTATTTTTAAGGCCTTTGGCAAAGCGATGAAAATGGCTTGCTCCCAAGATAAAAGAATTCTAAAAGAACTTCCCAGTACCAAGGGGTTATTGTAGAAAAAGATTAATTTTAGGATTAAAAAAGCAGTTTTAAACAATAACTGCTTTTTTTGTTGAATTGGTTATTTTTTTAATCTTTTGACTAATTTGTTAATTTCTACCAACTCCATTTTCTTGCCGTCGCGATTTTTTATTTCAACACTATTTTTTTCTAATGTTTTTTTGCTGACAACAATTCTAATTGGAATACCGATTAAATCAGCGTCAGCAAATTTTTCTCCGGCGCTTTTATCTTCTCGGTCATCAAAAAGCGTTTCTATTTGGTTTTGTTTTAAGGTCTGATAAATTTTCTCTGCTTTTTTATCAAAGCCAAGAATATGAACCGTAAACGGCGCTACAGGAGAGGGCCAAATGATTCCTTTTTTGTCGTGATGTATTTCAACAATTGCTCCCATTAATCTGCCCAAACCAATTCCATAGCACCCCATAAAAACATCCTGTTTTTGCCCTTTTTTATTAGTAAACTGGAAATTAAAAGATTTAGAAAATTTTGTTCCTAATTTGAAGATATTACCCACTTCAATGACTTTTTTCTTTTCAAAATTACTATTGCCGCACTTTGGGCATTTTTTTATTTCATTTTTAATTTCACGATTAATTGCTAAATTACAATTTTGGCAAATATAAATTAGGTCTTCGCCGGCTGGAGTAATTGTTTGAAACTCATGGGAATATTTTGAAAAAGTGCCGCCCGAGGCATAAGTGTAATAGGTTTTTTCTCCTATGCCACAACGTTCAAAAATTTTAAAATAAGCCCTTCTTGCAGATTCATAATATTCGTCTAAATCTTTTTGGTCTGTATGGAAGGAATATAAATCCTTCATTAGAAATTCACGAGTCCGGATAATTCCCGACTTTGCCCGTAATTCATTTCTAAATTTAGTTTGAAACTGATAAACCGCTTTTGGTAAATCTTTGTAAGAAGAAATATATTTTTTCATTAACGGCGTTATTACTTCTTCGTGGCTTTGGCCTAAAACCAGCTTCATTTTATTTTTTAATTCGGTACGAAAAAGTATATCCATCTTATCCCGACCGGTTTTTTTGTAATTCTCTAAAGGATGCAGAGCAGGCATAAAAATTTCCTGGCCGCCAATACTATTTACCTCTTCCCTGATAATGTTTTCAATTTTTTTAGTCACCCGCCAACCTAAAGGCAGTATGCTGTAAACACCGGCAAATAATTTATCAATAAAACCGGCTTGGATTAAAAGCCGAGCACTATCGCCTTGTTCATCTTTGGGGGCTTTTTTTAGGGTTTTGGTAAAAAGTTCGGATTGCTTCATAATTACAAGTGAGGGAGAAGAAGAAAAATTTATTTTTTTTCTTCAACCGAGCGAAGTAATTATATAAGACGTTAGTCTTCTATAATTTTAAAATATTTTTACTTTGTGATACTATTAAAAATAGAATTTTGTTATTTTAAGACTACGACCCACCCGCCACCCTTTTCCCACTAGCCCACCCTAAAAAGGAATTCATACCTTAGCGAAACAAGGTTCTGCGAGCGAAGTGAGCAGGTTCTTATTTATAGTTTAGCACATCTATGAACAAAAAGCGATTTTTGAAAGAACTAAAAGAATATATACCCGGCAAATCAATTGAAGAAACGGCTGAAGAGTTTGGATTTGATACTAAGAAGATAATCAAATTAGCCTCAAACGAAAATCCCTGGGGACCTTCCCCTAAGGCAAGAAAAGTCATAAGTGATAATTTAGACAAACTTCCTTTCTTCCCTGACCCTTTAAGTATTAAAGAATTAAAGCGAGCAATTTCAGAGAATATAAAAATTTCTGAGAAGAACATTGTTTTAGGGGCAGGAAGCGATGGGGTTTTTGATGTTTTAAGCAAAATATTGATTGACAGGGGAGATGAAACAATAATTCCTTTACCTACTTTTTCAATGTATGAATTTGTTACCAGAGTCGCCGGCGGAAAACCGGTATTTTTAGAGAGAGATAAGAACTTTGATATACCAATAAAAAAACTTTTTTCTTTGAATAATAGGAAAACTAAAGTTATTTTTCTTTGTTCACCAAACAATCCCAGCGCTAATTTAATAAAAAAGAAAGATATTGAGAGAATTTTGAAAAAGACAAAAAAATATATTTTAGTTGACGAGGCCTATATTGAATATTCTAAATTAGGTTCTTCAGTTTTAGATTTATTTGGGAGGTATCAAAATTTAATAATCAGCCGAACTTTTTCTAAGTCCTATGGTTTAGCCAATCTAAGGATTGGTTATGGGATAATACCTAGCCATTTAGTTAAAGATTACCAAAAAACAAATTTACCCTTTTTTACCAGCTCTTTGGCAGTTAAGGCAGCCAGAGCGGCAATTAAGGATAAAAATTATTTGAGAGAAATAATTAGACAAAATCAACAAGGAAGAAAATATTTGGAAACAGAAATAAAATTTAAAACTTACCCTTCCCAAGCCAACTTTATTTTAGTTGACATCTCGCCTTATCAGGCCAAAGATATTGTTTTTGAACTTCAAAAGAAAGGAATAATTATCAGAAATTGTTCCTCTTTTGGCAGAGGGATGAATTCATTTGTCCGAATTTCTGTTGGGACAAATGTTCAAAACAAAAGATTAGTAAAAGCGATTAATAGTTTTTGATGAAAAAATAGACAGGTCTAACCTGTGCATCCCGTCGGGCTTCTTTTCTTTTATAAAACAAAGTGATATGATTAAATTGGTTTAAAATTTTAACTGAAAAGATAGCAATGCTATGAAAAAGAAAGAAACAATTTTGCTTATTGAGGATGATTTATCAACCATTGACATTTATGAGACGGTTTTGAAAAAAGCCAATTTTCAGGTAGAAACAATAAAGTGGGGAGAAGAGTCCTTAAAGAAAATAAAGAAAATGAAAGAAGGAAAAATCAAAAAACCTGATTTGATTTTGCTTGATTTAATTCTCCCGGACATAAATGGCATAGGAGTTCTTGAAGAAGTCAAGAAATATAAAGAAACTGAGGATATCCCAGTTTTTGTTCTAACTAATTATGCTGACCCGGAGATGGAAAAAAGGGAAAAGGAGCTTAAAGGCGATGGATACTTTCTTAAAACAAATTATACTCCAAGAAAACTAATTGAACTAATTAAAAAAAGACTAAAGAAGTGAACTACTTGACAAGAAGTTTTTGCTTTGATAGGATGAGATTAGTGGCCGTAGAAGATGATTTTTTGTCCGTTGGAAAACGGACAATTTTATTAACGCTAGCGAGGAAAAAATGAAAGTTGAGGAAGGAATAAATAAAAGTTTACTTTTATTTATAACGACCGAAACTTTCATTGTAACCGAGCGACGCATTAATATTGTGACTTCGTCACATAATTAAATTTATGGATGTAAAAAATTTTAAATCAGCAATTTCTCAAATCACTGAGGAAAAAGGTATCCCCCCGGAGAGAGTTATAGAGAGTATTGAATCAGCTATAGCCGCTGCCTATAAAAAAGATTATGGTGAAAAAGGGCAGCTCGTTAAAGCCCGGCTTTCGGAAGCCGGGGATGTTAAATTTTGGCAGATTAAAATAGTTGTTTCAGAAGATATGATTTATTCTGAAGAAGAATTAGAGAAATTAAAAGAAAAAAAGAAAACCGGCTCAGTCCAAGTTGAAGAAGAAGAGAAAATTCGTTTTAATCCAGAAAAACATATTATGCTTAAAGAAGCAAGAAAGATAAAGCCAAAAATTAAAGCCGGCGAGGAATTAAAAATATCTTTAAAACCTCAAAAAGATTATGGCCGAATTGCTGCCCAAACAGCAAAACAAGTAATTTTACAAAAAATCAGAGAAGCAGAAAGAGAGACAATTTTTGAGGAATATAAGTCAAAGGAAGGAGAAATAATTTCCGGAATTGTTCAGAGAATAGAGAGTAAAAATATATATGTTGATATTGGTAAGACCTTAGGGATTTTGCCAAAAGAAGAACAAGTTCGTGGCGAATTTTATAGACCGGGCCAAAGGCTTAAGGCCTATATTTTAAAAGTGGAAGAAACCTCAAAGGGACCGGTAGTGTTTTTATCTCGGGCTTATCCGAAAATAGTATCTAAACTTTTTGAGTTAGAGGTTCCCGAGATTTCCCAGAGTACAGTAGTGATTAAATCAATTGCTCGAGAAGCCGGTTCTCGTTCAAAAATCGCCCTGGAATCAAAAGAAGAGGGAGTAGACCCAATAGGGAGCGCGGTTGGTCAAAAAGGGACCAGGGTTATGGCTGTAATTAATGAATTAGGAGGAGAAAAAATTGATATTGCTGAATATTCTGAAAACCCAGAAGAGTATATTGCCAATGCTCTTTCCCCGGCTAAGATAATAGAAGTGAAAATTATGCCCAAGAACAAAGCTATTTGTATTGTTTCTGAAGACCAATTATCTTTAGCCATTGGAAGAGATGGTCAGAATGTAAGGTTAGCAGCTAAGCTCACTGGTTGGAAAATAGATATCAGAACACCAGAGGGAGCAGCAGCTGAGGAAAAAGAGACAAAGAAAGAGAAACCCGCCTCCGCTAAAGCTGCGGCGGGCAAGAAAAAAGAGAAAAAAGAGAAAAGAAGAAGAAAAAAAGAAACCAACTAAAAAATCCAAATAAAAATGTTTAACCTGGAAGGTCAAACATAATAAATTTATGATTCAATTTGAAATTTGGACAGGGCTAATTGCTTTAATTAGCCTAGTCTTTGCTGGCTGGCTGGCTTACCAGATTAAAAAACAAGCCGTGGCTGATGCCAAAGCTAAAGAAATTTCTGACTATATTCGTGAAGGGGCAATGGCTTTTTTGAATAAGGAGTATAAAATTCTGGGCATCTTCGTGATTCTGGTGTCTGTTATCATCTGGCTAATACCAGCTTTAAGTTGGCAGGTTGCGGTTTGCTTTGTGGCTGGAGCTATTTTTTCTATTCTGGCTGGAAATATTGGTATGCGTATTGCCACCCTGGCAAATGTTAGAACGGCTGAAGCGGCTAAGAAGAGTTTACATCAAGGACTAAAGATGGCTTTTTCTTCTGGTAGCGTAATGGGATTAACAGTGGTTGGCTTAGGCCTTTTAGGTGTTAGTTTTGCTTATTATATTTTTAGAGACCCCCAGATTATTTACGGATTTGGTTTTGGCGCTTCTTCTGTGGCTTTGTTTGCCCGTCTGGGTGGCGGCATTTATACTAAGGCGGCTGATGTCGGGGCTGACTTAGTTGGGAAGGTTGAGGTCGGCATTCCCGAAGATGACCCCAGAAACCCAGCCACTATTGCTGACAATGTTGGCGACAATGTGGGCGATGTAGCCGGCATGGGCGCAGATTTGTTTGAGAGTTATGTCGATTCTATAATTGCGGCTATGGCTTTAGGTATTTTAGGAGTAGCAACTTTTGGTTCTAAGGCAGTAGTTTTGCCTTTACTCCTAGCTGCCGCCGGCATTATAGCTGCTATTTTGGGGAATTTTGTAGTTAAGGCATTTAAAAAGGGTAAACCTCGTTCAATTTTAAACTGTGGAATTTGGTCAGCATCTATATTAACAGCTCTTGGTGCTTTTCCAATTATTTATTACAGCCTGGGGAAGCTCGGTGTTTATTGGGCTTTGCTCACAGGTTTGATTTCTGGCATTATTATTGGTTTGGTTACTGAGCATTATACTTCAGAAAAAAATAAGCCTGTTCAAGAAATAGCCAAAGCTTCTAAAAGCGGTCCAGCTACTAATATTATTTCTGGTTTTGCCTTGGGTTTATTCAGCACAATTGTGCCGGTTTTGGTTATTTCAACCGCGATTTTTTTATCATTTAAGTTCGCTGGTATTTTTGGTATTGCTATGGCTGCCGTAGGTATGCTTTCAACTTTAGGCATTACTTTAGCCACTGATACTTATGGCCCAGTTGTCGATAATGCCGCTGGTATTGCTGAGATGGCTGGTATGGGGCAAGTTACCAGAGAGCGAGCAGAAAAGCTTGATGCTGTTGGCAATACTACTGCCGCAATTGGCAAGGGTTTTGCTATTGGTTCAGCGGCTTTAACAGCTTTGGTATTATTAGTCAGTTTTGGTCAAATAGTTAATTTGCAAGTGGTTAACTTATTAAACTCTAATGTTTTAATTGGTCTGTTCATTGGTGGCTTACTGCCCTGTGTTTTTTCTGCTTTTTCTATGAAAGCAGTTGGCAAAGCGGCTTTTAAAATGGTAAAGGAAGTAAGAAGACAGTTTAAACAAATTCCCGGAATTATGGAAGGTAGCACTAAACCTGATTACAAACGTTGCATTAATATCTCCACTGACTCAGCCTTAAGAGGGATGATTGCTCCTGGACTTTTAGCAATAATTGCTCCAGTAGTTATTGGTTTAACATTAGGAGCACCAGCATTAGTTGGGCTTTTAGCCGGCTCCTTAGTAATTGGATTCTTGTTAGCAGTGATGATGGCTAATGCCGGAGGGGCTTGGGATAACGCCAAAAAATACATTGAAGCTGGTAATTTAGGCGGCAAGGGCTCTCCGGCCCATAAGGCAGCAGTGGTTGGCGATACGGTGGGAGACCCTTTCAAAGATACTTCTGGTCCAAGTTTGAATATTTTGATTAAATTAATGGCAATTGTATCATTAATAATAGCGCCTCTTTTGGTCTGATGAAATCTACAATCAAAAAACTTCCAAAATCTCAAATTGAGCTTGAAATTGAAGCATCTGCTGAAGAATTTGATGATTTTATTAAAAAAGCTGTTTTGGAACTAGGCAAGAATTTAGAAATTAAAGGGTTTAGAAAAGGAAAAGCACCAAAAAAGGTTGTTGAAAAAGAAATTGGCAAAGAGAAAATTTTGGTTGAAGCCGGGCATTTGGCAATTGAGGAAAATTACAAAAAAGCGATTTTGGAAAATAAACTTGAAGCAATTTCTCAGCCCGAAGTTAAGATTAAAAAATTAGCCTCTGGCGACTCTTTTGTTTTTTTGGCAAAAACAGTGGTTTTGCCGGAAATAAAAATAGCTGACTATAAAAAAATTGCCGCTGAAATTAAGAGAAAAGAGATTGAGGTAGAGGAGAAAGAACTTGATAATGCTTTAAAATGGCTTCAGAAATCTCGAGCAAAATTTACTTTAAAAAACGGAGTAGCTGAAAAAGGCGATTTTGTAGAGATTGAATATTGGTTGCCACAAATCAATGCCGAAAAAGAAAGGGCTCATAAAAAAGATGCTTTTATTTTAGGAGAAGGTCAGTTTATTCCCGGGTTTGAAGAGCAATTAATTGGGATGAAAGCTGGTGAGGAAAAAGATGGTATTTCATTAACTATTCCCAAAAATCATTCCCTGAAAAGTTTGGCCGGGAAAAAGATTGTATTTAAAGCTAGAATAAATTCAGTCCAAAATGTGGAGTTTCCCGAGCTTAATGACCGATTTGCTCAAAGTTTAGGCAATTTTGGGAATTTAACAGCTCTTAGAGAAAATATAAAAAAAGGTCTTAATTCAGAAAAAGAAAGAGCAGAGTCCCAGCGAGTAAGGAAGGAGATTTTAGAGAAGCTCGTTCAGACTACAGAATGCGAACTTCCTGAAATTTTGGTGAAACAAGAAAAAAAACGAATGTTAGAGAATTTTAAAAGAGAGGTTTCGGAAAAACTAAAAATTTCTTTCGCTGATTATTTGACAAAAATAAAAAAAACAGAAAAAGAAATTCTAAATTCATTTTTACCTCAAGCTCAAAAAAAAGTAAGGAATTTTTTGATTTTAAGGGAAATCGGAAAAAGAGAGAAAGTTGAGATTTCAGAAGCGGAAATTAGGGAAGAAATGAATAAATTATTAAAACAATATCCCAACATTAAAAAGGCTCAAGAAAAACTTGACCCCGAGAAATTAAAAGAGTATACTAAAGAAGGATTAAGGACTGAGAGGATATTTACTATGTTAGAGAGTTTATCAAGAAATTAGAAATTAGTAATGGAAAACAAAGGAGGGCATCTGGATATCGGGAGATCCGGGACTAGGAAATCAGGTTATCAGGGGATCCGGGAAAAATTAGTTCCTGATATCCGGATCTCCAGATATCCTAGTCCCGGATTACCGGATATCCTTTTCCAATTCCTAATAACCATTTTCTAATTTTAGTTATTTTTAACAACTAATTTCTAATTTCCAAAACCATGAACTTAGTTCCAACGGTTTTAGAAAAAACAAAATATGGAGAAAGGGCTTATGATATTTATTCTCGGCTTTTGAAAGAAAGAATAATTTTTTTAGCCGGGCCTATTAATGATACTTTGGCTAATTTAGTTATTGCTCAAGTACTGTTTTTAGCCAGTAAAGATCCCAAAAAAGATATTCAACTTTATATCAATACACCGGGGGGGTCAGTAACTGCTGGATTGGCAATTTATGATACCATGCAGTATGTCAAATGCCCTATTGTTACTATTTGCTTTGGATTAGCCGGTTCAATGGGAGCTGTCTTGCTTGCTGCTGGAGAGAAAGGGAAACGTTTTGCCTTGCCAAACACAGAAGTTTTGCTCCATCAGGTAGCTGGAGGTGCTACCGGAGCAGCAGTGGAAATAGAGATTACCGCTAAACAAATTGTCAAAATTAAAAACAAATTGAACAAAATTTTAGCTAAGCATACCGGCCAACCTTTAGAAAAAGTAGAGAAAGATACTGATAGAGATTTTTATTTATCAGCAGAGGAAGCAAAAGAGTATGGAATTGTTGATGAGGTTATAAGAACCATACCTCGCTAACGCTCGGCAGAACCTTGATTCGCTAAGGTATAATC
>CAYUSS010000013.1:15931-27487 GCA_964447515.1 uncultured Candidatus Saccharibacteria bacterium | reverse complement strand
CTTAATTCAAGAATATATATTTATACAATAGCGAATCAAGGTTCTTGAGCGAAGCGAAAGGTTCTTATATAATTACTTCATTCGGTTGAAATGCGAAAATGAATTTTCGCATTTCTCCCTCACTCGTAATTATGGAAAACAAAATTACAAAAGTTCAGAAAAGAGACGGGACCATAAAGGATTTTGAGCAGGATAAAATTAAAGAAGCCGTTTTTAAAGCCATAACTGCTACTGGACAGGGTGATGGAAAGAAAGCAAAGAAAGTTTCAGATAAAGTGTTTCAAATTTTAAATCGCCGCTTTAAGAAGGATGAGATTCCTCAAGTAGAACAAATTCAGGACATCGTTGAGGAAGTTTTAATTTTAGAAGGCCTGGTAGAAACCGCTAAGGCCTTTATTTTATACCGGGAGCAAAGAAGAAGAATAAGAGAGGCAGTAAAAGTTTCAGAAGAAGCGGTTGATAGAGTTGACCAATATTTGGGAAAATTAGATTGGGAAGTTAAAGAAAACGCCAATATGGCTTTTTCTTTACAAGGATTAAATCGCTACGGAGTTTCTTATATCGTTAAAAGATATTGGCTGAATAAAATTTATCCTAAAGAGATAAGAGAAGCAAATGAAAACGGAGATTTTCATTTACATAATTTGGATACCTTAGGCTGCTACTGCATGGGCTGGGATTTATATGACCTTTTATTAAAAGGTTTTGGCGGAGTTTCAGGAAAAATTGAAACAAAGCCAGCAGAACATTTCCGAGCAGTTTTAGGCCAGGTAGTTAATTTTCTATATACGCTTCAGGGCGAATGTGCTGGCGCGATTGCTTTTTCAAACTTTGATACTTTATTAGCTCCTTTTATCCGTTATGATGGTTTAAACTACCAACAGGTGAAACAAGCGCTTCAGGAATTTTTATTTAATATGGCCGTTCCCACTCGGGTAGGGTTCCAGTGCCCTTTTTCAAATATTACTTTGGACCTCAAGCCCTCTCCGGTTTTTGCCAAGCAGCCGATAATTATTGGCGGAAAACCTCAGAAAGAAACTTATGGGGAATTTGAAGAAGAAATGAAAACTTTTAACAAGGCTTTTTATGAAACGATGCTTGAGGGAGATAAATCCGGGAGACCCTTCCATTTCCCCATTCCTACTATAAATATTACCAAAGATTTTTCCTGGGAGGAACCGGCTTTTGATGGAATTTTTAAGGCCTCGGCCAAATATGGAACAAACTATTTTGCTAATTACATCAATTCCGAAATGAAACCGGAAGACGTGCGTTCAATGTGTTGCAGATTGCGTCTTGATTTAAAGCAACTCCAGAACAGAGGCGGGGGAGGGCTTTTTGGTTCGGGCTCGCTTACCGGAAGTATCGGAGTAGTGACGATTAATCTTCCTAAAATCGGTTATTTATCAAAGACAAAAAAGGAATTTTTTGAAAGATTAGGGAAAATGATGGATTTGGCAAAAGAAAGTTTGGAGATAAAAAGAAAGGTATTAGAAAATTTTATAGAAAAAGGCCTTTATCCTTATTCAAAATTTTATTTAGCTTCAGTGAAAAAAATGAGAGGAGGTTATTATGCCAATCATTTCTCAACTATTGGTTTAATTGGAATGAATGAAGCTCTTTTAAACTTTATTGGAGAAGATGTCGGTTCTCAGCGAGGAAGAAAATTTGCTTTGGAAATTATGAATTTTATGCGGGAAAAATTAGTAAAATACCAAAAAGAGACAGATAGTATATATAATTTAGAAGCTACGCCAGCCGAGAGTACGGCCTATCGGCTTGCCTCAAAAGATAAAGAAAAATATCCGGATATTATCACTGCCGGCACAAAAAAGACACCATATTATACAAATTCAAGCCAATTGCCGGTAAATTATACTGACGATCCTTTTGAAGCTTTAAAACTTCAGGATGATGCACAATGTAAATATTCAGGTGGAACAGTACTTCACCTCTTTTTAGGAGAAAAAATTTCTGATATCCAAACTACTAAACTATTAGTTAAGAAAGTTTTTGAAAAATTTCATTTGCCTTATATTACTTTAACCCCTACTTTTTCAATCTGTCCCCACCATGGTTATTTAAGCGGAGAACATTTTTATTGTCCAAAATGTATAATCAAGCAGCCCTGCGAGGTTTATACTAGAGTGGTGGGATATTTGAGGCCTGTGTCGCAATTTAATCTTGGAAAACAGCAGGAGTTTAAAGAAAGAAAGGATTTTAAAGTAAAGGGTTAAGTTGAAAAATCAATTCAGATTTAGTAGAATAACCCTATAATAGGGGTTGTTAAATTTTTAATTCAAGAATATATATCTATACCTTAGCGAATCAAGGTTCTCGCCAAAGGCGAGGTTTTTATGATTATCGGTGGGTTGCAAAAACTTACTTTGATTGATTATCCCGGCAAACTTGCCTGTACGGTTTTTTTAGCTGGATGTAATTTTCGCTGCCCTTTTTGTTATAGTTCAGAATTGGTTTTGCCGGAGAAAATTGAGAAACAGCCAAAGATTTCTGAAAAAGAGTTCTTTGATTTTTTGGAAGAAAGAAAAAGATTATTGGAGGCGGTTACGGTTTGTGGGGGAGAACCAACAATCAATAAAGATTTACCTCAATTTTGTAAAAAAATAAAAAAATTAGGATATTCAGTAAAAATTGATACTAATGGTTCAAATCCTAAGATGTTGAAAGATTTAATTAGTAAGAAATTAATAGATTATGTAGCTATGGATGTGAAATTACCAAGAGAAAAATATGAAAAAATATTGGGCAGAGAAGCTAAATTAAAAAATATTGAAAAAAGTATTTCTTTGTTGAAAGAGAACAGGGTTGATTATGAATTTCGCAGCACAGTGGTGCCTACCTTATTAACAAAAGAAGATGTTATAAAAATTGCTCAATGGATTTCCGGCGCTAAAAAATATTATTTACAAAATTTTAGGGCAGAGAAGACTATTGACCCTAAATTTGAAAAAGTAAAACCATATCCTGATAAATATATTTTAGATATTGTAAAAAAAATTTCACCCCTTTTTGAGGTTTGTGAATTAAGAACCTAACCCTGAAAAACTTGACAGCCTTTTTGAAAAGAATACAATGAAATAATCAATTCTCTACAATAGACGGGAAATCAGGTGAAATTCCTGCCCGGTCATTCGACTGGGCAGTCGGGTCAGATGACCCGACTGAGCTGTGCCGCAACTGTAAGCTCGCCAATCATGACGGGCAAGCCAGAATACCACTTAATATGATTAGCCTAACTTCGAGCAAAGGGATAGGTTACTAACCTAAAAGGTTAGTAGATTTATTCCCCTCGAAAGGGGATTTTAAATTTATATAGTAGAATACTCTATGCAAAAAATTGACCGAAATCTAAAAATTTTAATTGGGATAGGATTGATTTCAATAATTGGAATAGGTATTTTGGGAATAAATACTCAATTAGAGATAGAAAAATTATGTTCCGCTGAATCATTTCAAGTAAGAACCGAAACACCAATTGAAGAAAAAGCTCTTTTAATTATTGATGACGGGAAAGTCAATCCCCAGAGATTTGAAACGAAGGTAGATGAACAGACCACTGTGTTTGATTTACTAAAGCAAACCGGAATGACTCTTGATTATACTGAATATGATATAGGAATTTTTATTAATAGTATTGGGGATGTTCAAAACAATGAAGAAGAAAAGAAAAATTGGATGTATTATGTTAATGGAGAAAGCGCTAAGCAGGGAGTTGGCAAACAGGTAGTAAAGCCCGGTGATAAAATAGAATTTAGATTTGAAAAAGTTGATTGGTAAAAATTATGTACGCCATTGCTTCCAGTGGAGGGAAAGATAGCACCTTTGCTTTATATCAAGCCCAAAGACAAGGATTCAATATCAAATATCTTTTACACTTATATAACCCGGACAATTCCAGGATTAGATTTCATGGATATAGGAAAGGACTGATTAAAAAACAAGCCAAAGCGATAGGTCTTAAACCCTTGACAATGCCAGCTCGAGGAGATAAATATCGCCAAGATTACAAAAGTGCCTTGGAAAAATTAAAGAAAAAAGGGGTGAAAGGATTAATTACCGGAGAAATAAATTTGGAGGAATACAAAGAGTATAATAAAACAGTAATAAAGGAAGTAGGACTACAATATTATACTCCCTTGTGGAAAAAACCGACCAGGTTCATTTTAGAAAATTTTATAAAGCAGGGGTTTAAAGCGATTGTTTGCTCGGTTTGGTTAAAGAAGCTAAACAAAAAATATTTGGGAAGGGAAATTAATAAAGAATTTTTAAAGGATATATTAAGAGAAAAAAATGTGGACCCTTGTGGAGAAAATGGAGAATATCATTCTTTGGTTTACAAGGGACCTTGTTTTAAAAAACCCTTATCATATAAAATATACGGGGTTCATCAGGAAAAGAAAAATATATTTTTAGACATTAGAGATAAATAAAGTTTTTTAAATTATGATTTCAAAAAAAGGAAAAATTTTAGGGATTATTATTGCCATTACTTTTGTTTTGATTGGAGTTGGTTTGCGGCTTTTGCCTCATCCTCCGAATTTTGCTCCCATTGCCGCCATTGCCCTGTTCGGAGGAGTTTATCTTTCCAGAAAAACAGCTTTCGTTTTACCAATGGCAGCAATAGTTATTTCAGATATGTTCCTTGGGGGTTATTATGAGATTGGCTTAATGATTTCTGTTTATGGATGCTTTCTTTTAATGGTTGCTTTGGGAATATATTTAAAGAAGCACAAAAAATGGTACACAATTGGAGGAAGCGCAATTTTGTCTGGTATCATATTTTTTGTAGTTACCAATTTTGCCGTCTGGGTTTTTACTCCCTGGTATGCTAAAACTTTATCCGGAATTGTCCAATGCTATATAATGGCTATTCCTTTTTTTAAAAATACTCTTTTGGGAAATCTATTTTATGTAACTGCCTTTTTTGGAGCTTATGAAATAGCAGAAGCATGGATTAAGAAAAGTTTTAGAATAGTTGCTAAGATAAATCCAGCTTACTAAGAAAAATCTACAGAGTTTAGCCTACGAGGCTCGAACCGGAATCAATTTAGCGGAGCCAATTTGAGTCATATTCAAGGCGCGAGGAGTGAAGTGTGTTATCTACACATAAGCGACGAGCAACGTAGAAGATGGCTCAAATTGGCCCGCCCAAAGGGAAGCGGCAAAATAGGCCAATTTCTTCGTTACTCCTCCTCGAAGTGTTATCTAACACTCACTCCTTCGTCGTCCTGCCTAGAACTTGACCTATTTTACCGCTTCTAAACTTGATGCTGGTTCGAGTCTCGTAGGCTTCGTCCTCTGTTTTTTTTATTGGAGCTTGCCCGCCTAAATTTTTCTTTGAAAAACTTAGGCGAGCTTGTTTTTTTGTTTTTAAAAATGTAAACTAAAAAAAAGGCAGAAATAATAAAAATGTAATCAAAAAACAAAAATGAACAAAAAAATAATCTTAATAATAATTATTATAGCTGCTGTTTTAAGCTTTGCTGTTTATCATTTTTATTTCAGAGACGAACAGCCAGAGTTTAATTTAGCAGGAGTGGCTAAAGGAACAGTTATTAAAGAAGTTTCCGAAACCGGGACAGTTAAAATTTCCGAAGAGAGAAATCTTAATTTCAGAGATAGCGGAAAAATTGAAAAAATATATGTTAAAGTCGGAGATGTGGTTAAAGCCGAGCAAAAATTAGCCCAGCTTGATGATGATCAACTTTTTATTCAATTAGAAGAAGCTCAAGCTGCTCTTGAAGTGGCTCAGGCGAATTATAATAAATTATTAGCCGGGGCCAGTGAGGAAAAAATTAAAGTGGCAGAAACTGAAGTTTTAGAAGCCCAAGTTTCTCTTGAAAATAGTAAACAAAACTTAAAAGACATAAAAGATGATGCTGAAGAAGATTTAGATAATGCCTATCAAGACGCTCTTAGTACTTTAGATGATTGCTATTTAAAAATTTACGATGCCCTTAATATAGCAAGCAAGATTCAACGTACTTATTTTACTTCTAATGACCAGGAGGGGATTAATGTCAAAGAGAGTAAGGACCAGATTCAAAGAAGTTTAGGTCAAGTAGAATCTTATATTGAAGAAGCTAAAACAAATTGTCAGAATGAGAAAATTGATACCGCCCTTTCCGAGGTTGAAGACGCTCTTGAAGATACAACGAATGCCTTAAAAGTGATTCGGGATATGATAGAGACCAGTCTTTATCGCGACGATGTTTCAAGTTCTGATAAAACCTCTTTAGATGAGCAAAAATCATATATTATTACTGCTCATACTAATATTGTTAATTCTCAACAGACCGTTTCTACAACAAAGATTACCAACAAAACCAATATAAACACCGCTCAAGCTCAGGTTTCTGATACTGAAGCCGACCTTCAAAAAGCAAAAGACGAACTCTCTCTTTTAAAAGCCGAACCAATCTCAGAAGATATTGATTTATATCAAGCCAAAATAAGGCAAGCTCAAGCTGAAGTTTCTCTTTTACAAGAAAAAATTCAAGAATCCATTTTGAGAAGTCCTGATAAAGGACAAATAACAAAAGTAAATAAAAAAGAAGGAGAAATAGTTCAGCCAACCGAATCTCTAATTTCTTTTCTTCCCGCTGGTCCTTTCCAGATAAAAGTAGATATTTACGAAGAAGATATTATTGATGTTAGAGTTAGTAATTCAGTAGATATTATTCTGGTTGCTTTTCCTGACCAGGTCCTTAAGGGTAGAGTAACTTCAATTAATCCTGCCGAGAAACTGATTGAGGGAGTGGTTTATTATGAAATAAACATTGATTTTGATGAAATTAAGGAGGGAATTAAACCGGGGATGACCGCCGACATCGTTATTGAGACCGATAAAAAGGGGAATGTATTGGTTATTCCTGAAGATGCTTTAGAAAAAATAAATGGCAAAAAAATAGTTAAAATTTTTAAAGAAGGAGAAATTGAAGAACGAGAGATAGAAATTGGTTTGGAGGGAGATAATGATTTAATAGAAGTTATTTCTGGCTTAAACGAAGGAGAGGATGTAGTTGTTGAATAGGGAACAATGATGTTTTGGACTCTTGGCTAGGCCCGACTTTGAACAAATAAAACCCAATGTTGAATATTTTTTTCTATGATAGAGCCAGTAATAAAATTAAATAATGTCTGGAAAATTTACCAGTTAGGGAAAGTAGAACTTACTGTTTTAAAAAGAATAAACCTGGAAATATATCCAGGTGCTTTTGTTACTATAATGGGTTCCTCGGGTTCTGGAAAATCAACCCTTATGCACATCATCGGCTGTTTGGATACTCCGACCAAGGGAGAAATTTTATTAGAGGGGAAAAATGTTTCTAGTTTTTCCGAAGACAAATTAGCTCAAATGAGGGGGAAGAAGATAGGTTTTGTTTTTCAGCAGTTTAATTTACTTCATAATCTTAATGCTCTTGAAAATGTAATGCTTCCAATGGTTTTTCAAGGTGTTCCTGGAAAGGAAAGAATAGAAAGAGCAAAAGAACTTCTTAACTCCTTGGATTTAGAAAAAAGGATGTCTCATAGACCGGCTGAGCTTTCTGGAGGAGAACGTCAAAGAATTGCCATTGCCAGGGCTTTAGCTAATGACCCAGAGATTATTGTTGCTGATGAGCCAACCGGTAATTTGGATTCTACTACCGGGAAAATGATTATGGAAATTTTAACCGATTTACATAAAAGGCAAGAGAAGACAATCATTGTTGTGACCCATGACCCCAAGATAGCTAACTACAGTAAACAGATAGTTAGCATCAAGGATGGCCAAATAATTCATAATCACATTCAGGCAGAAAAAATTTTATGGTAAAGGAATACATCAAAATCGCTATAAGGGATTTAAAAACCAGAAAACTTAGAAGTTGGTTGACTATGCTCGGTATTGTTATTGGTATTTTTCTGATTATGTCCTTGCTTTCTTTAAGCCAGGGGATAAAAACAGCGGTAATGCAGCAATTAAGGATGATGGGCAAGGATTTAATTATGATAATGCCCGGTGAACTCACTGATATAGTGACTACTATGGTCGGAGGAATGGAATTAACCGATGATGATATTAAAGCGATAAAAAAAACAAAGGGAGTGGATGCTGTTGTTCCTATGACCTATAAGGGAGAAGCAATGAGATACCAAGGAGAAAAAAGAACAGTTTTATTATGCGGAATTCCCCTGGAAGAAAGCTTGGATATATTTAAAACCGATATGGGTTTTGAATTGGTGGAAGGACGTTGGCCAATTCCTGGGAAAAGAGAGATTTTCGTTGGTTATTTAGTGCCCAAAGAAATTTTTCCCGGAATAAAAGCAGGAACTAAAATTACTCTCAGAGGAAAGCAGTTTGAGGTTGTCGGAGTATTAAAATCTATAGGGAGCAAACAAGACGACTCTCAGGTTTATATAGATTTGGATATCTACCGAGAAATTACCGGCGAGCGGACAGGGGCTAAAATGGCTATGGCCAGAGTTAAATCCGGTTATTTGGCCGACGAAGTAGTTGAAAATATAAAAGAAAATCTTGAAGAAAACAGTAAGAGGATACGGGGAGAAGATTTATCATCTTATAGTGTTATTAGCAGTGAAAAAATAACTGATATAGTTGGCAATGTAATGGCCTTGGTACAGGCAGCGATATTTGGTTTCGCTTCCATAGCTATTGTTGTCGGGGGGATAGGAATAATGAATACTATGTACACTTCGGTTCATGAAAGAATTCGGGAAATTGGAATTATGAAAGCCGTAGGGGCAAAAAACAAAACCATAGTCACGCTCTTCTTAATTGAATCCGGCATTTTTGGCTTGTTTGGAGGATTAGGAGGGATAGTTTTAGGACTGGGCTTGGCAAAAGTAGTGGAAATTTATTCTCAAACTCAAAACCTCTTTCTATTAAAAGCCTCAATCACTCCCCAGCTTATTCTTTTTGGCTTAGCTTTTTCTTTTTTGGTTGGCTGTATTGCCGGCTTTTTACCGGCCCGCTCTGCCTCAAAACTTAATCCGGTTGAGGCCTTAAGGTACGAATAATCGTCTGAGAAAATAATTTTTAGATAGCAATGAAAAGAAGATTATCCAGAAATTTTTATACCAGACCGGCCTTAAAAATAGCAAAAAAACTTTTGGGGAAATATATTGTTAGAAAAATCGGCAGAAAAAAACTGGTTGGGAAAATTATAGAAACTGAGGTCTATATTGGCCCCCAAGATAAAGCGTCTCACTCTTACAAAGGGAAAAGAACGCCGAGAAATCGGGCTGAATATTTAATTGGCGGCCATATTTATATTTATTTGGTTTACGGAATGTATTGGCAATTAAATATCTCCACTGGCAAAGAAGAAGAACCTGAATGTGTTTTGATTAGAGCCGTAGAGCCTGAAAAGGATGAAATTTCTTTAACTAATGGTCCGGGTAAACTTTGTCGCTATTTAAAACTAAATAAATCTTTTTATGGAGAAGATTTAACCAAGAGTAAAAGAATTTGGCTGGAAAACCATGGCCAGAAAATTAAACCTTCTCAAATTTTAGCAACAAAAAGAATCGGCATTGATTATGCCGGTTTATATTGGTCTCGCCGTAAATGGCGTTTTTTGATTAAAGATTTTAGAAAATATTTAACAAAATGAGAAATAAAATCAGAAGAGTAATAGTAGCAATGTCTGGCGGCATTGACTCAAGTGTTGCAACAGCTCTGTTAAAACGAGCTGGGTTTGATGTTGTCGGGATTTTTATGAAATTAGATGAATTAAAATCTTCCAAAGAAAGCGAGAAAAGAGCTAAGACAGTGGCTAAAAAACTCGGCATTTCTTTTCAAGTTTTGGATTTTAGAAAAGAGTTTAAGAAAAAAGTAATAGAACCTTTTATAGAAGAGTATAAAAAAGGGAGAACTCCGAATCCTTGCGTGGTCTGTAATAAAGAAATAAAATTTAAGCTTTTATTTAATCAATTATCTCTTTTCAAGGCAGATTTTTTTGCTACCGGTCATTATGTAAGAATAAAAAATGGCAGATTGCTAAAAGGGAGAGATAAAAATAAAGATCAGTCCTATTTCTTATGGCAGCTGACTCCTGAGTTATTAAATAGAGTTCTATTTCCGGTTGGAGGATATATCAAAAAAGAGGTAGAACAATTAGCCAAAGACTTTGAGTTACCCTTTAAAGATGTTTCTGATTCTCAAGAGATTTGTTTTGCTGGCAAGAGCATAAATAATTTTCTTGAAAAACATCTAAAGATGAAAAAAGGGAAAATAGTTAATATTAAAGGAGAGATATTGGGAGAACATCGAGGTTTGTGGTTTTATACTATTGGTCAGAGAAAGGGAATAGAACTTTCTGGCGGCCTCGCCTTCGCCCGCCTGCGGCGGGCTTTCGTAGGCAATCCTTTTCATGTTTTGAATAAAGATATTAAGGAAAATCTTTTGGTTGTTACTCAAGACGAAAAAGATTTGTATAAAAAAGAGTTGATAGCTAAAAATGTTAACTGGATTTCAGGAAAAGTGCCAGAGCTTCCTTTGAAAGCGAAAGTAAAAATAAGATACAGGCATAGGCCAGCTTCAGCTGTGATAAAAAAGCATAATAGTGGTAAAATTAAAGTGATTTTTGATAAACCTCAACGAGCGATTACTCCAGGACAGTCAGTAGTGTTTTATCAAAGGGAAGAACTTTTAGGCGGAGGAATTATTAATAAGGGTAAACCGGGCTAGGCCCGACCTCGCCCAGCTAATAGTCTGGGCTAGGTCGGGCCTAGCCCAGATCTAACCCGGATTGATTAGTAACGTATGCCTTATAGAGAACAACAACTTTTGAATAATGAGATTTATCACGTTATTTTGAGAGGACTTGATGATAATCTTATTTTTAAAGATACAGACGATTATTATCGTGGCATTTTTTCTATTTACGAATTTAATAATGCTATTCCGGTTAATATTTGGAAACGAAGAAAACAACGAATAAAAGAGAAAGCTGGGCTAGGCCCGACCTCGCCCGCTCGTGAGTTATTAGTGGATATTTTGGCGTTTTGTTTTATGCCGAATCACATCCATTTGTTATTAAGGCAGCGAATAGATAATGGTATAACTAAATTCATGACAAAAGTTGGCACAGGTTATGGAGGGTATTTTAATAGAAAATATAATCGAAAGGGATATGTGTTTCAAAACAGATTTTTATCGGTACTCATCGAAGATGATAATCAGTTAAAAGTTGTTTTTGTTTATATTCATTCCAATCCCATATCTCTTATCGAACCAAACTGGAAGGAAGAGGGAATTGAAAATCCAGAAGAAGTAATTCATTTTTTAGAAAATTTTAAATGGTCAAGCTATTCTGATTATATTGGTAGAGAAACTTTTCCATCGGTTATTGAGAGAGAATTTATTTTAAAAGTAATAGATGGAGAGGATAGATGTAAAGAATTTGTTGAAGATTGGATTAAATATAAAAAAGAACTTAGAAAATTTGATAATAAATTTAGAGATATTATTTTAGAATAATAAAACTACTAGGATAGGTCCTACTGGGCTAGGTCGGGCCTAGCCCAGCT
>CAYUSS010000013.1:0-15831 GCA_964447515.1 uncultured Candidatus Saccharibacteria bacterium | reverse complement strand
GGGCTAGGTCGGGCCTAGCCCAGCTGATTAAGGTGAAAATGTTGGTTAAAAATCAACCTAAAAATCAACCTAAAAATTTGGTTAAAAAAGGAATATTGATAGCTTTTGGAGAATTGTTTTTAAAATCAGAAGGGGTGAAAAAACTTTTTCAAAAGAGATTAGTTCAAAATCTTTGTTTTTTTCTTGCCCGCCAAAGTTTTGCGAAGCAAAATTTAGGCGGACAAGAAAAACAAGGAATGGATTTTAAAGTTCGCTCCTTCAGAGAAAGAATTTTTATAGAAACCGAGCAGATTATGAAGGCGTCAAAAATAATAAAGAGAGTTTTTGGGATTGTTTGGATAGCTGAGAGTTTTTGTTTCCCCGAAATAACCTTAAAAGAATTTTCCGATTTTATAGCTGAAAACTATCCAAAATGGATAAAGAAAAATGAAACTTTTGCTGTTAGATTAAAACTGGAAAAAGGATTGTTGGAAAAGAGCAGGGAAGAGGTTATTAATGAGATTGCTGAAAATATAAAGAGAAAAGTTGATTTAACCAAGCCAAAAAAGGAAATTTTTATTGAAATCAGAAAAAAGGCCTGGTTTTTGTATTTTAAAAAGACAAAAGGGACAGGGGGACTTCCAGGAGGAAGCAGCGGCAAAGTTTTGTCTTTAATCTCCGGAGGAATTGATTCTCCGGTAGCCGCTTATTTAATTGCTAAAAGGGGAGCAGAAAATATCTGGCTGCATTTCCATTCGGTCCCCTTGGTTTCCAGAGCCAGCATTGAAAAAGTGAAAGAATTGGCAAAAGTTTTTTTAAACTATCAGCCCGAGCTTAAAATTTATTTTGTTCCTTTTCAAAAAGCTCAATTAGAAATTAAAGCAAAAATACCTTTAAAATACAGAATTTTACTTTATCGGAGATTAATGCTTAAAATTGGGGAAAAAATTGCTGAAAAAGAAAAATGTCAGGTATTTGTTACCGGCGAAAGTTTAGGTCAGGTAGCTTCTCAGACCTTGCCAAACATTAAAATTATTGGAGAGGCGACAAAATTGCTAATACTAAGACCTCTGATTGGGCAGGATAAAGAAGAGACAATTAATTTGGCAAGGAAAATGGGGACATTTGAAATTTCGATAAAGCCCCATGAAGATTGCTGCCTCGTATTTGCTCCAAAACCCCAGACAGCTAAAGGAAAAATAGAAATAATAGAAGAATTAGAAAAAAGATTAGATTCTGCTAAAATAATTAGAGAGATTATTAAAGAAGTTGAGGTTGAGAGGTATTGACCCCGTAGAGAAAATTTGAATAGATTTTTCTAAAGAAAAATCAAATTTGAGAAGTAGTTCAAATTTCTTCTACGGGGTTGACTATCATTTTTGCTTAAAGTAAGGTATAAATATATAATAAGGGTGTGGATAACTTTTTAACTCAAAGGTCGATTTAAAAAATTGATATAAAAATATATTTTTATGGCTAAAGAAGTTAAAGAATACATAGGTTATTGTGTAAAGTGTAAAGAGAAGCAAACAATCCAGAATGCGAAAGTGGTAGATATGAAGGGTAAGGGAAAGACTAAGAGGAGAGCAGCTACTGGTACCTGTCCGGTTTGTGGTACCAAAATGTTTAGAATTTTAGGAAAGGCGGATTAAATTAAGGAGGGTTCGGTCTAAATAGCCCAAAACTATCCCAACTGGGATAGTTTTGGGCTATTTAATTAGTCCGGGCAAAGAGGTTGGACGCAGTTTCGTTAAGATGTTTTCATCTAAGAAAACCAAAAAACAGCTTGCTATCGCTTTAGGAGGATTGGTTTGTTTAAATCTTATTGCCTGGGTTGTAGTTTATAATTTAAGCAGGCCCAAAGGGCTTGAAGTAATTTTTTTTGATGTAGGGCAGGGGGATAGTATCTTTATTGAAAATTCAACAAGACAGCAAATTTTGATTGACGGAGGTCCTGACTCAACTGTCTTAGAAAAATTAGCCGAAGAAATGCCGTTTTATGATAGAACTTTGGATTTAATAATTTTGACTCATCCGGAGCATGACCATATGGCCGGTTTAATGGAAGTTTTAAAAAGATATAAAGTTGAAAATATTTTATGGACAGGGATTATCCGGAATACAGACGAATATAAAGAATGGAAAAGATTGATTGAAGAAGAGGGAGCCGAAATTTTTGTTGCCAAAAGCGGGCTAAAAATTAAATTGGCGGATAATTACATAGATATTTTATATCCTTTTGAAAGTTTGGATGGTCGGGAGATTGAAGATAGCAACGATACTTCTGTTGTTGCCCGATTGATCTTTGGCGATAATTCATTTCTTTTTACCGGAGATGCGGGAATGGATGTAGAGAACAAGTTAATAAAAAATAATATTTATTTAGATTCCGATGTTTTGAAAATCGGCCATCACGGCTCAAAATATTCAACCGGCGAAGTTTTTCTTAAAGCGGTTAGCCCCCAACTCGCTGCAATTCAAGTGGGTAAAAATTCTTACGGCCATCCTACTGAAGAGGTATTGGCAAAACTCAAAAAATTTGCTATAAAAGTTTTAAGAAATGATTTAAATGGAGATATAAAAATTATTTCCGATGGTAATAAAATTTATGAAAGACGTTAAGTTTCCAATTTTTAAAACTAAAATTGATAATTCCTCAAAAAAATTTGACCTGACTGATTTTAATCAAAGGCAAGCCTATTTTGAGTTGAAAGCAGGAGAGGAGATTAAAAAGCTTAGAGAATATTTAAAAAAGAAAACTTTTATCGCTTATTTGCTGGGCAAGAAAAATTCAGGAAAGGGAACTTACGCCAAAATGTTCAAAGAAGTGGTTGATAAAGATAAGATAGAGCACTTTTCTATTGGAGATATGGTCAGAGAATTAGATAGTATCTGGGAAAATGAGGAGAAAAAGAAAGAGTTAGTTTCTTTTTTAGAAGAGAATTACCGAGGATTTTTGCCTTTAGAAAAAATATTGGATAGTTTGAAAAAAAGAAGCACTAAAACACTTTTGCCTTCTGAATTAATTTTGGCTTTGGTAAAAAAAGAAATAGCCAAAAAAGAAAAGAAGGCTCTTTTTATTGATGGTTTTCCCAGAGATTTAGATCAGATTTCTTATTCGCTTTTTTTCAGAGATTTAATTGATTATCGGCAAGACCCTGATATTTTTGTTCTTATTGATGTTCCGGAAGCAGTAATTGATGAAAGAATAAAATATAGAGTAATTTGTCCTCTTTGCCAAACTTCAAGAAACTTAAAACTTCTTCCTACAAAAAAAGTTGAATATGAGCAAAAAAATAAAAGGTTTTATCTTATCTGTGATAATCCTGATTGCCGAGGAGCAAGAATGGTTACTAAAGAAGGAGATGAATTGGGCATAGAGCCGATTAAGGAAAGATTAAAGACAGACCGGGAATTAATAAAAAAGGCTTTCTCACTATACGGTGTTCCAAAGATTCTTTTGAGAAATTCTATTCCAGTAAGTAAGGCTCAAGAGCTTGTTGACGATTATGAGATAACTCCGGAATATAATTATCAGTGGGATGAGAGAGCAAAGAAAGTAAAAATAATTGAAAAACCCTGGCAGGTTTTAGACGATGAGAGAGTCCCTTGTTACAGTTTAATGCCTCCGCCAGTAGTAGTTTCTTTAATTAAACAAATAGTGAGAGCCCTCGGCATTTGACATAGGGTTTTAATGTATAGTATACTAAAAATAGCCCTGTTACTTTCTGGTTAGATTCTGGACTATCTTTGCTTGATAGGGAGCCCAACATTTGTACTCGCTTTGGCGAGCACGTGCGGACACCCACTTGAAAATTTCTCCAAGATTCTCTCTAGAAAAGCAGGGCTATTAATTGATAAATTAATAAAACAGCCGTTATTCACGGCTGTTTTAATTTATGTCGGATTTGCTGAACAAAGCTTGAACCTATTTTGATAGAAATTCTTAAAGGTTTTCCACAGGTTTTCTATATCTTTGATTAGATAAATTTGTTATAATTACAAACGAGGGAAAGAAATGAGAGTTGAGGGAAGAATAAATAAAAGTTTACTTTTATTTATGATGACCGAAATTCTCATTTCTTAACCGAGTGCCGTAATTATGCGGCGAAACCGCAATAATCACAATAATCAGTGTTCACAGAGAATTTTATGGAAAAAGAGTTAGAAGAAAAATTAAATAGCATTGAAGGAGATATCGGAGAAGTAAAAAAGGATGTGGCAGAAATGAAAATAGATATAGGGGTTAATAAAACCAATATTCTGGTTGGTTTTAAAGAGGTCAAGGAGGAACTGTCTATAGTTAAGGCAAAAATTGGTGAAACTTACAATGCCATTGATGGGTTTATTAAGATAGTTACAAAACTTGAAGATGAATTTACAATAATGAAAGAAGACCTCAAAAGAGTTAAAGAAACGATCAAAGAAAAATTAGGAGTAGATTTATTCTAAATTAAAATGCGAGAATTAATTAATAATCATTTTTACCCCATAAGGTTGGTTTGCAGAGAGAGAGAGAGAGAGAGAGAGAGAGAGAGAGAGTAAAATCGCTCCGCGATTTTGATTTAAAATTTCATAATTTTAGTAAATTGAAGCACTTTTTTTAGAGTGCTTTTTTAATTTTTCAAAAGGTCGCAAAAAACATTAACCTATTTCTTTTGCTAAACTGTTTTTCTTAGAAAAGCCGGTTGGCAAAAGAAAAATGGAACAAAAATATGAAAAAGCAAAATCAATGGCAAATTAAAAACATTGGAACCAATAAGGTTTCTTCTTTCTCGGTTGAGCCCGGAAGTTTCAGAAAACCCAAATCTCGTCTTACAAATTTTATCAAGGGCGGGCTAACTATTTTGATTTCTGTCTTGATAATCTTTACTGTTGTTAAAGCCGGCACCATAACGCCGCCGAGCGACACGCCATCGGCCCAGTTTTATACTTTATCGGAG
Source organism: uncultured Candidatus Saccharibacteria bacterium (assembly GCA_964447515.1). Classification (GTDB taxonomy): domain Bacteria; phylum Patescibacteriota; class Minisyncoccia; order Minisyncoccales; family GWA2-38-27; genus CAYUSS01. Next base: position 10,909 of record CAYUSS010000013.1, on the reverse strand, counting down.
ATTTATACACGACTAACTACCAATGCCACATCCACTGCAGGAGGGCACTCTTTTACTTTTGCCGACTCTTTGACCGGCACAAGCCATACTTTGACCGAGATTTATGACGCTATTCCTACCATTGTTGCCAACACAGTCAAATTAGATACAATCTATCTTGGCGTTACCGGCACGCTCGTGCCTTCGGGCGGTACTGCCGCAACAACCGATGTTTTGAGCGGTAAAAAATTTTTCGGTGATTCTCAAACTGATTGGACTTTACAAACCGGCACTATGGCCAATAATGGCAGTTTTATTTTGACTTGCGGTGTCTCTGACCAATCAGTCACTACCGGCTATTACAGCGGCGGCACTTTGGCTGGTGACGCATATTTGGTTAGTGGCAACATTAAAAGCGGCATCACTATATTTAGCGTAGACGGAGATGGCAATGTGGTGGATACTTCCTCGGGAGACGCTGTCCTTACTGATATTCTTTCAGGGAAGAAATGCTGGGTTGACGGAGCAGAGGTTACGGGCAATATTACAGCCGGAGCCAACGTGTCAGGAGGCGCAGGCGAATTGTCCTTCACCATCACTGATGGACTTTACTCTGGCAGTAAAACCTGCACGGCTGTAGATGGCGATCTTACTGTCGGCAATATTAAATCAGGAGTAAATATATTCGGCACAGTAGGAACAATGCCTCCTGGCGCTATGGTTGCCACTGGCCAAGTTACGTCTTACGCAACAAACGATGACGGGACTTACGAAAAAGGATTAGCCCTTTCTTATACAGATAACGGAGACGGGACGATAACAGATAATAATACATTATTAATGTGGGTAAAAGAACCTCAAAAAATAATCCCGGGGGCTGCATTGGCAGGCATCGCAACAAATCAAATTCAAACAGCAAAAGGGGATTGGACAACGAGCACTGCTTATGTTTTGGGCGATCTTGTGCGAGACGCAACTGGTGCTAACGCTACTGCAGCTAATATATCAGCGGCAACAGCAGCCAGTCCTTGCGTTCTGACCGTTGACGGTTTGCAGGGTATCACCACTGGTCAGTCTGTGCTGATTAACAATATTACAGACGATATGGGTGATATATTGAACGGCAATATTTACTATGTCGTGGTTGATGCGACTGCTAAGACATTGATTCTTTATTCCAATGCTGCTTGCTCAACTAAAGTGGATACAACTGGCAAGACATACACGAGCGGAGGAATGGCGATTCAGACAAAGTTCTATGTCTGTGCGGTAGCCCACACCTCGGGAACTTTTACAACTGATGTAGGGGCTGGGGATTGGCGGGAGACAGTGTGGACAGCCAGTGCGGCAGGCCTGACCATACCATCCACAATGGCTTGGTTGCCGACTGGTGGCAGCGCAGATGCTATAAATAATTGTGAGAACCTAACTTATGGAGGATATACGGATTGGCGATTGCCCAATATAAAAGAATTGCAAAATATTGTGGATTATGGGGAATATTCTCCAGCTATTATAGGTAGTGGGGCATCGACTTATTTCCCAAACACTCAGTCCAGCTACTACTGGTCTTCTACTACCAGCGCCTATAATACCAGCTACGCTTGGTTCGTGTATTTCTACAATGGCTTCGTGTACGACTACAATAAGACCAATTCCTACTATGTTCGTTGCCTCCGCGGGCAATAGAGTTTTTTCCTTTGGAATAGATAATTTGGAATTTGGAATTTGTTCCGCAAAATTTTTAAACTTTAATTATCGCCGGATTCCTAAAAAGTTGATTTGTGGAAACAAATGGCTTTTGGGAGAGAGCGACTAAAAATCTATTGCGTTCTTACCGCCCCCTCAAAAAGTGATAGGGGCATTAATAGTCAAAAAGTCTTTTTTAAGATTATCAGACTTTTGGAGGATAGATAAGCGTAGGAATATAAACTCAGTCCAGCTACTACTGGTCTTCTACTACCAACGCCAATAATACCAGCAACGCTTGGAACGTGAATTTCAACAATGGCAACGTGAACAACAACAATAAGACCAATTCAAACTATGTTCGTTGCCTCCGCGGGAAATTGATTTTTAGCCTGAGAAGAGGTTTGGGAAACTTGTTCTCGCGATGATTCCTTATTATGGCCCAATCTGAACATCTTTCTTTGTACCTCAAATTCTATCAGCTGATTAAATTCTTATACGAAACAGTAAGAAACTTTCCAAAGCAGTATAAGTATACCTTGGGAGCAAGTATCTTAAATCTAAGTTGGCTATGCCTAGATTTAGTTTTAGAAGCAAATGCTTTGCCCAACGAGAAAAAAAGTCCGAAGATTTCAGAACTTAGCATTACCTTTGATAAACTAAAGGTGAGATTACGAATAAGTCAGGAGTTGAAATTAATCTCTAAGAAACGGTTTGTCCATATTCAGACTTATTATCTTAAAGAAATCGGGGAAATGATTGGTGGTTGGCTCAAATGGGCTTCTTAAATAACAAATATTATGGGTAAAACTATATTTTCCTTTGAAAAACTTTATCGGGCTTATTTAGATTGTCGAAAAACCAAAAGAAAAACTATAAATGCTTTGAAATTTGAATGGAATTTAGAGAGAAATCTTTTTCAGCTCCAAAAAGAATTAGAGGCAAAGAAATATAGGCCCGGCCGTTCTATTTGCTTTGTGATAAAGAGGCCTTCTCCCAGAGAGATATTTGCCGCCAACTTTAGAGACAGAGTAGTCCATCACCTTTTAATTAATGAAATAGAAAATATAGGTGAAAAAAGATTCATTTTTGACACATTTTCCTGCCGAAAAAACAAAGGAACCCATCTGGCAATAGAGAGGTTGAAAAAGTTTATTAGAAAAGTAACAGAAAATTGCGACAAAGAGGCGTTTTATGCGCAATTGGATATTTCTGGATTTTTTATGGCTATTAACTATAACATTTTCTACTCGCTTTTTAAAAAATTGATTTTCAAACAAAATAAATCTTACCAATGGAAAAAGGATGTTTTATGGTTAGCTAAGATTATTATTTTTCATAAACCTACTAAAAATTATATTATTAAGGGAAACCCTACTTTATTTAAACTTATCCCTCCTCGGAAATCTTTATTTCACTCTGGATTTCATAAAGGACTTCCCATCGGTAATTACTCTTCCCAGTTTTTTGCTAATCTTTATCTAAATGGATTAGACCAGTTTGTAAAAAGAGGACTGAGATGTAAATATTATGTTCGTTATGTTGATGATTTAGTTTTATTAGACAGAAACAAGGAAAGATTAAAATATTTGAGGGATAAAATTAATCTTTTTCTGAAAGAAAGTTTGGATTTAGAGCTAAATTTAAATAAAACAAAACTGCAATCAATTGATAAAGGAATAAATTTCTTAGGATATTTTATAAAACCAAATTATATCTTAGTCCGACAAAAAGTGGTTAGTCGATTAAAAGATAGATTGTATAACGCGAATTTCGCGGATTTAAGCGAATCAGGCGAAGCTGGGGAACTAAAAGAAACCTTGGCAATGATTAATTCTTATTATGGGCATTTTAGGCACGCTTTCAGTTTTAGGTTAAGAAGAGATATCTACGAAAGCCATTTAGGAAAGTTAAAGAAAAGATTTTTACCAAAATCAAATTATTGCTTTTTGAAGACAAAATAGCAATTTATTATAAAAATGTCAAAAACTTTCATTACAATTTTGTTAATCTTTAGTTTTACAGGACAGCTGATGTCTGCTGGTTTTGCATTTGCCTCCTCTACTGATGGCACCATAGACAGCACTTACAAATACGCCTGGGGCGAGAATATCGGCTGGATTAATTTTGGCACCAGTCAGGGCGATGTTCATATTACTGATTCGGGTCTTTCTGGTTATGCTTTAGGAGAAAATACAGGTTGGCTCAATTTAGACAATGTAACCAATGATGGTGCAGGAAATTTATCTGGCTATGCCTGGGGAGAGAATATTGGCTGGATAAATTTTGCTCCTACTAACGGCGGAGTGATTATTAATTCCTCAGGTGAATTTACTGGTTCGGCTTTAGGTGAAAACACTGGTTGGATTATTTTTGATTGTGATTACAAAGTTAAAACTGACTGGCGGCCTCAAAGCGCCAGACCGGCTTGCAATAACGCGACTGACGATGACGGTGATGGAAAAACCGATTATCCTAATGATCCGGGCTGTGCTTCTTTAACCGACAACGACGAAACCGACCCGGCGAGCGGCGGCGGCGGTTTGCCTTCAGGGGCATATAATCCGCCTACTCCGCCGGCAGAAGGATTTAGTATTTTGATTAACGACGGAGATAAATATACCGAAAGTAGAGAAGTTACTTTTAAATTAATAGCAGGTTCTGACGCTGCCAGAATGACGGTATCAAACAATCCTGACCTTAAAGGAGGGACAGGCCAGATTCCTTTCCAGTCCTCCTATGACTGGGATTTATGCTACAGAAAGCCAGAATGTCCGGAAGCAAGTTATACTGTTTACGTCAGATTTTATACCAGATACGGCCAACCTTCAGAGATTGTTTCTGATACGATTGTTTTTAGAAAGGAAAAGCCGGTGATAGAAAAGATTAAAGAAGTGCCGAAGAAAGTCATTGAAGAAGTTAAGAAAATTCCTGAAAAGATTAAAGAAATCTCAGAGAAAATTAAAGAGATTATTAAGCCCAAACCAAAACCAGAAGAAAAACCAGAACTTTTGCCAATAGAAGAAGTCGTTCCCAAAGAAGCACCCTTAGTTTTCCAGGGCAAATGGCAGCTTCTGCCTTCAAAGCCAATTCAAGAGTTCGTCTTAGCTCCCCTGCCAGAAGAAATTAGAGCTTTGACTGAAAAGTTTCCCCAGCTTGAAAAAACCTTTGAAGAGGTTGGCATTGCTAAAATTACTGATATTGAGAAATTGAAAACAGTCAAATTGAGTTTGCCGGGATTAACGGAAAGATTAGAACTGCCAATCACAAAAGTTGAACCTGGGAAATTTGCTTTGCCCCAAAGTGTTCCAGTTGCTAAGTTGTCTTCAGGGATTAAGCAAGAATTACCCTCAGAAATTGTCTTTGCCAGAACTGGTGGAGAATTGATAGATTTCAACATTGCTCTGACCGTAACCGAAGAAGGCAAACCCCAGCAATCAATTAGAACTATTTCAGGTGAACCTCTCCAATTAGTGGTTAAACCAGATAAACCCGTAAAGAGTGTAAAAGGATACATTGTCTTTAAAAAGAAAAGAGAGGAATCAAGTTCTTCCCAATTACCTCTTGCTTCTTTAACTGCCTCTTTAATGTTTGCTGAGCCGGCTTTTGCTTTTCAGCAAGAGAAACCGGTCAGAGTTGAGGAAAGATTGGTTTTAATGGAATTTGAATATACTGACCCTGATAACGATGGAATTTATACAGCTGAAGTTCCTGCTCCAATAGTTGAAGGAGAATATGAAATTATCACGGTAATGGATTATGAAGACCCTGACTTAGGCAGGAAAGAAATTCGTTTAATTGCCGTGGTTGACCCAGAAGGATATATTTATGAAAAAGACAGAGATAAAGAAACTCGTATCCCCGGAGCCATTGTTTCTCTTTATTGGTTGAATCCAGAAACCAAACACTATGAATTATGGCCAGCCAAAGAATATCAACAGGAAAGTCCCCAAATTACCGACGCTACCGGAAAATATTCATTTTTAGTGCCAGAAGGTTCTTATTATCTTAAAGTTGAAGCCCCAGGTTATCTTATCTATGACGGTAAACTCTTTCAGGTTAAAGAAGGAAGCGGAGTTCATGTAAACATTGAGTTAAAAACCAAATATTGGTGGCTAAAGGTCGTGGACTGGAAAACTATTTTGTTGGCCGCGGTCATAATTTTATTGTTCTACAACTTCTATCGTGATAAAATACGTGATAGAATTAAGAAGCAAAAATTAAGAGGCAAGAATTAAAAAACATGAAATCAAAAATTTATTTATTTATTATTATAATAATTATATTGTTAGCTGGAAGTGTTTTCTTTGCTTTTAAGCATTTTGTTGTCCAAAAGGAACTTAGTCAAACTCAAACCCTTTTAGAAATTCAACAAACCAATGAGAAAGTTTTAGAATTTACTAAACTTTTTATTGGAAAGGTGTTGAAAGCAGAAACAGAGGTTGATTTTGAAACAAGATTGAAATTAGAAAACGCAGTCAGAAACTTAGAAGATGAAGAGCTTCTAAACCAATGGCAAAGTTTTACTGAAAGTAAAACCGAAGAGAGAGCTCAAGAAGAAGCAAAGAATTTATTAGAGATGTTGGTGGGTAAGATTAAAATTCAATAGAAAAGCAGGGCTATTAATTGATAAATTAATAAAACAGCCGTTATTCACGGCTGTTTTATTTCAAGAATAAAAACTTTTCGGGCTGCTGGGAATCGCACCCAGGTCTTACCCTCCCCGAGGGCAAATACTAACTGTTATACTACAGCCCGCAGGAAACTATTTCCTTTTTCCCAAAGCTTTGATGCATTTGGTGCAGGCCAAAACTCGTTTCCCGGCGAATTTTTTATAAGCCGGTTTTTTTGTATCAATAGGAATCCTGACCCATTGTAAGTTGGGATATTTTCTTTTTTTGACGGTGGGATTATATCTTCCCCTGAGTTTTTTCAGCCGCCAAACCATTATTGATTTTTTCCCGCAAATTGGGCATTGTTTAGCCATACCATAACCTTATCAGGATTTTAAATTTTATTCAAGATGTGTTAGTATTAAAAAAATGGAATATTTATTTTTGATTATTGTTTTAATTTTCTCTATCGTTATTCACGAAGTTTCTCATGGGTTAGTGGCTAATTATTTAGGTGATCCGACAGCAAAATATGCTGGTCGCTTGACTTTAAATCCCTTGAAACACTTAGACCCGATTGGTTCGGTTATTGTGCCGATTTTTTGTATTTTAATGACGAAATTAACCGGTGGGGGAATTATTTTCGGTTGGGCGAAACCAGTACCAATTAATCCATATAATTTCAGAGACCAAAAATATGGCTCGGCTAAAGTGGCCTTAGCCGGACCGGGAGCAAATTTAATAATCGCCTTGATATTTGGTCTGTCTTTGAGGTTTTTACCAATTATATCTGCTTTTTCAGGACTTTATTTAATGTTTTCTTACATTGTTTATATTAATATCTTATTGGCGGTATTTAATTTACTGCCCGTTCCTCCTTTAGACGGTTCTCATATTCTTTTTACTTTTTTACCAGCAGGGGCAGAAAATGTAAAAGTGTTTCTAAGGCAATTCGGTTTTTTCATTCTGCTTTTTATTATTTTCTTTTTCTTCCCCTGGATTTCTTTGGTTATTAACTGGATTTTTGTTATAATTGTTGGTGTTCCTTTGTTTTAAATCATTTTTGTTGACAATTTAAGATTTATTTGGTAGCTTATAAAATAGCGTTCGTCGCTGTCTTTTTATTAAGTTCTACAAATATGCCAACTATTAATCAACTTATTAGAAAAGGTAGAAAAAAAATAAAAAAACGTTCCAAGACGCCGGTTTTAGGGTTTGGATTTAATGTGCTTAAAAATAGACCAAAGAAATACCCTTCACCATTCAAAAGAGGGGTTTGCCTTAAAGTTTTTACCGTAACACCCAAAAAACCCAACTCAGCTTTAAGAAAGGTAGCCAGGGTGCGTCTGACTAACGGAGCAGAAGTTACGGCTTATATTCCCGGAGAAGGCCATGAACTTCAAGAACATTCTGTGGTCCTTATTAGAGGGGGAAGAGTTAAAGATTTGCCGGGAGTAAGATACCATGTGGTAAGAGGGGTTCTGGATACTACCGGTGTTGAGGGAAGAAAACAGTCCCGTTCTAAATATGGAACCAAGAGGGAGAAGCAAAAATAGGAGATTAACTTAAAGGCTAACCACCTAACCACCTAACCATCTAATATTATGGCTCGGGGAAAGAAAATAAAAAAACATCTAATAGGGGCTGATTTCGTTTATAACAGCACTAATGTTTCCAAGTTTATTAACTATATTATGAGGCGTGGCAAAAAAACCATAGCCAGAAAGATTGTCTATAATGCTTTTGATATTGTTAAAGAAAAAACCAAAAAAGAACCTTTAGAGGTTTTTGAGCTTGCTTTAAAAAATGCTTCGCCTTTGCTTGAAGTGAAATCGAAAAGGATCGGTGGAGCAACTTACCAGGTTCCCAGAGAAGTAAAAGGTAGTAGAAAATTAGCTTTAGCTATGCGGTGGCTCATTCAAGGAGCTAAGTCAAAGAAAGGAAAGCCGATGAAAGAGAAATTAGCTGCTGAACTTATTGACGCTGCAAACAACACTGGCTTGGCAGTAAAAAAGAAGACAAACACTCATCGGATGGCTGAAGCCAACCGTGCCTTTGCTCATTTTAGGTGGTAAAAACCGCGTTTTGCGAAGCAAAAATGAGAAAATATCCAATAGAACAAGTTCGTGACATTGGAATAATTGCCCATATTGATGCCGGGAAGACAACCGTTACTGAACGGGTGCTTTTTTACACCGGAATTTCTCATAAGATTGGAGAAGTTCACGATGGACAGGCTATTATGGATTGGATGGAGCAGGAAAGAGAAAGAGGAATTACTATTACTTCTGCTGCTACCACCTGTTTTTGGGTGCCGGCTGATATAGATAAAACAGAGGCGAACCCCCTTAGAGATTCTGAGGACAAGAAAAAAGCACAGAAAGAGCATATCTCTAACGGGGCGAAACAAAATGAATACCAGATTAATATTATTGATACGCCCGGCCATATTGATTTTACTGCTGAAGTTCAGAGGTCCCTGAGGGTTTTAGGTGGAGCAGTAGTAGTTTTTGACGGAGTAGCCGGGGTAGAACCCCAATCTGAAACTGTTTGGCGTCAGGCAGATAAATTTAAAGTGCCGAGATTGTGTTTTATAAATAAATTAGATAGAATTGGCGCCTCTTTTAAAAAAAGTTTAGATTCTATTTTAGAAAAACTTTCTCCAGCAGCTTTAGCTCTCCAGATACCAATTGGAGAGGAAGATAGTTTTGAGGGAGTAATTGATCTTTTGAATATGAAGGCCTTAAAGTTTGAAGGCGATTTTGGACAGATAGTAAAAGAAGTCATTCTTCTTGATGAGAAAGGTCAACCTTGTCCAGAAGCCAGGGAACTTGTTCCTGATAATTTATTAGAAGAAGCAAAAAAATGCCGGAAGAAAATGGTTGAGAAAATTGTTGCCGAAGACGAAAATATTTTAGAAAAATACTTAGCTGGAAAAGAAATTCCGGTCAAAGATTTAAAAAAGATTTTACGAGAAGCCATTATAAAATACAAACTTATTCCAGTATTTTGTGGGACGGCTCTTAAAAACAAAGGAATTCAGCCCCTGCTTGATGGCATTTGTAATTATCTTCCCAGTCCAAAAGATATTCCTCCAATTAAAGGGACTAATCCTAAAACCGGGGATGAAATAGAGAGAAAACCTGATGATTTAGAGAAGTTCAGCGCTCTTGCCTTTAAAGTTGCCACTGACCCTTATGTAGGGACCTTAACTTATTTTCGAGTCTATTCTGGCTCCTTGACAAGGGGGTCTTATTTGTTAAACTCAGTAACAAGTGAAAAAGAAAGAATCGGACGAATTTTAAGAATGCATGCAGCAGAAAGAGAAGAAGTAGAAGAAGTTTTTGCTGGAGATATTGCTGCCACCGTCGGTCTTAAAAATACCCAAACCGGGCACACCCTTTGCGACCCAACTGAGCCCATTATTCTGGAGAAAATTGTTTTCCCGGAGCCGGTTATTTCCATACGGGTTGAGCCAAAATCCAGGGCCGACCAAGAAAGAATAGCTTTGGCTCTTAAGAAGTTATCAGAGGAAGACCCGACTTTTAAAGTAAAGAGTGATTTAGAGACCGGAGAAACCATTATTTCAGGAATGGGTGAATTACATCTTGAAATTATTATTGACAGAATGAAAAGAGAATTTAAGGTAGAATCAGTAGTTGGAAAACCCCAAGTTGCTTACAAAGAAACAATTTTAGAAGAGGCCGAGGCCGAAGGCAAGTATATCAGGCAGAGTGGGGGTAGGGGCCAGTACGGGCATGTTTGGTTAAGGATTAAACCTGCAGAGGAGGGCAAAGGATTTAAATTTATAGATGAAATTAAAAGCGGTATTATTCCCAGGGAATTTATTCCTTCGGTAGAAAAAGGAGTAAAAGAGGCAATGGCTCGAGGAGTTTTGGCCGGATATCCAATGACAGATGTAGAAGTAGCTTTATATAATGGTTCCTTTCATGAAGTAGATTCTTCAGAGAATGCTTTTAAAATCGCCGCTTCAATGGCTTTTCAAGAAGCAGCAAAAAAAGCAAAATTAGTTTTGTTGGAACCGATTATGAAATTAGAAGTCATTATTCCTTCAAAGTTTTTAGGAGATATTATTGGGAATTTGTCAGCAAGGCGGGGCAGGATTGAAGAAACTAAAGATAGATTAAATATGAAAATTATTGACACTAAAGTTCCTTTAGCTGAAATGTTTGGATATGCCACCACTTTAAGGTCTTTAACTGAAGGCAGGGGAACCTTTACCATGGAATTTGACCATTATGACCAGGTGCCCCAGAGTATTACCCAGGAAATTATTGAGGGGAAAAGACGTTAAGATAATAACTATTGACCCCGTTAGAAGCCTGTGTATGTGGTATAATGTTTTATAAAGCCAAATAAGATAATACTGAGATATTTGACCGTTCAGGAAGTTGCGAAAAAAAATTAAAATTTAATTTTTTTTCGCCAAAGGCTTCTAACGGGGTTGACTTTTATTTTGTTTTTAGTAGAATAAGTAATATAAGAACCTGCCTCGCTAACGCTCGGCAGAACCTTGATTCGCTAAGGAATAATCATATAATCTTGAATTAAGAACCTGCCTCGCTAACGCTCGGCAGAACCTTGATTCGCTAAGGAATAATCATATA
>CAYUSS010000012.1:0-27582 GCA_964447515.1 uncultured Candidatus Saccharibacteria bacterium | reverse complement strand
GGCAACGTCGGCATCGGGACGACGGGGCCTGGGGCAAAATTAGAAGTAGAAGTAGCAGATACCTCCAATGTAGCTGGCATCTTAGTGGATAGCGATGAGGCGACCAATAATAATCCTGGCATTCAGATTGATATGGTTAACGGTGAGGGCATCCCACTGGTATTGACTCCTACAGCTGATGCGCCTGCAGCAACTACAGAGGGAGGATTATACGCGGACACTGACCATAATCTCTACTACTATAATGGCACTGGCTGGGAGGATTTAACCCCTGCTGCTTCTTTTAAAATTCCAGCCCATGAGATTATGGATCCTATTTCAGGAGAAGAAATTGAAGTAGGTGATTTTGTTTTGGGAACAATTGACAATACTCTTGATAACGGCGGGCTCCATGGGCTTTGGACTAAATGGGATAATGTGAAACAAGACCTGTTAGATGAGATTTATAGAGAATTTTCCCTTACTTCCTTTGGGACTGTTACTCCCTCCATCGACGGTATCGCAGTAATTGATGGAGATTCAACAGCTATTACTACTATTTTTGTTCAGAAAGTGAAAGATGTCCTTGCTTCATTGGGCTTGTTCATAGAAAATGGTATTGCCCAGATAAAAGAAATAGTTACTGACAAACTAACGGCAAAAACGGCCAGAATTGAGAGAATGGAAGTAGTTGACCAAGTAACAGGCGATATTTACTGCAGCTGGATTGAAAATGGAGAATGGAAAAAAGTAAGAGGAGAATGCGGGACAATTGAATTCAATGATAATGACAATGAGATAAAGGGTTGTATGGATACCGGGGCCTTGAATTACAACCTTGAGGCCACTATAGATGATGGCAGCTGTGAATATCCTCCGGCTGAAGTCCAGGGCTGCACTGGCCCAGAGGCAACAAATTACAACTCAGATGCAACAGTAGATGATGGCAGCTGTGAGTACCCAGAGTCAGAGTCAGAACCAGGACCAGAACTGCCAGTAGAGGAAATTCAAGGCTGTACAGATTCCGAGGCCATAAATTATAGTCCTGATGCTACTATAGATAATGACAGCTGTGAATATCCAGAACCCGAACCCGAACCCGAACCCGAACCAGAAATAATAGAGGGCTGTATTGACCCTGAAGCTACAAATTACAACCCAGAGGCAACAATAGATGACGGTTCCTGTACTTACCCTGAACAGGATGATATTGAGGGCTGTATGGATTCTGAAGCAGAAAACTACAACCCTGATGCTACTTTAGATAATGGCAGCTGTGAGTATGTTATTGAGGGATGCGCTGACCCGGAAGCCGTTAATTACAATCCCGAAGCAACAGTTGACAACGGTTCTTGTGAATATCCAATAGAGGGATGTATGGACACTGAAGCTCTAAACTACAACCCTGACGCTACAGTTGACAACGGCTCTTGTGAATATCCAATAGAGGGATGTATGGATTCCGGGGCCTTGAACTACAACCAAGAGGCCACTGTGGATAACGGATCCTGTCAATATCCTGAGCCCGAGTCCGAGCCTGAACCAGCTGCGGGAACGGACAGCCCAAGCGCAGACGAAACATTATAATTTAAGAATTTTATAATTTAAAAATTTCTAATAAATTTTAGAATTTTAAAATGACAGAAAATGAGCTTTGCGGAGGCCTTGCCTCCGCAGATGCCATCTGAGGACACGGATAGTCCAGCAATGGAGGATGTAAAATAAATGCAAAAATTTTTTATGAGTCCAAAATATTTAGAAATATTAGGTAAGTTTAAAAATAAACCAGCTGGAATTTTTATTGATGAAGCAAATTTGTTTTATTCCCAAAAAGCATTAGGATGGCATATTTATTGGCAAAAAGTTTTAGAATTCTTCAAGCAATTTTATGATATTAAAATAGCCCGATATTATATGGGCATGCCCCTTAAGAAAGAAGATCTTGAAAGAAATATTTTGATTAAAAACAGATTAGAAAAAGAGGGTTTTGAGGTTGTTACTAAGCCTTTGAAGAAGATATATTTAGATAATCAAAAGAAAGATTTTATATATAAATGTAATTTTGATGTAGAAATTACTCGTGATGTTATAAAAAATCTTAATCAGATTGAACTAATTTTATTAGCAAGCAGTGACAGTGATTTTATTGGTTTAAGAGATGAAGTTATGTTCCAGAAGAAAGGATTTATTTTTGTTTGTTTTGGACATAATGTTTGTTGGGAGATTAGACGATCTTATCATTTATTTTTTGAGGATATTAAAGAAAAGGTTCAGTATCAAAAATAAAACCCCGAAAATAAATTCGGGGTGAAGTCACTATTATCAGTATAGCAAACCCAGAAATCTTGTCAACCCCGTTAGATGTGAATAACCCATTTTATCTGATTAGATGCAGGTACAGGAAACGGACAGCCCAAAAACAGACGGAACACAATAATCATTCAACTTTAATTATGGATCCGAAAACTGAGAAAGTCTTAGAAAACTTAAAAGGGGAAAAAGTAGGAGTTTTTTGTGATGATTCTAATCTTTACTATTCATATAAAAATTATGGATGGCGAATTGATTTTGCCAAACTAAAAAGTTTATTAGAAAAGTATTGCGATTTGCAATTTATAAATTACTATGTTGCAATACCCGATAAATCAGACGCAGATCATAGAGGAACGCAAAATTTTATTAAGCATATTTCTCTTTTCGTAACCCTAAAAAAGAAAAAACTTAAATATATTCCTATTAAAAAACATATTGTCCGAAAGGGCGATGTTGATGTAGAGATTGTTTTAGATGTTGTAAGAACAATTAATGATCTTGATGTAACAATAGTAGTTAGCGGGGATAGTGACTTTTTGGAGCTCAAAAATTATGTAGTAAAAGATAAAAGGAAAAATATTATATTTTTTGGCTATGAAGAAAATATGGCTTGGGAATTAAGGCAGTGTTGGCATCTATATATGAATAGAATTAGAGATATTGTGGGTTTGAATACAAAAAATAAGCCCCAGGTTTGACTCTGGGGTTGCGAAGCTATTATCAGTATAGCAAAACCAGAGAGCTTGTCAACCTCGTTAGATGTTAATAACCCATTTCACCCGATTAGATGCGAGTAGAAGAGATGGGTAGTCCAGCCGTAGACGAAACATTATAATTTAAGGATTTTACAATTTAAAAATTTCTAATAAATTTTAGAATTTTAAAATGACAGAAAATGAGCTTTGCGGAGGCCTTGCCTCCGCAGACTTATGGAGTCGTATAATGTTCAAGACCCGACATTGAACACCCGATGTTGAACAGATTACAACGCCCTCAACGCCCGACGTTTTTGAAGATTCAATGTCGGGTGTTAACAATTCCTCAACATCGGGTGTTAAAAGTTTAAAAATACCTACAAAAGATATTTTTGTTTCTATGTGTCCCCAGAAGGAGTCGAACCTTCATCTGAGGCTCCGCAAGCCCCTGCTTTTTCCATTAAGCTATGGGGACATTTTTTTAATTTATCATAGAATTAGCTAAAAATCAATTACTGGATTGACTTGGTTAATTTTAAAGGGTAAAATAAAAATAGTTGGAGAGGTGTCTGAGTCTGGTTGAAAGAGAAAGTTTGCTAAACTTTTATAGGGTGTAATAACTCTATCGTGGGTTCAAATCCCACCCTCTCCGCATCAAGGTGGGTTGCTCCGAATTGGCAAGGAACTGGTTTTGAAAACCAGCGCCCCGCAAGGGGCTTGCAGGTTCGAGTCCTGCACCCACCGCATGTATTACATTTACATTCTGTTTTTGAATAATGGTAATTTATATAAAGGTAGCACAGAGAGCCTAGTGAGGAGACTAACTGAGCATAAAAATGGTAAAGTAGAATCAACTAGAAATTTTAGACCAGTTAAACTTGTACACTACGAGGCTTACTTATTCAAAAGTGATGCGAAGAGAAGGGAAAAATTTTTAAAAACAACCGAGGGTAGTAGATTGTTAAGAATGCAAATAAGAGATTTATTGAATAATACTGGGGGTTCGCCCCATCATCCGACCCCAGTCATCCGACAGGGTCGTCCTGTCATATGACGGGGCGAGTCCTGCACCTACCGCTTAATGGACTGTTTAATGTCGGGTTTTTTTGTCTTTTAAAACCCGATATTAAACAGATTTTATCCTCTGGCTACCACAACACCCCAGATCTCTTTGGCGCCGGCTGTTTTTAAAACTCTAGCACATTCTTCCATAGTTGAGCCGGTGGTAAATATATCGTCTATTAAGAAGATTTTTCTATTTTTAATTAGTCCTGGTTTTTGGCAGTTGAACACTCCTTTAATATTTTTTTCTCTTTGTTCTTTTTTTAACTCCACCTGGGCTGGAGTTTGTTTTATTTTAGTCAAGATATTATTAAAGATTGGAATTTTTAAAAATTTTGAAAGTTCCTTCCCAATTTCGTTTGTCTGGTTAAATCCCCTCTGTTTTAATTTCTTTTTATAGAGAGGAATAGGGACTAAAATAAATTCCTTAAAATTTGGTAGATTGTTTAAATTAATAAGATGAGTTAAAATTAAAAAAGCCAATGGCTTTGATAGTTCTTTGATATAAGGTTCATACTTAAATTGCTTTATCAATTTTTTTACTATAAAATTATCATAAGAAGCAGCGCAATAAAGACCGGCTAATTTTTTCGTTCTCCGGCAAAAATTACAGGTTTTGCCGTCAAGGACAATTTTGGGATAGGAACAAAAAGGACAATATTGCCTTTTAGAAACATCAATCAAGAAAAAGCAGTCTTGGCAAAGATAGCTTCCTTCTTTGCCGCAATTCAGGCAGAATTTTGGAAAGAGAAGGCCTAATAGAAATTCTTTAGTTTTAGATAAGAATTTTTGCATAATATTTCTCTGTTTAATGGGTCTGTTTAATGTCGGGTTTTTTGTCTTTCAAAACCCGACATTAAACAGATTTAGATACGATACCTTTATGTTATACCGAAACATAATTGTTTTCCACATAGTTCTTTTCTTCTTAGTATGATATAATTGGCAGTGAGGGAGAAGTGAAAATGCTTGCATTTTCACTTCGACCGAACGAACCAATTATTTCTGTAAGCCCGGCAGGATTCGAACTACCATCAAGTTTAGAAGCGAAAGAATAGGTCAAGTTCGAGGCACGACGACGAAGGAGTGTTAGATAACACTTCTAGGAGGAGTAACGAAGAAATTGGCCTATTATTTCGCTTCCCTGCGGGTGGGCGAATTTTATCTATCTTCTGCGTTGCTCGTCGCTTATGTGTAAATAACACACTTCACTCCTCGCGCCTTGAATCTGAATAAAATTCGCTCCGCTAAATTGATGTTAGTTCGAATCCTGTCGGGCATCATAATAATAGTATGTCTTGGTCTATTTTTAGGAAACATCCTAAAGGATTTTTAGGGATAGATATTGGCACTTTTTCAATTAGAGTTGTTGAACTGGGGAAAAAGGGCAAAAGCCTTGAGCTTGAAAATTATGGAGAAGTAAAAACCTTATCTATTAAAAAGAGGCCTTTTAGGGTTTTTGAAAAAAATACTCTTTTGCTTTCTACCAATGAGATAGCTAAAGCCATTCAATCTATTAATTTAGAAGCAGGAATCAAAACCAAAGAAGTGAATTTTTCTATTCCTGATTTTTGTAGTTTTTTCACGACCATAAAGCTGCCTCCAATGAGCAGAGAGGAAATTCCTCAGGCAGTAAGATATGCGGTTAGACCCTATATTCCTCTTCCCCCTTCTGAGATAACTTTAGATTGGAGAATAGCCGAAGGGGAGGCCTCTAAAACTCCTCTTAAAATTTTGGTAGTAGCTATACCCAATGATGTTATTAATCAATATAAAACAATTACCGAGCTTTCTAATTTAACTGTTAGGTTTTTAGAGCCAGAAGTATTTGCTTTAGCCAGGTCTTCAATTAAACCCCCCGCTTTTCCAAAAAAAGGGGGGGGTAAAGACAAGACCAAGGAGAAAATAATAGGTTTAATAGATATAGGGGCTCGAAGTACTACCTGTAGTATTGCGGAGAAAGGTGTTTTGGAAATAAGTCACAGTTTTAATATAGGGGGGAATGATTTGACAGAAGCTATAGCTAAATCTTTAAATATTGGTTATAATAAAGCCGAGGCAATAAAAAGAAAATACGGTTTATCCCAGTCAAATAATTTCGCCAAAGGCAAAATTCCCGCAGAGCGGGATTTGACAGGGTTAGTTTTTAAAAAGGAAAAAGATGTCAGAAGAATTTTGGCTCCTTTAGTTGACTTAATTTTAGAGGAAATTAAGAAAACTTTTCGGGATTTTTACCAAGTAGAGGGTGAAGAAATAGAAAAAATTATTTTAGCTGGGGGAACGGTATTATTGCCTGGTTTAAAAGAATATTTTTTGGCTGGACTGAAAAAAGAGGTAATAATCACTGAGCCATTTTCTGACATTTTATATCCGGCAATTCTTAAGCAGACCTTAGCGAAATTAGGACCATCTTATGCTATTTCAGTAGGTTTAGCCCTTAAGGGCTTTGAATAGATAGAAGCCGATAAACTATGGCGATAGAAATTACTCCTAAACTAAAAATTAAAGCACCCTTATGGGCAATGATTCTTTTGGGTCTTTGTCTAATTTTGCTTGCCGCTCTTCTTGCCAGCTATATCTATTTTAAAAAAGAGTCGGAGAAGCTAATAGAGGACCTGAAAATTACTCCTGCAGAGAATATATTAATCCAAGAGATTAAGGGAAAAAGTCAGGAACTTTCCTTATACCAGAAGAAAATAGATGACTTTGGAACCCTGATTTCAGAACGTAAAAAGGCAGTAAAGATTTTTGAATTTTTTGAACGAACAACTCATCCCGATGTTTGGTTTTCTAATTTTAATTTTGATTCTCAAAAAAATATGGTAAGAGTTTCTGGTCAAGCCAAAAGTTTTGTAGTTCTTGAACAACAGCTTAAAATTTTTAAAAAAGAAGAAGTTATCAAAGATGTAAATTTATCTGAGGTTTCAATAGGTGAAGAAGGAGGGGTTAATTTTTCTCTCGCTTTTGCCTTTGATAACCAGGTATTTGAGTAACCGCCGAACCACGCAGAACACTACACCGAACCACGCAGAATCCTTTTCAGCGTTGTTCAGCGTTAGCCAACGAAGTTGGCTAAAGTTCAGCGTAGTTCCGCGAATTTTGTATGTCTCGTCTTATTCCTATTATTAGTATTTTTCTTTTATTGTTTGTAGTTTTAGGCGGCTATTATTTTTGGTGGCCTGAATGTCAAAATTTTAAGAGTTTAAAATTAGGGCTTGAAAAAAAGAAAGTCCAATTTAAAGAAGCAGAAGAATATTTGTTAGAATTGAAAACTCTTTCCAACAAGTTGGCAGGATATAAAGATGAACTTGCCAAAGTTAATTCTGCCCTTCCTCTTGAACCTTCAATACCAGCCTTGTTTAATTTTATTCAAAAAACAAGCTCTGAAAACGGCTTAATTTTACAAAATATGAATGTATCTACTACATTCTCGCCGGTAGAAGCGCCAGTAGAAGCGCCAGTAGAAGCACAAGCAGAAGCACAAGCAGAAGCACCAGCAGAAAAAAGAGTTTGGGAAATCCCTTTTTCAATTACAGTTTCCGGCTCTTATTCGGCATTTAAAAATTTTCTTTCCGCTCTTTATAGAAACACCAGAATAATTAAGGTAAATTCTGTTGATTTTTCCTCTCCCTCAACATCAGAAGAGGGAGAAACAGGCCTATTTACCTTTAATTTGGACTTAAAAACCCACTGCTACCAAAAATCATTTTAACATTTTAATATTTAAACATTTAAACAGAATCAAATTCAATGTTTATATGTTTAGATGTTTAAATGTTTATATGAGTTTATGGCTATTGCATTTATTCAGAAAAGAAAAAAGCAAACATATTTAATTATAGCTTTAGTAATAATAGTTTTAGTTATAACTGTTGTTTTGAGACAGGGTTTTTTAAAGGAAAAAAAACTCATTGTAATTCCAGGACCGCTGGTTCCAGAGTATCCAAAAATAGAAATAAATTTTGGAGTTTTAGAAAAACCAGAGCTGATAGAATTTATTCCTTTTGAAGAAATTTTTCCCTTTGAAGAAGAAGTAGGCAGAGAAAATCCCTTTCTCCCGTACTAGCCTACAAGGCCCGACCTCATAATGAGGTCGGGTCTCGTAGGCTCAAGGTTTATGTCTCTTATTGAACAGTTAGTTAAAAAAGGAATATTAGATAAAACAAGAGCCACTGCCTTAGAATATGAAATTAAAACTTCTGGCCAGAAAGAAGAAGAAGTGATTTTGGAAAAAGGCATCGCCTCTGAGGATTTTTTATTTGGCTTAAAAAGCGAGAACTTAAAAATACCCCTGAAAACGGTTGCAGTTGGAGATGTTCCTTTGAAGGTTTTAGAAACAATTCCTGAAGAATCAGCCAGATATTATCGAATGATACCCTTTTTTAAGAAAGACGAGCACTTAGAAGTGGGAATGGTTTTTCCTGAGGATCTAAAGGCTCGGGAGGCATTAGAATTTTTAGCTCGTCAGAGTAAGTTTAGTTACCAAATTTTCTTAATTACTTTAACAAATTTTAATAAAATTTTAAGAAAATATCGAACCCTTAGAAAAGAAGTAACAGGGGCCTTAGAGGAATTAGAAGCCGAACTTAAAGTAGAGGAAATTAAGCCGGCGGCAATGGAAAAAATAGAGTTTGAAAGAATGGTAGAAGAAGCTCCAATTTCCAAAGTGGTGGCAGTTATCTTAAGGCATGCTGTTGAGGGGAATGCCTCAGATATACATATTGAACCGGTTAGAGAAAAAGTAAGAGTCCGATTTAGATCAGACGGTATATTACATTCTAGTATTTTTCTGCCGCTTAGAATTTTACCTTCAATAGTAGCCAGAATAAAAATTCTATCTGATTTAAAAATAGATGAAACTCGAATTCCCCAAGATGGCCGGTTTTCCACTAAAATTAGAGATAGAGAAATTGATTTTCGAGTTTCAACTTTTCCCACAATTCAGGGAGAAAAAGTAGCAATAAGAATTCTTGACTCTGGCCAAAGAAAAATAGATTTTGAGGAATTAGGAATAACCGGGAAAAATCTTAAAATATTAAAAGAGGCAGTAAAAAGTTCTTATGGAATGATTTTAGCTAGCGGTCCTACTGGCTCTGGAAAGAGCACTACACTTTATGCTATTTTGGGAGTTTTAAATAAAGAAGAAATCAACATAATGACCTTAGAAGACCCAATAGAATATCTTGTTGAGGGGATTAATCAATCTCAAGTAAGGCCGGAAATCGGGTATACCTTTGCTTCTGGGCTTCGCCATATGGTAAGGCAGGACCCTGATATCTTAATGGTGGGAGAAATTCGAGATGAAGAAACAGCCTCATTAGCTATCCACTCTGCTTTAACCGGGCATCTTCTTTTGTCTACCTTACATACAACCAATGCTTTGGGAGTAATTCCCCGCTTAATCGATATGGGGATAGAACCATTTTTGCTTCCTCCTACCCTAAATCTTGCTATCGCTCAGAGATTAGTAAGGAAACTTTGCCCCTATTGTAAAAAGAAAATAAAAGCAAAAGGAGAAGTAAAAAATTTAATTTCAGAAGAAATAAAAAATCTTCCCTTAAATATTAAAAAAAATATTAAGTTGTCTGAGGTTTGTGTTTATAAGCCGGTAGGTTGTAAAAGGTGTGACAAAGTAGGCTATTCTGGACGAATTGGAATTTTTGAGGTTTTAAAAATGACTGGTTCCCTGGCCAGAATAATTTTAAAAGAGCCGTCAGAAGCAAAAATTCAAGAAGAAGCTCAAAAACAAGAAATGGTTACAATAAAACAAGATGGAATATTGAAGGCCTTAGATGGCATTACTTCAATTGAAGAGGTATTAAGAGTAGCCGAAGAAAAATAGGATAGAAGCGGAACAACGCGGATAATTACGCAGAAAAACGCGGAAGAAGATATCAGCGTAAATCCGTGTAACTATCTGCGTTTATCTGCTTCCACAAACATGAAATCAATTTTATTAGTTGAAGATGACTCATTTTTAGTTGATATTTACCTTACTAAGCTAAAAGAAATTGGATTTTCAGTAAAAACAGCTGCTGATGGGGAGGAATGTTTAAAAAAAATAGAAGAAGAGGTGCCTGATATTTTGCTTTTGGATATTGTTTTACCTCATATTGATGGTTGGGAAATTCTCCGCAAGCTCAAGAAAAGCGATAAATATAATAAAGTAAAAGTAGTTATTATATCTAATCTTGGCCAGGAAGAAGAGGTAAAAAAAGGATTAAAACTGGGGGCAGAGAAATATTTAATAAAAGCCCATTATACCCCGAGTGAAGTAGTAGAAGAAATCAGGAAAATCTTGTAACCTATAACCTGTAACCTGTAATCTGTAACCTCTTTGAGTTACAAGTTATAAGTTATAAGGTTTGGGTTACAAGTTACAAGAAATATGGAGTATTCTTCAAAATTAAAAGAACTTCTCGAGAGTACCTTTACAGAGAAGGCCTCGGATTTGCATATTTCAGTAGGTCATCCGCCAATTTTGCGGATAGGTGGCAGATTGATGCCTTTGGTTAAAATGAAAAAGATTTCAGCAGAAGATGCTCGAGGATTTGCTTTTGAATTAATGACTGAGGAGCAACAACAAAAATTTCTCCAAGATAAAGAAATTGATTTTTCTTATAGTTTTAGAGGAAAAATAAGATTTAGGGTTAATGTCTTTTTTCAAAGAAAAAATATTTCCTCTGCTCTTCGTCTGATTTCCTCTAAAATTAAAACTATTCAAGAATTAAATCTCCCCCCGATTTTACATGAATTTATCCGACATTATCAGGGCTTTGTATTGATTACCGGCTCATCCAGTCAGGGAAAATCCACTACTTTAGCCGCCTTAGTTGATGAAATAAATCATCTTAGGGCTTGTCATATAATTACCATTGAAGATCCCATTGAGTATCTTTTTGAAGATGATAGGTCAATTATTGACCAAAGAGAGCTTTACCGGGATACTTTAAGTTTTGCCAAGGCATTAAAATCTACTTTTCGTCAGGATCCCGATGTAATTATGGTGGGAGAGATGAGAGACCCTGAGACCATATCAACTGCCATCACCGCAGCTGAAACAGGCCATTTAGTTTTGGCTACCCTTCATACAAATTCAGCTGCCCAGACTATTGACCGGATTGTTGATGTTTTTCCAGGCAGCCAGCAAGCCCAAATTCGGTCTCAACTTTCTGGTTCGCTTCTGGGAGTAGTTTCCCAAAGGTTACTACCAAGAATTAAAGGGGGATTGATACCTGCCTGTGAGGTGATGATAAATACTCCAGCTATTGCTAATTTAATTCGGGAAAATAAAATTTATGAGATACCAATGGTTATTGAAACTTCAGCTGAGATGGGAATGATTTCTTTAGATAGATATTTAGCTAATTTAATAAGGGCAAAAGAAGTTGATTTAGAGACGGCTTTAATTTATTCATTAAACCCAACCGAACTGAGGAACTTGGTCCGCCGATAAAGTATGAAATTCAACTATCAAGCAAGGTCTAAAACCGGGGAGATTCAATCAGGAGTAGTGGATGCCCTCAGTAGAGAAGCTGCTTTTGCTGTTTTAAGGGCTCATGGAATTTTTGTGACTGCTTTAGAAGAAAAAGTCTCTCCTTTTTATGCCAAGAAGTTGAAAATTTTCCAAAGAATTACCAAGAAAGATATTGTGGGCTTCTCCCGGCAATTGGCGATTATGCTTAAATCCAAGGTTTCTTTAACCGAGACATTCCGAACCCTTGCCAGACAAACAAAAAATCCTAATTTTAGAGAAATAATTTCAAAGGTTGGTAAAGATGTGGAAGGGGGAACTCCTCTTTCTAAAGCCCTTGGTTCTTTTCCAAAAGTTTTTTCTAGCTTTTTTATCAATATGGTAAAATCTGGAGAAGCCTCTGGCAAACTTTCCGATGCCTTTTTGTATTTAGCCGATTACTTAGAAAGAGAATATAATTTTCGTGGTAAAATAATAGAGGCAATGATTTATCCTCTTTTTGTTCTCTTGGTTTTTTCAGCAGTTGCTATCTTGATGATTGTTTATATTCTTCCCCAGCTAACCAGTGTTTTAGAAGAAACCGGACAACAACTTCCTTTAATTACTCGGCTCGTAATGGCCCTCTCAGATTTTTTAAAGAGCCGAGGATGGATTGTAATTTTAGTTATTATTTTTCTGGCAATTTTTATTTTTCGATATCTCAAAAGTAAAAAAGGTAAAAAAGTTTTTGACAGAATTTTACTAAAATTACCTTTAATAGGTCCTTTTTTGAGAAAGTTTTATCTTTCCCGTTTTGCCTTAAATCTTTCCACCTTGGTTTCAGGTGGCTTGCCCATTAGTCAGGCATTAGAAATTACTGGTGAGGTGGTAGGTAATGAAGAGTATAAAAAAATTATTAGAGAAACTAGAGATGAAGTTGAGAAAGGAACAACGATAAGTATAATTTTAGCAAGATATCCTAAATTCATTTCTCCTCTTTTTTATCAGATGATAGTAGTAGGAGAAAAAACCGGTAGTTTAGGTTCGTCTTTAAAAAATGTGGTAGAATTTTACCGAGAGGATGTAGACCGAAGTTTAAATAATTTTGTAAGACTCCTTGAGCCGATATTCATTATACTTTTGGGAATACTAGTAGGAGGATTGGTAGCGGCAGTTATAATACCTATTTATTCAATTGCGATTTGAATTTTGATATTTTTTAGTTTTCCACAGCCTGCTTTGATATTAGATATTAGTATAGTATAATAAGTTAAGTGTTAAAAACTAAAAGGTCGAAGATAAATAAAGTTATCAATTCACCCTGTTAAATAATTTCGCTGAAAGCGAAATTGCTGCGAAGCAGCATTTAACAGGGTAAAAATAAGATAATTATGAAAAAAACAGGTTTTACCTTAATTGAACTTTTAGTAGTTATTGCTATTATTGGTATTTTGGCGGCAATTGTTTTAGTTTCTTTAGGCGGTGCTCGGGCTAAAGCCAGAGATGCTAGGATTGTTACGGCTGTATCTCAGATTCGAACTAAAGCCGAGTTAGTGAACGCGGCTGAGGGTGGTTATACTAGTTTAGCTTGCACCTATGATGCTGAAACGACAGCTCTTTGTAATGATGTTGATAAAAACTGTACTGTAACAGGAGGAACAGGGGACACTTGTACTGTTGCGGGGACTACAGACGTAGTAATCCATTCAGATGCTACTCACTACTGTGCCTATACCGGTTTGAATACCAAATACGGCGGAGCAGGCGATTGGTACTGCGTAGACAGCACAGGAGTGGCTGGCAACACCACGACTAATCCCATTGGCGGAGGTTTTTGCGATGGCTCAACTTTTGTTTGTCCATCCTTAAGATAATTATTGTTCAACACTCGACATTGAACCCCCGGTATTGAAGATTACTATTAAAGATTTTTTAGCAATTAAAACCCACTAAAAGCGGGTTTTAATTGGATATTTGAATGACAAGGATTTTTGGAAAAAAATCAAAAGGATTTATCCTTCACCTTTCTTCCAGAAAAGGCGAAGGGTTTACCTTAATCGAACTTTTGGTAGTGATTGCTATTATTGCAATAATAGTTAGTGTTAGTTTAGTTGTTGTAATGCGATATAGAGACAAAGCAAAAAATACCAGAATTGCGACCAGTTTGGTTCAGGTAAGAAATATAGCTGCAAGTATTTGTACTGATGAGGGCAGTTATGAAAGTATTTGTGCTGCTGACAAGACTATTAATGAAAGTTATTCATCGGATCTTAAAGTTATTGAAAATGATGTATTTAAATTTATCGGCTTATATCCTGATTGTTACGCCTCCCCAAATTCTTATTGTGTCCAATCTAAGTTAATTAGAGGAGGTTATTATTGTGTAGATTCTTCTGGACTTGCCGTAGAAATATCCGATTCATATTGTGAGGCAGGTAATATCAAATGCATTGCTCCTTAGCGAATCAATGTTCAATACCCGACCCTGAACACTTTGTAGAGATGCTGTTTTAGCAATCAACGAGGACGGGCCTCGTTGATAGATTATGAGACCCGACCGAGCACTTAAATTGAGTGCTCGGTCGGGTCTTGTTTTCTTTAAAATATAATTTTAAAATAAAATAACAATCATGCCCCGTAGAGAAATTTCGAAAGGTCCCTACGGGGCAAATAAAAAAATTTCGAAGAAATTTTTAATTCGAAATTCTTCTACGGGGTATGACGATCGCTTTTTATTTATTTGTTTTTGTTTTCGGTTTAGTTGTTGGAAGTTTTTTGAATTGTCTAATTTATCGGCTTGAAAAAAAAGAAAGTTTTCTAAAGGGCCGTTCCTATTGTCCTTATTGCAAGCATATTCTTGGTTGGAAAGATTTAATCCCTCTTTTTAGTTTTTTATTTTTAAAAAGAAAATGCCGTTATTGCCATAAAAAGATCTCCTGGCAATATCCTTTGGTCGAAATAGCAACAGGGCTTTTATTTGTATTAATTCTCAATTTTTCCGCCTTTGGCGAACCAGCTCTAGGCTGGCAAAACCTACTCACTACTTGTTTCTTATTTGTTATCTCCTGTTTTTTGCTCATAATTTTTGTCTATGACCTTAAACATTTCATAATTCCCAATAAGATAATCTACCCGGCAATTTTAATAGCTTTGATTTATCGCTTAGTTACGATTTACGATTTACGATTTACGATTTACGAATTTTTATATCCTTTTCTTGCTGCTTTTGGTGCCGCAGCATTTTTTCTAATTATTATTCTCATTTCCAAAGGCAAGTGGATGGGAGTTGGCGATGTTAAGTTGGCTTTTTTTATGGGTCTTTTACTTAGTTTCCCCAATATTTTAGTTGCTTTGTTTTTATCTTTTCTAATTGGTGCTATAGTAGGAGTAGGATTAGTTTTGACAAAGAAAAAAACGTTTAAAAGTGAGGTACCTTTTGGACCATTTTTAGTAACCGGAACATTTATAGCTCTATTCTGGGGGAAAAATATAATTCAGTGGTATTTAGATATATTCATCTAAACATCTAAACATATCAACATATCAACATCTAAACATATCAACATTTAAACATTAAATTGAATTCTGTTAAAATGTTAATATGTTAAAATGTTAAAATGAAAAAAGGGTTCACTCTCATCGAGGTAATAATAGTAATAATTATTATTGGTATTTTATCAGCAATACTTATACCTAATTATCAGAACTTTAGAAGACAGTTAGCCCTTCAACGTTCAGCTACTAAATTAGCTCAGGATATAAGAAGGGCTCAGGCAATGGCAATGTCAGCAGAAAAATGTGAAACTTGTCCAGCCTCCTCCGATTACAAATTTGGCTGGGGAGTAGTTTTTAAAGAAATAGAACCAGAGTATTACACAATATTTGCTGATTGTAATGGTGATGGGAATTATAGTTCTGGTGAGGATGAAGAAGTTGAAAAAGATATAAAATTTGAAGAGGGTGTTAAAATTGATTCGCTTTCTAGTAATTTTTTGCGTATTACTTTTACTTCTCCTGACCCCACCGTTACTATAAAACCAGCCTCTCTAAATGAGATCGAAATAACCCTTGTCTTAAAAAATGATCCAACAAGCACCAAAAAAATTAAGGTAAACAAAGCCGGTTTAATTGATGTTGATTGAAAAATCATCTAAACATATAAACATCTAAACATATCAACATTAAATTTAATTCTGTTTAAATGTTAAAATGTTAAAATGAAAAAAGGTTTCACCCTTCTTGAAGTCATAATCGCTATTTTTGTAATTTTGGTTGGAGTAGTGGGCACTTTCGCTGCGACTCAGCAAATAATTTCTTATACCTCTTTTTCTAATTCTAAACTTACTGCTGTCTATCTTGCTCAGGAAGGAATTGAGATTGTCAGGGATATAAGAGATACCAATTGGCTGGATCCTGCTAATCCTTCATGGGACGATGGCTTAGGGTCTGGAAATTGGCAAGCAGATTATAATGATTCAAGTTTGTTTCCTTATAACGGAAATTTTTTAAACCTTGAAACTGCTGGTTTTTACGGATACGAGGGGGATACTCCAACTAAATTTAAAAGAAAAATCACTATTAATTCTGTTGACACTAATAGTGATGGTGAAAATGACTTAGAAGTTACTGTTTTAGTAGAGTGGGAAGACCACGAAATAACTATCTGGGAGAATCTATATAATTATCGATAATTCATCTCAACATATCAACATGATAGCATTTTAACATTAGATTTAATTCTGTTAAAATGTTGAAATGTTAAAATGAACAAGGGATACACCTTAATAGAAGTATTAGCAGCTGTAGTCATCTTCTCTCTAATTAGCGGAGCGGCTTTGGGGATTTTTGCTTTAGCTATTAAAATCCAGAAATATAGTTTGGCTTCTCAACAACTTTTAGACCAGACTGGTTATGCTATGGAATATATGAACCGAGCAATAAGGATGGCAAAGAAGAATGGAGGAGAGTGTAGTAATATGGATATAGGTAAGAATTATGAAGAAACCCTGGTAGGAAGGGGAATAAAATTTGTCAATTACAAAGGCGAATGTTTAGAATTCTTTCAGGATGATACAGATAATCAATTAAAAGTAAATAAATGGGAAGATGGAATAAAGATTTTCGATACTGTTGAGTTAATATCAGATGATTTTGAAGTAACTTCTCTTAATTTTAATATTTCCGGGGACGAGCCAGGAGATAATTCTCAGCCGAAAGTAACTATCTATATGGAAATAAAAGGGAAAAATATGAGTCCTTTGCCAAAAATAAAAATCCAGACCACTCTATCTCAGAGAAACCTTGATGAATAATGTTCTCTGTCCTCTACCTATCCATATAGCATCAACTCAGCGGAGCGAATTTTGGTCAGATCTGTCCTGGCTTCCCTCATATTACATCCATTTGACGGAGCGAATTTTGGTCAGATTCAAGGCGCGAGGAAAGAAGTGTGTTATCTACACATAAGCGACGAGCCCCGTTAGAGATATGTTTTTTCTTTATTTTATTCTTTGTTTTTGTGCTACAATATAACAAAGGTCGGGCAATAGAACAGTTCTTTCCAAAAAGAACTATTTTCCTAAAATTAGAAATATGATTATTTTGTATGTTATTTTAGGGGTTTTACTTGTAGTGGTTTTGTGGGCAATTTTTGCTTATAACCGTTTAGTAACTCTTTGTAATCGGGCAAAAGAGGCCTGGTCAGATATTGATGTTCAGTTAAAAAGAAGATATAATTTAATTCCTAATTTGGTTGAAACAGTCAAGGGTTATGCTATCCATGAAAGAGAGCTTTTTGAAAAAGTTACTCAAGCAAGGACCCAAGCAATGGGCGCTAAAACAATAAAAGAGCATTCTGAAGCTGAAAATGCTCTTTCTTCTACCCTAAAAACTCTCTTTGCTGTAGCTGAAAATTATCCTCAATTAAGAGCATCAGAAAATTTTTTGGAACTTCAGCGAGAGATTCGGGATACTGAAGATAAAATTCAAGCAGCCAGAAGATTTTACAATGCTAATGTTAGAGACCTGAATATCAAGATTGAAGTTTTTCCAGCCAAAATTATTGCCTCTTTGTTCGCTTTTAAAAAGATGGACTTGTTTGAAATTGAAGAAGCCGCTTCCCGAAAACCAGTAAGCGTGAAGTTCTAATATTCTACACCCGACCTTGAACATCCGACATGACACTATACACTCAAGCCGAATCCAACATCCGAAAGACTTGGCTATATTTGACCTGTTTTTTAATTTTTGTCATTACTCTCGGTTGGTTAATTTCTTATTTTGTTGGGAGCTATATTATCTTATGGCTGGCTGTGATTTACAGTATTTTGATGAGTTTTTTTAGTTATTGGTATTCTGACAAAATTGTTTTGGCAATGAGCCGGGCTAGACCTATTAAAAAAAAAGATAATCCTGAACTTTACCGAGTTGTTGAAAATCTTTGTATCACCGCCGGACTTCCCCTACCTAAAATTTATATTATTAATGAAGCCCAACCCAACGCTTTTGCTACTGGTCGCGGCCCAAAACATGCTGTAGTGGCAGTGACTCAGGGGCTGCTTGACCGGCTGGAAAGAAATGAACTGGAAGGAGTAATCGCCCATGAACTGGCCCATATTGGCAATAGGGATATATTATTATCAGCTGTTATTGTTGTTTTGGTTGGAATAATTGTGGTATTGACTGATTTCTTCTTTCGGATTAGTTTCTGGGGAGGATTGGGTAGGCGGACTAGCCGAGATGGAGGACAAATAAGACTGATTATGCTTTTGATTGCTCTTGTTTTGGCGATTTTAGCTCCTTTGTTTGCTACTCTAATTAAATTAGGAATTTCCCGAAAAAGAGAATTTTTAGCCGATGCTAAGGGAGCTCTTTTAACAAGATATCCCCAAGGACTGGCTAAAGCCCTTGAAAAAATTTCTAAAAACCCGAACCCCTTGCCCGGCGCTAATAATGCCACTGCCCATCTTTATATTGCTTCACCATTTAGAGGGAAACGATCTCAGAGTTGGCTGACCAAGTTGTTTATGACTCATCCCCCGATTGAAGAGAGGATAAGAGCCTTGAGGGGAATGAAGATATAATAACGAACAATAAACAAAGAGCAATGAACAATAAAAATTCTTACTTATGGTCTGTTGGTATTTGATATCAACAGATAGTCTGTTGATATCAAATACCAACAGACGTTAATATTATTGTTCGTTGTTTGTTGTTCGCTGATAAAATGACTTGCCCAATTTGTAAAAAACCTCTTTCAAGCATAGTTTTTCATAATGTTGGGGTAAATTATTGTCCTATTTGCCTTGGTCTTTGGTTTGAGGAAGAAGAATTAAGATGGGCCAAAGATGAGAAAGATAAAAATTTAAATTGGTTGGACATTGATTTATGGAAAGAGGAAAATAAATTCAAAGTTTCAGCCGGAATTCGGCTTTGTCCTTCTTGTCGTATCCCTCTTTATGAGGTATATTATGGAGATTCGGGAATAATTGTTGATGTTTGCAATCTTTGTCATGGGATCTGGTTAGATAGAGCTGAATTTAAAAAAATCATTGATTGGCTTCACCAAAAGGCAGATTATGAAATTTTGAATAACTATGCTAAAAACTTATTTAAAGAGCTCGCTGAGATTTTTACCGGACCTGAAACCCTGAGAGAAGAAATCTTGGACTTTTTAACAATTTTAAAACTTTTGAATTATAAATTTACTGCCCAACATTTAACAATTTCCAAAATAATTTTAGAATTACCCAGATAGGCCCTCCTTCGCTGAAGCTTCGGAGGGCAAAGGAAGGGTGCCGGAGCGGTTCAACGGGATGGCTTGGAAAGCCATGACCTTTCGGGGTCTCGTGGGTTCGAATCCCACCCCTTCCGCCTTCGCCTCGCCGAAGTTCAACCAAAGATTGAACGAAGGCGGGTTTCGCCTCGCTTTTCGGCCTTCGGTTCGACGGAGTCGGCCTATGGCCAGACAAAGTCGGCTCGGCTACGGCGAGATAAATCCGCCTAAGTCTAAATATGTATTATGTTTATGCGATTAAATGTGGAGATGAGCGATTTTATGTAGGTTGTACAAATGATTTGCAAAATAGAATTGAGAGATACAACAAAGCACAAATTCCGGCAACTAAAAATAGGTTGCTTATAAAACTTATTACCTATATAGTTTTTAACAGAAAACATACAGCTTTTGAGTTCGAAAAATATTTAAAATCAGGTTCGGGTCGGGCATTCCTGAAAAAGCATTTCATATAAAATGAACAAATTACAAAAGTCGCAAGTTAGAGCGGTCAATAAGCCAAACGTTCAAACTATAGCAAAAATTGCCAAAGCTCTTGGTATTTCGATAGGAGAACTAATAAAATAAATCTATGGCAAAATGGCATTTTTGGGGCGAAAAAGAATTCTCGGATGTATATGAAAATATATACATAAGAAGTGTTATGGAAGATTGGTTTAACATTGTTTTTGAAATAGTCAAAGAATTTAAAAAAGTCAAAAAAGTTGGAGAAAAAAAACAAATATTGGACATCGGAGGTGGTGAGGGGCATACGACAAAGCAAATTTTAGATAGACTAGAGGAAAATTATGAATGTGATTTATTAGAACCAAATGAGAATGCTTTGGCATCTGCGGAAGCTTTTTTGACGCCAGAAAACAATATCGGAAAATCATATTCAAGGACTCTTGCAACGTTTAAACCTGAGAAAAAATACGATATTGTTTTTACCTCCCACACAAATTATTATTGGGCAGTAAATCAAAAAGACTATAATGCCCAATTGACTAGATTATTAAATTTCTTGAATAAAAATGGAAAATTTCTGATGTTAACTTTACCCAAAGAAAGCGACCATTACAGAACAATGTTAAGACAAGTATATCCAAGTTTTAATTATGCACAATATATTATAAGTTTTTATAAAAAGTTGGGATTAAATGTAGAAGTCAAGAAACTTAAAATGAGAATGTATGTAGGAGATATTTTAAGCACAAAAAAATTCTTTGATTTAAAGATATTTTATAAATTTATCCACAACACCGATTCTTTTCCAAGCGATAAAGAAAGTAGAGAGTTTCTGAAAAAAATCCAAAAATATCAAAAAGACAAGTATCTTGATTTTAAAGATTGTTTGATCGGAGTCTCAAAGAAACAAATTGCCGCCAAACCCCGGTAGCAGAAACCTTGTTTCGCTACGGGGTAAAGATTTTTTGGATATATACCGTCCCAGTAAAAATTATTATGAAAATTCAAAACAGAGAACTGCATCGGATTGCTTCTACAGCTATTATTTATAACAAGGATAAAAAATATTTATTAGTTAAACGAAGTTTAGATAAAAAAGATTTTCCCGGCAGATGGTCTGTGCCAGGCGGAGGATTGGAAGTTGATGATTATATTGATTTGCCTAAAAATAATGAGAAGCTTTGGTACTTTGCCATTGAAAAATCTTTACGGCGAGAGGTAAGAGAAGAAGTTAATCTAGAAGTTGGCAAAGTAAAATATCTTTTGGATATGGCTTTTATTAGGTCGGACGGTATTCCAGCTATCATTTTGAGTTTTTACTGTGCCTATAAGTCAGGCGAAGTAAAACTCAATAAAGAGAACACTGATTGTGTTTGGGCAACGTATAAAGAGGCGAAGAACTACGATTTAATAGGGGGATTATTGGGAGAAATAGAAATGGTTGATAAGATATTAGAAGGCGACAATACTGATAAAATTGAGCATAATGATTTAGAATAGTAATTTTTTAAATATGAATTTTCAAAATTTTTTTCAAAGCCTAATATCCTGGTTTATTTCTCATGGGATAAAAATAATTATAATTTTATTTGTGGCTTGGCTGGCTGTTAGAATTAGTAAAGCTTTTATTTCCAGATTAATAAAAACTCTTATTGAGAAAAGCAGAGAAATAGTAAAAGATGCTAAAACTCAAGAGCAAAGAGCCAAGACGCTTAGTAAGATTTTTATCTATAGTTTAAAAATAGCGATTTGGACAATAGCAATTTTGATGATTCTTCCGGAGTTTGGAGTTAACGTTGCGCCTCTTTTAGCCGGAGCAGGGTTGGTAGGTCTGGCTATTGGCATGGGAGCTCGAAATTTAATTCAAGATTATTTAAGCGGACTTTTTATATTGTTTGAAGACCAATATCGGGTTGGCGAAGAAGTAGAGATAGGTGGCAGAAAGGGGAAAGTTGTAGATTTGGCTTTAAGGCAAACAGTTATCAAAGATTCCCAAGGAGCCATTCATTATATTTCCAACGGTCAGATAAAGAGCGCTTCCAATCTTTCAAGGAGGTGAATCTGTTTTCTACAAAACCGACGTTAATTTACAAAACCCGACGTTTAAAATTCTCAACGTCGGGTTTTAGATTAACAATGTCGGGTTTTGTTTTTGAGTCTAGAATTATTTTCGGGCTTTATTTTTTCTTTAGAATTTCATAATATACTTTTTCATATCCATCTACCATTTTTGAGGTACTAAATTTTTCTTCTACTCTTTTTCGGCAATCTTTTCTATCTATCTGGTCAATTTTTTTAACTGCTTCAACTGCTTCTTTGACGTCTTTAACCACAAAACCGGTTTTTCCATTCTTAATTATCTCTCTTGCTGAACCTCTGTCGAAAACAATAACCGGAGTTCCGCAAGCCATCGTCTCTGTTAGAAATAGCCCAAATGGTTCTCTCCATTGAATTGGAGCGAGTAGCGCTTTGGCATTTTTTAAAAGTTCCACCTTTTTTTTATGACCGATTTCGCCAATAAATTTAATTTGTTTTCCATCAATTAAAGGATTTACTTGCTCTGAGAAATATTTTTTATCAACTATATCAATTTTCGCAGCCATGATAAGTTTCATTTTTACTCTTTTCGCTATTTTTATTGCTTCAACTGGTCCTTTCTCTGGCGACATTCTTCCTAAAAAAGCCAAATAGTCTTTAGGCTTTTTATTGAAGGGAAAAATATTTGTATCAATTCCATTATAAACATTTCCAACAAAATTGAGACTCGGAAATGGTTCTCGTTGATTTTTGGAGATAGAGACATACTTATTTTTTTTGAATTTACCATAAACTAATCTTTGATAGTCAACATTAAGAGGACCATGGAGAGTAGTGACAATTGGCATTTTTATAACCGGAGAAAAAGGAAGTAATCTCCAACCTAAATGATTATGGATAATATCAGCATTAATATTGTTTAGATATTCAAGTATTTTGCCAGCGCCAATAAATTTTAGAGAATCTCTTGTTTTCAGGTCCTGGGCTTCGGGATAAGTTCGGAGGGCCTTTGGGAATACCGGCAATAATGTTGCTTTTGTTTGAGAATCACCAGAAGCTATAAGATAGACCCGATGGCCTCTTTCAAGTAATTCTTGAGTGATATTATATATCACTAATTCAACTCCGCCATATTTTTTAGGCGGAACACTTTCTTCAAAGGGTGATATTTGAACTATTTTCATATTAATTCTTGATATAGTTTTGCTACATCTGAAGAAACATTTTCCCAGCTGTAATTTTCTTTTACCATTTTTTCGGCATTTTTAGTTAATTTATTTCCGAGCTTCTTATTTATAAAGAGTTCTACAATTTTTTTTGCAAGACCTCTGTAGTTCCCCGACGGGAAAAAAAGTCCTGTTTTCCTATTCTGGATTATATAAGAGAGTCCTCCAATATTTGAAGCAATAACGGGCACCCCGCAGCGCATTGCTTCCAATGAAGTCATTCCGAATGGTTCATAATAAGGAGAGGTTATAAAGATGTCGCTCGATGAATAGTAATAACGAAGTTTTTCTTGGTCTCTTCTGCCTAAAAATAGAACTTTTTTTTCAATTCCTAATTCTTGAGCTATATTTTTTAATCGTTTTATTTCTTGCTTATCAGCCATATCACCCCTTTTACCAATTTTTCCTCCAATAATTACTATTTTTAGGTCTTCCTTAAATTTAGATAATTTTTTAAGGACTAAAGGAAAAGACCGGATTATCGTTTCTATTCCTTTACGCCAGTCTATGCGTCCAATATAGATGATAATCTTATCTTTTTCAGGGAGATTGATATAATCTCTAGCATTTTTAAAGTTTATTTTTCTGAAACGTTTTAAATTAACGCCGCAAGGGATTATTTTTATTTTATCTTCTAACCCAAAATCATAATAGTGAATAAGGTCTCTTTTTTCGGGTGGGCTAGTGGCAATTATTCTATCAGTTGCTTTCATAATTTCTTCCTCGGTCCTTAATCGTTTTCCAAATTTTTCAATATTAGCATCTTCTTTTTCAAATTTTTCTAAGGCGCGGTGGCGTATGTGGCCCAACGAGTGAAAGGTTTCTACCATTGGAACATGTAATATTCTTTTAATTTGGGCCGCTACCCATCCTCCCAAATAATAATTTCCGTGAACTATACTATAATTAAGTTTATTTTTCTCTTTATAAGTAAGAAAATTACCAAGGAACTCTGGTAATTTATCTAATACTTCTTCTTTTGCTATAGAATAACGGGGCCCTGCTTTTAAATAGATAATGTTTATGTTTTTCCCATAACTTCTTACCATTTTTCTTCTTTTTCTGGTTAATCTGGTAAAAACATCAACTGACCATCCCATTTGTCCCAATCGTTTACTTAATTCTGAAACATAGACATTTTGTCCTCCTGCTTCATGCCCTCCTAATTTAGCTGAGGGGTCAGAGTGAACACTAATCATTGCCACTCTTTTACGATGATTGTTGTTTTTTCTTTTATTATTGTAATTATTCTTATTATTATTCATATTTTTTCATTTTGTTTTTTAAAAATGGAATCCCGTTATTCTACGGGACATCAGTGTTCATTTTTGTTTTAGTATGTATTTATTCTATATCTTAAGCATATTGTGTCAAGTTCAGAAAGTTAAAAAACTGTTGAATTAAGGTCTGCTGTTGCATTTTAACCTTCTTTTTGCCGTAATCATTATTGTTTTTCTGAGGATTTTGTGTTAAAATAGTTCTATAATTATTGTTGAGGTTATGTTGAGTTCTCCAATTGAGGAAATTAGAGACAGATTAGACATTGTAGAAGTTATTGGCAGTTATATTAAACTCCAAAAAGCCGGGGCAAATTACAGAGCCCTTTGTCCTTTTCATTCTGAAAAAAAACCCTCTTTTTTTGTTTCTCCTAGCCGCCAAATCTGGCACTGCTTCGGAGCGTGTGGAACCGGAGGTGACATTTTTAAATTTGTGATGAAAATTGAGGGGGTTGAGTTTGGGGATGCCTTGCGGATTTTGGCTCAAAAAGCCGGAGTTGAGCTGAAAAGAGAAGACCCAAAATTAAAAACTGAAAGGCAGCGGCTTTATGAAATTTCCGAATTGGCTTGTTGCTTTTTTGAAAAACAACTTAAAGAGAGTAAAACGGGTAAAGAGGCAAAAAAGTACCTTTTAGATCGAGGGCTCAAAGAGGAAAGTATAAAAAAGTGGCGTTTAGGTTATGCGCCAGATACCTGGCAGGGTCTATCTGATTTTTTAGTTAGCAAAGGTTATAAAAGAGAAGAAATAGAAAAAGGTGGTTTGGCTTTAAAATCTGAAAGAGCAGGGAACTATTATGATAGATTTCGGGCAAGGATTATCTTCCCTATTTTTAATTTAAGTTCTCAAACAGTTGGATTTGGGGGCAGGATATTAGAAAATCAAAAATCAAAAATCAAAAATCAAAAATATGATGAAGTTGCGAAATATATGAATAGCCCCGGTACTCTTCTTTATGATAAAAGCCGAATTTTATACGGTTTAGACAAAGCAGGAGCAGAAATTAGGAAAAGAGATAATTGTATTTTAGTAGAGGGCTATGTTGATGTGATTATGTCGGCTCAGGCCGGTTTTAAAAACGTAGTAGCTACCTCGGGGACTGCCTTAACAAATTTTCAATTAAAAAATCTTAAACGTTATTCAGATAATCTCTTAACTGCCTTTGATATGGATGTTGCTGGAGATTCGGCAACCAAAAGAGGAATTGATTTGGCTCAGACCTTAGGTTTTAATATAAAAGTGGTGGCTATGCCTGAAGGTTCTGATCCAGCAGATATTGTTTCCCAGAACCCTAAAGATTGGGAAAATTTAGTTCAAAAGGCAGAATCAATTCATGATTTTTATTTTGAAAATGTCTTATCTAAATTTGATAAAAATACTTTAGAAGGGAAAAAGGAAATCTCAAAGGTTTTACTGCCGGTTATTAAAAAAGTTCCCAATAGAATTGAAAAAAGTTTTTGGATTCAAAGTTTAGCTAAAGTCCTGGAAATAAAAGAAGAAGATGTATTGGAGGAATTTCAGAAAACAACCTATGAACCGGTCAGGGCAAGAGGTCCGAAAGGAATTGAACAAATGGACCAAAAAACAAGAGCTTTACCGCCAAAAACAAGAAAAGAACTTTTAGAAGAACAATTGATTATTTTAGTTATTAAGTCTCCAAAAAATCTTGATTTAATTTGTGAAAAAGACTTTGAACTTTTTTCTTCTCAAACCTCTCAAATCCTTAGCTATTTTAAAAAAGAAGGCCTTAATTCAAAAGATTTTCCGACCGAATTGAACGATTTGATAAACTATCTTTCATTAAAAGCTGAAGCTGAATCCTTTCTTGATAAGGACTTAGAGAGTAGGAAAATCGGATTAAAGTTTGATAGGGAAGAGGAATTTAAAAATTGTTTAAGAGAGTTTAAGGTATTGGTGATTAAAGATAAATTAGGTGAGATTTCTAAAGAGATTAAAAAAGCAGAAGAAGAGAAAGATTTTAATAAAATTCAAAAACTAATTCAGGAATTTAATTCTTTTTCCAAATCCCGGATGGATTTGGAAATTGCCTAATTATGTTGAAGAAAAAGAAAGCCCTAAAGAAAAAACCAGTAATAAAAAAGAAAAAAAAAGAAAGAATTTCTCGAGTTTTTCCCTTAGAGAAAATTGAAGAATTGATAAAAAAAGGAAAGCCGCGGAAATTTGTTACTATCTCGGAAATTTTATATTTTTTCCCAAAAGCAGAAAAAGATATTTTAGGATTAGAAGACCTTTATCAAAAGTTAGAAAGAGAAGGAATTGAGGTCAAAGCAATTAAGGGGTTTTTAATTGATGAGGAAGCGCCTAAAAAAAAGAAAGGAAGGGCCAAAGAAACTGCTAAATTAAAAATAGACCCTATTCAAATTTATTTAAAAGAAATTGGTAAGGTCTCGTTTTTAACTGCTGAGGAAGAAAAAGAGTTAGCTCGTGAAATTGAAAAAGGTGATAAAGAAGCTAAGAAAAAATTGGCTCGAGCCAACCTACGATTGGTAGTTTCTATCGCTAAGAGATATATTGGCAAGTCCCCGAATTTAACTCTGCTTGATTTAATTCAAGAGGGAAATTTAGGTCTTTTTCGGGCAGTAGAAAAATTTGATTGGAGAAGAGGTTATAAATTTTCAACCTATGCTACCTGGTGGATACGTCAGGCAATTACCCGAGCTTTAGCTGACCAAGCCAGAACAATAAGGATTCCAGTTCATATGGTTGAAACCATTTCAAAATATACTAAAGTTAGACGTCGTCTCCTACAGGATTTAGGAAGAGAACCTCTATCAGAGGAAATTGCAGCTGAGATGGGAATTGATGTTGCCAAGGTTCGCCATATTAAAAAGATTTCTCAAGAAACTATTTCTTTAGAAACCCCGGTAGGAGATGAAGAAGAAGGTAGTGTTTTGGCTGAATTTATTAAAGATGAGAAAGTGCTTTCTCCTTCTGTGCAGGCGGCTAGAACTTTACTTCGCGAAAGATTGAAAGAGATTTTGGTTGATTTAACTCCCCGCGAGCAAACGATTTTATCAATGAGATTTGGGTTAGACAATGGAATTGTTCATACTTTGGAAGAGGTTGGTCATGTCTTTGGGGTAACCCGGGAAAGAATTCGCCAAATAGAAGCAAAGAGCTTGGAGAGAATTAGAGTCCATGAAAAACTAAAAAAACTGAAAGAATATTGATTTTTAGCTCAAAACTTGTAAAATAGAGATACACATTCCGGGGTAGCTCAATGGTAGAGCGACTCCCTGTTAAGGAGACGGTTACAGGTTCGAGTCCTGTCCCCGGAGC
>CAYUSS010000011.1:0-27607 GCA_964447515.1 uncultured Candidatus Saccharibacteria bacterium | reverse complement strand
GGGAGCCACGAAAAATCGCCTGGAAGGCGATTTTTTGATAGAATAAAGTAGTGGAGAAAGAATTAAAAAATTATAGAAGGCTAATGCCTTATATAATTGCGGCATTCGGTTGAAAAAGAAAAATTTCGGTCGTCATAAATAAAAATAAATTTTTATTTATTCCTTCCTCATTTTTCTTTTCCTCCCTCACTTGCAATTATGAATTTTTTTAAGAATCCGGAATTCCGAAAGTATGCTTTTAGGAACCTAAGGAACAAATATATTTTAATTGTAGTATTACTGATTCTCCTAATTGTGGGAGGGGTTTTGGGATATTATTACTGGCAATCCCTCCCAAATTTTGCTTTGCAAAAATTAGGAGGGCAAGAAACCAATATATCTGCCGGAGTAGTTCCTCATCATTTATTAGCCGAGGAGATTATTGAGGATTTTTTTGAATACATTTCATCAAAACAAAAACCAGAAACAATTGTTTTATTAGGCCCGGACCATTTCAATGCCGGAAACATTGTAGGAAATTCTTTTATAACCGTTGAGCCAGAAACTCAAGAATTTTATGGGATAGAAGTTGATGGCTCGCTGATTAAAAATCTTTCTTCAGAAAATAATTTTGTTTTTAGCAATTCCAGCGTCAGCTTAGACCATGGAATTACAAATTTAATACCTTTTCTAAAAAAATATTTTCCTGATAGTAAAATTGTTCCGTTCATTATACCTTTTGATATTTCCTTGGAAGAAACAGAGCAATTTACAACCTCTCTGAATTCTTTAGCTTCCTCAAAAACCATAGTTATAGCCAGTGTTGATTTTTCTCATTATCTCCCGTCTTCGGCAGCTGAATTTCATGATGTAAAGAGCGTTAGAACTTTAATCAATTTTGAAAAACCAGATTTTGAGAACTTAGAAGTTGATTCCTGGCAGGCGCTTTATATTGCCAGGGCTTTTGCTCATTTAAGGAATAAGGAATTTCCTAAGACTATTGGACAGGCCAATTCTATTGATTTTCTTGAGGATAAAGATGCTGAAGAGACAACATCATATTTTAGTGTAGTTTTTAAAAAAGGCAGCCAAAAAGAAGTTAAGAAATTTAATGGGAGAACGATTTTATTCATAGGAGACATTATGTTAGACAGGGGAGTAGAATATTTAATGAATAAAAACAGTGTTTTCTATCCTTTTGAAAAAATCAGCCAGTTTTTCAGAGGAATTGATATTGTGGTTGGGAATTTAGAAGGACCGATTGTAAAAAATCCTCCCAATTTTTCAGACCAATCTTTAAAATTTGCTTTTTTTCCGAATGTAACTAAAGGACTTTCTTTTGCTAATTTTGATTTGCTCTCTCTGGCTAATAATCATACTTGCAATACGGGCGAAGCCGGTTTGGAAGAGACAAAAGAATTTCTTAAAAAAGCAAATATTGATTTTGTCGGTCATCCTATTGAATGTGCTCAGGATTTTTTATTTGAAAAAGACGAGATAATATTTTTGGCTTTTAATAAAACATTTCCTTTTAATTGTTCTGATGAGGAAATTACAGAAATTGTGAAGAAGATAGGGAATGCCAATCCAGAGAAATTTTTAATTGTTTTTATGCATTGGGGCCAAGAATATCAATTGACTAATTCTCTTTCTCAACAAAGATTAAGCCATAAAATGATTGAAGCGGGCGCAGATTTAATTATTGGGGCTCATCCTCATGTTGTTCAAAACATTGAAATCTATAAAGGGAAATTAATTTTTTATTCTTTGGGAAATTTTATTCTTGACCAGTATTTTTCAAAAGAAACCCAACGAGGATTAGCAGTAGGGGTAGAAATTTATCCAGAAAAAATTATCTATAGATTATTTCCTACTGAGAGTTATTTAAGCCAGCCATTTTTAATGGAGCAAGAAAAGGCAGAGGAATTTCTTAGAAAATTATCTTTAAGAAGTTATCCCCAGTTACTTGACCAAATAAAGAGTGGTATAATACAAACTGAAAGGTGAAATTACAAACTAAAATTCCCGGCTTGAGGACGGGCCTCGGGCAGACCTCGGGCAGAAAATTATGAAAACACAAAAAACAATGTTTCAATCATTTGGCTTTTCTAAAACCGTTTTAAT
Organism: uncultured Candidatus Saccharibacteria bacterium; assembly: GCA_964447515.1. Taxonomy (GTDB): domain Bacteria; phylum Patescibacteriota; class Minisyncoccia; order Minisyncoccales; family GWA2-38-27; genus CAYUSS01. The sequence continues at coordinate 25,504 of CAYUSS010000011.1, read as the reverse complement.
TGTTTTAGTAGCCATTATTATTTTAGCCGGTATAATCGGCGGTATTTTTTATTTTAAGAAAGTTCAGCCGCCTCCGCCTTCGCCTCCAGCCCCTCCTATTTCTTTGACTTCAGCCGAGATTGCAAAACGTCTAATTAAGTCAGAAGATATTGTTTTAATAAAAGCAGATGTTACTCCTAAAATTCCTGAATATAATCTTCCACTTGGAACGAAAGATATTTCCAATTATCAGAAATTTTCCGAGAAAATTCAACTTAGTCCGCAGGCCTTATCCCTTTTAGAAAAGAATGGATTTGTAGTTATTTCTACTCCGGAAAATATTAAGAAATCTCCAGACGATTTTGCCGATTTTTATTCCATCTTGGAAAATAAAGACCTGCCTATCTTCATTACCGCTGATTCACTCTTACACTACTATCACATATTTTTTGACACAACCTTAATGAAAATAGAGAGAGATCTTTTTTACGATGATGTTTGGCAAATGAGTAAAGAATTTTTTGATGATGCCCTTTCGCAATACAATGCTGCTGAAGGAGATTTAAAAGAAGCGGCTAAAAAAAATGTAGCTTATTTGTCAGTGACTTTGGAAGAGCTTTCGCCAAAGGGAAACCAGGTAATAAGCGATGAGGCCTTGAGAGAAGAGTATTGTTCTCCAGGGATGTCAGCTGAGAGGTGTGAAGCGATGATAAACGAAGTAAAAGAACAATATGGAGAAAAAGTTAGCTTTAAATATTTTTCAGAAGCAGAGTTTCAAAAATATAGCTTTGAAATTCCTGATTTTGTTAAACAGGAAGTTCAAAAAGAAATTGAATTGATTAAAAAACACGAGGGTTGGGAATTTTCTCCGATTTTTATCTATAAGGAGGACTACTCCCAATATGTCCCCAGAGGCCATTATACCAAATCAGAAAAGCTCAAAAATTATTTCAAAGCGATGATGTGGTATGGAAGAATAACCGCTTTAATCAAGGGATCTCCTGTTCTCTCTAAAGGAGAATCTAAATGTACCGGTCCGATGGATGGAATTATTTCTGAATATGATGCTGAAATTCAAACCCTCCAGGCCGGTTTAATCGCTAAGAAATTTTTAGAAACAGAGAATATTCAAGAAAGATGGCAAAGAATGTATGCTATTACTGGTTTCTTTGTTGGTTTTTCTGATGATTTAGGTCCTTATGAGTATAGCGCCGTCTTAAACAGTTTGTTTGAACAAGGAATAACTTCTCAAGAATTGGAAGAGAAATATTCAGATATTAGAGACACTCTTTTGAATCTTCCTTACAATCCAAAAATTTATGGAGGATTAGGGGCTTGCGAATTGTTTATGCCTTGCCCTCCTTTATCTGATGAAGAAATCCAGGAGCTAAAAGTTCAAGCAAAAAAACTTTTAGAAGAAACCAAAGGATTCAGACTAATGGGCCAAAGATTTACTATTGATTCCTGGCTCTTTTCCGAAATTGTTTCTCCTTATTCGGGCGAATATAGCGGACAAAAACTTTCTTTGCCCACTGAGAAAAAACCTTTCACTTTCTGCTGGGACGATGCCTATCCTCAATATAGGAAAAATAGACCTTTTACCTGGGTTAAAACTGATGTAAAGGCCTGTCCGCCACCGGCAATGAGAGAAGTAAGAGGTTTTCCTCGGGGATTGGATATAATGGCTTTGTTTGGTTCAGCTCGGGCAAAAGAAATTTTAGCAAGTTTGGGAGATAGCGAATATTCGGATTATGAAAAGAAATTTTCGGAATTAAAAACAGAAATAGATTCTTTTTCTACTGATGACTGGTTTAAAAACCTTTATTGGAATTGGCTCTATGTTTTGAGGGCTTTGTTGACTGAATTTGATGAAGGGTATCAAACCTTTATGCAAACAAAGGCCTGGCAGGATAAAGAATTAAATACTGCTTTGGCTTCTTGGACAGAATTAAGGCACGATACGATTTTGTATGTGAAACAAAGTTATACAATGATTGAATTAGGAAGTGTGCCTGAACCTCCAGTTGTCGGTTATGTAGAGCCAGTGCCGGAATTTTATGCCCGGCTTTTGACTTTAACTGAAATGACTAATAAAGGATTGAAAGGATTGGTGCCCCAGGAAGAATTAGAAAAATTAAAAATAGAGCAGGGTTTAAATAGATTTTCTGAAATATTAACCAAGTTATTAGAGATTTCCCAGAAAGAATTAGAGAATAAATCTCTTACTGATGAAGAGTATAATTTCATTAAAAATTTTGGCAGTATTTCAGAAGGATTAATAGAGACAGTTTCCGGAGGAGATGTTGACCCCGATATATTTAAAACTGTTTTAGTTGCCGATGTTCATACCGAAGGCAATACCGAGAAGGTCTTGGAAGAAGGAGTAGGTTATATTAAAACCTTAGTTGTTGCCTACAAACTTCCTCAAGGGCATATTTTAGTGGGCGCGGGACCGGTCTTTAGCTATTACGAATTTAAACAACCAATGGAAAATAGATTAACCGACGAGGTCTGGAGAGAAATGTTGGAAACTAAAGCTCCTTCTGAGCCGGAATGGACTAAAAGTTTTTCGGAATAAGTGAAGAATTCTAAAATTATTCGTCTATTTTTCTTCTTTTGTTGATTTGGGCATAGTTTTCATATGCCCTTAAATTATCCTAAAAAGCGCAATATGTCTGTATACATTCCCTTTTACTTTGGGGGGGCATAGCTATAACTATTGTTGTTATCATAATTAGCTTTTTTGTAATTAAAAAGATTTTAGTAAAAGTATGAAAAAAATAATTTTGATAGTTATTGGAGTAATTATTTTAATCGCTGCTTTTATTTATTTTCTCTCCTTGCTCAAACCCGACATTGTACCTCGTTCAGAAGAAGAACCTTTAGATTGGCAAACCTATCAGAACGCTCGTTATAGTTTCAGTATAGAGTATCCTTCTCAGTGGTAATTGGGGGAGCCAGAAATAAATAATGCCGGTAGAGAGCTTTCGTCTCCAGAGGAAGAAATTTACTGCTATGCTTATGGGTCTCAAAACGCCCTTATTAACAAAGAGGGAAATCCCCAAACTTTGGAAGAATTTATTGATTGGCTATATTATGAAGAACCGGGTGTTAAAGTAATTGAAGAAAAAGAAACGGTTTTGGGAGGGCACAAGGCAATAGAGGTTGTTTCTGAAAGAAATGGAAAAGTTAAAGATGCTGTTTATATTCTGGGCAAAGATACGGGAAGGGGACTCTTTTGCGTTTTTGATAATTTAGAAGCCAGAAATGAGTTTAAATCAACTTTTGATAAAATAATTGGGAGTTTTAAAATTGAAACTTCCTTAGATCAATGAAAAAAATAATTTTGATTATTATAATTTTATTATTTATTTGTTTAATTGGAGCTGGACTTTGGGTGATATTCAAACCCCCCTCTCCTTCTCTTTATGATGATACTGTTGATATTGAATCAAAAATAACCGAAGCCATTAATGAAGCAAAAGAAACAGGCGAGATTGTTTTAACAGAGGAAATACGCACTCCTCCTTATTGGATTCCATTTTCTATAAACTCTATTGCTGAAAATACCGGATTAAATCCTGACAATATTTGTCTTTCTGCTATAGGTGAGGAATGGCCTATTAATCTAAAGAGAACAGATTATGAAGTAGAACTTATAGCTCATGTACCAAAATGTTTTGAAGTGGTTTGCGGTCAGGAGATGGAGAAATTAAAGGAAAAAGTAATAGAGAAACATGATTTTCTTGAGATTAAACCCGAACTATTAAAAATAGAAGAATCCTGCGCTCCGGCTGAAGGAGAGTGCTGTCTCTTAGTTTTATTACCATGACTAAATCAAAGTTTATTATTCTGATTTTGCTTTTAGGAGTTTTAATTTTAGCTGGAGCTGGCTGCTGGGAGGAAAAAGAGAAGATTGAATTAAAAATGGATAAGACCACTTTTGACCAGGGTGAAGTGATTAAGGTGCGGGTTGAAAGTGAGAAAAAGCTCTTCACCGGTTTTCCGGCTTTTGAGGTTTATCAATTGGTTGATGATGGATGGCAATGGATTGATGTTTATGACATGGCTTGCGCTTTGCCCTGCTCGGCTGATGAAAAAGACATTTGCACAGAAACGCCAATCGCCTGTGCGCCTTCGCCAGAACATTGTCAGGATTTTAATCCTTTAGTTGATAAATTTGACTGGGACCAAACAGTTCTTGAAACCCGTGAGAATGACTGCTCTAATTTAGATGAGACAAGAATTTGTTCTTTTCATGAAATGGCTGAGCCGGGGAAATACAAAGTTGTTTTTCAGTATTCAGAAAAATGTGTTGGAGAAGACCTTTTTCTGGCTGAAGAAAACAATGTCCAAAAAATTGAAAAAGAATTTGGAATAAAGCCCCAGTATATAAAAGTGGAGAACTTTTATGGAGAATGGCCTATCTATTATGACCAATTTGTTGAGTTTGAGGGTTATGTTACCTTTGCTTATGAATGTGTTTCTTCGGGAGAATGCTTAGACCCCTACTTTTTAGTTTATAAGGAACTATTGCCTTATCGTCATTATTCAACCGGTCAAGTTATTATCCAGCATAAATACGGAGAAGAAGTAGAAGAGGGAAAAAAGTACAGGATAAGAGGCAGATTGTTGCCACCAGAACAAGCTTTCTTAATTGAAACTGTTTATCCTATTCCCAATGTTGAGCCAAGAGTAGTAATTCAACCCAGCGAACCGGCTGTTGAAACTAAAGATTAAAGCCTGCTAAAGGTCGATTTTTTTAATATTAATAAAATATTTCTATGAAAAAAATCATTATCATTTTAATCATTATTGTAATAATAATCGGGATAGGATTAGGTATTTTTTGGTTGCAAAAAGATAAGAAACCTTTGTCTGATTTTACGGTTTATTCCAACGCTGATTACGGGTTTAGTTTGGAGTATCCAACTAATTGGTACAAAGCTGATAATCCTGAGTTTAGCTCTGTTTTTTTCAGCAGCAAAGAAGAAGAGCCGCCTATGGGGGGAGTATCTTTAGGGGCAAGAATAGAAATTTTTGTTATGGAAAATTCTGAAAATCTTGGTTTAGAAGAATGGATAGAAGAAAGTAAAGCCCAGGAGGGACCGGAGGAAGAACTAATGAAAAAAGAAGAAATCACAGTTGGGGGAAGAAAAGCAATAAAAGAAGTAATTATCCCTCGACAAGGCCCGATTGAAGAGGGTTCTCCAATCACTGTTTATTTAGCTAAAGATGATTACATTATTCAGATTAATTATACGGGCAGGGACACCGGCTTGGAGACGGATTATTGGGGACATCTGCAAGAATTTCAGCATTTATTAGATAGTTTTAAGTTTTCCGAAAAGAGTTCTTTGTGGCAAGATGGTTTAAGTTTTGAGACAGCCATTGTTATTGAAGCAGATAAATCAGATGAAGGAATCGATAAGGAATATGAGTGGTTATATACTTATGGCTGTCCAGATAAAGGAGGTGTTGCAGAACGGGAAATGCAGGAATTGCAGGAATATGGGGGGCATAAATTTGATTTGCTCTATACGTTATGTAACAACGGCGACAAGGAAATTTATTATTTCCAAATAGACAGTTTTTACGGTAAATGGTAAAGGTCGAAACTTATTTAATAAATTAATTCAATTATGTCTAATATATTTCAAAAAAAGAGCTTTTGGATTGTGACGAGTTTGGTTGTTTTTGTTTTTCTTGTGGTAGTATTTGTTTTTTCAATAAGATTATTTATCGGTGGGACTAAGCTCTCTGAAGAGAGAATATATACTGACGAAGAAGGGCTATATGCTGAAGAAGGAGGATTAATGGCTCCGGGAGGCGCCATGGAAAAAGCTGAAACCGCAGTCGGCGAAGAAGAGGAAGAGGAAGAAATAAGCCAGAAGATAATAAAGTTTGGAACCTTGAATTTAGTGGTTGAAAAAGTAAGCGAGGCAGTAATCAGCATTACAAATTTGGTTACTGAAAAACAAGGTTTTGTTTCTGATTCTGATATTTATACCAGTGAAGATGAGACCCAGTATGGAAACATTGAAGTTCGGGTGCCGGCTCAGCATTTTGAAGAAGTAATGAATGCTTTGAAGGGAATGGCTAAAACCGTGGAGAAAGAGAGTATTTCCGGCGTTGATGTTACTGAAGAATATGTTGATTTACAATCACGATTGAAAAATCTAAGAATTGAAGAGGAGCAATATCAAGAAGTATTAAAAGGAGCTGAAACCACTGAAGATATTTTAAAGGTTACTGATTATTTATTTGATGTCAGAGAAATTATAGAGAGAATTGAGGGCAGGATTAGGTATCTGGAAAATCTTACTGATTTGTCTACTATCACTGTCTATTTATCTGAAGAACCGCGGGTGGAGGTTCCAACTGCTGAATGGAAACCTTTAACCACTATAAAGAGGGCGGCCAGGTCAGTGATAAGATTTTTCCAGGGATTGATTACACTTTTGATTTGGGTTTTGTTTTATGCAGTTCCTTTGGGTATTATAGTTTGGCTGGTAGTTAAAATTGTTAAGATTATTCAAGGGCGAAAAAAAGGCGGGGAGAAACAGCCAAAGAAACAGCCAGCGTCACGTAAGATAAAGAAATAAGTTTGAATTAAGAATCAAATAATGGCAAGACGGTTTTTAAAAGAAACTAAATTTTTAGTATTCCTCAGTTTGGGTTTGCTTATTTTAGATAGATTTAGTAAATGGTTTATTTCAAATCACCCTGATTTATATCTCGCCCTCCCAAGTTTTACAAAGCAAAATTTGGGAGGGCAGGGTGATTTAATTGAATTAAAACTTTTTAAAAATCCGAATTTATATTTTATCCCGCTCCGAGATTCGTTTTGGCTGGGATTTTTTTATTTTTTAATTGGGGCCGTATTGCTACTGCTTCTGTTTTTATTTTTCAAAAGTTGGCAAAAGAAAGATTTTCTTTTGATGACCGGGTTTTCCATAATTATTTTGGGAGGTTTAAGCAACTTTTTTGATAGATTGTATTTCGGCTATGTGATTGACTGGCTCAGAGTTTTCTTTTTGCCGATTTCCGTTTTCAACATCGCCGACCTAATGATTGTTGGGGGAATTACAGTTTTATTAGTTAAATTTATTAAAAAATGATTCCTTATTTTTGTTTTGATAAAATTATAATTGGTCCAATTACTATTTATGTCTGGGGGATTTTTGTTGCCTTGGCTTTTTTATTTGGTTATCTTTTTCTTTTGAGGCAGGTCCGTCTTGACTCGACGAGGCAAGCTCGCCTGAATTTTCCTTTGGAAAACTTTGGCGGGCAAGCGAAAAAGGAAAAAATTAATACTGATATAATTCATAATTTGGTTATCTGGATTTTTTTGGGAGCAATAATCGGAGCCAGATTAGGATATATTTTGCAATTTTCAGAACAATATTTTTCTCAGCCCTTAGAAATTTTAAAAATCTGGCAGGGAGGATTAACTTTTCATGGAGGTCTTTTGGGAATTCTGATTGCGGCTATTATTTATTTTAAATTAACCAAAACTAATTTTAAATTGTTTTGGCAAATTGCAGATTTATTTGCTCTCTCAGCCCCAATATCCATTGCTATTGGCAGAATCGGCTGTTCTTTAATCAATGACCATCAGGGAGCTGAAACTTCTTTACCCTGGGGAATTATCTGGCCGGATGGAATGATTCGCCATCCGGTAGCTGAATATTTAATAATTAACGCCTTAATTTTATTTTTAATTTTAAGATTTTTGAGACCTGAATTAAAAAAGCCGGGCCAGTTATTTTTCTCTTTTCTATTTCTATATTCTGTTTCCCGGTTTTTCTTAGATTTCACCCGCTCCACAGGAACTGCTTTGTCTGATATTCATTATTTTAACTTATCCACAGCTCAATGGTTATCCTTGATTATAATACTTGGTATAATGGGTGTAATAATAGTTAGATATTTCAAAAGGTCGAGAATTTAATAAATTAAAAATTTTCTATGAGTAGATTAAAATTATTAATTATATCAATAGTAATCTTGGGAGGTCTTATCTTTCCTGTTCTATTTGTTAGCGCGGGAACTAGTATTACCCCAGAACATTCTAAAGTTAAACAAGGAGAGTCGGTGGACCTAATTTTTAATTTTTCTTATTCTACTGCCGAGAAAGGACGTTGGATGTGCGTAACCGGATTTACAATTTATGAGGGAGAGAAAGAAATTAACCGGTATGGGGATAAAAGGGAGAGCTGTAAAAAGGGATCATATTTATGTATGAATAAAGAAGATATCACCTTTTCCCTGCCCACGGATAATCTTAAGGTGGGTGTCCATACTTTTAGTGTTAAGATTTATGTGGAGAATAGAACGCCAGGGATGGGCCAACCTTATTGGGTTAAACAGTTTGGCGATGAGTGTTATTTTATAGATACAGCATCCTTTTCAGTAGAAGTTTTAGCGGCTGCTAAAAAGCCAGAAAAGAAAACCGAGGAAGAAGAAAAATCTGTTCTTGAGCCCCGGCTTGAGAAATTGCCTCCGAAAAAAGATTTTAAAGAAAGAATATCTAAAACCAAAAACATTGAAAGGAAATTATTTTGGGAAAAACTTAAAGAAATTGTTCTTGGAGAAGAAGCCCCTAAAATTGGACAAGAAAAGACGGCTTATATGTTTATTCAGCCCTATCTAACAGATTTTGAGCTCTTTTCTTTGTCAGGAGAAATGGCTAAATGGGACAAGTATTTTAAAGATTTGGGATACAAAGTAACCTGGCTGGAATGGAATACGGAAAGCTTAAAAAGGGCCTTTACTGACCCTAATATAGGAGCTTTTGACTATTATGGCCACAATGGATTAGATACTGAGGGTTCCTGGTTGTCAAAAAGGATATTTAAACTTTTCAGAAGAACTCCAGCAATTTTTGGAAATGATGCTGATAATTTAAGAAATTTGATTTTTAACTATAAATGTGAAGAGTATGAGAAAACTATGTCTCTGGAAGAAGCTCGAAGGAAAGCCCAACAAGATATAGAATGTCTGGGACTTGATTTTGCAAATATTCATGCTTGCTATTCTGCGAATAATGATTCCTTAATGGAATTTTTCGTTAAAACAAGCGGAACGTTTAGAGGACACAGAGGGCCTTATCATGGGTTTTGGCCGCTTAATACAATTAAAACTAAAGAATGAATATGACTATAAAAAATAAAATTTTAATTTGGTTGGGCGTATCTATTATAGTAATTGTCATAATAGTAACGACTGTAATCTGGGTTAATGGTAGAACTTTCAGATTAGTCTATGAAACCATCTCTCAAGAACTTGAGGCAGAGGAAATTGATTTTACTAAGATTAAAAAGAAAGGAGATACTATAATAATAATTTATAACCAACCTATTGATTTTGAAATGGAGGACATTCTTTCAACCTGGGCTTACATTATGGCTTCGGCAGTAAAAAATATACCCGATACCATCAATAAAATTGTAGTAAAGTGTAACTTTGAAAACGGCGAGAAAGTAGAAGCTGAAGCTGAAGTTGAAGATATTATTTCTTTTGTAAAAGAAGAAATTTCTACCGAAAGCTTTTTAGAAAAAATTAATATTACTCCCTTGACTGAGGGACCTAAAATCTGAAACTAAAGGTTTGAAAGAGCGACAAGATGATTAATCTTTGTGTAAATTGCGGAGAAAGAATAGAGGCTGGTGCTAAGTTTTGTCCTTCTTGCGGGATGAGATTAGAAACACAACCATCATCCGAGCCAGCACCTCAAACAGGAGCAGGGATTTTCGGGTCATTTAACATAAGAAAGGAAGATTCAGTAGGACAATGGGAAGCTCGAGAGTCAGATGTTTCAGAAACGACAATGTATAAACGGAAAGGGTTTTTACTGCTGACAAAGAATGAATTTATTTTTATTGCTAGGGTTGGAGTATTCTCTAAAAAGTTAAAAGAATGTTGGAGAGCACCCCTTTCATCAGTAAAATCCGTTAAAAAAAATGCCTTTTCCTGTCAGCGCAGTTTTCATTGCTTATAGTAAAGCTCCAGAGGGAGCAGGCGCTTTGAGAAGATTTATAGGAACGCGGAATCTCGCTTTTAAGATAAGAGGTTATAAATCGTTTATTGAGAAGATTAAAGAGTTAAATCCAAAGATTAAATAATTACTTGTAGAACCAATAGAACCGAAGAAGTTCTGGTTATTGTAAGATAAAAATATGGCTAATTTTTGTCCCAAATGCGGAAAAAAATTAAAAACAGGGGCTAAGTTTTGCCCTTCTTGCGGGGCGAAAATGAAGGCACGACCATCTCCAGCTCTGGCACCGGCTCCTGCTCCGGTTCCTTCGGCAGTTGTGCCCCAGCCGGTTCCAGCGCCTGCGCCGGTAGCCGCGCCTAAGAAAAGCAGAGCCGGACTTGGCTGCGCCATCGGCTGCTTAATAGTAGTAATAATAATACTGCTTATATTAGGTGGTTTAATTGGAGCTGGTTATTATTTCCTTTTTGTCAGGGATAAGGGAGGAGGGAAATACTTTCCAATTAATCCCGAAGATAAAGCAAAAATTGAAAGGCCGGTTGAATGCGGTCCTTCTTTTTCCTGTTTGGATGAAAATCTTAAAAAATGCGAATCAGCTCAAGGAGAAACAGAGATGGAAGATTTTGCCGTAGTAGGGTTTAAGGTAGTAGGGTCAAGCAATAGTTCTTGCGTGGTTTATGTTGAAGTGACTGAAATAAAAAATATTCCCCAATTAGAGGAAGTTCCTTCCTTTGTCCGCAAGAGAATATTGAAGAATTTATCCGGGGAATGTTTAATTCCTCAAAAAATTTATACTCTTGGGATAGAAAAAACAAGCGAATATATCGGAGAAAATATGTTTGATATCTGTGAAGGGACATTGCTTAATTTATTAAAAAAATATAGCCCACGAGACTCGAATTAGCATCAAGTTTAGAAGCGAAAGAATGGGTCAAGTTCAAGAAACGACGGCGAAGGAGTGTTAGATAACACTTCGAGGAGGAGTGACGAAGAAATTGGCCCATTATTTCGTTTCCCTTTGGGCGGGCGAATTTTGGCCAGCTTCTGCGTTGCTCGTCGCTTATGTGTAGACAACACACTTCACTCCTCGCGTCTTGAATCTGACCAAAATTCGCTCCGCTAAATTGATTCTAGTTCGAGTCTCGTAGGCTTAGAGTTGAAGGAGAATTTTAAAAAGGTCGAAGGGATAATATAATTAAATTAAATAATTAAATTAAAAACAAAATAATCATTATGAACAAACCAAAATTTATTGTTCCGATATTGCTTTTAGGGCTTTTAGTTTTAGTTGGAGTGAGCTGTATTCCTACTGGAAAGTATTCTAGCCCGGAAAAAACGGTTGAAACTATGGTTAAAGCGATGGAAGTCGGAGATGTTGATGCTTACCTTGACTGTATGACCGATGAGTCGCAAGAATGGTTTGAATCTATATCTAAAATTAGTCCGGAAGGTCTAACCAGCGAAAGTTTAAAGAGCCAGTCAACGGATTATGACCCTTCAAGGCTTAAGGTGACAGACAAAACAAAAGACAGCGCAGTGATGGTTGAAGAAGGTCAAGAAGTAGGTTTGGTTTTTAAAAAAGAAAAAGGGAATTGGAAAGTGGATATTATAGCAACTATGCAGGAAATGTTTAAAGGATTTGAGCCCGAGGAGTAGAAGGGTAAATATCAAACCATAAAAAGATTAGATTAAAAAACCTCAAAGTCATTTTTAGAAATTAATTTAATGCCCGAACAATGTTTATGGGAAATATTTTTACTTACAATATTTTAACTTCTGTTTTTGCTTCCAATAACTACAGTTATGGCGGTATTGCTGCTGTTGGTTCCAGTTCCCAGCCGGGAATATTTGAACGAAGTTTTGGATTTATAAGTATGCTAATAGGGAATATTTTCAGTATATTCTTTTTTCTTGTTTTTTATGTTTTTAACGCGATTTGTCTGATGCTCTTGGCTAAAAAGACAGAAACTCCCAATGGTTGGATGGCTTGGGTTCCCATTCTGAATATTTATTTGATGTGTAAAGTTGCCGGCAAGTCTGGTCTTTGGATGATTTGGTTTTTCATTCCTATTGTCAATATTATTGCCTTTCCTATTATTACTGTTTTACTCTGGGTTGGAATTGCCCAAAGAGTTGGAAGATCAGGTTGGTGGGGAATTTTAATGTTATTTCCAATATTAAATCTGATAATGATGGGAATTTTGGCTTTTTCTAAGACACGGGTTCCAGCAATGGTCGGACCAGGGCCGGCTATATCTCCGCTCCCGGCTGTAACCCAGGCTCCGGCATCTCAATATCCTATTCCTACAACTAAAGGTAAAAAATTTTGTCCTCAATGCGGGGCTCCTGTTGAAGTTTTAGCTAAATTCTGTCCGAGTTGCGGAGCCGTATTACCCCAGAAAGGGCCGGTTAAAAAAGGACCCGCCAAAAAATTCTGTTCAGACTGCGGAGCAGAATTTGAATCTTCTGATAAATTTTGTCCAAATTGCGGAAAGAAGTTGTAATTAGAAGTTTGGAGAATTTGACTTTTACTTTTTGGATGGTATTTGATTTTTAAAAATGGTATCATAATAAAATAGTTACCCTAAATAAGGTATTTAATTAAAGGTCGAAAGTTTTTTAATTAATATTAATTATTTTAAATTTATGGCTGAAGATGTACCTAAACCTGAAGCGCCAAAAGGTGGGGATAAAAATTTAATAGCAATTCTAAGTTATATTGGAATCCTTTTTTTGATTCCTTTACTTGCCGCTAAAGACAGTCCTTTTGCTCAATTTCATGCAAAACAGGGTTTGGTTTTATTTATTGCTGAGATTGCAACAATGTTGATTGCCTGGATTCCGATTATTGGATGGCTGATTGGGTTTATAGCTTGGATTATCTGGCTGGTGTTAGGGATTATAGGGATAATAAATGTAGTAAGTGGTAATCAAAAGCCGCTTCCTATTATTGGTGGTTTTGCCAAAAAGTTTAAGTTCTAATAACGAGATTTACGAGACTCGACCTCGTTGGGAGGTCGAGTTTCGTATAAATTTGTTTATACCGGACCTTAGTTAAAGAGTTTTTATTAGGGTTGATTTCTACTTTTTGAAAGGTCGAAATTTACTTTGTTAAATTGTTAAATAATTTGCTTCGCAAATTAAAATCTTTATGAGTAAAAAAGTAATTATTCTAATTATCGTACTTGTAATAATTTTGGTTTTAGGAATTGGTGGTTATTTTGGAGCCAAGAAAGTAATCCAGATAGGCAAGGAAAAAGGATGGAGTTTCCTGCAAGAACAAATAGAAAAAGCAGAAAAAGGAGAGGGAGTTTTGGATAAGTTGCCTATAGGAGAAGAGGGAGAAGAAGAGGAAGATATTTATAAATCAGCAAAGGAAGTAAAGACAGTAAGTGGTGTAGCAGCAGAAATAAGTCCAGAACTTAAATCTATATTTACTGAAGTATTTGGCGGTGCAAAACTTACTAGCTTTACGAGTGGTTTTGTTGGACCGGGGAGTGCTATCATTGTATATACCACCAAAAAGATTTTGAAAGCCGAAGATAGTAATGTTTTAATAAGCACTTTAGAGGGAAAAAATTATACTATCCAAGGGCATACAATCTCAGCCAACGAATCTTCGGTTATAGCTATAAAGGGCAATCTCCAATTAGTTATTAGTTACCAAGAAGGTGAACAAGAAGTCAGTATTATGGCATATAAGGAAGAGTAGAGGAAACTTGGAGAATTTGGCTTCATTAAACCCCCACTTTTTTAAAAAGTGAGAGGTAAGGCTTGACAAAAATAGAGAGGGGGTGTAACTTTAAAAAAGCATTTCTTTTATAGTAGAAATGTTTACGCTTACTGAGTCCATTACTATTTTTCATTAAGAAGAATGTTGTTTGGATATACTTACGCTAATTTTAGTAGTAAGAAGGTCGGGGTAGGTGAATAATTAAAAATTAGCTTAAAATAAAAATGGAAACTAAACTTTATGTAGGAAGCCTTTCTTACGATACGACTGAGGATTCTTTAAAAGATTTATTTTCAGGAGCTGGTACAGTAAAGTCAGCATCTGTTATTATGGATAAATTTTCCGGTAAATCGAAAGGATTTGGTTTTGTAGAGATGTCTTCGGAAGAAGAAGCTAAAAAAGCGATAGAAATGTTTAACGGGAAAGAGTTAGATGGAAGAAGTATTATCGTGGACGAAGCCAAACCAATGAAAAAAAGAGATTTTTAGACCAAGCGCATAAAAACTTATGTAACTTGGCAAAGCTTCCACAAAAAGCCCTTTTAGGGCTTTTTGTTTTTTTTAACTTGGCAATAAATTTCTAAAACATCGGGTGTTGATGAAACAGTTGGTTTTTTAAAAAAAAATGATATAATAGAGATATGATTACTTTAGCTAAAGTGAAGAAACATCCTCAAATTTTAGAATTTATTAATCAGACCGAAACTGTTCTGGCTGCTCTTTCTTATACTGACCATGGTTTTCGCCATTCCAATTTAGTGGCTACTCGGGCTAGGGCAATTGCTAAAGAAATTGGATTGAGCAAAGAAGAAGAGGAATTGGCAGCGATCGCTGGTTATTGTCATGATATGGCAAATTTTTTGAGTCGCAGCTATCATAATTATTTTGGAGCTTTGCTTTTTCAGCAGGTCTTTAAAGATGAATTTAAGCCAAAAGAAATTGTAGTTATTATGCAGGCGATTTCCAATCATGATAAAAAGATAGAAGATATGAGTTTTGCCAGCCCGGTTTCGGCAGTAGTGGTTTTAGCAGATAAATCCGATGTTCATCGCTCAAGAGTAATTGCCAAGATTTTGGAAAAAATAAAAGCTGATATTCACGACAGGGTTAATTACGCTACAACCATTAGTCGTCTAAAAGTTGATAAAAAGAAAAAAAGAATTACCCTAACTTTGAAAATTGATACAAACTTTGTTCCCATAATGGAATATTTTGAAATTTTTACCGACAGAATGATTTTCTGCCGAAAGGCAGCCGAGCATTTAGGTTATACTTTCGGTCTAATTATTAATAAATTCAGGTTACTATAAATAGAAGCAGATATACGCAGATAATTATGTAGATTTAGGCGGAAATTTTTCTGCGTTTATCTGTGTTACTATCCGCGTTCTTCCGCTTCTACAAAAATATGGATATCTATGAAGCAATTCAAAAACGGGGGAGCATAAGGTCTTATCGGGATGATCCGGTTTCAGAGGAAAAATTAAAAAAGATATTAAATGCCGGAAGAATGGCTCCTTCGGCTCATAATTCCCAGGACTATAAATTTATAGTAGTTAAGGATGTTCAAAGAAGAAAAATGTTAAGTCGGACAGCTTCGGGTCAAAAATTTATTGCCGAGGCGCCAGTGATTATCGCGGCCGTGTCTTTGAACCCAGAACATTTAATGGGTTCAGGGATTCCAGTCTATCTTGTTGATATAGCCATAGCCATAGACCATATGACTTTAGCTGCAGTTGAAGAGGGATTAGGGACCTGCTGGATAGGCGCTTTTTCCCAGGAAGAGGTTAAAAAAAATTTAAATATCCCTAAGGAATATAAAGTAGTAATTTTACTGCCCTTAGGCGTTCCTTACGAAGAGCCGGGAGTTAAATCCAGAAAAAGCTTAAAGGAATTAGTTTGTTACGAAAAGTTCTCCAAATAATATGACATGTTATATGGCATAATTACGGCATTCGGTCGAAATGAAAATAAATTTTCATTTCTCCCTCATTTGCAATTATGAAATACAAAATAAATAAAGAAAAATGTATCGGATGTCATTCCTGTCTTCAGAGTTGTCCCGGAGCAATGGAAATAGGAGCCGATAGCAAGGCAGAGATTATTGACCAGAAGAAATTAGAAGAGTGCGGAGGAAAAGAAGTTTGTCCCTTTGGAGCAATAGAGAAAGTTTCTGATTCCGGGGGAGAAAAATAGAGAAATATAGAGATAGAGAAATGTAGAGGTTTAGCCTCTATCTTCGTTCTCCTATCTTTGTTTTCTATAATATGCATAAAGATTATTCAATATTAATAGGAGGCACAGCAGGTCAGGGTTCTCGAAAAGCAGGTTTTATAATTGCCGAACTGTTTTCCCAATATGGATACCGGATTTTTATTTATGATGATTATCAATCTTTGATTAGAGGCGGCCATAATTTTTCCCAGATTAGAGCATCAAAAGACAAAGTTTTGTCTCATAGAAAAAAAATAGATTTTCTTTTAGCTTTGGACGAGAATACTTTTAAGAAGCACCGAAATAATTTAGATAAAAAAGGAGTAATTATTTACAATAGCGACCGATTTTCCATCAATAGTAAAGAGGCGATAGGAATACCGATAAAGACAATTACCAAAGAAGCAGGCGGAATCCCGATAATGGAGAATACTGCCCTTATCGCCGGATTTGCAAAAATTATTGGAATTGATTGGCAAAATTTTAAAGAGGTCTTGGAGGAAGAGCTTAAAAAATCGCAAGAATTAAATTTGAAAATAGCCAAGATCGCATTTGAAAAGAATCGGAGCTTAATTAAAGTTGAAAAATTAAAGCAAAAACCCTTAGCTATTCTGACCGGAAATGAGGCAGTAGCTTTAGGAGCCGTAAAAGCCGGTCTTGATTTTTATATTGCTTATCCGATGACTCCGGCTACCGGGATTTTGCATTATTTAGCCGGGCACAAAAAAGATTTTAACATAGCGGTTGCTCAACTAGAAAATGAAGTAGGGGTTGTCAATGCGGCTGTCGGAGCTGCCTACAGCGGAGCAAGAACTATGGTTGGAACTTCGGGAGGTGGTTTTGCTTTAATGACAGAAGGGTTTAGTTTGGCTGCTCAGAGCGAAATCCCTTTAGTGATAATAGAGAGCCAAAGGATGTCTCCTGGTACCGGAGTAGCGACTTATAATGGTCAGGGTGATTTGCTTTTTGCTTTAACAGCGGGGCACGGCGATATTTTAAGATTTGTTATTGCTCCCGGCGACGCCGAGGAAGCCTGTTTCTGGACCGGGAAAATTTTAAATCTTTCCTGGAAATACCAAACCCCTTCAATTCTATTGATAGATAAAGAAATTTCTGAAAGCACATTTAGTTTTGATGAAAAGGTTTTTCAGAAGATAAAGCGTGAAGAACCTTTGCTCTGGGATAAGAAAGGGAAATATTTGAGATATAAAAACACAAAAAACGGAATTTCTCCTCTTGCTTTTCCGGGAGGAAAAAATGTAATTGTGAAAGCAAATAGTTATGAACATGATGAATTTGGTCTTACCGTGGAGGACGAAAAAAGCGTGGAGGAGATGCAGAATAAGAGATTAAGAAAATTTAAAGAGATGGAGAAAGAAATAAACAAGCTGGAAGCGGTTAAAGTTTATGGAAACAAAAAATCAAAAACAGCATTAGTGGTATGGGGTTCTACTAAAGGACCGGCGAAGGAGGCAGCAGAAAAAATGAACGTTAAAATGGTCCAGCCCATTATTATCCAGCCCTTTCCGGAAAAACAGATGAAAAAAGCCCTTAAAGGAGTAAATAAAATTATTTTAACTGAGACTAATGGTACAGGACAGCTTGGGAAAATTCTGAATTGTTATGGAATAAAGGTAGATAAAAAGATTTTAAAATATAATGCCAGACCATTTTTTCCCGAAGAAATTGAAGAAAAGATTAATTAAGTGTTTAAGATCCGACCTTGAACACCCGACCTTGAACATTTCCAAAACTTTAATTTTGTTCGATACTTTGTTCAAGACCCGACCTTGAACATCGGACAATAAACAATGGACAATAAACAAAATAAATTAGATACTTGTGCTGAAAATACTTGGTGCCCGGGATGTAGTAATTTTGGAATTTTAACTGCTCTTAAAAAAGTAGTGGTTTCTTTGGAAAAAGAGGGGGTAAAAAAAGAAAAGATAGTAGTAGTGAGCGGAATCGGCTGCAGCTCAAAAATTATTGATTATCTTAATTTAAATAGTTTTTCCTCTTTGCACGGCAGACCGATTATTTCAGCTGAAGGGATAAAACTGGGCAACCCAAACCTTAAAGTTATTGTCTGCGCCGGAGATGGGGGTACCTATAACGAGGGGATTTCTCATTTGATTCATGCTGCTAAAAGGAATACCGATATTACGGTTTTAGTCCACAATAACAGAACTTTTGCCTTAACTACGGGGCAATTCACTGCCACTTCCCCTGAGGGTTTCAAAGGAAGTTCTACCCCCCAAGGAAGTGTGGAAGAGCCGTTTAATCCCTTAAAATTAGTATTAGCTTCAAATGGAACATTTGTGGCAAGGGGTTATGCTATGAGAATAGACCATCTTAAAAATTTGATTATTAAAGCGGTGAAACATTCGGGTTTTTCTTTTATTGATATTCTTCAGCCCTGTATTTCCTTTTTTAATACTACTTCGTTTTATAATCAAAGAATTTACGAGACAGAAGAAAAAAATTTAGATTCCCCGAAAGAGGCCTTGAAAAAAATTGAGGAATGGCAGTATAACAAAAATAATTCCAAAATTCCCATTGGAATTTTTTACAAAGTTCAAAAGCCAACTTTTGAAAAAGAATTGCTCAAAGGTTTAAGAAAAAAAAGAAGTTGAAACAGAAATTTTCTGAACAGGAGTTAGTAGAAATGGTTTCCATCATTGGATTGTTTAATTATATTAATCGTTTCAACAACACCTTCTGCATTCTCCCAGAGTAAAACTAATAATTTTGAATTGTTTTTGAAACTCGTTATGAAGAATATACTTTTCGGTTTTTTAATTCTTTTAATTTTAGCATTTTTTTTAATTCCTGACTTCAGTTTAGCTGAAGAAAATAAAGTTTGTGCGGTTTATTTCACCGGTGTTGGTTGTCCTCATTGTGCAAATACTGATCCAGTAATTTTGGAAGATTTATTTAAAGAATATCCAGATTTAGTCGTAATTGAATACGAGATTTATCAACAAAGAGAAAATGCCCCATTAATTAAAAAATATGATGAAAATTATAATTCAGGCCTCGGTATTCCTTTAATAATATTTAATGAAAATGAGCATATTAGTGGAGATAGAGCAATTTTAAACAATGTTAGAGGAATAATTGAGAAATTAAGAAGAAACCCCTGTCCATTAGCAGATGGAAGTTTTCAAAATTTTGAGGAATTAAGTTTAGCAATTTTACCTGGCCAGCCTAAAATATGGGCCCAAGAGAGAATTTTGACCAAAACCAATGAAGAAAAAGAATGGATTTTGGGCTGGAATGGCGAGGCCGTAGAAAAACAAAGCTCTACGGAGATTAATCCTGATGATATTCTTCAAGAGTTAGTTCTCGCAGAGAATATTCCAAGTATTGTAAACGAAATGCACTATACCTCTATTCCACCTATAACAGTTCCATTATCAGGCAAATATGTAAATTTTGATAATGCAATAGAGCTTAAGGTGAAATCCGAAAAAGAAATTCCCATAGAGGAAAAACTTACCCTCCCTAAAATTTTATCTTTAGCAGCAGTAGATGCAGTTAATCCATGCGCCTTGGCAGTCTTAACTCTGATGCTCATTTCAATTTTAACTTACAACCCTACTAAAAGAAGAAATATTTTATTAGCTGGTTTAGCTTTTATAACATCGGTTTTTGTGATGTATTTGATTTATGGATTAGTGATTATAAAATCATTCCAGCTTATTCAAACCTTAACTTTTTTTAGATTATGGCTTTACAAAATTTTAGGCTTTGGAGCGATAATTTTAGGTTGTTTTAAATTAAAAGATTTTTTTAGATATAAAGCGGTTTGTAAAGTATCACCTAAGGTAAATAAAATTATTTCAAAAATAACCAGCCCTAAAGGAGCTTTCTTAGTAGGAGCTTTTGTGACCATATTTTTACTTCCTTGCACCGTTGGGCCTTATATTATTTGTGGAGGAATTCTTTGCCCCGTAGGTATATTAAGAGCTCTCCCCTGGTTGTTGTTTTATAACTCAATATTTGTTTTACCGATGCTGATAGTGGTTTTGATAATTTATCTTGGTTTATCAAAAATTGAAGATATCTCAAGCTGGCAAGCCAAAAATATAAAATACTTAGATTTAGTTTCCGGTCTTGTCATTTTAGGGATAGGAGCAGCTATGGTTTTGGGATTAGTTTAAAGGTCGATTAAATTTTTATTTTTTTGAAAAATTATGGATTTAAAAAACAAAGTAGCTATTATCACCGGAGCCAGAAGAGGGATGGGAAGAATTCATGCTTTAACTTTGGCTAAAGCCGGAGCTAAAGTAGTGGTTTCCGATATTTCAGAAGAAGATTGTCAAAAAGTGGTTGATGAAATTGAAAAATCAGGAGGGAAGGGTCTATCTATAAAATGTGATGTCTCCAAGAAGGAAGAGGTTGATAAAATGGTTAAAGAAACAGTGGAGAAGTTTGGCAAGGTTGATATTTTGGTTAATAATGCTGGAATTTGCCAATTTAAACCGTTTTTAGAATTGACAGAAAAAGAATGGAATAGAACCTTGGATATTAATCTTAAGGGATATTTTTTGTGCGCTCAGGCAGTTGCTAAAGAAATGGCAAAACAAAAGTCGGGAGTAATTGTAAATATTGCTTCTGTAGCTATGGGTCAGCAGGGGATAGGAATGCCTAATATTGTTCATTATTGCGCCTCTAAAGGAGGGATTGTTGCAATGACTGAGGCCTTAGCAGTAGAATTAGCTTCTTATAACATTAGAGTTAACGCTATTGCTCCCGGGATGGTTGAAACTCCAATGATTGATCCAATAAAAAAAGACCCAAAACAGCAAGAGGCGATATTGACTCGGCTTCCAATGCATAGAGTTGGAAGAGCAGAGGAAGTTTCCAATTTAGTTTTGTTTTTGGCTTCAGACCAATCTTCTTATATGACCGGTTCTACCGTGGTAATTGACGGCGGTTGGTTAGCTGGATAATTTTTAGTTTATTATCTGTTTATTATCTATGGAAAAAATTACCAAAGACACTAATTTGGCTGAGATTTTAGAATTGCCGGGAGCTGACCATATTAGAAAAAAATTTTCTAACAGGGCAAGAAAAATTTTGGCAAAATACAATTTGCCTTGTTTGGGTTGCCCTATGGCAAAATTTGAAATTCAAAATTTAAAGCTTGGGGAAGTTTGTAAAATGTATAGAATTGATATAGAAAAAGTGCTCAGAGAACTAAATGAAAAAATAGAAAATGAGTAAACTTTTAGAAGTTAAAAATTTAAAAGTCAGAGCTAATGATAAAGAAATATTGAAGGGGATAAATCTCCAGATAAAAAAGGGAGAAGTTCAGGCATTACTTGGACCGAATGGCGCTGGTAAGTCGGTTCTATCTCAAGCAATTCTGGGAAATCCAAAATACAAAGTAACCCAAGGAAAAATTTTCTTTAGAGGAAAAGAGATTACTAAGTTTTATCCGGAAAAGAGAGTTAAGTTAGGAATAGCAATAGCATGGCAAACGCCTCCAGTAATAAAAGGAGTCAAGCTTTCTCAGTTATTAGAAAAAATTTCCCAAAAAAAATTTGAAATTCCCGATGGAGAACATTTGTTAGAAAGAGAAATAAATTTAGATTTTTCAGGCGGAGAAAAAAAACTTTCTGAACTTTTACAAGTATTATCTTTAAATCCAAAATTAGTAATTCTTGATGAAATTGATTCAGGATTAGATTTAAAGAGAGTAGAAAAAGTTGCCAAAATAATAAAAAAAGAACTAATACAAAAAAAAGTTTCAGTTTTGCTAATTACTCATTGGGGTCAGATTTTAGATTATTTAAAGCCGGATTTGGTTAATGTAATATTAGACGGAAAAATCATTTGCAAAGAAAAAGATTTCAAAAAAGTTTTAAAGGTTATTAAAAAGTATGGTTATGAAAAATGCAAAAGATGTTTACCCCGTTAGCCCTCCTAAATTTCAAAAAAACTTTGGTGGGTCTAATGGGGTCCATTTTTGGCAGGTTGACCATAAAATAAAAAGTATTTTTGAGGCGGAAGGAATTATTATTTTACCAAGCCCTGAGGCCTGGAAAAAATATAATTGGACAAGGCATTATTTTGATAGAAAACCGAAAGAAGGATATTTTATCTGGGTAAAAAAACAGGTTGATTTTCCTTTATTAACTTGTATTACCACAGCTTCTCCGAAAGTTTCCCAAGATTTAACAAATTTATTAGTTATTGAGAAAGCTCTAAAAATCAAAGCAAATGTAATTTGCAACGCTGATAAAAAAAATTTATGCGCAAGGCATAAAGCTCAGGGAAAACTTGTTCTCAAAGACAATGCTATTTTAGAATATAATCACATCCACAAATGGGGAGAAAAAGATTTTGTCAGTCCGGATTATGAATTTATTCTGGGAGAAAATTCTCATTTACTCTATACCTACAAAAATTTATTTCCTCCTCAAAACCTTGAATTAAACACCACCATCTTTAGTGGCAAGAATTCCTCTTCTAATTTAAATCTCACCATTAATGGTTTAGATTCTAAAATAAGGATAAAGGATACTCTATTTCTGAAAAAAGAGAAAGCCAAAGGGGTTGTTAGATTAAGATTAGTAGGAAGGGAAAATAGCCAGATTGTTGCCCACAGTTCAATTGTTGCTACAGCTCCGTCAAAAGGCCATTTGGATTGTCAGGGATTGTTGATTGGCAAAAACTCAAAGATTTCTTTAATTCCAGAATTAATTTGTCAAAATAAAAAAGCCCAAATTACCCATGAGGCTTCAATTGGGAGAATTTCCGAAGAACAATTAAATTATTTAAGAATGAGGGGATTAAGAGAACAAGAAGCAATAGATTTAATAGTTGCCGGGTTTTTAAAAACATGAAAAGTTTAGAAAATGAACTTAGAAAAATTAAAGATGAGGTTTTAAATTGTAAAAAATGTTCTCTCTATAAAACAAGAACTTACCCGGTGATAGGGGAAGGTAATCATCAGGCAAGAGTTATTTTTGTCGGGGAGGGGCCGGGAGCTTCGGAAGATCGAAGCGGTTATCCTTTTTGTGGAGCAGCTGGAAAAATTTTGGATGAGTTATTAAGTTCGGTAGGGATAAAAAGAGAAGAGGTTTATATTGCCAACCTACTTAAATGTCGTCCGCCCCAGAACCGCGATCCTCGACCAGAAGAAATTGAAGCCTGCGTTCCTTTTTTGGAAAGACAAATTGAAATTATAAAGCCAGAAGTTATTTGTCCTTTAGGGAGATTTGCAATGGAATTTTTAATGGATAAATTTGGGTTAAAAGACCAGGTTCAAGGAATAAGCAAAATTCACGGAAAGATTTTTGAAACTAAAAATAATATTAAAATCATTCCTTTTTATCATCCGGCTGTAGCAATCTACAATCCTAATATGAAAGAGGAATTAAAGAAAGATTTCCAAGTTCTGAAAAAATTTAAAAATTAAAGGAGACCCGGTCTCCGTTAATTCGCTAATATTAATATGGCTAAAATAGATTCATCTACTTTTGGTTCAATTACCATAGATGGCAAAAGATATGAGTATGATGTTTACATTTTTCCTTCGGGTAAAGTGGAAGAAAGAGAGCACGGTCATACTTTTACCGAAGAAGAGGTAGAACATATATTAAAAGAAAATCCTGAAGTAGTAATAATTGGAAAAGGTACTTCGGGAATGGCCGGTTTAAGTAGTGAAGCCAGAGCACTTTTGGAAGATAAAGGAATAGAAATAATAGAAGCCAATACCCCGGATATAAAAGATAAATTTAATCAGCTTTCCGAAACAAAAAAGGTCGCTGCTATTATTCATATCACCTGTTAAAAGAAATTTTAAAACTATGCAGAGAGAACGAGCTCTAAAATTATTAAAAGAAAATTTAAAAAATAAGAATTTGATTAAGCATTGCTTGGCAGCGGAAGCGGCAATGGGGGATTTGGCTGAGTATTTTAACGAAGACCAAGATAAATGGGGAATTTGCGGCTTGCTGCACGATATTGATTATGAAAAAGTAAAAGGTAATTTAGAATCGCATTCTAAAGTAGGAGCTGAAATGTTAAGGGATTTAGGATTTGATGAAGAAACCTGCGATGCTGTTTTAACTCACAATGAAGCCCACGGGATAGAGCCAAAAACTTTAATGGCGAAAGCCTTGTATTGTGTTGACCCTTTAACCGGCTTGATTGTAGCAGCTGCTCTTGTTCTGCCTTCTAAGAAAATAAATGATTTGAAAACTGAAAATGTATTGAACCGTTTTAAAGAAAAATCATTTGCCAAAGGGGCAAACAGGGAAATCATTAAAAAATGTGAAGATTTGTTGAATCTATCTTTGGAAAAATTTATTGAAATTATTTTAAAAGCAATGCAGAGAATTTCAACAGATTTAGGATTATGATTATGCCACAAAGTTCAATCTTAAAAGTAAAAAATTTAAACGTGCAGTTCAATGACGAGAAAGTTATTGAGGATTTATCTTTTGAGGTTAAAGAAAGAGAAATTTTTACTATTTTAGGACCGAATGGAGCAGGAAAAACCACTCTTTTTAAAGCTTTGCTTAATTTAATACCCTATAAAGGCAATATTATTTGGGATTTAAAAAGTCCTAAAGTTGGTTATCTTCCTGAGCGTCTTTCTCGTGCGAAATTTAAAGAAACGCCTATTTCGGTAAGAGAGTTTTTTAAATTTAAAGAAAGTTCCGATGAGAAAATTTTTGAAATCTTAAAATCTGTAGGATTAGAAAAACTGAATCTTGACAAAAACCCAGGGGATTTATCTTCCGGTCAGTTCCAAAGGATACTGATTGGATGGAGTTTAATTGGGAATCCTCAAGTTTTGCTTTTTGATGAACCGACTGCTGGAATTGATATTGGGGGAGAAGAGACGATTTATTCTCTTTTATATAAATTTTGGAGAGAGAGAAATTTGACTATTTTATTAATAACTCATGATTTAAATATTGTTTATAAGTATTCTACCAATGTTTTATGTCTAAATAAAAAAGCAGTTTGCTCCGGGATTCCCAGAGAAATTTTAACTCCGGAAATTTTAGAAAGGCTATATGGAACTGAAATTAAATTTTATAAACACATCCACACCTAAAATTTCTAATTTCTAATTTCTAATTTCTAAACTTAATTCGATTTCTAATTTCTAAAATAAGATGAGTCAGTTTATTCTAAGTTTAATCACAGCGATTTTTATCGGAGGGGTAGCTGGATACTTGGGTTCTTTAATGCTCACCAAAAGAATGGTTTTGGTAGGAGGACCATTAGGACACTTAGCTTTGCCCGGCGCAGCTTTGGCTCTACTTTATGGTTTTAATATTTTTTGGGGAACATTGGGAACTATAGTCATTGGAGCTATTATAATTTGGCTTTTAGAGATTAGAACTAAATTACCAATGGAAGCTTTAACCGGTTTGGTCTTTACTGCCGGTGTGGCTTTTAGTTTCCTAATTTTACCCGTAGCTCAGGCTGAAGAGGCATTAATAGGAGATATTAGCAAGATAGGTTTGACCGATACAATTCTTGCTATAATTTTAGGAACGATTGTTTTTTTGATTATTAAAAAGATTTACTCAAAGATGATTTTATCTGGAATTT
>CAYUSS010000010.1:0-28024 GCA_964447515.1 uncultured Candidatus Saccharibacteria bacterium | reverse complement strand
GTGACGGCACAGCTGATGATGCCTGTCCCGGTCAATGTCAAGCTGACTGTACCTGCTCTGTCCCTACTCTTTCCGTAGTTCTTCAGGTAGCTACTGATTCCTCAAACTGGCAAGATAATTTGACAGGAACAGTTCCATTAAATGATGTGGATCTTAAAGCCAGTGTTTCCGGCACAGCTGTGGGGACTATTAATTACAAGTTTGATTGCGAAAATGACGGAAATTGGGATTATGTTTTTGGTAATATTTCTGATAATCCCAAAGAAGTTACTGATGCCTGTAACTACAGTCCGGATGGAAGCTATACAGCTAAAGTAAGAGTAGAAAGAGATACAGCTCCAGCGGTTGAAGATACAGCAACCATTACTGTTAATCCTGTAGGCAACAACCCTCCTTCAGCTGTAATTTCTTGTGGTGATGAGCCAGACTATGACTGCCTAGTTTATGAAAATAATCCTCTTCTTTTAATTAATAATTCTACTGATTTGGATTCTACTAATCCTCCAGATAATGATAATGACATTATATACTCAGAATGGTTTATAGACGGCGGTTCAATATATAGCTGTGGCTATGCTAAGGGATGCAACCTTACGCCAAATAATTATGTAGGACCAGGGCCTTACACAGCCGAACTTGATGTTAAAGATAAGGCCGGAGCATTAGATACGGCTTTTAAAAACTTTCGGATAGTACGTGATATTACTGCTGGCTTTATGTGTTCTTTAGATAATGATAACTGGGAGGTTTGTGAGAATCTCACGCCTTTGGAAGGGGACGCAGTTTACTTTAAAGATGACCCTTCTTTAGCAGAGTATTCTAAAGCTTCCGAAAAAGCCGCAATTAATTCTCGAATTTGGGAAAAGGAAGGAATTAACTTTGATTCAGATAATAATCCTAATCCTTCTACTATCGCGACCGGGCCTTCTATGACCATCAAGTTAACTGCAACTGATACTCATAACAGGACAGCTTCAAAAACTCATATTATAAATGTAGCGTCAGCATTGCCCCTTCCCGAGTGGCGAGAAATTCCTCCATTTTAGAGAAGTTTTTAGAGATTCTTTTAAAAATACACAGGTTTAACCTGTGTATTTTTTTTGTTGTTTTTGATGCAACTACTCAGCTAGTTTAAGTTTCTGATTGTTTGACACCCGACGCTTTCTAATGCAACATCGGGCGTTAAACAAAGTATTGTTGAGTTAAAGCTCAACGATTTGACAAACTTTATTTTAAGATATATACTACAATTAGTAGCAAAATGCCTCATTAGCCTCGTAGGCTTTAGAGTCAAAGCTGAACCTTGACAACCGAAAATAGGGAGGTAGAACAATGTCTGTCAGATTTACTCTTTCCGCTCTGTTGGTCCTTTTTATCGCTTTGAGCTCTTCAACAATGTTTGCAAGCAACTGGTATGTGAATGGCTCAATAGCAGAATCGAGAGATGGAACAGCTCCAAAAAAGCCCTTTAAAACTATCCAGGAAGGGATAAATGCTGCTTGGGAGGGCGGTACTGTTATTGTCGCCAAGGGAATCTATGTGGAAAACATTGTGATCAGCCACAGAGACATCGTTCTTCGCAGTACCAATCCTCTTGACTCTGATGTTGTTGCTAAAACCATCATTGATGGCAACCAATCGGGCTCGGTGATAATTCTTTGCTCCTATAGAAACGGTGCTATCCTGGGCTTTACCATTCGTAATGGCAATGCTGAAAAAAATGATGACTATCCCGTTAGACAGAGAGGTGGTGGTATTACTACCTTTTATGGCGGCAATGAAGGGTTTACTATCCAGAACAACCTCATCACTAACAATTTAGCTATTCGTGGTGGTGGGCTATATTCGTGTAACGGCGATATCCTGGGCAACACCATCATTAACAATTCAGCTGATGATTTTGGCGGCGGGCTATGTGATTGTAACGGTACCATCCAGGGTAATACCATTTCTGATAACTCAGCCGATTTTGGCGCTGGGCTATGTGATTGTGATGGCCCTATCCAGAATAACACCATCTCTGGCAACTCGGCTGAGCAAGACGGTGGCGGATTGTATCGATGTAGTAGAGTCCAGAACAACATTATCACCGAGAACTCAGCCGATTCTGGTGGGGGGCTGGCTGATTGCCCTTTTGTCCAGAATAACCTTATTGTTGGCAATTCAGCTCGTGACGGTGGCGGGCTGTTTAACGGGCTGCGGGTTAGAAATAATATTATTTGTAGGAACTCGGCTGAAGGTGGTGGTGGTGGGGTGTATAATAGTATTGGCGCCATCGAGAACAATATTATCTCTAACAACTCGGCCGGAGGTAAGGGCGGCGGACTGTATCATTGTAATGATACTATCCAGAACTGCATTATCTGGAGGAATGAAGCTTCTCAAGATAGTCAGCTTCATGAATCAACCATACCAACTTATTCCTGTATCCAAGATTGGGATGGAGATGGCGAAGGGAACATTGAGAAAGATCCGCGGTTTGTTGACCTGGATGGACCAGATGACAATCCAGAGACCTACGAGGATAACAATTTCCGGCTTTTACCGGATTCCCCCTGTATTGATGCAGGGATTAATGTGTGGTTTCCAGGATTTGAAATGGACGGCAATCTGCGGGTTGCCTTTGGCCGAGATTCATTGACTGTTGATATGGGGGCCTATGAATATAATGCAAAGCCCTTTGTGGTGACACAAGTCATTCTGACCGAAAATGGTGGTCTCCAGCTTATCTGGAACAGCCAACCAAAAGATCACTATTCCATCTACTCAGGTCATGACCCTATTAGATTACGGGATAGAGAGGCAATCCACATATCGTCCCAAGGTCAGTCAACCGGTTGGATAGATCGTCAGCCAACGGGAAAGCAGAAATTCTATCGGATCACAACAAGCTGGTAACTAAAAACATCAAGGCAACCAAAACAACAAGCGGTATCCATCTATTGAAGATGGCTCTACTGCTTTTTTTTACATATTTTTTATTAAAAAATATTTCAGAAAGAATCTGAAGAAGATTTTGGAGTTATTATTTTTTTAAGAATTAGAATCACTATCGCCGAAAAAATAGCAATAGCAAAAGCAATCAATAAAGCAGTTACCCGAGGTCCGTGCTCGGGCATTTTTTCACCAATAAAAGCTGTTTCAGATTGAGAAAACCCGGTCTCCGCAGGTCTCTCTGCGAATCCGGAGCTGTTCTTAGTTCTTGGAGTTCCGCCGGGATTTTTGCTGGTCTGCCAATTTTTAGGACTGTTTCCAAGAGTCAAAGGATTTATTCTTTCCATTGTTTTATATTCTGGTTTTCCTTTTCCGGTAAACCATCCGGAAGAGCAATCTATCTCATCAACCGCTTTTCCCCGGTTGCCAATTAAGCTTAGATGTTCGCCTTTATTATTTAAATTCCCTTTGTAAATTAAATCAGCTTTAATATCGGGAACAGTTTCATCATTTGTTCTTTCTAAAAGAAAAAATCCTTTAGGCAAGATTTTTCCTTTTAAATTCATTTTTGGGCTTCCGTCTTCAGCTTCCAATTTCCAGCCCTCAAGATCAACAAGATGCTCTGAATTATTATAAAGTTCAATCCACTCATCGTTTGCTGAATTTTCAGTTCCCATCCAGGCAATTTCGTTGATAATTATATCCGAAAAATTATCCCCTTGCGTAGCAAGGGGATAAAGTAGAAAGAAAACAAGAATTAGATAGAGAAATTTTGGCATTAATATTAAATCAGGAATTTTTGGGGACCTTTGTTTTTTATTCCCAAATGTTGATAGGCAGATTTTGTAGCCATTCTTCCTTTAGGCGTTCTCTCAATAAAGCCGAGCTGCATTAAATAAGGTTCGTAAATATCTAAAATAGTATCTTCTTCTTCTGAGGTTGCGGCAGATAATGTTTGAAGACCAACCGGTCCTCCCTCAAATTTTTCAATGATTGCTTTTAGAATTCTTCTATCTCCTGATTCAAGACCAAGTTTATCAATTTCTAAAAAACCTAAGGCCTGTTCACTAATTTTTTTTGTAATTACTCCTTTTCCTTCAACCTGAGCAAAATCTCTTACTCTCTTGAGAAGCCGGTTAGCAACTCTGGGGGTAAAACGGGAACATCGGGCAATGGTTTCAACAGCTCCCGGCTCTATTTCTATTCCCAAAAGTTTACTTGACCTCTGAATAATTTTTTCGATATCTTCTTTTTTGTAAAAATTAAGTTGAAAAATCGCCCCAAAACGATTTCTTAAAGGAGAAGATAATAAAGCCAAACGGGTGGTGGCTCCGATTAGAGTAAATCGGGGCAGTTTTAATTCCATAGTTCTGGCCATTGGTCCTTTTCCTAAAATGAGATTTAATTTGAAATCTTCCAAAGCAGGATAAGTAAATTCTTCCACCAACTTGTTCATTCTATGTATCTCATCGCAAAATAAAATATCGCCCTCATTGAGATTAGTTAAAATTGCCGCTAAATCTCCGATTTTCTCAATAGAAGGTCCGGAAATAATCCGGATGTTTGCCCCGAGTTCTTTAGCTATGATATAGGAAATACTTGTTTTGCCTAAACCGGTTCCGCCATAAAAAAGCAGGTGTTCAATTGGTTCTTCTCTTTTTTTTGCTGCCTCAATAATTATTTGAATATTCTTTTTTACTTTTTCCTGGCCAACATAATCTTCCCAAGTTTTTGGCCTTAAGGTTAAATCAAGAGTTTTATCTTCTTCGGTTAATTTTGGAACGAAGGGTCGGTGGGGACTTGACAAATTTTCCATAAAGTATTACAATTATTACAATTAATAGTTTCGCCTTTAGCGAAATCTTCACTTCACGGGATTTAACAGGGTTCACCCTGTTAAATAAAATCCTTTGGATTTTAGCCCAGAAGCCTATTTAACGGGGTAAAAAAACTATTTCTGGGGCTGGGGACCTGGAATTTTTGTAGATGGGTAGTTTGGCGAGAGCGAAACTATACCTCAGAAAATTCTGAAACTTTTGTTGTAAAACTAAGTTGGTCTCCAGCCCCAGAAATAGTTTTTTTATTCTGCGGTTACTCTTTCCACTTCTTCAACGGTAGTAACTCCGTTTAGGACTTTTAGAAATCCGTCCTGGCGCATTAAAACCATTCCTTTTTTAATTGCCTTTTCTCTCATATCAACAATAGAGGGTGAGGTTAATATAAATCTTTCCATTTCGTCATCAACTATAAAGCCCTCAAAAATACCAATTCTTCCTTTATACCCAGTGCCGTTACAATCCCGGCAGCCCCGGGCATATGGTATTTTCGTTTCCGGGCTTAGTTTTGGTATTTTGATATTGCTGGGAAGATTTTTCAAATTTTTCTCTATTTTTTTTAAATCCTCTGACGATATTGTTTTAGATTTCAGACATTTAGGACAGACCTTCCTTACTAATCTTTGAGCTATTGCTATGTTTAGAGCCGGAGCGATATTAGTAGCTTTTTCCCCCAAGGCCTGGAGCCGGGCAATAGTGCCGGCAGTATCATTAGTATGAATAGTGCTTAGAACTAAATGTCCGGTTAAAGCAGCTTGGATGGCAATTTGAGCAGTTTCTAAATCCCGGATTTCTCCTACTAAAATTACATCAGGGTCTTGTCTTACAATAGCCCGAAGACCGTTGGCAAAGTCATAGCCCCGAGCTTCATCAACTTGAGTTTGGGAGACCCCTTTTAAATGATACTCAATCGGGTCTTCAATGGTAATAATTTTAATTTCAGGACTGATTATTTTCTGCAAAAAAGCGTATAAAGTTGTTGTTTTCCCCGAGCCAGTAGGTCCGGTGCAGATAATCATTCCATTTGGCTTTTCAACCTCTTCTTTAAATATTTTAAGTATATCCTTTCTTAACCCAAGAGCCTCCATAGTCACTACCCATTTGGGATTTAAGATTCTAAGGACAAGCGATTCTCCATATTCGGCAGGGACAGATGAGGTTCTAACTTCGATTGAGGATTCCTCTATTAAAATAGAAAAACGACCGTCTTGAGGTCGAGTGGTTATATTTAGTTTCAATTTAGAAAGCAACTTGATTCGAGAGAGAAATTTTTCATATAGAATTGGCTCAAAGTAGAAAACATCATGCAAAACACCGTCAATCCTAAGTCGGAATTTTGCCTGCTTTTCTTCTGGTTCAATATGGATATCAGAGGCGTCAAGATAAAAGGCTCCGACCAAAATAATTTGGACCAATTCAGTTATCCTTTTCCTTAAACTCTTTTTAATGAGTTCCTTGAAATCAGCTATATTTTTTACTTGCCCCTTGACGTCTTTGACTATAATAGGAGCAATTGCTATTTCCCCTCTAATTTTTTTTATTTCTGGCATACCCCGTAGAAGAATTTCGAATTAAAAATTTCTTTATTCGCCCCGTAGGGGCCTTTCAAAATTTCTCTACGGGGCATAATGTTGTAAAATGTAATAGAGGATATTTAGGTACTTAATTTAATTTATCTTAAATTTTAAAACTAGTCAAATGAAAAACGAGTATATTACAAGTAATTCTGCCCAAACAAAAAAATTAGGTGAAAAGTTTGCTAAAGAAATTTTAAAAAAGAAACCCGCCAGAAACGTTGTATCTACTGTGGGCTGGTCTAAAAACAGGGCTTTTGTTATTGGTTTGGAAGGGGAACTTGGCAGCGGAAAAACCACTTTCTTACAAGGATTTGCAAGAGGATTAGGAACTAAAGAGAGAGTTCTCAGCCCCACATTTGTTATAATGAAGAAATTTAAAATCCAACATCTAACATCTAATACCCAATATCTCATTCACATTGATTCTTATAGAATTGAAAAACCAAGGGAGTTATTAAATTTGGGTTTTAAAAAGATTATTTTCAATCCTCAAAACATTGTCGCTATTGAATGGGCCGACCAGGTCCGGAAAATAATCCCTAAAAGTGCTATCTGGATAAAGTTTGAATTTGTAAACGAAAAAACCCGAAAAATCATTATTAAGTAGAACTGCGGAGGCTCGTCCTCCGCAGCTTAAAATGAGTTTGTTTAGTGAAAACTTTTTTTATTTATGTTAAAATTAAAAAATGGAAATGGAAACTGATAAAAAGCGGTTGATTATCATTGATAGTAATGCCTTGATTCATCGGGCCTATCATGCTTTGCCTCCTTTGACCACCAAAAATGGAGAGTTAGTAAATGCGGTCTACGGTTTTTTGTTAGTTTTTTTCAAAACCCTAAAAGAATTTCAGCCGGATTTTGTTGTTGCTGCTTTTGACTTTCCTGCTCCTACTTTTCGTCATAAAAAATATAAAGCTTATAAAGCTAAAAGGCCAAAAATGCCAGAGGAACTTTGCCAACAGATTCCAAAGATAAAAGAAATTTTAAAAAGCTTTGATGTTCCAATTTTTGAAAAACAAGGTTTTGAGGCAGATGACATTATTGGAACTATTTCTAAAACCGCTCCCACCCGCCCAAATTTTAAGAAAGAAAACTTAGGCGGGCCCGAAATTGAGACAATTATTTTAACCGGGGATTTAGACGCTCTTCAATTAGTTAATAAAAATACAAAGGCCTATATTTTGAAAAGAGGCGTTAAAGATGCTGTTCTTTATGATGAGGAAGAAATAAAAGAAAAATATCAGGGATTATTTCCAGAGCAGCTGCTTGATTTTAAAGCCCTGAGAGGAGACCCCTCAGATAATATTCCCGGGGTTACCGGAGTTGGAGAAAAAACTGCCATTGCCTTGATTAAAGAATTTGGGTCTTTAGGAAATCTTTACAAAGAACTAGAGAAAAACAGTGAAAAGATTAAAGAAATAAAGGATTCTTTAAAAAAGAAATTATCAGACGGCAAAAAACAGGCCTTTGTCTCAAGAATGTTAGTCAAGATAAAATGCAGTGTGCCAATTGGATTTGATTTAAAAAAGTGTTCTTGGGGAGAATATAATAAAGAAAAAGTAGTTCAGATTTTAAAGAATTGGGGATTTTATAGTTTAATTAAGAGATTGCCTAATTCGGGAAACGACAAAACAGAAAAAATAAAAGACGAAATAATTAAAAATAATTTAAGTTTATGGTAGCCCGACAGGACTCGAACTAACATCAATTTAGCGGAGCGAATTTTATTCAGATTCAAGGCGCGAGGAGAGAAGTGTGTTATTTACACATAAGCGACGAGCAACGCAGAAGCTGGATAAAATTCGCCCGCCCGAAGGGAAGCGAAATAATAGGCCAATTTCTTCGTTACTCCTCCTCGAAGTGTTATCTAACACTCCTTCGTCGTCGTTCCTTGAACTTGACCCATTCTTTCGCTTCTAAACTTGATGGTAGTTCGAGTCCTGTCGGGCAAACAATGTTCTGGAGAAAAAAACAAAAGGAAAAACTTAATTGGGAAGATATTCAGAAAAAAGATAAAGAGTTAAGAAGGATTTTAGCAATTATTGCTTATTTAAGGGATGGGGTTTTGGTTTTTGATAAAAAAAATAAACTTTTTTTAATCAATCCCCAAGCGGAAAAATTCCTTGAAGTTAAAGGCAAGCAGATATTAGGAAAATCAATTTTAGAATTGAGCTCTTTTCCTTTTATCAGACCTTTAGTTTCTCTTTTGGGCGGAGAAATAAGAGAGGTTTACGAAAAAGAACTTCCAATTAAAGAAAATCTCATTTTAGAAGTGTCTGCTATTCCAATGAGAATTCCTGAGGAAAAAATTGGCTCTTTGATTATTTTAGACGATATTACCCAAGAAAAGTTGGCTGAGGAAATGAAAACCAGGTTTGTTACTTTAGCTGCTCATCAATTAAGAACTCCCAGCTCAGCAGTGAAATGGAGTATGCGAACATTATTGGACGGAGATTTAGGAAAATTGACCGAAAAACAAAAAGAGATGATTGAAAAAACCTATCAAACTAATGAAAAAATGATTAGCTTAATTGATGACCTTTTAAACGCAGCGAAAATTGAAGAAGGAAGATATCTTACCAATATAACTCTTTCAAGTATTGAGCAAGTGATTCAATCGGTAATAGATAGTTATCAAGATGAAATAAAAAAGAGAAGGCTTAAATTTAGATTTATAAAACCAGAAGGGGAAATACCTAAAGTTATGTTAGATGTTGAGAAAATGAAAATAGCTGTCACCAATATTATTGATAACGCCCTAAGATATACTTTTCCCGGAGGCAGAATTTCAGTTTCCGTCCAGGGAAACAAAAAAGAAATAAGAATTCAAGTTCAAGATAACGGAATAGGAATTCCTCAAAATCAGCAAAAAAAAATATTTACTACTTTTTATAGAGGAAGTGATGCCATAAAAATGGAAACAGAAGGAACAGGACTGGGTCTTTTTATAGCTAAAAATATTATTGAAGCTCACAAAGGTAAAATTTGGTTTGAATCTAAAGAAGGAAAAGGTGCGACATTTTATTTCACTATTCCAATAAAAGAAAAGTTTAGCGAATTTATAGGCGAAGAGTTTTATTAAATTTGCGTTTGTTTTTTTAACAAGGTAAAATAAAATAATTGAATAGCGAACAATGAGCAATAAACAATAAAATTTCTTACTTATGGTCTGTTGGTATCAAATACCAACAGACATTAATATATTGC
Source organism: uncultured Candidatus Saccharibacteria bacterium (assembly GCA_964447515.1). Lineage (GTDB taxonomy): Bacteria > Patescibacteriota > Minisyncoccia > Minisyncoccales > GWA2-38-27 > CAYUSS01. Next base: position 18,471 of record CAYUSS010000010.1, on the reverse strand, counting down.
TCGTTGTTCCTTAATTTTATGGCTAAGAAAATTTTAATAATTGAAGATGATAAATTCCTCCGAAAACTAATTTGTTTAAAGCTTACCCATGAAGGGTACGAGATTTCTGAGGCAATAGATGGAGAACAAGGGATAAAAAGCGTTGAAAAAGAGAAGCCGGATTTAGTTTTGCTTGACCTTATTTTACCGGGAATAGACGGATTTGAGGTTTTAGCTAAGATGAAAACAAATCCTATTTTATCTAAAATTCCAGTTATTATTTTCTCAAATCTTGGCCAGAAAGAGGACATAGAAAAAGGATTAAAAATGGGAGCAAATGATTATTTGATTAAAGCCCACTTTACTCCGGATGAGATAATTGCCAAAATCAGAGCTATTTTGAGATAGCTCTGTCCTTGCTTAAAGAGAAGATTTTTGTTCTCCTTAAAACTGGAAATAAAATTGGAGGTCGAAATAAAATAAATAATTTTTAAAGAATAAAAAGCAAAAAAATAACTATTGAAGAAACCAAGTGCATGTTTAAAGGAAGCCCTTATCATGAATATTTATTTAAATGGAAATAGTTCTAAAATGCCTCAAAGATTATCAAAGTCTAAAAAACCTAAAAAAGATATTGGAGAACTGGGCTATCTCCGAGAGGATTTAGAAACCCTTCGGCGTTATTTAGAAGAGTTTTCAAACTTTCTTCCATTACCGGTGATTGATGTAAACCAGACGGGGTTTGTTCTTGGTGTAAATAAAGCCTTTGAGAAGTTGATAAGACTTGGAAAGACCAAGGTATTAGGAAAACCAGTAGGGGAATGTTTTGAGGAAAAAGAGAAATTGTCAAAATTTCAACAGAGGACGCTGAATGGAGAATTTATATCAGGGAAAGAAATGACATTGTTGGCAAAAAACCAGAGAATTCCAATAAGTATTTATATTGCTCCAAGAAAAGATAGAAAAGGCAATATAATTGGTTATTTTATTGGGATATATGATATCACCAAGTTTAAAGAACTTCAGGAAAACTTGGAACAGAGGGTAGAAATACGTACCAAAGAAGCGGGGAAAAGAACAGAGGAATTACTGGGTTCTAGAAAGGCCTTAATGAATATCTTAGAGGACGTGAAAGAGGAGGGGGTTAAGGCAGAAAAGGAAAGAGACAAAACCTTGGCGATTATTACCAATTTTAGTGATGGGTTATTGGTATTTGACAAAGGAGAGAAACTTTTATTGGCGAATCCTAGATTAGAGGAATTTTTTGGGATAAAAGCTAAAGACATAGAAGGTAAATCTGTTTCAGAGCTTCAAAAAAATAATGTTTTGAAACCCCTGGTAGAGCTCTTTGATGGAAAAGGAATTAAAGAAGTTTTTAGAAAAGAGCTTGAAATTACCCGGGATTTAATTTTGGAAGCAAGCATAGTCCCAATAATGAGGGGGAAAAAGAAGTTGGGGACCTTAGTAATTTTGCATAACATTACCCGAGAAAAATTGGTTGAGAGAATGAAAACTGAGTTTGTTTCCTTAGCTGCTCATCAACTGAGAACTCCCTTATCTGCAATTAAATGGACCTTAAAAATGTTTTTAGAAGGGGATTTAGGGAAGATGACTAAAGAACAGAAAGAATTTCTTGACGGTACTTATAAATCAAATGAGAAAATGATTGTTTTAATTAATGACCTTTTGAATGTAACCAGAATTGAGGAAGGGAGGTACCTTTATGGGCTAACTTTAACTGATGTTGAAGATCTAATTAACTCAATAGTAGATTCTCATAAAGGAAAAGCTAAAGAAAGAAATCTTATACTTGGGTTTAGGAAACCCGAGAAGAAATTGCCAAAAGTTATGTTGGATGTTGAGAAGATGAATATAGCAATTACCAATCTTCTTAATAATGCCGTAAGATATACTCCTTCTGGCGGCAAAGTATTGATTTCTTTAAAACAAACTAAAAAAGGAATAGAGTTTTCCATTAAAGATACCGGAGCGGGAATTCCCGAAAATCAGCAGAAAAGGGTATTTACTAAATTCTTCAGAGGAGCTAATGCAATAAGAATGGAGACAGAAGGAACAGGACTGGGTCTTTTTATAGCTAAAAATATTATTGAAGCTCACAAAGGTAAAATTTGGTTTGAATCTAAAGAAGGAAAGGGTACGACATTTTATTTCACTATTCCAATAAACCCCGTTAGAGGTTACAAGGGCGAGGAGAAACCACAGAGCAAGTAACCCTCTAACGGGGTAAAAAACAAGGTCGGCAAACACTAAATGTTGTATTTATTTTTAAGATAGGGTAAAATAAACGAATCTTATAACCTGTAGCCCTCTTGAGTTATAAGTTATAGGTTACAAGTTACAAGAGTTATGGCCAAGAAAATTTTAGTAATTGAAGACGAAGAACTTTTAATTAATCTTCTTCAAAAAAAATTAATTAAAGAGGGGTATGAAGTTTCAATGGCAATGGATGGGGAACAAGGACTTACCAAAATGAGGGAGACAGCCCCTGACCTTATTTTGCTTGATATTCTTATGCCTAAAATGGGAGGGCTTGAAGTAATGGAGAAGATGGCAAAGGATGAAAAATTAAAAAGTATTCCAGTGATTATTATCTCCAATTCAGGTCAATCAGTTGAAATTTCGCGAGCTCGAGAGTTAGGAGCAAAGGATTGTTTAGTTAAGACCGATTTTGATCCTCAGGAAGTGATTGATAAAGTGAATAAACAAATCGGTAAATAATCTATGGCGAAGAAAATTTTAATAATTGAAGATGATAAATTTCTCCGGGAGCTAATTGGCCAAAAACTCCTAAGAGAAAGTTATAACATTTCTGAAGCAGCAGATGGAGAGGCAGGGGTGAAAAGCATTGGAAAAGAAAAACCGGATTTAGTTCTACTTGACCTTATCTTACCCGGTATAGATGGATTTGAAGTTTTAGCTAAGATGAAAATAAATCCTATCTTATCTGAAATCCCAGTAATTGTTCTCTCAAACCTTGGTCAGAAAGATGATATAGAAAAAGCCCTAAAAATGGGAGCAAATGATTATTTAGTCAAAGCCCATTTTACTCCGGGAGAGATAGTCGAGAAAATTAAAACAGCCCTCAAGTAACCGCTGATAAAACGCTGATAGCAACGCTGAGATAACGCTGAAAATTCAGCGTAAAATCTGCGTAAAATCAGCGTAAATTCAGCGTTTTTTTTACGAAGTGAAAAAAATATGCCGGAGTTACCAGAAGTAGAAACAACTGTACGCGACTTAAACAAAAAGGTTCTTTCAAGGACTTTTATTGATGTCTGGACAGATTTTGAGAAGATGCTCCGCCTTCGCCTCTCCTTCGCCAAAGGATACGGAAGGACACAGCAAGGCTTCGGCGGACAAGCAAAAAATTTTAAGAAATTTAAAAAAGAACTTAGAGGGAAAAAAATTCAAAAAATTTGGCGGAGAGGAAAAAATATTATTTTTGAACTTTCTCAAAGTTATTCTCTTTTAATTCATCAAAAACTAACCGGCCATCTTTTATATGGAACATGGAAGAAGGAAGATGGAATATGGAAATCCAAGACATCGGGCCTTTTAGAAGAAAAGGTTAATACTTACATTCATCTATTATTTACTTTAGACAATGGTCAAATGCTGGCTCTTTCTGATTTAAGGAAGTTTGCTAAAGCTGAATTATGGAAAACCGAGGAGCTAAAAAATTCAGAAGAAATAAAAAATTTAGGGCCTGAACCCCTAAGCAAAGATTTTACTTTTGAAAAATTTAAAGAAGTTTTAAAGAAGAAAAAAGGCAAGATTAAACAAATTTTGATGTACCAAACAGTGATTGCCGGCATTGGCAATATTTATTCCGATGAAATTTTATTTGAAGCCCAAATTCATCCCTTTAGAAAAATTCCAAAATTATCTGAAACAGAACTAAAAAAAATTTATCAGGCAATGAGAAAAATTTTGAAGAAGGCAATTGAGCTTAAAGGCTCAAGTATTACCGATTTCCGGGATATTAAAGGCAAAAGAGGAAGCTTTGATAAGATAATAAAGGTATACAGAAAAGAAGGCAAAAAATGTTCTCGTTGCGGTACTATAATAAAACGAGCAAAAATTGGCGGCAGAAGCGCCCATTTTTGCCCCAAATGCCAAATACTATGATTATTTTTCTTTATGGCTCTGATATTTATAGGTCAAGGCAGAAATTAAAGGAAATTGTAGCCCATTATAAAAAAATCCATAAGAAAGGATTGAGTTTTAAGATACTTGATTCCAAGGAAAAAAGTTTTCAAGATTTTGACTTAGAACTTCGGTCGGTTTCGATGTTTCAGGAGAAAAAACTTCTTATTTTAAAAAATGCCTTTTTCAATCCTGATTTCAAAACGAAATTTTTAAAAAGAAAAAAAGATTATCAAAAATCTCAGGATATTCTTTTGTTTTATGAAGAGAATATACCAACGGAAAGAGACCCCTTATTTAAATTTTTGAAACAATTCGGAAAGACCCAAAAGTTTGAACTGCTCAAAGGTCAAAAACTGAAAAATTGGGTCAAAAAAGAATTTGGAAAATACAAAACAGAGATAGAACAAAAAGCTTTAGAAAAGCTTATTGACTATATTGGAAGTGATCTTTGGCGAATGAGTCAGGAAATAAAAAAATTAGTTAGCTTTAGAAATAAGAAAGAAATAAAAATCCCAGATATTGAACTTTTAGTAAGGTCAAAAATTGAAACTAATATTTTTAAAACTATTGATGCGATTGCTCAAAAGAATAAAAAACTGGCCCTAAAATTATTACACGAACACTTAGAAAAAGGAGATTCACCTTTATATCTTCTCTCAATGATAAATTTTCAGTTCCGAAACCTTTTAATAGTTAAAGAACTTATTGAGAGACATGAGCCATATAATACTATTTTAAGAAAGAGCGGTCTTCATCCTTTTGTAGTTAAAAAGAGTTATTTCCAATCTCAGAAGTTTAACCTCCAGGAATTAAAAAAAATCTTTCAAAAGATTTTTCAGGTAGACCTCAATATTAAGACCGGGAGAATAGATCCTCAAATAGCGCTTGATTTGTTAATTGCGGAGATTTGATAAATCCTACGAGACTCGAACCAGAATCAATTTAGCGAAGCGAATTTTGGTCAGATTCAAGACGCGAGAAGTGAAGTGTGTTGTCTACACATAAGCGACGAGTAACGCAGAAGATGGCTCAAATTGGCCCGCCCAAAGGGAAACGAAATAATGGGCCAATTTCTTCGTCACTCCTCCTCGAAGTGTTATCTAACACTCCTTCGTCGTCGTTCCTTGAACTTGACCCATTCTTTCGCTTCTAAACTTGATGCTGGTTCGAGTCTCGTAGGCTAGAGCTCTGCGGAGACCCGGTCTCCGTCGCCTTAGACGTTTTGTTAACCAATTTAGTTATTCCTGACTTTTTTCTTGCTGCCGTGTTTTTCTTAATCACTCCAACTTTGGCAGCTTTATCTACCGCTTTATATATTTGAGGCAAAAGTTTTTTTGCTTCTTCAATTTTCTTTTCTAAAACCAAACCCTTTACCTTTTTTATGAGATCTTTTATTTTCTTTTTGTAGATGAGATTTTTAGCTCTTCGTTTAATATTTTGGCGAAGGGCTTTTTTGGCAGATTTTGTTATCGGCATGTTCTTTGGCTAATTGTATTAAATAAAGTTAATTCAGTCAAGCGAACTATTCTCTAATTTACCATTGCGCTTTGAAAGTAATTAAGTTAAAATTACAAATAGTTCTTGATTAGCACCTTAACATTGAAGAACATAGAAGGAGAAAATAGAAATGGGTAAAGCAATGAGCAGAAATGGTTGGTCTTTAGTCCGGTTTATTATTCCGGCTTTTCCAGAATTGAACATTTTTACCCGACAAGCCAAAAAAACTACTGCCTTGGGGCCTATTATGGTTGCTACAGCAGCAAACAGACTTTTGGGATGGAGAGTAGAGATAATTGATGAGAATAATTATAGGGGTCCTCGTGATAGCCAGGGTTTACCAGACCACTTAACCCTGCAAAAAGAAAAGCCTGCTTCTGTTGTTGGTTTCTATTGTGGCCTTAGCAGCACAATGGAACGGGTTTGGGGGTTAGCTGAATTCTATCATCAGAAGAAAGTTGTAACCATTGCCGGTGGATGGCATGCTCATTACTGTCCAGGAGAGACTTTAAAACATAACATTGATCTGGTTATCCACGGCGACGGGGAAATGGTTATTCAGCAGATTCTTAATGCTCTAAAGAAAGAGGAATCTCTGAGAGATATTCCCGGAATTTCCTTTTGGGAAAAAGGAAAAGTCAGAACCAATCTTCCAGAGAGACTTGAAATCCCGGATTTGAATAATTTACCTTATCCAGATTTTGGCCTTTTAAGCTATGCCAAAGTAAAGATTTATCCGATTGGTCGGATTAGAGGATGCAGTATGAATTGTGAGTTTTGTAGTGTAAAAGGAAGACCTCGATGGGCTACAGCTAACTACTTTTTTAAAGTAGTTGAATGGTTAGCAAAGACCAGAAAAGCCCGCCATTTCTTTATTGTTGACGACCGTTTAGAAGAAGACCTTAAAGGCACCTATGAGTTCTTTAGAATGATTTCTGAGAAATATGGAAACCGACTTGTTTTTACAGTCCAAATAAGACTAGAAGCTGCAAAAAACATTGAACTGTTAGAAGTTATGAAAAAAGCCGGAGTGAGAACTGCCGCTATTGGTTACGAGTCTCCGATTGATGAAGACCTCAAAGCTATGCGCAAAGGATATTCATCTTCTCATATGCTTGAGTGGACCAAGGTTTTGAGTCGTTACTTCTGGATACACGCGATGTTTATGGTTGGCTATCCAACAAAAAGCAAGAAAAACCTAATCGGTGTTCAAGAAACAATTAAACGGTTTAGAAGGTTTATCCGCAAGGCTTCTCCCGATAGTGTTCAAGTATTACACCCAGTTCCTTTAGTCGGTACGGGCCTGCGTCAGAGATTAGGGAGGGAAGGAAGAATTTTCCCCTTGGAATTGGTGTCCTGGAGTAAGTATGATGGAAACCATGTATGTTTTCAGCCAGATAATATGAGCTTGCAAGAATTTCAGGAAATTCCAATGAGGCTTATGAGCAGATTCTATAAGGCTTTAAGCGGTATTAGAATCGCCCTGAGGACCATTGTCTTTCCAATTGATTGTGTTTTTAGAGGATTCCGGCTTTGGCATCGCGGTTGGTATAGGGACGTGATAAAATATGGAGGCCATCTCCTTATTCAACGATGGCAAAAGAGACAGAAAGGTAATAGGTTTGTAGAAAAGTTAGAGGAGTATCAGCTAAGAAAGAGCTTAGCCGATTAATGGACCAACATAACCCCCACTATCAATTTCATTGGTGTGGGGGTATTTTTTCCCAATTTAAACGTTAGAATTTGAAAAAAAAGAAAATTTAGGATACAATTTAATTAATATGATATCCTTTTTAGCTGGTAAAATTCAACTTAAAACAGATAAATATATTATTCTTGATGTTAATGATATTGGCTATAAGGTTTTTTTATCCAAGAGAACTTTTGCCAAACTACCAGAAATGAGCAGTTCTTTTAAGTGTTTTTGTTATCTTAATGTTCGGGAAACCGCTTTAGATTTATACGGTTTTTTGACTAAAGAGGAGTTAGAGTTTTTTGAAATTTTAGATAAAGTTCCCGGAGTTGGACCCAAAGCCGCTTTAGAGATTTCTTCTTTAGGGCCTTTAGAAAAATTAAAAAAATCAATTGAATCCGGAGATGAGAAAATATTTGAGGAAATTTCCGGCATTGGTCGAAAAAAAGCCCGGGCAATTATTTTAGAGCTTTCTGGCAAGCTCAAAGAGTTATCACCTTCTAAAAAAGAAAAACCACAAATAAGCGAAGCGGAACAAGCCCTAATTAACCTCGGTTTTTCCCAACAACAAGCCAAAGAGGCCTTATTCCAAGTTTCAAAAGAAATCAAAGAAGAGGAGAAAAAAATAAAAGAAGCCCTAAAATTTTTAGGAGGATGAAAAATTTAATTAGAAAAATTATCCCTGATTTTTTTATCAACTGGTATCACTTAAAGCTCGCTTTTTTGGGAGCAGTTTTTTATAGTTTTCCATCTCGTAAATTAAAAGTGATTGGAGTGACTGGGACTAATGGAAAATCAACAGTAGTTCATTTGACAACAAAAATTTTAGAACAAGCAGGATTCAAAACTGCCTCTATTTCTTCTATCAAATTTAAAATTGGAGATAAAGAGTGGAAAAACGATTTAAAAATGACAATGCCAGGCCGTTTTAAACTACAGAAGTTTTTGTGGCAAGCGGTAAAGGCTGGCTGTCAATATGTAGTTTTAGAAGTGACTTCTGAAGGCATAAAACAGCACCGCCAGAGATTTATTGATTTTGATGTGGCTGTGTTTACTAATTTGAGTTCTGAACATATTGAATCACATAAAGGATTTGAAAATTATAGAAAAGCAAAATTGAGACTTTTTAAAAATACAAAAAAAATTCATATTGTCAATTCGGACGATGAAGACGCTAAATATTTTTTACAGTTCCCGGCTGACCAAAAAATCGGCTTTTCGCTAAGAAATAAAAATTCCAAAATGAAAATGGCGGCGGCAGAGGATATAAAATTATTTCCGACCGGCTCAAGTTTTAAAGTAAACGACACTGAATTTAATTTTAAGTTATTGGGTAAATTTAACATTTACAATGCCTTGGCGGCAATTTGTGTTGGGTTGTCGCAGGGGATTGATTTAGAAACCTGTAAAATTGCTTTAGAGAAAATTGAGGGAATTCCCGGCAGAATGGAAATTGTTGTTAGGGAGCCGTTTACGGCAGTGGTAGATTATGCCCATACTCCCACCGCTCTGGAGGAAGTATATAAAACTGCAATTCACCTAAAACCTAAAACCTATAACCTAAAACCTAATTTAATTTGTGTTTTGGGAAGTGCCGGCGGGGGCAGGGACAAATGGAAAAGGCCGGAGCTTGGCAAAATTGCTGCCCAATATTGTGATGAGGTAATTTTAACAAACGAAGATCCCTATGATGAAGAACCGGTGGAAATTATAAACCAAGTAGCTTCTGGCGCTGAAAATATCAGCATAAATCAGTCGAATCAGTATAAATCAGCGGTTTTAAAAATTTTAGACCGCAGAGAGGCAATTAAAAAAGCATTGAAAATAGCTAAAAATAATGATGTGGTGATAATTACTGGGAAGGGTTGCGAGCCCTGGATGTGCGTTGCTAAAGGTAAAAAAATTCCCTGGGACGACCGAAAAATTGCGAGAGAAGAATTTGAGAAATTATAGAAACAAAGATTTATATAATTACTTCGTTTGGCTAAAATGAAAGTAAACTTTCATTTTTTCCTCACTCGTAATTATGAAATACGAAATTTTAGAACACATTTCTGATTTAAAAATTAGGTTTTTTGGTAAAGACAAAAAAGAACTTTTTGAAAATGCTATGAAGGGGATGTTTGAGGGAACGAGGTATGAACGTATTGCCGATTCGGAGGTCATAAAACGCGGAATTAAGGTTTCTTCTCACGACTTACCCTCTCTTTTGGTTGATTTCTTAAGTGAGGTTTTGTATTTGAGTGAGGTTAATCAAGAAGTTTATCAAGAGATCCAATTTAAAATTTTTAATGATAAAAACATTGAAGCAACTTTAATCGGCAGAAAACTCAAAACCCGAGGTGTCATTATCAAAGGAGTCACCTACCACGATTTAGAAATTTCTCAACTCAAAGACAGTATCTGGCAAGCAACAGTCCTTTTTGATATTTGACAGAGGTTTTAAAATATGAATAAATAGAAATATAGTAAAAAGCATTAGTTGTCCTTTGACAAACAAAAACCAGAAAGGGGGTATAAGATGAAGAGGAAAAAAAGTGACGAGCTTTTCAGACGTTATGAAGGAAGCCCGATTTTAACACCAGAAATTTGGCCCTATAAAATAGGGGCAGTGCTTAATCCCGGAGCAATAAAATTTAATGATGGAGTATTGCTTTTGGTGCGAGTTGAAGATAGGGAAGGGCATTCCCATTTGACTCGGGCTACGAGCAAAGATGGGAAAACAGATTGGAAAATAGATTCTAAACCAACATTAGAGCCGAATAGTAATATTGGCGAAGCTGTTTTTGGCTTAGAAGATCCGAGAATTGTTTGGATAGAGGAGAGAAAAGAGTATGTGATTGCTTATATTTCTTTTGTCCTTGGTGTTGCCGGAGAACCACCCAGTATTTCTCTGATGGCAACTAAAGATTTTTCTAAATTTGAGCATTTAGGGAGACCACTGATGCCCCTGAACAAAGATGCTTCTCTGTTTCCTAAAACTTTCAAAGGTCGTTATGCCCTTATCAACAGACCTGTTATTGAAGGTAGAGCTGATATCTGGGTTTCTTTTTCGCCTGACCCGAATATGAAATATTGGGGTGACCATAGAATCCTACTTCCTATCAGGCATAGAAGTTGGGATGCTGATAGGGTGGGATTAGGTCCGCCGCCAATTGAGACATCAGAAGGATGGTTAGTGCTCTATCACGGAGTTCGCAATACCGCTTCCGGAACTATTTATCGCGTTGGTTCAGCTTTACTGGATTTAGAAACTCTTGAAGTAATCCATCGGAGTAAAGAATGGGTTTTTGGACCTGAAGAAGGTTATGAAAGAGTGGGGAATGTAGATGATATTGTTTTTCCTTGCGGTGCTGTTGTTGATGAAAAAACAAATGAGCTTTTGGTTTATTACGGAGCTGCTGATTCAGCGGTTGGATTAGCTATAGCTAATTTAGACGAGGTTATCGCTTATCTAAAAACTTGCCCAGAATCTTGATTAAGAAATTCCCACTATCAATTTTATTGGTGCAGGGGTAAAGCTAGCAAAAAAGCTAGCTTTTCTTTTTGGAAAAATCGGAAAAATAGGTTAAAATAAACTAATATGATTTCAAAAAAAGATTTTATAAAAATAAATAGCTGGCTATGGGAACTCCCGAAATCTTTTAGGTTAGATATGAGAGTACCGGCCAGAATTTATGCTTCGGAAAAAATGCTAGAAGATTGTTTTAAAGATGAATCGCTTCATCAATTGGTAAATACAACTACCCTCCCAGGAATTGTAAAATATGCTTTAGCTATGCCAGACGCTCACGAGGGATATGGCTTCGAAATTGGCGGAGTAGTTGCTACTCAATTTCCTGAAGGTGTAATTTCACCCGGCGGAATAGGTTTTGATGAGAATTGCGGAGTTCGTTTATTGAAATCAGAATATACCGTAAAAGAAATTAAGCCCTATTTGGATAAATTAGCCACGGAAATGAAAAGAGAGGTACCTTCGGGTCTTGGACGAGGGAGGGGAATTAAGCTTTCGATTGAACAGATAAATAAAATTTTGGAAGGAGGAGTGCCAAAATTAGTAGAGCAGGGATATGGGGAAAATGAAGACATTGAAAATTGTGAAGAACAAGGGAAAATGGCCCAAGCTGATGCTTCTTGTGTTTCAGAACGGGCTAAAATGCGAGGGAGAGATCAAGTTGGCACACTCGGCTCTGGGAATCATTTTTTATCCTTGGAAAAAGTGGAAGAAATCTTTGATGAAAAAAAAGCAAAGGTTTTTGGGTTATTCAAAGACCAGGTTGTAGTATTTATTCATACAGGATCGCGGGGACTTGGTCATCAGAACTGCACTGATTATTTGAAAATAGTGATTCCTGCTTTTTCAAAATATGGGATAAAATTACCAGATAGAGAGTTAGCTTGCGTTCCATTTAATTCGCCAGAAGGACAAAGATTTTTTAAAGCAATGTCAGCTGCTTGTAATTATGCTTGGGCGAATAGACACATGATAGCTCATTATGTCAGGAAGGCCTGGGAAAATGTCTTAGGAGAGAAGGCAGATTTAAAATTACTTTATGATGTTGCTCATAATATTGCTAAAATTGAAGAGCACGAAGTTGGAGGCAAAAGAGTGAAATTAATTGTTCATCGCAAAGGTGCGACAAGGGCCTTTCCACCCGGGCATCCGGAAATCCCAGCGAAACACAAGGAGGCAGGACAGGTGGCACTACTTCCAGGGTCAATGGGCACTCCATCTTATGTTTTGGCGGGAACTGAAAAATCAAAAGAGGCATGGTATACAGTTGCGCATGGTGCTGGACGGGCAATGTCTCGGCATGCGGCAATGAGAGCAGTTAGAGGAGAAGAAGTAGTCAAAAGATTGAATCAAAAAGGAATAATTATAAAATGTCGGTCAATGAGAGGGATTGCTGAAGAGGCGCCAATTGCTTACAAGAATGTTGATGATGTGGTTGAAGTTGTCCATCAAGCTGGTTTATCAAAAAAAGTAGCGAAATTAATACCCTTAGCGGTAATAAAAGGAGAATAAAAAATCTAAAAACTTGATTTTTATTTTATTTTAGATTAAAGTGTAAATACTATCCATTATGTGTTTGTTTTTTATTTTATGTCTGTTATTTTTAACTTTTGTAGTTGGATATAATTTTTTATATTATGGGGAAAAAACGGATGCCCAAATCTATTCGCAAATTTATAAGAAGAGAGAAAGCCCGAATTCGAAGGGAGGTTTTGGATATAAAAGAGCAGGAAAAATTAATTTTCCAACTGTATCAAAGAATTTTTGAGGAATTAAAAATTAAAAAGTAAAAATATTCGTAATTCGTAGAATTATGACAATAAAAGAAATTTACAATTTAGCTGTTCAGATGGGGATAAAAGCTGATTTTCGAGGAGAACAAGGAATTAAGAAGTTTTTGGAGAATAAAAAAAAGAAATATGAAAAAATGGATAAGAAAGAAAAAGAAGAATTTGATAAAGAGGGTTTAGAAAATCCCTATTTGGATTCAAGGATTTATTATATTGCCGAGGATAAGGAAATAAAAAAAGTTTTGGCTGGAATTGATATCGGACCGGCTGAACTTTTAGTGACAAAAGAAGTCGGAGATATAGATTTAGTGATTGCTCATCATCCTCTTGGCAAAGGATTGGCTCATTTGGCAGATGTGATGGATTTGCAGTGTGATGTTTTAAATTTTTATGGAGTTCCGATAAATATTGCCGAAGGCCTGATGAAACAAAGAATTGATGAAGTAGCCAGAGGGGTTAATTCGGTTAACCATCAAAGAACTGTTGATGCTGCTAAACTTTTAAAAATAAATTTAATGAATTCCCATACTCCTTGCGATAATTTAGCCGCTAAATTTTTAAAGGACTTGATAGAAGAGAAAAAACCAGAAAGAATTGGAGAATTAATAGATTTGTTAAAAGAGATTCCAGAACATAAAGAGGCAATGAAGATTGGGGCAGGTCCTAAAATTTTTGTTGGTGATAAAGAGAACCGCTGCGGTAAGATCGCTTTGACCGAGATTACCGGCGGTACAGAAGGTTCTCCAAAACTTTATGAAAAAATGGCTAATACTGGGATTGGCACTGTAGTTGGGATGCATATTTCTGAAGAGCATAAAAAAGAAGCGGAAGCAGCCAATTTAAATGTGGTTATTGCTGGACACATGTCTTCTGATTCTTTGGGGGTGAATCTATTTTTAGATGAATTAGAAAAACGAGGAATTGAAATCGTGCCTTGTTCAGGATTAATCAGAGTTTCAAGGGTAAAAAAGTAGCTAAAAAGGGTAGGAGTCCATCCTCTACCTAGTTTTGGAAAACTGGCTGAAAAGCCAGTTTTTTGATAAAATAAAGTAATATGAGAACAGGTATCGCTACAATTCCATTGGATTATGGGAAATGTCCGTCTTGGCTTTTTAGAAGAATGAAGGCTTTGAGCCGAGGCATAATGTTGGCTATTGCTCAGGAGTTTGGTACAGAGGAAATTTTGAGAAGATTGTCTGATCCGGTTTGGTTTCAGAGTTTGGGGTGTGTGATCGGATTCGATTGGAACTCGTCAGGTCTTGGCACTACTACTATGGGAGCTCTCAAAGAGGGTTTGCGGGGATTAGAATCAGAACTTGGTCTTTTTGTTTGTGGCGGAAAAGGGAAAACCTCACGAAAAACCCCTCAACAAATTCAGGATTGGGGAGAGTTTTTACATTTGCCAATGGAAAAAATTGATAAACTTATTTACACCAGCAAGATGGCGGCGAAAATCGATTCGTCGTTGATTCAAGATAACCATCAAATTTACCATCACAATTTTCTATTTACAAAATCTGGAAATTGGGTAGTGGTACAACAGGGATTAAACACAAGCGCCCAAACCGCTCGGCGTTACCATTGGTTATCTTCCAATGTTAAAGATTTAATCGAAGAACCGCATTCAGGAATTATTTCAGATTCCCGAGGTAATCCCCTAAATTTAACTGCCAAAGAAAGCGATAAAAATCGGGAAATTTCAACCGGGTTAGCAGCTAAGGAGCCAAAAACCTTTTTAAAAGATATTAAATTGGTTTCAGAAAAGCCAAATGCCCTGATACGGCAGAAAAGATTAGCAGGTTTTACTGAAATGGAATTAAATGACGTTGAATTTCATTGGCATCCAGTAGTGCAGGAAAAATTTGATTTAAAAAGATTAAAAAAGATAATTGAAGAAACCCATTTTTTAAAACCAAAAAATTTTGAGGAGTTATTAGCTACAAAAGGAGTTGGGCCAAAGACAATTCGAGCTTTAAGTTTAGTTTCTGAAATAATTTACGGAGCTAAGCCTTCTTATGAAGACCCAGCCAGATATTCGTTTGCTCATGGCGGAAAAGATTCTACACCTTTTCCAGTTTCTCGTTCAATTTTTGATGAAACAATACAAATCATGGAAAATGGCATCAAAAAGAGCAAAATTTCCAATCGCGAAAAAATTGAAGCTCAAAGAAGATTATATCAAAAAGTTACTAAATGAAAAATCAAGAAAAAATAAAAAAAGCTCGGATTTTTCAGTTCTTGAAAATTTTCTTTTATGAAGCCTTTTTCTTTTCAATAGTTTTAGGATTGGGAATTCTTAGTGCTTTTAAAACAAAAGAACTTCTAAAAATTGAAGAAATTTCAATTCCCTCTATTTCTTTTTGGCGGTTTTTTCTCTACTTTCTTTTAGCTACCTTATTTATTTTTCTTGTTTCTTTTTTAGGCAGAAGATTTAGAAAAGGGAGAGAAACCGTATTCAAATTTATTTTTGTTTTTATAACAGCTTGGGGAGGGCTAATTTCTCTTTCGCTCTGGCTGCCAGATTTTTTTGCTCTAATTTTGATATTAATTTTAACCCTCGGCTGGCTGAAAAAACCTCTAATTTTTTTACATAACTTAGCGATGATTTTGGGGATAGTTGGAATAGGAAGTATTTTAGGTTTAGGCTTTACTCCCTCTGCTATGATTATTATTTTGATGGTCTTTTCGGTTTACGATTATATTGCAGTTTACAAGACAAAACATATGGTCAAAATGGCAAAAGAGATGATAGAAGTAAAGGTTATTTTAGGGTTTGTTTTACCCCAGAAAATGTCGGACTTTTTAGCAAACCTAAAAGAGGTTCGAGTACCCGCAGAGCGGGTGGGCGGTCGGTTTTTAATCTTAGGAGGAGGAGATGTGGCTTTTCCTTTGCTTTTTTCTGTTTCTCTAATTCCCTCTGGAATTTTAAATTCTATAATTGTTGCCTTTTTTGCCCTTCTCGGTCTTTGTGTCAGTTTTCTGCTTTTTATTTGTCAAAAAACCCGAGAACCAATACCAGCCCTACCCCCAATCGCTTTATTCTCCATAATCGGTTATTTGATTACATTGATTATTTAGATTACGAGACCCGACCTCATAATGAGGTCGGGTCTCGTAGGCTAATCTAAATATTAATTAAACCCTCTTTGCCATATAGGTATTTTTTAATCTGTACCCCAGTTTTTTAAAATAATTTCTTGCTCCTATGCCGGAAATTATAGCTATTTGTTGCAAGCCAAACTCCTTTTTGGCTATTTTTTCTGCTTCTTTTATTAATTTTTTACCAAGGCCTTTATGTTGAGGCGAAGTTACAGAGGGTCGCCCCCTGTAATTTAATGGATGGAGTTGGCCGTAAGTGTGTATTTCTCTGATAATGGCGGAATTTTGCAAAACAGGAAGAAAATGTTTTTCCTCTTTAAGAATTTGAGAGGGAATTCGTAATCTTAAAAGACTATAAAGCTGTCCTTGATTTTTGCTCTCGTAGCTTAAAAAGATTTCTTTGCCATCAGAGGCGTTGTAATCTTTTCTGAATAAGTAAAGTTTTTCTTTTGGGTTGTAATTTTCTTTAACCTCTCTGCATCTGATACACTTGCATTTTAATCCTTGTTTTTGCATTTCTTTTTGAACAACTTCTCTTAAATTGGAAACTTTGACTCCTCCTTCCACAATGTCTTCTGAGGGAATATCTCTAATTATTCTTTGAATTCTACAATAGTAAGGTATTTGCTTTTTGATTTCAATTAAAAGTTTAATTAATTTTTCCTTAGAATAGGGTCTATACTTTCCTTGTTGGTACCATTTGTATAAAGGTGCTTCTTTGACTAAAGCTAAGGGATAAATTTTTAAAAGATCAGGCTGAAAATCAGGATTTGAAAAAAGTTCTTTAAACATTTCAGTGTCTTTCTTGAAATTAGACCCTGGTAGATTTAGCATCATTTGATAAGAAACCTTAAAACCGGCGTCTTTAAGAAGCTTTGTTGCTTTTATTGTTGCTCCTATTTGGTGGCCTCTTTTGTTTAATTTCAAGATATTATTATAAATACTTTGGACCCCGAGTTCCACTCTGGTTATTCCTAATTTTCTCATTCTTTTTAATTCTTTTTTATTAATAAAATCGGGACGAGTTTCTATGGTAATTCCAATAATTCGCTGTTTGGCCTTTTCATTGGTTTTTTGTTCTTTTTCTAAAGATTTAATTTTTGACCTATTTTTGCCTAGTTTCCTATTGCAGGCTGCGAAGCAGCGGGTAATAAACCAGGTTTGGTAATTTTTTGGATAATAGCTCCAGGTTCCGCCAATTATCCTTAATTCAATTTTGTCAATGGGATGACCGGTCTTTTTCAAGGACTTTAATCTGGTTTGAACCTGTAAATAAGGGTCAAAATTGGTTAAAACTGCTCTTTGAACTGCTGGTTCTTTTTTTAAATAACTTTTAGGAATCCCTTTTTGAGAAGGGCAGTAAATACATTTTCCCGGGCAGGGATAGGGCTTGGTTAAAACCGAGACATTAACTATTCCAGAGAGAGAACGAATTTTTCTTTTTCTTAAAAGAATTTCTAAGTTTTTATTCGGCTTAATGCTTTTATTTTTAACCAATTTATGATATGCTTTTAATAGTTTAACATTGGAAGGAGTTTCAATTTTAAATTTCTTTGCAATTTTCCTTTTAGCCGAATCTAAATCAGCCAAAGTTTTTACTCCGTTAGAGGTATGAGAGCTTTGTGCCTTTTTCTTGTCTTTGTAACCTCTAACGGGGTTTACTTTGTTTTTTGTTAATTCCTGAATTGCTGACTCAAGTTTAGTTGATTTTTTCTTCATGGAAAAAAAATACGCTGAATATTTACTTCAAAAAACCAAAGAGGATTATAACCTAATTGCCGAGGATTTTTCAAGGACTAGAGAAAAGATATGGGAAGAAATTAAATTTTTGTTTGACGATTATCTGATAGAAGGAGATAGGATTTTAGATTTAGGATGCGGAACCGGCCGTTTTGTAGAATTATTTAAAAATAGAAATGTAGATTATATTGGAGCCGATATTTCCGAGAAATTAATTGAGATAGCTAAGAAAAAGTATCTTTGCCTGCCAAAATTTTCCGAAGGAAAATTTAGGCAGGCAAGAGCAAAATTTCAAAAGGCAAATGCTCTAAATTTACCTTTTCCCAATGATTATTTTGATAAAGTTTATAGTATTGCTGTTTTACATCATATACCTTCAGAAGAATTTCGTCTTCAATTTTTAAAAGAAGCAAGAAGAGTTTTAAAACAAGAAGGGTTCTTAATTTTAACAGTTTGGAAATTTCATCAGCGAAAAGAGATTTTCTTACTCTTTAAGTATACTATTTTAAAACTAATTGGAAAATCAAAATTAGATTTTAAGGACATTTTTGAACCCTGGGGCAAAAAAACTGAAAGATATTATCACTGGTTTTCAAAAAAAGAATTGATAAATTTGATTAAAGAAGCAGGGTTTAAAATTAGAGAAGTTGGAATTGTAAAGAACAAAAGAGGCAATCGCCAAAATATTTATTTAATAGCGGGGAAATAAGCCCTCATAGTTCAATTTGACAGAGCGTGACCCTCCGGAGGTCAAAATCTCCGCCCGCCCCCACACCAAAATTATGCCCCTATAGTTTAATGGATAGAACTTAGTCCTCCGGAGACTAAAATGGAAGTTCAAGTCTTCCTAGGGGCACAGAATATTTGGCATAGGGGTGAAACTCGGAGTGAGGGCACAAGTTTTGGAGGGTTGTCAGAATGGAATTGAGCTGGTTTCGAAAACCAGTGGGAGAAATCCCTTGTAGGTTCGAATCCTACACCCTCCGCCA
>CAYUSS010000009.1:0-28730 GCA_964447515.1 uncultured Candidatus Saccharibacteria bacterium | reverse complement strand
AATTAAATCAGAAATTGGACTAATTTTTCTTTTAAATCTTATAGTTTTTACTTTTATTTTTTCCTTCTCAATATCTTTTATCCATTTTCCAGAGGAGCAAACAACATAAATATCGTAATCCTGGTTTTTAACAAATTTCAATATATTAAACAATATAAACCTTACCGCCATACCTGTATTGGCCACATAACAAATTTTTATTTTAAAATTTTCCATTTCCTTTAAGCTGGCCTTTATTTTACAATATGCTAATTATAATCTTTAAAAACATTTCTCTTTTTTAAAAAATATTTTTTCAAAAATATTTTAAAAGACAAAGGGCATTTTAAAGAAAGGTAAGTTCTCAAAAGATAAATATAAGAAAACTTTGAATAATCCCCTCTTCTTATAGCTTCTTTTTGAAGAAAAAGCATATATCTTAACTGGTCTTTATTCTTCTTAAGGGAAATCATCTCTGGCCGATACCTTTTTTTCACTAAAAATAAAGGTAAATTCTCTCCTTCGGCGATTCTTAAAATTCTGAACCATAATTCATAGTCCTGGACAGTCCTGAACTTCTCATCATATCCTCCAACCCTATCTATGATTTCTCTTTTTATCATTACTGAAGTATGAATGAAAGGATTTCTTTTGATAAGAGTTTTTTTTATTGCTTGGGAAGAAACAGGTACAATTTCTTTTCCTAAAATTTTTGGCTTTTGAGTTATTGAATAACCAAAAGTTCCTAAAATTTTAATTTCTGGATGATTTTCTAAAAACTCAATCTGTTTTTCTAATCTTTGAGGCAAAGAAATATCATCGGCATCCTGGCGAGCAATATATTCGCCCTGAGCTATTTTTATGGCCTTATTAAGGGATTTGGTCAAACCAATATTTTTCTCATTAGTAATTATCTTAATCCGAAGGTCTTTTTTCGCCCAATCCTTTAAAATCTCCGGCGTTCTATCAGCAGAGCCGTCATCAATAATAATAAACTCAAAATCCCTATAAGTTTGATTCAAAATACTTTCAACCGATTCTTGAAGATATCTTTCCCCATTAAAAACCGACATTATCACAGATATTTTAAACTTGTTATTTTCCATAATTTGTTTTGATTTTAACCTTTTCTAAACCTGAAACCGATGCCACAGATTTTCGATATCCCGATATAACCGTTTGCTCCACTCTAAAGGATCATAAAGGCGATTAAATTCTTCTAATGCATTCTGAGCTATTTTTTGGCGATGGTCAACGGATTTACATAAATTCCTTAAGGCAAACAACCACCCTTCCGTTGAATGAGCGAGGTAACCACACTTAGGATCCGCCAAAATATGGAAACTAGTAGGTAAAAAATCTGAAACAACTGGAATGCCCAACTGATGAAAAACAAATGCCCGTCCTGCATTAGTAGTATTTTTAAATCTAATTAAATAATCTTTTCCATAGGAACTTATTCCTCTCTGAGTCAATTTTAGTATATTGAATATGAATTTTTTTGAATATTTGTCTATTGGAACAAGACCTGGAACAACTCCAATATCGCATTGCAATAGTTTTTCTTGAATTGTCTCAAGTTCCCATTGAACTTCTCCAATTTCAATATTGGGTCTACTTTTATTCCATGAACCGAGTTTCTTTTTATTATATATTGCAATTAATTTAATCGGCATTTCGCTATATAAATTCTCCAAAGCAGATTTCAAAGAAGTAGAAAAGTTATTTAAATGAACTAAATTCCCATGGTAGCCAATAATTATTGGTTTATGATCTTCATGTTTTTTGATTTTATTAAAAATTCGTTCAATTAGAGGAAAAACAAACAAATTATTGTTATATTCTAAATAATAATCTCTTTCTAAAAGGGAACCAACTATAAAAAAATTAGCTTCTACAAGAATTTTTCTTTTTTCACTAGAATAGTCACTAGGGTTAGTAGATCCACAAAGTAATTTTGGATTCTGTGCTTTAGCTTCTCGAATTCGTTCTAATCCTACATTTTTCCCAAATATCACAACGTCATATTTCAAATAATTACTCCAGTCGTTCAAAGCGACATTGTAGCCCAGCTCGGAGAACCAATGAAAAATGTTATATGAATGGATACGTGTAGAGCCTATATCCATACTTCTATTATTATTAAATACTATTTTCATTATTAAATCCTATTATTTATTCTTTATGTCATAAGATCCTAACTTATATCTTATCAAAAAAAATAATACCTCTGGCACACCCAAGATTATTTTTTTGAATTTTGGATATTTAGATTTACCTCCTACCCTTTCGTTGTGAGTTACAAAAATCTCACCGATATTTTTTGCTCCTCGTCTCATTGCAATAAGTGGCAAATATCTATGGCCATTTTTTCTGAACGGTATATCTTTAACAAATTCTGCTTTAAAAGCCACAAAACTACCTGAATTGGAATGAAGAGGCGAGTTTAATAATAGAATAGCTGCCAAATCAAAAATCCCTGAAGCCAACCTTAGTATCCTTGAATGCTTACGACATTCTCTCAAACCAACAACTACCTCAAACCCTTGTTTGAGTTTTTTAAGGAATTTTGGTATATCTTTTGGATCATCCTGCAAATCTCCATCCATTCTTATAATATATTCTCCTTTGGCAACATCAAAAGCAGCCCTAAAAGCACCTGTCTGACCCTTTCTTTTATCAAAGTGGATAATTCTAAATAATTTATTCTTTTCATATTGTTTCATGATTTTATAAGTATCATCAGTACTTGCATCATCAATAAGAATAATTTCCCAATTGCCTTTTAGGTTTTTAATTAGAACTTTTTCTAGTTCCTTGCATAAAATGGGTAACGATGTCTCTTCATTACGACAAGGGATAACTATTGATAGATAAACCATAATTATATCTTTTTAAATTAAATCAACGGGAAGACGTTTGAAAAAATCATTTGCATCGCATTCGGTTTTGTTCTCGGTTTGAACCTTTGTAATTAATAAACCTTTATCAGCAGATATTACAATTACCCCCGGAGGGCGACGTAGACAAACGCGTCCTGGAATACCGCGTATATTTTCTTTTAATAGCGACGCCTTCCATATAAACAGTTTTTTATTATTAAAATAGGTAAAAGCACCTGGGTAGGGATGGGTAAGCGCTCTGATTAGATTATATATTTCTTTTGCCGACAGCCGTTCCCAATTGATTTTACCATCTCTTGGATGGCGAGTATGATAATAAACGCCTTCTTCGAGGGATTGCGGTTTTCTTTTCACAACTCCATTCTTAATCTCCCTTATAATTTTTATAAGCAGAGACGGGAAAATCTTGTCAGTTTTATCAACCACATCTTGAATAGTATCATCAGGTTTAATCTCAAAGTTTTCTTCTGCAATGATATCGCCAGTATCAACTCCTCTGTCAATAGATATAATAGCTACTCCGCCTTCAGTTTCTCCGTTAATAATCATCCAGTTCAAGGTAGATGACCCTCGGTATTGAGGAAGTTTACCTCCATGGAGATTAATAACTCCCTTTTTGGGAATTTTAATAATTTCTTTCTTCAGAATTTGATTATATCCGGCCATAACGATTAAATCCGGACTCATTTTTTTTATTTTTCGAACAAGTAAGGGAGCATTAATTTTTAAGGGTTGAAAGACCGATATTTTTTTCTTGATAGCGAATTGCTTTAATGCCTCGTACTCGGGTTTAGTTTTTTTGCCTCCAGCTTTAATTTTGGGAAACGGGGAAATTACTACCCCACATATGTCTTCACCTTCCTTAAGGAGTGCCTCTAAGCAGATAAGACCTCGATTTTTATTTCCCATGTAGAGAATTTTCATAATTTATTTTTTTAATTCTTTAATTATTCTTTGAACTCGATCTGCAATATAATCCAATTCTCTTATTTTAAGTTGTGGATACATTGGCAGACTAATTATAGTTTTCGCCATCTTTTCCGTAATGGGTAGTTTTTCGCCAGTATATCCCGCCTTTTTATAAAATGGTTGGAGATGGACGGGAGGGTCAAAATGAACCGAGGCACCTATCCCTGCCTTTCTTAAACGTATTACGAGTTGGTCCCTATTAATATTCTCTCCAACTTTTACTGTATATATTTGGTAAACATGTTTATTGAATTTTTTTTCAACAGGAGTTTGGATTTCGGGGATTTCTCCAAGTTTTTTCGTTAGATAGGCAGCGTGTTTTCGTCGCCGATTGTTCAATCGGTCTATACGCTTTAGTTGTTCAACTCCTATAGCTGCTAAGATATCGCTCATTCGATAATTGTAGCCAGCATAAGTAGCAGCTCTAAGCCACGTTTTTTTTTGTTTTTCTCGTTTGAGGGTAGTACTTAAGATGCCATGGCTCATTAGAGCGCTTACCTTTTCCGCTAATTTATCATCATTTGTAGTCAGTATTCCTCCTTCGCCGGTGGTAATATTTTTAGTCGGAAAAAATGAAAAGCAGCCCGTAGCAAAAGAACCCGTCTTTTTCCCTTTATATTCTCCACCAATAGTCTCGGCAGAATCCTCTATGACGATAAGTTTGTGTTTTCTGGCAATATTTAAAACGGGGTCCATATCGCAACTTTGGCCACCATAGTGAACGACCATTACGGCTTGAGTATTATTAGAAATAGATTTTTCGATTTTAGAAGCATCGATATTACAAGTATCATTCTTTATATCTACGAAAACTGGCCTAGCTCCTGCTACCACAATTGCATTTACTGAAGCAACAAATGTAAAGCTTGGTACAATTATTTCGCCAGTAATGTTTTGGGCTTCTATAGCCAGCTGGAGAGCTGAAGTACAAGAATTCATTGTAATGGCATGTTTTACGCCTATATATTCTGCAAACATTTTCTCAAATTCCTTGTTTTTAGGACCATGAGCTAGCCACCCAGATTTGAGAACTTCCTTTATAGCTCTTATCTCATTATTATCAGTATAGATTTTGCATAATGGTATTTTCATTTTTTATTATCTTAATTATTTATTGATTATTTCTACGTAAATACCCTATATACTCTTGGATACCTTTTTCAATGTTATATTTAGGAGAGTAGTTGAATGCTTTCTTTGCCTTAGTTATATCCAGACCACCTCTTTTCGGTATTTCTTTGTCGCGTTCTGAAACTTCTATTTCAGTACTAGGAAAATGTTCTTTAATCTTCTGGGCAAACTCTAATAATGATCTTGGGTCCCCTCCAGTAAGATTGAATGTATCGTTTGTACAATCAGATAACGTAGCTTGCACAAAACCTTTTGCAACATCTTTGATATAACTGAAATCTAATTTTTCATCACTTCCTTTCACAACCAATTTCTTTCCATGAAATGCATTTTCAACAAAAATTTGGCTGACTCTTCTATTTACATCAGTCGGTCCATAAACCGCAGATGGCCTAACTATTACATATTTAATGCCATAAGTATTACATAAACCTTTTGTGACCATTTCACCGGCTAATTTCATTGTTCCATAAACATTCATTGGTTCTGTTGGATGAGTTTCTTTCACAGGATCTTCTAAAAAGTTACCGTAAACCATACTTGAAGAAGTATATACAAATTTCTTCAAGAAGTTATACTCCTTTTGCTTTAAGTTAAATATTATATTTAGAATGTTTGCAGTTGCATCAATTGTTCCTTCTTTAAAATCTTTAACAGAAGTATCTTTTATTTTAGCAAGCGGCAAAGCTGCTAAATGTATTATATATTCCGGTTTGTACTCCTCAATAATATCATACATAACTGCATAGTTTGCACAATTCGCCCTTTTGATTACTATTTTATCTTTTATATCGCTAAAACGCGCACACCTACTTTTAGCATGATTATCACTGAGCGGATCAACATATTGAACAAAGATATCAACAACAAGGGGGACATATTTACCTTGCTTTAATAATTCTTTACAAATATAAGAGCCAATAAATCCTGCTCCACCTGTAATTAATATGTATTTTTTAGAAGTATTATTCATTATAAAATTATTTTTTAAATACATTCCTGACACTTTTATCAAAAATACGAGTAAAATGGGTATCAATCCAAGAAAGAAGCTGAGATCTTTTTGAGACGGCTTCTTCCAAATGATCTCCCCGAGCATTTGTTTTATTGAATGGAAAACTTCCAAATATGACTATCCCGTCCTTATCTAGTAATTCATAAATAAGTTCTAACAATTTTAATGGATTACGAATATGTTCCAAAACCTCCGTTGCAATTATAAGGTCAAATTTTTCATTAATGAAGGGGACCGGACATTTTTGATTAGCACCTATACTTCTTACTTCCAACAAACGCAATTCGAATCGTTTTTGAGCAGCTGATAAATTTCCTCCCTCAATATCACATATAGTTGGTTTATGTCCTCTTTTTAAAAGCAAAATACTGGGATCTGCACTACCACACCCATATTCAGGGATTTTCAGAGGAGTGTTTTTTTTCTCCAAAAATTGGATTACTTCCAACACAAGTTGTAACATCCATAAATCCGGACATTCCATCGTCCTAAAAAAATATAAAGGTGATAATTTGATTAGAGTCTTAAATAGTTTTGTATCATTATTTACACCCTGCTCCTCTAACTTTTCTTGTAGTAGTGTTTTGGGTAAATAAGGTATTTTTCTTTTAAAAATTAATGTCCATTCATATAGCCGATCTCGAAAAAGACCTTTTTTTGCTAATTCACTAATATTTGAAAGAGCTATTGTTTCGCGAATATATTGGATATTATTCTCTTTATCATCATATAACTGTCTTGAAAGATTAGTCCGTTTTGCCGGATCCACCATACCCAAAAAAAATTCATAATACCTTGTCTTAGATCCACGAAGAATCTGAAGTGTCTTAGGATGATTAAAGAAAAAATTAAGGAACTGTTGTTCTGAACGACTAATATCTTGTGATAAGCATTTAATAGAAAAAATAGCTATCGCTCTTTCAAAATCTTTATCCAGAATCGATAAACATACTTCTTTCAAAGTTTTATCCATTTTTTGACGCAGCACTTTATTCTTCAACTGTTTCGTTTTAATAAAAAATAATGCTTTTTTAAGAAATAATATACCTTTCGCCACTACGCTCCTCAAGAACCTTGATTTGTTAAGGTATAAATATGCATTCTTGAAATAAATATTTTTTTTCATCACTCTTTTTAAAATCTGAATCATCTAACTCATAATTTTCCTTTCCCCTGACTTAATTTTATTAATTTTTTCGCTCATAGACATTCATGTTTTCCACAGACCCTATTTGAGTATATATACCTTTAAGCTTATCTTTAGGAAATTTTATGTTTTCTATAATTGCATACTCAATCACATATTTTGGTTTTTCTTTTAAAAGATAATTAACTGCATAATTCTGTTTATCTTCTATATTGCTCCAATAAATCAGATGGTTATGAGAATAATAAGTATTTGGTGAATGTAACAGCTTTGCCAACAATAACAAAGAAACTTCGCTACCCCATAAATAAACATATTTCCCCTTTTCCAAGTGTTTTTTCAACCATTGAACCTGCAGGTCTCTTTTATCTAGATATGTTCGCCAATTCTCTATACAAAGTTTGCGAAAACGGATAATAATCTCGCGTGGTGAACGGATTAAAATATCCCAAAAGGTATGTCCAACAAAAACTGCTAAAACCAATAATAAACTCAAATGAATCGGTATTGAATCCAGCCATTGAGTTTGAAAAGCAATAAATAATCCCAAAACCACAGAGGGATAGAAAAAATATCCAGTGTAGTAACGTTGAACTAATAAAATACCCCATATTACAAGTTGAAGTAGAGCCCATTGCCAAGATACATAAAAAATGTTTCCAATACCCAATAGAACCAACAATAAGCAAAAATGGGGATTGCGTAATACGAATGTTGCGCTTTTCAGATTTAACCATCTCCTTGTGCTTATATATTGTTTTGTTGATAAAAAAGTACTTTTAAATCCTCTAAAGACATAAAGTCCAAAGAAAAGCAAGCCAAACCCGAACCACCACTTATAATCCAGAATTTGTTCACTATAGAAAGCTAACACTGGTAACAAATAGGTGATGTTTATTATCTTGAATCCGCCAATTAAAAAAGCTAATAAAACAAGTTGTAAAATCCAAGCCATTGGCAAAGATACAACTTCGGGAAGTAAAAACATTACCATTATCAAAGCAACACTATGAAATTCTGAAGCTGAAGTCATGTAATTAATCCACAGAGAGTTTATAAGCAGTACTCCAAGAAAGTAAAAAGGAATTTCAGCATTGCTGATAAACGGATCCAATAATACCCAAAAGATAATGAGTAGAGATGATGAGAATATATTAAATATTCGAAAGCGATGGGGATTATTTTTTATCCAATCTTTCCCAACTGTGTATAGTCTAGACAGGAAATACTTAACCCCAAATCCATAGGAACTAATAAATGGTACTTTATGGTTTTTTAGGAAAGCGTAATACAGGTGATTAGAGGTATCATAATCTAACGGAGCTCTAAGGCTTTTTAATTTCAAACAAAGGTTGATTACCAATAATATTATAATCAGAACAAATTTCGTTCCTAAGCAATTTGGATTTATTATATCAATCATTTAAAAGCAATATTAATCTATCTATTTTATAATTTTTGTCCCTTAATGTTTAAACTCCACGGTCTTTTTATAAATGAAATTTTAGGTGGTTTTTGTGTTTTAATAATATTAAATAAATTTTCTTTATTCTTTTCATTTTTATCCCCGTTATTATTTAAATCAAAAATTCTCTTGATTTTTAAAAAATCTATCAACAAAACTCTTAATTATCCTGCTTCCACTATTTTCAACATAATTATCCATATCTAAAAACTTGGGTCGCAGTCCTCAACTTTCAGGCCAATGGTTGTATTGACACGATCTGTTAAATTGATCTGTCTTAATAAGATCTAACCATTTTTTATGTTTATAATAAAAAATCTCGGCATCTCTTAAGGTTCCATCATGCCCTGCTAAATATTGTTCTTTGCAATCAAAACTATCTTCCCAAAAATAATTCAAAGTGGATTGTCCTATTTTATTAATAAGCCACTGTCTGTTCTGATAAAGTAAGGGGTTTTTCATCTTAAATACAAGCTTTGAATCAATAATTTCAACGAACCATCTATGATGGAAATAACCATACAATTTATTTGATTTTGGATGTTTACTAATACCTACTTTATTTTCGGCTGCACGAGTTGGAGTTGAAATGTATCCTGATTTCGATATTCGTTGGATTTCTTTACAAATTACAATCGGATCTCGCAGATCTTCCAAGGTATTCATACATAAAGAAAAATCAAAAAAATTATCCTCAAAAGGCCATGGAAGTTTATAGAAATCCCAAGAAATCCATGTCTTTTTAGAAAAATACTCTTTTCCCCCTGTATTCCCAGCGAAAGCCGTGTTTCCTATTTTTTCATTAAATGCTCTTTTGTCCAAAATATAATTTGCTCTGAACCATGGATATCTTCCTCCTCCAATATCTATTACAACAGCGTTTCTTTTTAGTATGCTTAATATTAAATTAGAAATTTCTTTGTTGATCATTTTTTAATATTTTTACTATCATAAACTTTTACATCTTTTTTCTCGTATTAAAAACCAGGTTGTTCCATTAAATAAGTTTAGTAACCTCTCTCTGTTAAAACCGCACAATATTACTTTTAATGTTTTTTTAAATCCTTTCTGAAAGTCAATAGTATAAAGTATTTTCTCTATTTTAAAATTCTTGTCTTTTATTCGATATTTTATAAAATCTACTGCTTCCTCTGTGCTAAAAAACCATCGGTGTCTATCTTTGGGTTTTTCCAGAGATAATCCATAAAATTTCATATACTTCCCAAATTTTTTCTGTTTCTCAAAATTTCCAGAATACTTTTTTCCCAAAAAGTAAGAGAAAACACCAGATAAAGGATTTGGTAAAGTTAAAAGAACATATTTATTGGAAACACGAACTAACTCATCAAATATAAAGTGAATATTTTCTAAATGTTCTAACACGTCTATACACACTACTAAATCAAAACTATTATCCCCGAATGGCAATTTCTCTTTTTTATCTAAATCGAAATAAATATCTGGAGTGCCAGAAATATCAATACCAACATAATTTATTCTATCTGAAAGACATCTTTTTAGGTGTTTTCTATCACAACCGGCATCTAAAACACTATTGGCCTTTTCAAAAGCAGGATTAAATTGCTGTACCATCCATTCCGCTCTTTCTTTACGGTTTCTATAAAGTTTCATAAGACAAAAATTTTTATTTTACTACGGCCCATATTTCGCCAAACTGAATTAAATAATTGCTTAGATTCAAACCGGCTTGATTTAATTCATATTTAAAACTTTCTAAAGTATATTCAATATAATGCGTCTTATCTGATCGCCACCCAACTCCCAGTTCTTTTTTGTATAAAGTTATCCAGTCTCTATTAACCATTGGAACTCTGATTAAAATTTTAGGAGCTGAGTTTTTTATTTTCTTTAAAAATTCTATTCTATTCTCAATATGCTCTAAAACATTTGATAAAATTATTGTGTCAAATTTCTTATCTGGAAGGTTTTCTGTGGCATCACCAACCATATATTTGATATTTGGAGTAGAATATCTTTCTTTTGCCATAGATATATTTTCTTTATTCAAATCAATTCCAATAACTTTTTTGACTTTTTTGGCTAAATCATAAGTTAAAGCACCATTGCCGCAACCGATATCCAAAATTGTATTATTTGGTTCAATATTATCCAGAAAAAATTTATGATAGTTCATTAACCGATGTTTTGGATGCAGTCCCCCTTCAGCTTTTATGGAAAAAATACCACTTAATCTATAAAAAAATGTATGTGATTTCAATATTAGCTTAATTATAATTCTGTAAATTTTTCTTTTGATTTTCATTTTTAGTTATTACTACATATACTGAAGAAAAAATAGGAAAGAAACAATCAAATCTGTTGGCAATATTGAGAAGTTTTGGATATATGCTTAACTGACGTGGTTTGGTATTTCTTAAAAGAGCTTCAGGGATTGTTATAAAAAATAAGTGTAAAAAGAAAGAAAACAAGCCGCCTAATCTATATATTTCAAATTCCTCTTTTCTAAATAATCTTTTCAAACGAGCTGGAGTATATTGCCTATAACCATGACATAAATATAAAAACAATGACCAAAATGTAGGAACAATATGTATCTGAATCCCTCCTTTTTCCAAAAATTGAGAAGTTTTTGAAACAGCTAAAATGTCATTTTCTATATGTTCTAAGGCTGAAATAGAAAAAACAAGATTATATTTATTTTCTGTGTTAAACTCTTCTATTTTTGACTGAATAAAATTAGAATCCAAAGCATATTTACTAAATTCTTCAAATCTTTTGTTTTTTTTAATATCTACTCCGGTATAAAATAAACTCTGTCCTAAATTATAAAAAATCTTTCTAACATATCCCGAGCCACAACCAATATCCAGTACTTTAATTTCTTTGGTGGGCAGTAATTCAGACAGGTTTTCATATAAAAATTCGTTTGAATATTCTCTTCCGGGAGAATCCCTCATTTTTTTTACTCTTTGAGGACGCCAATATTTTGTTTTCAAAAAAGTATTATAGCCACTAAGACCTCTCATAAAATTAAAAAACAAATATTTAATTCTCTCTCTTTTGGTTAGATGTTCATCTCCTGAAAATTCTTTCATATTGTTTTATAAATTTCAATTTCTTTCTCCATTATCTTCTCTAAATTAAAATCTTCTAAAATTGTTTTTCGGGCGTTTTTAGAAAGTTTCTTCTGAAGACCTTTATTATTCAAAACTTCTATTACTGCCTTTCTTATTGGAAAAGCGTCTGTTCCGCATAGACAGCCATTTTCTTTATCTTTTATTATTTCGTTTATACCATAAACATTTGCTCCAACCACTGGCAATCCGCAAGCCATTGCCTCCAGTAAAACTTTTGGGCAGCCCTCATATAATGAGGGCAAAATAAATAACTTACTTTTATTGAACTCTTTAGGTAAATCTTTATTAGGAATATTTTCCTTAAATTCAACATCTGCTTTTAATCTCTTGCTAAAATTTTCCAAATCTTTTTTTTGAGAACCGTTTCCAAAAATTACTAATTTTATATCCAAGTCTGAAATTGCCTTAATTAAATTAAAAAGATTTTTTTGTTCTTCCAACCTCCCAACAAAACAAATTCTATTTTCTTTGGGAATATTTAAGGGTTTAAACAGCTCTGTATTTATATAATTTGGGATATATTTTATTTTTTCTGATAAAATATTATATTTTTCTTCTATATATTTCTTATCTCTCTTTGAAGTAACAATAATCACATCGGCGTTTCTATAAGCCAATTTTTCTAAAAATCGAATTATTAATAGTTTGATACCTTTTTTTTGAGCAAAAATTGATAATTGATATCCCTGGCGAACAATTAATTTTTTCCGGAAAAGAAATTTTGCTATTATCGCTGCCCAAGAACCAGCCATCTGGTTAGTTTTCAAAATATCTACCCCCTTTAATTCTTTTTGATATAAAAAAGGGAGTAAAAAACTATATATTGATGATGGAATCTTTTGCTTGTTCGGTAAAATCTTTATATTTTCAGGAAGAAAACTCTGGTATTTTAAATCATCTTTTCCTTCATAGGTTAAAAAGAATATTTTATCAAAATATTTTGCCAATTCTTGATAGAGTTTAATTTCTCTATCTAAGCTCCCAATTTTTTCATAAAGCTTCAGAGAAACTCCTTTAGTAAAAAACAAAGCTAATTTCATAAATTATTCTCTTTTTGAAAATTTCTCCGGGTCTTCAAATTAACTCGTTATTAATCTCTTCAACTATCTTGTGCAATTTTCAAACCATTCTCTGGTTTTTTTAACCCCCTCTATAAAAGAAATCTTTGGTTGCCAAGCGAGAAGGTCTTTTGCTAAAGTAATATCGGCTTTGGTGTGCAAAACATCGCCGGGTCTTGGAGCTAAATACTGAACCTCGCCACCAATCAAACTTGCTAAATAATTTATAGAATAGGATTCTTCGCTGCTGATATTAATCTTTTCCCCTCCTTTTAATTTCTCGCCTTTCATTGCTTTAATGTTAGCTTCAACTACATCATCCACATAACAAAATCCCCTGGTCTGTTTTCCATCGCCAAAAATTGTTAAAGGTTTATTTTCAGCTTTTTGTTTTAAAAATTTCCCAATCACTAAACTATATTCGCTATCAGGGTCATTTCGGGGTCCATAGACATTGAAATATCTTAAAGAAATTATTGGAATTTTGTAAAGTTGACTAAATAATTTGGCAAATTGTTCGCCAACTAATTTTTGCAAAGCATAAGGACTAATTGGGTCTGGCATCATATTTTCTCTTAGAGGCGACTCTTTTTGGTCTCCATAAACAGCAGAGGAAGAGGTAAAAAAAACTCTTTTTATCCCATCATCGCTTGCTGCTTTAAAAACATTTAAAGTTCCTAAGATATTATTTTTTGAAGTTCCAAGCGGGTCTTCAACTGAAATTGGCACTCTGGGAATAGCAGCTAAATGAAAAACAAAATCTATGTCTTTAAATAAAGATTTAATTTTATCAAAATCGCAGATATCTAAATTATAAAAATCTGCCCGAGGATTAAGATTTTCCTTTTTGCCGGTAGATAAATTATCAATAACAATCACTCTATGTCCTTGCTCTATTAATTTATCTACTAAATGGCTTCCTATAAATCCTGCGCC
Source organism: uncultured Candidatus Saccharibacteria bacterium (assembly GCA_964447515.1). Classification (GTDB taxonomy): domain Bacteria; phylum Patescibacteriota; class Minisyncoccia; order Minisyncoccales; family GWA2-38-27; genus CAYUSS01. The sequence goes on along the minus strand of CAYUSS010000009.1, from coordinate 15,008 downwards.
ACCGGTAACTAAATATTTTTCCATAGTTTTTTCTTATTTTATTTCTTTTTCTTTAAAAATATTTTCCCATTCAAGCATAGGGCGAACAAGACCAGTCCAAGGAACCTTAAAATCTCCCCGGACGCTGTCTCCGCTAAAAGAATCAAATATATTAAATGAAACAGCATTGGGCACGCTAACATGCTCGAGCGAAACAAAAAGGTAGGTATTTACGGCAATGCTTACAAAAATACGTCCTTCGGCAAAAAGATTACCAGGAACCTTGCAAATTGATTTGACTAGACCTGTCTTTAGAATTTTTTTTCGCCAGTCCAAATTATGCAAATCATAAGACGTAAAAAGAGAAACTCCTTTTTCGTTATAAAAATGAAGACCGGCTACTCTTTGAGGGCCTGGTTTTAAATTCCAATACTCCATTTCAATAAAAACCGGTTCTCTAATATCAATATTTTCGGAAATCTTGCCTGACTTATCTTTAACCCTTACGGCCTTTAAGCGGATAACATCATCTCCCGGCGCTTGATGAACATCTACCCAAACTCTTTTAGCTGGAGAAATCTTGCCGGAATCTAAATATTTCCGAACTACTTCTTTAGTTGGGCCGATTTTAATTATTTTTCCTTTATCCAGTAACATCGTCCTTTTACATAAACCCTGGATTGCTTCCATATTATGACTAACAAAAAGAATAGTTCTATCACCCTGTTTAGTAACTTTTTCCATTTTATTAAAAGATTTCTTTTGAAAGGCAGCATCGCCAACTGATAAAACTTCATCAACTAATAAAATATCTGGCTCAAGATGAGCAGCTACTGAAAAAGCTAATCTTACAGTCATTCCGCTGGAATAACGTTTAATAGGGGTATTTAAAAATTTTCTGACTCCGGCAAATTCTACAATTTTATCAAATTTTTTCTCAATTTCTTTTTTTTTCATTCCTAAAACCGCCCCATTTAAATAAATATTTTCCTTACCGGTTAACTCGTAATGAAAACCAGTTCCTACTTCTAACAAACTACTTACCCGACCGTTGATAATCGCTTTCCCTTCAGTTGGCGGGGTAATTCGAGTTAAAATTTTCAAAAGAGTGCTTTTCCCTGCTCCATTGGGACCGATGATTCCCAGAATCTCACCGGGTTCAACTTTAAAACTTATATTTTTCAAAGCCCAAACATCTTCTTTGCTTGTTTCTTGACCGGACAACCGTTGAAATGGTTTTTTCACAGTATCAATTAATTCGTCACGAAAATTATTAGGAGCAGAATAAATTAAACCCTCTTTTTGGCGAAAAATCCGATATTTTTTTGATAAATTTTCAACATCAATAATATAGTCCATGTTTATTAAATGACGTCAGCGAAAGCTTTTTCAGTTTTAAGAAAATAAACTAAGCCAAAAAGCAAAAATACAATACTAACAACAGCTGAAATCCCCAAAGTCGGCCAATTTATTAAGGTAGTGCCCAAAAAACCTGCTTTAAAGGTCTCTATTACTCCAGTCATTGGATTCAAAGCCAAAAGCCATTGATATTTTTGGGGAACGATACTTATTGGATAAATAACCGGCGTTACAAATATTAGTAATTGAATAAAAAAGGGCAAAGCATAACGAATATCACGATATTTAACATTAACAGCAGAAAAAAACCAACCTAAACCCAAGCTGGTAAAAATAGTTATTAGCAAAAGCAAGGGTAAAAAAAGTAATCCTTGAAAATGGGGCATAAAACCATAATAAAGCATAATTCCTCCAAAAATCAAACCAGCGAATAAAAAATCAACCAAACTCACAATAATAGAAGCGGCTGGTACAATTATTTTGGGCACATAAACTTTTGTAATAATATTAACGTTGCGTATAAAACTTTGACTAGAATCATTGAGAGAAGTTGAAAAAACATTCCAAAGTAAAAGCCCGGCGTAGACAAAAATAGGATAAGGAATGTTATCTGAAGGCATATCAGCTAATCTATCAAAAACAACAGTAAATACCACCATAGCGATAAAGGGCTGCATCACTGCCCAGGCAATTCCAAAAAAAGTTTGTTTGTAGCGAATTTTAATATCTCGCCAGGCAAAAAAATAAAAAAGCTCCCTATATGACCATAGTTCCTTAAAATCTAAATTAGCTAATCCTTTTCTTGGTTTAATAACAACTTTCATAATTGTAAATGAGGGAGAAAAAGAAAAGTTTACTTTTCTTTTTCGACCGAGTGCCACAATTATATAAGAACCTTTCGCTTCGCTCAAGAACCTTGATTCGCTATTGTATAAATATATATTCTTGAATTAAGGCGTCAGCCTTCTATATTACTACTTGATGAACGGAATTTTAATGTATTTTAATTCTAATGGAATTAAACACAAAAGAGCGATAAAACCTGGCATCCGAATCCTGGTGATAAGTCCGAAATTATTCATATAAAGAGCAAGAGCTCCTAATGATATTATACTGAAAACTAACAAGGGTAAGGCAACTCGCTTACGTTTTAAGGTTATAAAAGCCCCTTTTATTACAAAAAATAGTAAAAAATACCAGGGAATGGTTTCAAATAACATAAATAAGTGTCGATACTGTTGTATCTGCCAAGGTAGAGGCCCTAATAATATATAAATAAAAGATTTTGAGTAATTTATTAAAAAATTAAAAGGATTATCAATTTCTGTTTTTAACTCTATTGTTGAACCGGTTCCTAATTCGCCTGATGTTTTTCCAAGATTAGGAAACACTTTTCTAATCAATTTTTGAAAAAATGGCTTTGAAGTTGGTATTTCTTCAGTAACTGAAGAAGACAAGGGGACGTAAGCTACCTCTCGATAATGGGTAATGGTTTTTGGATTCAGGAATTGTTTGACGGGCTTGAATCCATAATAGCCATAACCTGAAAATTGGGGTAAAAATCCCAAGAGAAAAATCATTATTACTCCATAGATAAATTTTTTCTTTAAATTTAATTTAGAAAGTAGCAGCCAACAAGGAATAAAAGTAAATAAAACCGCATAGCCAACATAAAAGCGGAAATGAATTACAGCCCCTAAAACAATATAAAAAATTACAAAATTTCTCCAGAGAAAATTCTTAATTAGTTTTAGAGTTAACAGTAACCCCCCTAAAACCAAAGGAACAACTAAGGTATCTTTAAGCAGTAAACTTCCCCAAAAAAGATAACTAGGATAAATAGCAACAATTAAACCAATTAAAAAGGCCTGTTTTTTTGAACCGCCGATTTCAAGAACTATCAAATAAACCAAAAGAACAGAAATAGCTGCTAACCAAACAGCGAATAACTGACCAATAAGCATCTCTGGTAAAGTAAAAGCATAAATATACCCTATAATCACCGGATAATAATGACCTATATCTAGCCCTTCTAAAGAAAAATTTCCTTGGTGAACTCTCTGGGCTATTTCCTGGGCTTGATAATCATATTCCATATAATCCCCCAGTCCGCCACTAAAGGGTTGAAAGTGGGCATAATGAATAAATAAAACTGCTCCAAAATGAATCAAAAGCCCGATTAAAAGAAGTAAAACCAATGCTTTGCTTTTCATTCCAATTTTGAAAAGTACTAAAAAGGTAATTAGGGTTAAAAAACCAATAAATATAATTCCAACTACTAAGGTCTTATCAAAAAAAGCAATAACAGTAATGGTAATTATGAATAGAATTATGCTAACTAAAAATTTTTTAGATTTTAAAAAAATCATATTATTTTTTGAATTAAATTCAACCACTCTTCTTCAAACCTCTCCAAAGTAAATTCTTTAGCAAAATTATAACCATTTTCGCCCATTTTCTCTCTTATCTCGGGATAACTTAACAAATATTCTACTTTTTCTTTCAGGTTTCTAAAATCTTTACAAACTATCTGTTTTCCGCCTTCTAATAATTCTCTCATTCCTCCTAAACCAGAACCTATTACCGGTGTTTTTAATAACATCGCCTCGTGAGCTGTTCTACACCAACCCTCTTTAAATTTAGACATAGTTATTACTACTGAAGATGCTTTCAATAATTTTAAATAATCTTTATATCCCAAATTTAAATTTAAAGCTGGAATTTTAATTTGTTTTCTTCCGGAAGTAACTAAATAAACATCTAAATCTTTAAGCACTTTAAAACTTTCCTTTACCCCCTTTGCTTTTTGGCAGTTTCCTAAATAAATAATTGGTTTATTTTGAAGGTTATATTTCTCTTTAAAATCTAAAACCTCTTTATCTAAAATATTGAAATCGGATAAATCAAAGCTGTTATATATTTTATAAACATTTTTATACCCTCTTTTCAAAAGATAATTTTTCCAATATTCAGAAACGGTTACAACAGCATCTGCTTTTTGGAGGTTAGGATAGAAAAAAAATCTCTTAAGCAAATTTAAAAAAGGTCTTGAAATTAAAGGAAAGCCGGAAAAACTAAGATGATGGACCATAACTAAATTTTTACCTTTCGTTTTTTTCAAAGACAAGGTAACAGTAGAAAAAAAACCTCTTATCCACAAATCCTTTCCTCCTTTTAATCTTAAAAGATAAAATAAAGATTCCGGGATTTTTAGATATCTTACCTTTTTAAAATACTTAGCCTCTAAATCTATCGGCTCCAAACTAAAATCTTTGGATAAAATATCTCTAGCTTTATTATTATAAACAATTCCTCCATATTTTTTTTTATTAATCTCAATCCAGCCAATTGTCATACATATTTTATGCTTCAAACCATAAATCTCCTTGATAATCAGACCCTTTTAAAAATCTTTTCACTTTAAATCCTTTTTGTTCTAAAAATTTTATTAAATAGCTACTGTTATTTTTTCTATCTACTAAATGGTTATGATATTCTAAGCGGATTTTTTTAATTTTTTTAAAATATTCATCGGGAAGATTATATAAAATCTCAAATTCTGCTCCTTCACAATCCAGTTTTAAGATATCACACTGGTTTATCTTATTTTCCTCAAAAACATCTTCAAGAGATATACAATTTACTTCAATGTATTTTTGGTTCTTCTCTTCAAGATAATCTCTATACAAAGGATTAAAAGGCGATTTATTTATTGGATAAAATGAATGAAAAGGAGAACCACCTAAATATAATCTTCTTTTTTCTTTCCGAGCTCCTACTGCTAAATTAAAAGGAAAGATATTCTTCCCTAATTTATTAAACCTAATATTCTCTCTCAATAAGCTAAAATTGTCAAACATCGGTTCATATGCGTAAACAATTGTATTTTTTGATTGAACGGCAAAAATAGAATAAACACCTATATTGGCTCCTATATCAATTACCAGAGAATTATCATTAATGTCCCCATAATCTTTTTTAATAAAAACTACGGCTATAGTTGTGGCACTAATACTATCTTTAGTTTTAATTTTAGTGCCGTTTCTTAACACATATGTAAGGGGTCTGATGTTTAAACCAACGTAGTTTAATATAAAAGAGGGCCAATTCTTTATCTTGAAAATAATAGAAGGCAGATATCTAAAAAAACTAATCGCATTTAAAGAAATCAACTCGTTAATTTTTCTTCTCATAATTTGGACTGGAAAAATTAAGAAAATAATTGTAGGAATCTTCCATAATTTTCTTTTTTTCTTGTCTTTGATTAATAATTTTTTCCTCGTTTTCTTTGAACCAATCAACAGCTTTATCGGGAGAAACTATAACTTTGTAAGGATAATCACCACACAACCAATCAATCAGATATTCATGACTTGGCGCATTATTTGAAAGTATAAGGTTAAAACAGCCAAAATATTTTGCTTCCCCAAGGACAGTAGACCATATTGCTATTACACAAAGAGCATCAGAAAGCAATTTAAAAACAGAAATTTCTTTATTTTCAATAATCTTAGTTTTTGTCAAATTTAAATCCTTATATATATTTTTTTCTGCAGGATGAAGTAAGAGCGAAATTTCCCAATTTTCTAATTTTTTCTTTTTTCTCTCTATGTCAAATAACAAGTTCTTCATTATTTGCTCCTGGGGATAATCTGCTGTTCCTATTATTAAAATCCTATTGAGAGCAAGATTTTGCCTAAGAGGAAAATCTTTTTTGAAGTTTCTTAAAAAATGAAAATGAATTTTGGGATTAGGTATTACTGTAACGTTCTCTGGAAAATAGCCGTTATCAACAAATAATTCTTTTATTCTTTCTGAAAAAACCATTGTTTTTTTTCTTTTCAAATAATTCTGGACTGAAGAAGTTTGGGGACAGATATACTCAAAATGCCAATCATAGATCATACCGTGCTGAATTTCCACTACTTCTAAAAATTTATCACACCCACCCATACAACTGTAAATAAGTTTAACCTTGGGGTTTAAAAATTTAAGAATCCTTAAAAAAATACCATAAGATAATATACTGTATATTCCCTGGCAACATATTTTCAAAATTTCCTTAATCTCTCTGCCAGACCAGATATCAGCTGAACAAAGTTTATGATAATATTCCTGCTTAGCTCGTTTTCTATAAAAAAGGCAAAATAAAGGAGAGAGAACATGTTTAATAGAAAGAAATAGGTCCAGAAGTAAGTATCTGTCGTATTCAACCTTTTTATACTTTTGGGTCATAAAAATAGGAAATTCAAGAACTAAAACTTTTTTGAAATGATGCATTGCAAGTATTGACTCTACATAAGGATGATAATATCTCTGTTTTTCTCCATCCCATTGAAGGTGTCTTTCATTAGCAATAATAATAACCTCATTATCAAATAATTTCCCTAAATTAAATAAAAAAACAAAAATACGTTTAATCAAATTTAATACATTAATTTTACCTGTCTTCCCAAGGAGAAATTTCTGCCCCCCAAGTATATAACTTACTCTTTCTCGAACATAAAACCAAACAGGAATCCCATTATAAGAAAGACTAAATAAATCAAAGGTGTCTTCTGCTTTAGACATTTCTTCAAAAAGTTCCTTTTCGCCTTTATTTTTTTTCATTTGTTATTTTTTAAAATTTGTCTGATTTTAATAAAATAAGAAAATATTTATCTTAATCTTTTTCTATTGGCCCGACTGACCTTCTTACGTCTTGAGCCGTCTCGGAAGATACAACCTTGAAAAGAAGCCAGGGGCTTTTCCAATTTTTACCGTACTTAATTTTAAAATAAATCTTTAAAGCATTTTTAAAAAAGAAGGCTGGGGTTATAGAAAAAGTTAAAAAAAAGAAAGAAAATATTAAAGCATCCCAAAGTGTTGTTTGGGAAAAAAACTTTTTTAGACAACCAGAATAAGAAGAATAATCAAAAGATTGAAATGCCCTCATTGATACCATATCAAAAATAAATCCTCTCCTTTTCTTTCTGTCCCATTTGGTCAACATTCTATCAATATTAAGGTCAACGTATCCACTAGATAATAGTAAGCTGTTTATTTTTTTTCGAGATAGATAATGTAATTTAAATCTATCCTCAATAGAATATTTACAACGAGTTAACTCTTGAGAAACTATTATTTTATTAAATGCAATTCCCTTGATATAAGGATATTTTGAAAACATTAAACTGTATAGCAGTATTTGTATATACTCAGTTCCAATTCCTTTTTCTATTATGGCTCTATCTTCTCTGAATATTTTTTTAAGTAGCTTATTATTAAAAATCAATGCTGATATAAACACAATATCTGGAAAAGATAATCCAATAATATCCTTTTTATCTATTTTAAATGTCTCCGGCTGATTCTTGTCTAAAGTATTCTCATAGATTATTTTCTTCCCAGTTTGTTTATCAATCAAATATGATTCTCTTTTTACAACAATCAGTCCTATGTTATCTTCAGGAATTCTTTTAAGAAACTTAACAACTTCACTTAAACCATTCTCTACAATATTATCATCGTGTCCAAAGGTCCAGACAAAATCTCCATTAGACATTTCTGTTGCTTTAAGGAAGTTTTTGTCAAAACCTAAGTTTTCTTTATTCTCATTATACTTTATCAAATCTGGATATTTTTCTTTAAACTTCATTACAACTTCACGAGTATTATCTGTTGAGTTATTATTAGAAATACATATTTCAACCTTTTCTTTTAATTCTCTTGCTTGAGGCAAAATATTATTTAGAAGGTTTTTTAAATAGGGAGCTCTATTCCAAGCTAGAATAGCAATACTCAGTAAAATTTTATTATTCGCCCCGTTAGAGATCTTTTCTCCTCGGGGTTTATTTTTGTTTTTGTAATCTCTAATGGGGTTCATAATTTTGCCAGTACTCATTATCTCGCATCTCGGTGCCCTTAAATAGCCGAGTGTTCATATAAGTTATAAGCTGCCACCGAGCTCCCCACTTTTTACCATGCCTAATCATTAATAAAACTTTATACATAAACCTTAAAACTACTGAAGGGATTAGGAAAAGAATTGAAAAAACCAAAGAAAACGACAGGGCATCTATAAATGTTGCATAACGAAAAAATAATCTCAGACAGCCAGAATAAGAAAAGTAATTAAAAGATTCAAAAGCTCTCCATATCATCATCCCTTTAATGAACGATAGCCTCTGGCTCCAAAGCACATAATAATCATTCATATACTTATGAGACAACAGCAAGCGACACAATTTCTTAAACCTTATATAACCTTTAAATTCATCTTCAATAAAAGGTTTATAACAACTTAACTCTTGAGAAACTATTATTTTATTAAATGCAATTCCCTTGATATAAGGATATTTTGAAAACATTAAACTGTATAGCAGTATTTGTATATACTCAGTTCCAATTCCTTTTTCTATTATGGCTCTATCTTCTCTGAATATTTTTTTAAGTAGCTTATTATTAAAAATCAATGCTGATATAAACACAATATCTGGAAAAGATAATCCAATAATATCCTTTTTATCTATTTTAAATGTCTCCGGCTGGTTCTTGTCTAAAGTACTCGCATAGATTATTTTCTTCCCAGTTTGATTATCAATCAAATATGATTCTCTTTTTACAACAATCAGCCCTGTATTTTCTTCAGTGATTCTTTCAAGAAAGTTAATAACTTCACTTAAACCATTCTCTACAATATTATCATCATCTCCAAAGGTCCAAACAAAATCTCCGTTAGACATTTCTAGAGCCCTGATTATATTTCTATCAACCCCTAAGTTTTCTTTATTCTCATTATACTTTATCAAATCTGGATATTTTTCTTTAAACTTCATTACAACTTCACGAGTATTATCTGTTGAGTTATTATTAGAAATACATATTTCAACCTTTTCTTTTAATTCTCTTGCTTGAGGCAAAATATTATTTAGAAGGTTTTTTAAATAGGGAGCCCTATTCCAAGTTAGAATAGCAATACTTAGTAAAATTTTATTTCTCATAATTTTTAAAAAATCTATTAAGAGTAACAATCATATAATTCAATTTCTCTTTGGTAATTCCGGGATAAACACCTAGCCAGAAAAGATTATTCATTATCAAGTCAGTATTTTTCAGAGTCCCCCAAACACGATATTTCATATCTTCATAAGCCGGCTGTTTTATTAAATTTCCCCCAAAAAGCATTCTGGTAACGATTTTATTTTTTTCTAAATAATTTACAATATCATTTCTGGAAAAAGGAGCTGTTGCTTTTACTAAAATAGGAAATCCAAACCAACAAGGTTGAGAATTATCTTCCGCTTGAGGAAAAATAAAATACTGTTCATATTCGCTGAAAAACTTATACAAAAGAGCAAAATTTCTCTTTCTTTCTTTGATAAACAATGGTAATTTTTTTAGTTGAGCCGTCCCTATCGCTGCCTGCATATCAGTAATTTTTAAATTATAACCTATGTGAGAATAGATATATTTGTGGTCATAACCAAAAGGTAGTTTTCCTAATTTCCAGGAAAATCTTTTTTTACAAGTATTGTCCTGGCCTGGTTCGCACCAGCAATCCCTCCCCCAGTCACGGAAAGAAACAATAATTTTTTTTAATAATGGGTTATTAGTCAAAACTGCTCCTCCCTCTCCCATAGTGATATGGTGAGCAGGAAAAAAACTACAGGTAGAAATATCAGCAAAAGTACCGGTATATTTCCCTTTGTATTTGGAACCCAAGGCATCACAGTTGTCTTCAATAAACCAGAGGTTATATTTTTTAACAATCTTTAAAATTTTATCAAGATTCGCTGGATTGCCCAAGGTATGAGCAATAAAAATTGCCTTAGTTTTCTTAGAAATTGCTTTTTCAATTTTTTCGGTTTGGATATTATAGGTTCCTAAATCAATATCAATAAAAACAGGAATTAGATTATTCTGTAAAATAGGATTTAAAGTAGTAGGAAAACCAGAGGCAACAGTTATAACTTCGTCTCCTAATTTTAAGCTTTTCTTGCCAAGTTCTGGCGAAGTTAAAGCAGAAACAGCCAAAAGATTGGCCGAGGAACCAGAGTTAGTTAAAAGACAGTATTTTATACCTAAAAACTTGGCGAATTCTTTTTCAAACTGCTTAGCATATCTGCCAGCAGTCAGCCAGAAATCTAAAGAGGAATCAACTAAATTCATCATTTCTTTCTCATCGTAAATTCTGCCGGCGTAATTAATTTTTGTTTTGCCGGGAATGAATTTCTCCCCTCTTTTTCTTAATTTATATAGCTCTTTTACTCTATTTAATATTTCTCTCCTAATTTCTTTTTCCATTTTAAATTAAGCTCTTTAACCCTTTTTCGATAGATTATTTTTTAAATTTATTTTCTAATTGTTTTAATTTACTCATTTAAAAAACTCTTTATTGTTCTAATAAATCCTTGTTTCAAAGAATATTTTGGTCTCCATCCAAGTTTAGTAATCTTAGAAATATCCGGGGAATATCGGACAATTTTACTTCTTATATAACCTTCTTCGATAACTTCTTTTTTTTCCACTTTTAATTTTTTTTCTGGGAATAATCCTACTAATAAATTAGCAAGGCCTAAGATACTAATTTCTTCTTGATTGTTGGCAACATTATAGGCCTGGCCATTTTTTCCTTTTAATAAAACAGTAAAAAAACCAATGGTTGCATCGGCAATATAACAGAAAGGTCTAATTGCGCTACCATCGCTTTTCATAATAATATTTCGATTATTTACTATATCGGAAACAAAATCTGCATAAACTCTTCCGTCATCAAGACGTATGCCGGGTCCGTAAATATGAAATGGTCTAACTATTTTTGCTTGAACACCACATTGATGAAACCAACTGATACACATCGTTTCACCCATTCTCTTACTTTCAGCATAACAAGAACGGACATCAGTTGGATCTATATATCCATATATATTTTCTTTTATTGGCATATCTTTTTCAGAAACCTTTCCATAAATCTCGCCACTACTGAAAAATAAAAAACTCTCAACTTTTTTTAATTCAGCGAGCTCTAAAAGATTTTTTGTTCCCAAAACATTAGCAGATAAAGTCCCAATCGGGTCTTTTCCAAAATATTTAGGACTTGCTTGGCTGGCTGCGTGAATTATAAAGTGAATTTTATCTTTTATATTAATCGGTTCACAAACATTTTGAATAATGGATATTAAATCAGGCCTATTTTTATAGGTCGCAAGCCTATTTTTATTTCTATCAAGGGCAAAGACCTTTGCTTTGTTTTTAAATCTATTTTCGTTTAAAAACAAAACAGTCTCAACAAGATAATTAGCCAAAAAGCCATTAGCTCCAGATATCAGTATATTTTTTCCTTCTAAAACTTCCCAGGGAACAGCTGAGTCGGTAATAAATTTTAAATCTTTTTCAACGGTTGGATTTCTCATTTATTCATCTAATGGTTTTATAATCATATTTTTCTTAAACTCATTTCGCGGCAAAAGCGGATCTTGATCCTCTATTGGTTTATTCACGGATAGCTTTGGGTAAGCTGGAGTTTTTAAATCTATATCAACTTCAAGAAATTTTGCTTCTTTATCGTTAAAAAGTCTATACAGAGCATTTTCTATTTCGCTGTTAGTAGAAATTTTCATTGATGGTATTTGATATGCAGATACTACTTTCTGAAAATCTGGCGCGCTATAGCCAACCACGGTTGATTGAAATCTGCTACGCAAATACTGCTCTTGAAACTGCCTTACCATACCGTAACAATTATTATTTAATAATATTATTTTGATGGGTAGTTGATGATGAAAAACTGTTTGAAGCTCTTGAATGTTCAATTGGAACCCACCATCACCGGTTATAATTACAATAGTTTTATCCGGTTTAGCAAAAGAAGCGCCGATTGCCATGGGCAAAGCCGAGCCCATTGCCCCCATTCCTCCTTGAGTTAAAAATCTTTGAGATTTTTTAATCTCTAGAGATTGAGCAGCCCACATTTGAATCTGACCAACATCTACACATACTAGAGCATCCTCTGGGATAACCTTGGATAGCTTATGCATAAAAAAATTAGGTTCTATTTTATGGCCAAGGGGTTTTCTGTAAGATGGATATTGATATTTATAACCTTTTATTGTTCGTCTCCAAGATTCTATCTTATCTCTATCGTAATTATTAAGGTGTTTATTTAATTCAATAAGAAAATCTTTAACATCTGAATTAATGGCAATGTCTGCTTTGATTTTATTGTTCAATTCATGAGCGTCAATATCTACATGAATAATTTTCGCCTCTCTGGCAAAAGTTTCTGGTTTTATCCCGGTTTGTCTTGTATCTAATCTTGACCCCAAAACTAAAAGTAAATCAGCGTTGGCAACGGTCAAATTGGCATAACGATTTCCATAACTACCTAACATTCCAACAAACAACGGATCGTCGTGCGGAAAAGCATCTAATCCCATTAAAGAAGTCACAACCGGTATTGCTGTCTTTTTTATAAATTTAAAAAGTTCATCTTGTGCGTTTGACAGCCTAACGCCCCCACCGGCCAAAACAACAGGTCGCGAGGAAAACCTTGTCAGAGCTACTACCTTTTCCACTACATCACCATTCTTTTTTCCAGCAGTTCCATCCTTATTTTTGTTCTTAAAAGATTGCAGTTTAGCTGGGTTGATACTTGCACGTTGAATATTTAGTGGAATGTCTAATAATACTGGACCCGGACGACCAGATTTTGCTATATACAATAGTCTTTCAAGATGATATTTCATTTTATCGGCATCTTTGACAAGCACAGCCTCTTTGATAATGGGTTTTACTATATTCACAATATCTGTTTCTTGGAAGCCAATTTGTCTAACAGGTTTATCAAATTTGAATTCATAAGTATTTACTTGACCGGTGATAAAAAGACAGGGAATGGAATCAAAAAAACAACTCCCTATGCCAGTGATCAAATCTGTTGCTCCTGGCCCACTTGTTGCCATAGCTACGCCAATATTCCCTTTAGCTCGAGAATAACCTTCGGCGGCAATCGCAGCAGCCATCTCATGATGCATGGATACAGTTGAAATATCTTTTCTCTCATAGAAAGAATCAAGCAGATGAGCCAGAGCTCCTCCACAAACTTCAAAAACATGAGTTACTTTCTGGGAAACAAGAAAATTTATAATATAATCTGATAATTTCATATTTTAATTTGCTTAATATAAAGATAAATTTTTCTATATCTTTTTTATGTTATTTATCGCTAAAATAAAAATTTTTGTACCAATTAAATACCTCTTTTACTCCTTGCTCAAAACTTGTTTTCGGTTGCCAATCTAATTTTTCTTTTGCTTTTGACCAGTCAAGATATTGTTCTGGTATTTCGTTTTTAGCTATATTTAATATTTTATAATTAACCCTTACATCTAATATCTCTTCAATTTTTTTGATAAGGTCAATAACACTAAAAATATTTTTACTGCCGAAATTAAACGCTTCCCCCTTAATTTCATCTATATTTTGAGCCAATCTAACACATCCATCTGCTACGTCTTTGACGTATGTGTATTCTCTAATCATTTTACCGTCGCTTCTTACTAAAAGCTCTTCATTCATAATAATTGATTCCATAATACCCGGAATAATTCGATTAAAATTAATATCACCGGGACCAAAGATATTGCTAAACCTGGCAATAACAACAGGCAAGCCATAAGTTCGGAAATAGGTCTGAGCCATTAAGTCGGCCGCTGTTTTAGACGCGTCATAAGGATGGTCGCCCTTAAGACGAGCTTCTTCGGTATATGGCAGTTCTTCGGCTTTACCGTAGGCCTTATCTGAGGTTATTACGGCCACAGATTTTAAATCGCCTTTTTGCCGACAGGCCTCCAAAAGATTAACCGTACCCATTACATTGGTTTCAATAGTTTCTAAGGGATTTTTATAAGCAGTATCTACTATGGGCTGAGCAGCCAAATGAAAAACTATATCTATTTCATATTTTGTTAATATATCAAAAACCCTTTTAAAATCTTTTATATCGCAACTGGCTAAGGTTGTTTTTTTTGGCAATTCTTGACTATAAAAATAGGATCTCGGATTAGAAGCTCGATAAGTACAAATAATATTTTTGAAGCCGTATTTTAGCAATTCTTCAACTAAATGACTGCCAATAAATCCTGTCCCGCCGGTTATTAAAATATTTGAGTATTTTAAGTTTTCCATATTTTCCATTTTGGATTATTTTTCCAAAGTTTATTTAAAAATAAAAAGTCCCGGTAAGTATCCATACCATACCAAAAACTATCGTGTTTATATAAGACTATTTCTCCTTGGGGAATTAATCTTGTTAAAGCGTCTTCTATCATATCTCCAGGCTTTAAGAAATTGAAAAATTTTCTATTAAAAACCATAAAACCGGCATTAACATAATCATGAAGAGATGGTTTTTGGTCAAATTGGGTTATAAAATCATTATTATCAACTTTTACTAAACCCCATCTTGATATTGGATGAATTCCGGTAATGGTTGCTATTTTACCCTTATTTTTATGAAATTCAACCAACTTATCAATATTGATGTCGGCGACGCCATCGCCGTAGGTAACCATAAATAAATCTTCATTAATGTATTTTTTAAGTTTTAAAACTCTCTCCCCGTGGGGTGTCTCTAATCCGGTATCTGAAAAAGTTATATTAAAATTATCTCTTTCAAATTTATGGTTATG
>CAYUSS010000008.1:27251-29838 GCA_964447515.1 uncultured Candidatus Saccharibacteria bacterium | reverse complement strand
TAAATATTAGAAGGAGAAGATATAGTTAAGTCAGTAAAGGTTGGGGAAGCATCAGAGGTCAGGTCTTGGTTAACTATGCTAGCGCTTTCAACTGTCAGGTTGGCGTCAACATCCAAGCTAGCCCCTGCTGCAATGTCCAGAGAAGCCGTGCCTTTGGCAATATTAAATGTATTGGCTGCTTCGGTTAATATAACAGAAGTTTCGATTACTGCGTCAGGAGTAGCATTGGTGGTATAGATAGCATTAGCTGCGGTATAGCTTCCGGGAGTGTCGCTTAATTCAATGAAGGTGTCTTTGCCTGCTATTCCGGTGTCCACATAGGTCTTAACTGCTTTTTCCGT
This sequence comes from uncultured Candidatus Saccharibacteria bacterium, assembly GCA_964447515.1. Classification (GTDB taxonomy): domain Bacteria; phylum Patescibacteriota; class Minisyncoccia; order Minisyncoccales; family GWA2-38-27; genus CAYUSS01. The sequence goes on along the minus strand of CAYUSS010000008.1, from coordinate 29,497 downwards.
TGGCAGGACAGAATCGCTGTTGCCTCCTAAGGTTCCGTCAGTGGAGAATTCATTGATGAAGTTTACTATTGTTAATCCGGTGAAGGTGGGGCTGGCGGTTTTGGCTAGGGACTGGTCTAATCCGTCTAAATATGCCCACTCAGCGTCAAGAGTATTGGCTCCTATTGAGAAAGAAGTAGCCAATACATCGCCGCTTACTTCAAGAGGAGACGATGGATTCGTCGTCCCGATGCCGACGTTGCCTGTACTGTCTATAACGAATCTTGCTGTTCCCACATCTCCAAGACCATCACCTGTTATATCAGAAATCACAAGCTTACCAGCTCCATAAGTTGGAGTCCCAGTTCTCGTTGTTGAAATTCTATAAGTATTAGCACCCGCCCCAGTATTATCAAATACTATTCCCAAGTGATTTAATCCATTAGCTGTCCCAACACTATCAATAACTACTGGAAGAGCTGAACCAGTTTGCGTTATGCTGAGAATCCCTCGGGGCCCCGTCGTCCCGATGCCGACGTTGCCCTCTACCAATAACCCATTAATAGGAGGAGTAACAGAGGCATAGCCAGAACCTATTGATACACTCCCGGCTACAGAGAGCATAGCGGCCGGAGCGTTAGTGCCAATTCCAAAAAGATCGCTTGCGTCGCTCCAGTAAAGGTTAGAGTTATCTTCTGTGAGGGTTCCTTCACTTCCTGCAAAAACCACGCTCCCTTCAGTAAATCCGGATGGAGTAACAGTACCGCTGACATTACCGTATATGGTTCCGTCTACTTCAAGGTCATTCTGGATGTATGCGTCTCCTAAGCCGTTGGCATAGCCGGCATTGGTGTCGTCTCCTATTACCAGATTAGCAACAGGGCTGGTATCTCCTATTCCGACATTGCCCAATATATATAATTTTGCAGTTCCGGCATCGGTGGAGCCAATAGCTATATTATAGGAAGCAGCATCGGGATAAAGATTACTGCCAGAGAGAGTCCAGGGACCTCCGGTTGAAGATACATCTACCCAAGTGGCATTGCCCGAATCGTCAGAAGTTAGAACATATCCTGTCGTAGGACCGGAAGTCATTTGAAATGTTGTGGTAGTAAGCTTGCCGTTTACGGCCAAAGCAGCATTAATTGTAACTGGAGATTGAAATGTAGAAGTTGCGCCTACAGTCAATTTGTCTGAAGAATCAGAACCAAGAGAAGCGGAACCTCCTACTCCTAAATTGCCAATTCCGGCTGAACCGGAAACTCCCAAGGAAGCGAAGGTTCCCTGACCCCCAACCTGAAGTCCTTGAGAAGCAATGTAGATTGGAGCAGTGGAAGCGGGAGTATAGGTTGGCCTTGCTTTAAGTTTCTTGGTAATTTCTTTAAGGTTGTCAATGTCTTGCTCCCAAGTGGCAAAGGTTGTTACTTGTTCTCTAATCTGGGCTAAGGCCTCATCATCCACTTTAATAACTTCTTTGGTTATTTCTTTAACCGGTTCTATTCTGGTAACCTTACTTACTTCTATCTCCTTTATGATTTCCTTGGCTATGAGACCCTGTTCTCTTAACGCTTTAATTTGTTCTTTAAGAAAATCTACTCCCCGTATTAGATCTTTGGTGTTAGAGTAAGTCAACAAAAAGATCTTATAGGGCTTGTTGACAAACTGATAGGCCGCTCTGAAGGGAGAGGTTAAAATTTTACCAAGCCATTGGCCATACTCTTTGAAAATATCTATGTTATGGGCAATGATAGTTGAAGAAATTTCACCTTCATTTATTTTAGTTGTTATTGTAGATACTGCTTTGCCACTTAAATTTTCAAAGACAGAAGTAAGGGGCGCTTTAAAAAAGATTCCGGTTACAATGATTAAAATTAGTACCAATCCAAAAGCAAAAACAAAACGAAAATCCGAAGAAAAAATTCCAACTGGTTTATCAATACCCGACGTTTCCCTTGGTGCCTCTGGCCCGCCTAAATTTTTCTCTGAAAAACTTGGGCGGACTGGCGCCAATTCCTCAACGTCGGGTGTTGTTATTTTTGAAGATTCAACTTCGGGCGTTATAGGTGTAGAAGTAAATTCAAACTCTCCGACTGGAAGATTTTCCGGAGGAAGGACTTCTTTTTTATCCTGCACTTTTTCTGCAAAAAAAGTGCAGGGCTTATCTTCCTTAACCTTCTCAACTCTTCTGACTTTTAAATTATTATTGTAGTCCTCAACACTGTCCAAATATTCTTTCACCCATACTTTCTTGGTTGTCCAGTTCCTTC
>CAYUSS010000008.1:19929-27151 GCA_964447515.1 uncultured Candidatus Saccharibacteria bacterium | reverse complement strand
TACTCTTGTGAATAATCACAATATTTAGTTGCTTCTTGAAGGGATATGTAATTGTCAACACTGTCCAAATATTCTTTCACCCATACTTTCTTGGTTGTCCAGTTCCTTCCAATTTTGGTTGCCTTTAATTTGCCCTGCCTGGCTCGCAAACTAAGATACTCTTGTGAATAATCACAATATTTAGTTGCTTCTTGAAGGGATATGTAATTGTTGGTTTTATCTTTCTCTTCCATAGATTATTTTATTGACAGGGAGGGTTGACAAATAATTTTGAGGAATTAAAATAACAAAAGGAGGCCCTAAGTAAAAACTTCCTTAGGATTTTCACAGATTCGGGGATAATTTTTCAAGGGGTCTTCTTTTTTTAGCTGATATATAGCTATATATAATATATACTATACTCTTACATTTATTATCGCTGACCCAAAAAGAGCTGTCAATAGACTAAACTGTGAATAACTATCGGATATAAAATAGGGCTGGAAAATAACTTTTTTCAGCCCTATTTTAAGGGAAAATTGACAAAATACATATCGGATTAGTTTTTTCTAAACGAGACCCGACCTCATAATGAGGTCGGGTCTCATAAACCCCGATAAATTGATGATAGCTCGAATCCTATCGGGTAGACTTAATGGCTTTTGATACCTTCTAATATTCCTAATCCAATGAAAGTTGCGATTAAGCTAGAGCCGCCGTAACTAATAAGAGGTAAAGAAATTCCAATGACCGGCAAAATTCCGGTATTCATCCCGATATGGATAAATACCTGGAAAAATAGGATGATAGCAAGACCTGAAGCAAAAAGACGGAGAAAATTAGTTTGAGAAGTAATAGCGATTCTCATAATTCGCCAAAACAAAATTATATAAAGAAAAAGAAGGATAGAAATGCCTATTAAGCCAAGTTCTTCTGAGATAGCAGCAAAAATAAAATCGGTATGGGGCTCAGATAAAAATCCATACTGGGTCTGAGAGCCCTTCCCAATACCCTGGCCAAAAAGCCCTCCAGAACCAATAGCAATTTTTGATTGGGTTTGGCTCCAACTCATTCCGAGAGGTTCAATCTCGGGAGCTAAAAAACTTATAACTCTCTCTTTCTGATATTCTTTTAAAAGAAAGGACCAGAATAGAGTCAAAAGCAAAAGACCGCAAAGAACCAAAATCAAAAAATGACGTAATTTAATTCCGGAAATAATTAAAATTCCGAGCCAGAGAACAACTAAAATTGAAGCCGAGCCAAAATCTGGCTGACGAAAAATTAAAAATGTCGGCAACAAAATATAAAATCCAGAAAGAAAAATATGTTTCAATCGGTACATCTCAATATGCCTCATTGAAAAATATTTAGCAAGCAAAATTATCAAAACAATCTTGGTAAGTTCTATCGGATCAAATGAAAGAGGCCCTAATCTATACCAACCTTTTACTCCTCTAATTTCCGGCGCTAAAAAAAAGAGACCGGCTAAAGACAAAAGACAAAAAAAATAAAAAAATAAAATAACATAAGAGTTTGTTCGAAACGCCCGCCAATCAAAAAAACTCAAACCAAGCATTAAGAAAAATCCTATCACTAAAAAAATAATTTGCTTTTTAAAATTAAAAAAATCTTCTTTGCCAATAGATGAACTGTAAATGGACAAAAGACCAATAGATGTCAAAAGTAAAACAGAGATAATTAAAATCCAATCCAATCTCTGAAAATGTTTACAGATATTCATAAATGTTTATTTAATCGTTTTTAAAAATTCTTTTTCTTTTATTATTTTAATGCCGAGTTTTCTCGCCTTCTCAAGTTTAGAGCCGTGTTTTTTGCCGACAATTAGGAAATTTGTTTTCTTTGAGACCGACTTAGAGATATCCCCACCTAATTCTCGAATTTTTTCTTTGGCTTGTTCTCTATCCATTGTTTCTAAACTACCGGTTAAGACGAATGTTTTTCCTCTTAATTTTTGCTTTTCAACACCCTTAATATCTTCAACACCCGACGTTTCCCTTGGCGCTTCTGGCCCGCCTAAATTTTTCTCTGAAAAACTTGGACGGGCTGACGCCAATTCCTCAACGTCGGGTGTTGCTATCTTAACTCCAAGTTTTTTTAGTTTTTCTAAAAATTCCAAATGTTTCTCTTGATGAAACCATTCATAGATTGACTTAGCTGCCTTTGGCCCGATATCCATTACTCTTTCCAAATCTTCCTTAGAAGCATTTTTTAATTTTTCTAAACTGCCAAAATGTTCTGCTAAATCTCGGGCGGTTTCCTCTCCAACATTTCTAATCCCTAAAGCATAAATAAATTTTGGCAAAGTTATTTTTTTATTTTTTTGAATCGCTTCAATTAAGTTCTTTGCTGACTTTTCGGCAAATCTCTCTAGGGGCAGAAGATCGCCCTCCTTTAGTTCAAAAATATCAGCTGGGTCAGAAATCAAACCCTTTTCCATAAGTTGGCCAATAATCTTTGGACCAAGTCCCTCAATATCAAAAGCTTTTTTAGAAATAAAATGATATAAATATTCTTTTTGCCTGGCAAAACAATTTGGGTTTGGGCAGCGGGAAACTACTTCTCTTTTTGGTTTTATTGTCTTGCTTCCACAAATCGGACAATGCGTCGGCATTTTAAACTCTTTTTCTTCACCGGTTCTTAAATCGGGAAGCACTTTTACGATATCAGGGATAACATCCCCTGCCCTACCAATAATTACGGTATCACCAATTTTCACTCCTAATCTTTTTATCTCGTCTTCATTATGAAGAGTGGCTCGAGATATTGTTACTCCGCTTACCGGAACTGGTTTTAAATAAGCAACCGGGGTCAAAGCACCAGTGCGTCCAACCTGAACTTTAATATCCTGGACAATAGTGGTAGCCTGCTTAAGGGGAAATTTAAGAGCGATTGCTCCTCTGGGAGCTTTTCCAACTATTCCTAATTTCTCGAAAATTTTATTTGAATTAATTATTACTACCATTCCGTCTATCTCATAGGAGAGTTTTTTCCTTAATTTCTGACATTGTTTGTAGAATTTAAAAATCTCTCTTAAATTAGGACAATATTTATTATGAGGATTTGTTTTAAAACCAAAAGTTTTTAAGATTTTGTGTTTTTCCTCATGGGTCTTTGTTCCAAAATCTGTAATTAAATCATAAGCAAAAGAATCTAAATTGCGGGAGGCAGTAACTTTAGGGTCAAGCTGCCTGATGGAACCGGCAGCGAGATTCCGGGGATTAGCATAAACAGAAAGTCCGGCTTTTTTCTGTTCTTTGTTTATTCTTTCAAATTCTTTTTTAGAAATAAAAATTTCTCCCCGGGCAACAATAGGTTTTTTAAAATCATAATTTTCTATTGCCTCAATAATGCCGGGGTCTAACCTGTGTTTTTTAAGGTCTTTAATTATTTCTTTTTTTTCTCTAATTCTTAAAGGTATTGCTTCAATTGTCTTTAGATTTTGGCTAACATCCTCGCCTATTCTGCCATCTCCCCTGGTTGAACCGGTCTTGAAAATTCCATTTTCATAAATCAATTCAATTGCCAAACCATCAATTTTCAGCTCACCATAAAAACCCTCACTGCCAATTTCATTGGTGTGAGGGCGCAGCCCTTCACTACCAGTTCCGCCTTCGGCAAAATGGTGTGAGGGCGCAGTCAAAAGCTTTATTTCTTCAGTGGTTAAAAGTTTTGAAATTCTTTCAATCCAATCTTTCATATCTTTTTCAGAAAAAGCATCGTTGAAAGAAAGCATTGGCTGGGGATGAGAGAATTTTTTGAATTGTTCTTGGGGCTTTCCTCCCACTCTCTGGGTTGGCGAGTCAGGAGTAACCAACTCAGGAAACTTCCGCTCTAAATCAAAAAGCTCTTTTTTCAAAGAGTCAAGAGCAGCATCAGAAATTTCTTGACGGTTTAATACATGATATAAATAACGGTGATAGTTTATGACTTTTTTGAGTTTTTCAATCCTTTGTTTGGTTTGTTGTTTAGCCATTAATGGAAAAGGATATTCGGTAATCCGGATATCAGGAACTAGAATATCTGGAGATCCGGATATCAGGAACTAATTCTTCCCGGATCTCCTGATAACCTGATCTCCTAGTCCCGGATCTCCTGATATCCAGATGCCCTTTTTACCTTGTAATTCTAATTGCTCTTTTAGTTTGTTTATAAGTTCCCTCCGACTCTATACAATAGTTTGTAGCAGAACATTCACCTCCCGGTCCTATTTTTTTGACAATATATTCCACTCCTCCTAAGCCCATACTATCGATTGTTTCGGTGCCGGTAGCATTGTCTTCTTTCAACTCTCTCTCAATCCCGGTATCAGCGCCATAAAAAGCAATTACCGAATTCTCTATACCTCTCATTGTTTTTATTTGTCCGGTCAGAATGGTAGTTGTTCCTAAAACAATAGCCAAAATAATGCTCATTATTATAATAGCCAGATAAAGAGAAAGACCTTTTTGACTAAAACAAGAAAATTTAGACATAATTCAAGATTAGATATATTTTATTTATTTTTATTACGACTTTGGTGGGCTGTATTTATTATTATACCAAATATTGAGAAAATTAAAACGAGACCCGACCTCGTTACGAGGTCGGGTCTCATAAATCTCATATTGAAATAGATGGTCTTCCTGCCCGTTTTCGATAAAATATTCTCTTTCTTAGGGAATTTCTTGCCATTTCCCAGGACCTTAAAACTTTTCCTTTGGCTTTCACTCTATTCTCCATTATTTCTTTTATTAAATCCTTTTCTGAAAAAATATCTTTAGAGGTCTCAAGAAAAGCTCTTCCAACAAAATCTGCTCTATGGGCATCTGAACCAGCAGTAAAAGGTAAATTATATTTTTTGGAGAGATTAAAAGCCTTTTTGTTTGAAAAATTGAATAAAGAAGCATTAAAAACCTCAATTGCATCAACAGCCAGAAAGTCCTCTTTTTTACCCCGGAAACGATTTAAAGGCCAAGCAAAAAAATGAGGAATCACTGCGAGCCCCCCCTGTTTTCTAATTTCTTTAACGGTTTCTTTCGCTGAAAGGCCATTGGGAATTATCTTTTTTATATTGATTCCTAAAATATGTCCTGATTTAGTAGTTATTTCAATTCCGGGAATAACTAAAATATCTTTATCAAACCCAAACCGCACTGCCTCAATTGCTCCTTTAATCTCTTGATGGTCGGTAATGCAAATACAATCAATACCCTTCTCAACCGCTGCCTTCACTATTTCCTGGGAAGAGGAAAGACCATCAGAAAAATTTGTATGAATATGTAAATCGGCTTTCATAATTTTAAAAAAGTGTTTCTTGTTTGTTCAGGGCTTTTCGCTCTCCATTGGAAAAAATCTTTATTTTTCCAAAAACCCCATCATAACCCGGTTCTACTTGGACTTCTCCTTTTCTAACTCTTACAATGCCTTCGGCAATCTCAGGCAAGGCAACTGTTTTCAAATCCTGATAAGGAGTATTTAATAATATTTCAAACTCGTTTCCAAATTTTTCAATTAAATTTTTATATTCTCTTTCTACTCCTTTCGCACCCGGCAAAGTTCCTAATACCTCGGCAATTATTTCCTTTAAAGGAACCAAACTTTTAAAAGGAATTGCTCCTTCTGGTCTAAACCCATCTTCCCTGTCTGCCAAGAAATCCACTCTATTCAGAACTCCGACAGTTAAAGGTCTTCCACAGTTTGGGCAGATATTATTATACTTTTTTGTCTCTTGGGGAGATGTTCTAACCTTACAGACCCGATGGCCATCATAATGATATTTCCCTTCCTGAGGAAAAAATTCAATTGTATAAAGAAATTTTTGAGGATTTTTAGATTTTATTGTCTCTATAATCGCCGGATAACTGAGTTCCGTATCAAAAACATTTGCCTCTCTGCCTAGTTTGGATAGACTGTGGGCGTCACTGTTTGAGATTAAAGTTAATCTTCGACCATCAGGCATTCGCCAAAGCATTGCAGGACTGGCCGAGAGCCCGGTTTCTCCAGCATAAATATATTTTGAATAATCTTCAAAACACTCCTCAACAGAATCAAAGCCAGAACGGGAGCCAAACAAACTGAACCAGGGCGTCATTAAATGCGCCGGGACAATTGAACATTGAGGATTGATATTCAAAACAATCTTCAGTAATTCTTTGGCGTCTAATCCTAAAATTGGTCTTCCGTCAGCTTTGAGGTTTCCAATCAGGCTAAGATGAGTATTTATTTTCTCAACCGTCTCAAAATCAGGAGCAAAAACTATAATATGAATTTTCCTAACTTTCCCGCCTTTAGAATAAATGCAGCTAATTTCAGTCGTCAGAATAAAACGGGTTCCATTTTTGGAATCTGAATTTTGGATTTTGGACTTTAATTTATATAATCCTGGCTCTGCGGGTTCTAATTTTTCTTTCAAATTTTTAAACCATTCGGGATGCGTAAAATCTGAAGTACTTAAAACTTTTATTCCCTTAATTTTTGCAAATTTATCTAAATTCTCCAAATCCATCTGAGGAGAAGTAGCTCGCGAATATTTGGAATGGATATGGAAATCGGCGATAAATTTCATAAAATTAAACCTAACTAGGTGTTTATACTATCATTTTTGAGGATACTTTTCAAGAAAATCTACTAAAATAGAATAAAACCCTTGACAATGTTTTCTAAATTTCTATAATAGGGATATAGTAGCCTACGAGACTCGAACCAGAATCAATTTAGCGGAGCCAATTTGAGTCATATTCAAGGCAGGAGGAGCGAAGTGTGTTATTTACACACGAGCGACGAGTAACACAGAAGATGGCTCAAATTGGCCCGTCCAAAGGGAAGCGAAATAATAGGCCAATTTCTTCGTCACTCCTCCTTGAAGTGTTATCTAACACTCCTTCGTCGTCCTTCCTTGAACTTGACCCATTCTTTCGCTTCTAAACTTGATGCTGATTCGAGTCTCGTAGGTTTAGGATAGCCCGACAGTTCGAATCGTGTCGGGCAAAGGTCGAAGGAAAAATTAAAATATTTTAAAAACAAATTTTTGTGAAGCGAGATTATAATCCGCTTCATTTAAAATAGAGTCTATGACAAAAAACAAATTATATCCTTTATTCACTTCTCAAGAAACACCTGAAACACCTGAAGAAGGCGGAGAAGAAAAACCCGAAGAAGGCAATAAAGAACCTGAGGCATTATTCACTTCTCAAGAAACGCCACCAGAAGAAGACGAAAAAGAAGAACCAGAAGCACCGGCTGA
>CAYUSS010000008.1:16158-19829 GCA_964447515.1 uncultured Candidatus Saccharibacteria bacterium | reverse complement strand
AGCACCAGAAGAAGACGAAAAAGAAGAACCAGAAGCACCGGCTGAAGCACCAGAAGAAGACGAAAAAGAAGAACCAGAAGCACCGGCTGAAGCACCAGAAACGTCAGAGACACCAGAAGAAGGTGATAAAAAAGTCTTTTAAAAAGGAAAATTTATCCAAAACCAAAAATACCACTTAATGGCATTTTTGGTTTATCAAATGAAAAAATACAGAGACCCAGTTTCTGTATTTTTTCATTTCTTTAAATCTTCGGGGAAGGAGTAGAGAGAGGGTTTTTTGATAATGATTTTATAAACATTTTCCAGAAAGTCCCCACCAGCATAACCAATAATAAAAGCAAGAGCCGGGGTAAGATAATTCAGACCCAAAAAGGTAAGGTCTATCTCTTTAATAACCATAGCCGTAAGAAGGCCAATAACTCCCGATAAAAACATCATAGCAATAAAATAAGGAAGCCGAAACTCAACATTTTTATAAGAAAACTGGTGTTTTATAAAACCCACCAACCCCCTTAAAGCTCCTCCTCCGAATCCGGCAATAAAAATTAATACATACATATTAATTCAAGAATATATGATAATTCCTTAGCGAATCAAGGTTCTTCCGAGCGAAGCGAGGAATGGTTCTTACTTTTTCTTTTGTTTGCCTTTAATTCTTCTGTGCTCTAATCTTTTAGCAAGACCCCATAATCTGGGCACAGCAAAAGAACCTTTTTTTGCCTTTTTTGGCTTTTTTGTCTTTTTTGTCTTTTGAGATAAACGCTTTTTCATTTCATAAATTAAGTTTTCTTTGCCTGAAAGTTTTAGCAGTTTCTTCAGCTATTTTCTTTCCATACTTAGTTAAAGAGAAAGAAGTCCTGGGATTGCCTCTAATCAATTTTCTTTTTCGAAGAGTTCGCAAGGGTCTATCAAGTTTGCGAGAATCTGGCCATTGGGAAAAAGGGGGAAACCCAAAAATTTCAGGGAATAAAATAAAACTTTCTTTAACCAATCTTTGGAAAGTGCATTTTTCTTTACTTTTGATTATTGAACGAATACAAAAAAGAATCAGTTCATTGATTCCCAGTTTTTTAGATAACTCTTTATCAAGACATCTTTTTCCCATTACATAATTTTAGCACTTCTTAGACAAAAAGAAAATGAATTATTCCAAAAATAATTCCTAAAACAAAAATTCCAGTTAATAAATAAAAACCAGGATTCATGTTTTTGGAAAATTTCTTTTTTAAAAACTTCCGATATAAAAAAACAATTATTATGGCTTCAGCTCCCATCCCTAAAGCACCGCTAAAACCTATTACTTCAATAAATTCTCGTAATCCTAAAAGAAAAAGAATTAGAGGCAAAAAACAGGTTATAAACCAGGCAAGGTTTTTTGGAAAACCAAAATCATACCAAAATACCTTTTTTAAAGTTAAAGCAATGGTAAGAAAAGAGGTGAAACAAGCAATTACTCCAAAAGCAAATCCTAATTTTATAATATTGCTCCCTAATATTTGTCTAAGCCCTGAAATTGCTTCTTTAGAAGTATTAGGACCGCAAACTCCTAAAACTATAAAAATAAAAAAAAGATAAGTGATAACGGCAATAATAGTTCCCAGAGATATCACTTTTCTTAAACTTTTTCGGGCTTCCACTTTCTGCGATTTTCCCGGAGAAGCTATTAACATCTCTTTAATTTCGGGAATAACAGCAGAACCCCCAAGTGAAAAAAGAATTACTCCATAAGGATAGATTAAAAATTTCAAATCTAAGGTCTTGAGATAATCAACGTTAATAAGAGGGAGGGCTTTTATAAAAAAAATGAAAAGAATAATAACAAAAACAACAAGTAAAGATAATTCAACCGGGGATATGCTTTTTATGCCCCGGAAAACTAAATAAGCCCCTAAAGCAAAAAATAAAAAAGTGTATAATATTGGATTACCTCCAAAATAAGGATTAAAAAGAAAATTCAAAAACTGTCCGCCAAGAATTAGATAAGCAAGGAGAGCTCCCCCAAGTCCAATTATTGTAACTAAAAAAGTGATTCTCTTCCATTTTTTTCCAAGATATTCTTCTACATAGCCAGGTAAACGGTGAAGTTTTTCAGTGCCTAAAATTACTTCTCCGTAAAGAAAATAAGTCAAAACAATAACTGCCGCCATAATTAAAAAATAGAGAACCACAATAAAAAAACCAGCCCTAAGGGCCACAAAAGGTAAACCAAATATCCCAGCCCCTATTACTGTACCAAGAAAAACAGAAAGGGCTTTAATAAATTTCATCTAAACATATAAACATCTAAACATCTAAACATTGAATTTAATTTTGTTTAAATGTTTAAATGATTTATTCCCTCTTTAAATATTTTCTTTCAAACTCTCCAAAGCCGATTAAAATAATCGTTACCAAGAGGGTTGCAAGAAGAGCTAAAAAATAAAGTTTGACCCCAATAGCCACACCAACAGCAGCAGCAACCCAAAGTCCAGCAGCAGTGGTAATCCCTTCAACATGATCTCGCCGGTAAATGACAACCCCTGCTCCAATAAAACCAATGCCAATAGCTATTGCCTGAATTATTCGGGAAGGGTCGAAACTAACACTTGCTTTGCTGGTAAAAAAGCTAAACAATTCAAAACCAAGTATAGTAAAAAGACAAGAACCTAAGGTCACCAAACTATAAGTCTGAAGTCCTGCTTCTTTCCCTTTACGTTCTCTTTCTAAACCAATCGCTGCTCCTAAAACAACAGCTAAAACTATTTGTAAAATAAGTTGGAGATAATAATCCATAAATACACGAATCTACACGAATACGAACACGAATCTACACGAATAACTTTTGTGTTGTTTCGTGTTCCGTTTTGTGTTGTTTCGTGTTACACTTTGTATACTTTGTATCCTTCTCTTACTTTTTCTTTAACCTTCATCCCTACTTCATTGCCAGCTTTAGCTTTTTCTATTTTCTCGTGCTCAATTTCCATTGATTCCACGGTTTGGCTAAAGTCAGTACTTTCTCCTCCGACAATCCGAATAGTATCCCCAACTGAAAGAGGAGCTGATAGCTTAATTACTGCTACCTCAATTTTTGAAAAATAATGGCTAACCTCTCCAACTAATTTCCCTTGCTCTGGAGGGGTTTGGTTTTCTTCTGACATATTTTTTGACATTTGACTGTCAATTGTCAATTATTTCTATCTTCGACCTTTTTTTTATTATACCACAACTAAAAATCCTCCCAAAGCGGAGGATTTTTAGTGAGGGGGATAGGGACTTAACGAACTTGGTTTACTCTTCAAAGCTAGATTGGACATAGCTAGGGATATCCATAAAACCTCCTTTATTAAATCCCTTAGTCCTTTGGGAATATCTTATCCCTCACCCCCTCATTTTTTATATTATATTAGCAAAAATTTTTGTCAAGTCTTTAGAAATTTAGAAAAATATACTTTTAAAATCTATTTCTTAACCTAAATTATCCATATCTTATTAACAACTGTGCCCCTGGGAAGAGTCGGACTTCCATCTAAAGTTTAGGAAACTTTTATTCTGTCCATTGAACTACAGGGGCAAACTTAAAGTTTATTTTATTTTAGCAAGTTTTCCACTTGTTGACAATATTTTCTATGGTAGAATATAAGAACCTGCTCGCTATCGCTCGCAGAACCTTGATTCGCTAAGGCATAGAAAAC
>CAYUSS010000008.1:0-16058 GCA_964447515.1 uncultured Candidatus Saccharibacteria bacterium | reverse complement strand
AACAAAAATAAATTTTTCTTTTTCTCCCTCGTTTGTAATTATAATCTTGAATTAAGAACCTGCTCGCTATCGCTCGCAGAACCTTGATTCGCTAAGGCATAGAAAACATATTGCGGCTTCGCCGCATAATTACGGCATTCGGTCGAAAAACAAAAATAAATTTTTCTTTTTCTCCCTCGTTTGTAATTATAATCTTGAATTAAATATGCCAGAAAAATCACCAATTATTGAAATCGCAAAAAGGGCCTGTCCAGCCGTAATAACCATTGTTATTACTAAAGACCTTCCCAAAATAGAAGGATTTTATCTAATGCCTTTTGGTGGGAGAGGGCTTGTTTTCCCAAAATTTAAAGAAGGGAAAAAACAACCAACAAAGATAGGAGGAGGGTCAGGCTTTATTGTTTCTCCTGATGGTTATGTTATAACCTCAAGACACGTAGTTGCCGACCCTGAAGCTGATTACACTGTCATCTTAGAACCTAAGAAAAAATATCCGGCAAAAGTCTTAGCACGCGACCCTATCAATGATGTTGCTATTTTAAAAATAAAAGACAAAAAACTTCCCTATATAGAATTAGCTGATTCATCTAAAATTGAATTGGGGCAGGAGGTAGTTGCTGTTGGAAATGCTTTAGGAGAATTTCATGATACCCTAAGCTCTGGAATTGTTTCTGGATTGTCGCGCTATATTCGGGCCACCGACCATCTTACCCGCCAGGCAGAAAGATTAAGGGGTCTTATTCAAACTGACGCTGCTATTAATCCGGGAAATTCCGGAGGCCCTCTGGTAGACATGGAAGGAAGGGTCATTGGCATTAACACTGCTATGGTAATGGGAGCTCAGAATATTGGCTTTGCTATTCCAGTCAATTATGCCAAAAAGGACTTAGAAGAGGTTAAAAAATATGGCAAAATAAAGCATCCTTTTTTAGGGGTAAAATACATTATTTTGACAAAAGAAATAGCTGAAAAAAATAAATTAGCGGTAAATTATGGCGCTTTGATAGTTAGAGAGACCTTAGGAGAATCGCCAGTAGTTAAGGGTTCAGCTGCTGACAAAGCCGGGCTTAAAGAATTTGATATAATTTTAGAAGCAAAGGGTAAGAAAATTACTCCTGAAAATCCTCTATCAAATATTTTGCAGGAATGTAAAATCAGAGAGGAAATTGAGTTAAAAATTTTGAGAGAAAGAAAAAAAATAACTTTAAAAGTTAAACTTGAAGAGAAAAAGTAGTTCGCTGATTCTTATACTGATTATTAAAAACAGCTCTTAACGAGCTGTTTTTAATTTTAGCTGGTGAGCGAGGAGATTCGAACTCCCCCTAAGAACTCCACAGGTTCTTGTGCTAAGCCACTACACTACGCTCACCATGTGCCCCTGGGAGGAGTCGAACCTCCATATCTAGTTTAGAAGACTAGTGTTTTATCCGTTGAACTACAGGGGCTTATTTTCATCTTTTATTTCAATATTTATTCTTTTAAGAAATCCTAATCTCCATCCTTTAATTCTTCTAAATAAATCTTTGCTACAGATAATTATGTTGCAAGTACCATTATATAATTTATTTTTTCTATGTTTTAATGAGGTTGGTTTAATCTGGGTTTTATGAAATTGATCTAGGGGAACACCTGTTATTTGCGACCAATAATTTTCTATATCTTTTCGGCAATGAAGTTTATGGATATGGAGGGCAATTCTAAATTTTTTCTCTGGGACCTTACAAATTTTTCTAAACCATCTCATCATAAATTTAATCATTGCTGGATCGGAATTACTCAATTTCACCCCCTCTTTCCCATCGGATTTATCTCCCTCTGCCCAATATAACATTAAACCAGCTAAAAATAAAGGATTTTTCAAGAGGAGTTTTACTTCTTTTCTTGCTTCGGCAATAATTTGTTTAGTTCTTTTTATTCTTTTTTTCCTATTCCCTTCTCCACCCCAGTAGCCGGTCCTTTGTCTACCCTTCAACCTTACTATTTGTTCAGGAGTAAGTCTTATTCCCCGTAACCACAAAGACAAACTACTCTTTGAAACATTTACTTGCTTGCGTATTTCGCTATAACTTTTCCCTAATTTTCTTAGACGAATTACTTCAATTTTTTCTTTTAGCTTCATAAAGCGAACAAATTAAATTTTTATTATGTTAGTATATCATGCTTGTTCGATTTTTGCAAAATAAAAAGCCCTTAAAGGACATCGGGTATATTATGTCTTAATACTTTTATCTAAATAAATTATTCGGTCAATTCTTCTTCAGGAGTAACTTCTTCAAGGGTTGGTTTCTCAAAGGGATTAGAATATTTTTTTGAATTTGCTTCTCTAAATTTTTTTTCCTGAACCTGCCAAGTTTCTAAAACTTCTTGATATGTTTTTTCTTCCAATAAAAAAGGCTTTTCTGTAATTTCCGGTACTGCTCTTTGGGTTTTGATAATATATTCATAAAGTAAAAATCCTCCAAAAATTAAAGCCAAAAGAAAAAGGAATAAACAAGAAAGAAAAGTATGTTTAGCTATAATAAGAGCTAATTCTCCTAAAAATTTTTTAATTTTGTTTAGTCTTATTCTCATAACACTTCATTTTGCAAAAACTTTTATCAATAAAGCAGTATTAACATCATCTAGGGAAAATTGTTCATATTCTTTTGATGTAATATCTTTTTCTGTTAATCTTTTTATTACTAAATTTTGAATTTCAATTAAGTAAGAACCTGCTTCTGTCTTTTCAAGAAATTTTGATAAATTAGGAAAAGAACCGGTTAGAATTACTCGGAATCCTATAAAATTCCAGGGATCAGTCTCAGCACTTTTTGAAAGGGCTGGAGAAATATCAATTAAAAGGTTTGAATCTGCCGCTGTTTTTTCCCAAAACTTAATTAAATCAATAGGAACCTCAGGATTAACAAAAAGATTATCTATTTTTTCTAAATCCGGTGTTAACTTTTTATAAGTTTCCCTATATTCTTCAAATTTTTCAACTTGTGTTTTTGATAAAACTATTTCTTTCATGACCTTAATAATTTCTTCGGAATTCTTTTTAATTCCTTTCAGTAAAGGAAATCCCACAACAATAATTAAAACTAAAATTATTATTCCAAAAATTATTAAATTTATAATTATTTTTTGCTTATTTCCCATAAATTTCAATCTTGAAGCTAAGAGAAAAATCAATATCAATTGGTTTAACCCAATTTGTTGGAGGAAAATAAATTTCTTTAAAATCTTCTTCTTTCTCCAAATTCTTCCTAAATTCAATTAGGGTCTCTCGGGCCGGAGCAAACCCAGAAAGAGAAAATTTAATACCAGTTTCTTCTTTTTCCTTAGTATAAAAAACAGCAGAAAAATTGGTTAAATATATTTCTGGGGGTAGAATTTTTGAAATTCTTTCCAAAATTTCAGAAAAATAAATTTGCTGCTGATAAAACGAATCTATCTTTGTTAAGGTTGAATTGGTTTTATCAATTTTTTCTTGAAAATTTTTAATTTCAGAATCTCCAAGACCTTTCTCAGTTTTTAAAAGAAGTGCTTTCTGGAATTCAAGTTGAGTTTCTGAATAGGCCTTAACCGAAAATAAAATAAAAATTAGACAAAAAAGAAAATACAAAACTAATATTAAAAAAATTGTAATTAATATCTTTTTCTTTTCCAATAAAAGCTTTTCTTTTTCTTCTGGAGGCAATAAATTTATCATAAGCGCTTCGCTAAAATTAAATATCAAAATTAATGAATTCTAAAAATTTTTGATTTTTGATTTGTCATTTTGATTTTTACACTTTGATTTTTAATTTTACTATGTCATTTTGCATTTTGCTGTCGTAGACGAACCATAGGCTCCTTTTTAATTTTTTATTTCTTCTGTATTCCCCTTAGTGCTAATCCCAATGCCGTAGTATATCCAAGCGACTCCTGAAAGGGCAATTCCGGTACCTCCTTAAGGGGTTCTGGTAAAATATTTATCCAGGGATTGGCCAGTTCAATAGGAATTTTAAGTGGCAAAGAAAGAAAATCATCTAATCCTTTAAGGTTAGCCCCTTGCCCGCAAAGAAGGACTTTTTTAATTTTTCTGCCATCAGGAAGAAGATGCTCGTGCTTTCTATGAGTTTGGTAATAATCAATATATTTTTCAATTTGCTCAACTAAATCGGTTAAAGCAGGAACCATTGCCTCAAAAACTTTCTTTTTTTTAGTATCTTTTTTGGCATCCATTTCTAAGCCGTATTTCAATTTCAATTTCTCGGCCTGGCTTAAGTCCTCTTTTAAGGTTTGGGAGATAGCTTCAGTCAACCCCTGAGAAGAAATAGGGATTGTCGTGGTAAAACGCAAAGAATAACCAGAAAAAACAATAAAATTAGTTCTGGCTCTTCCAAAATCAATTATTAAGACGGGAAAAGGGCTCAGCTCATTTTTTATTAAAGCCCTGGTAATAGCTTGAGACTCAATTTCTAAGGCCTGAGGGATAAGTCCGGCTTTTTTAAAACAGGAAAGATAAGGGTTGGCAATTTTTTTAGGAAAAGCAGCAATTAAAACATCAAAATGGTCTAAATGGTCCTTAACCGGACGAACAATTTTAAAATCTAAATAAACCCTTTCAATTGGTAAAGGAATATAATTTTCAGATTCAAAAGGAACAGCTGTTTTTAATTCTTCTTCCTCCATTTTTGGCATTTGGATTACTTGTAAAAAAGCTTTCTCCTCGGGCAAAGAACATATTATCCGTTTTGTTTTTATTTTCTTCCCTTTAACTTTGTTTAATCCATCTTTAATAATCTTAACTAAAGCTGCTTCGTCTTTTATTTCTCCCTGTTCAACTATTCCCGGTTTTATTTTTGCTTCTCCAAAAGATGCCAAACTTAAAAACTTCCCCTTTTTTTCAAGTTTCACAATCTTTAAAGATAAATCAGAAATATCTAATCCAAATGCTTCTGGTTGTAAAGTTAAGAATTTAAACATTTTTAAATTTTAATACGATTCTTCCCAATGGTCTATAGTGATTATTGGTGAAAATGCTGGCTCTATTATCTGACCATCTATTTTATAACCTAATCCATATAATATTATATCATTATCCAGAGTAATATTTAACCACTGCCAAACACTAATCAGGCTTAATTTTCTGGCTATTATTCCCCCGATCACATCAAAAGCATTGGTCGGCATACTCACTAAACTTACCTCGTCGTTAGCATAAATAATCCCGGTAATATCAGGATCAGCAGGAAAAGTAGAATATAAACCAAAATCTATTTTTCTCTTAGTTAAAAGACCAGACGGAGTTTCTGATGTAGTCTGATTAACTTTTATCTGAGAAAACCCCTCATCTTGTTTCCAAGAGTATTTCTTCCCGATTTTAATATTATCGTCAGCTATCAAAGCCCCATTAACAGTAAGATGACGACCTCCTTTTATTTCAATATTGCCTGTCACATAAGTAATCTCGTTGTTTATAGTTAAAATTCCTCCCTCTCCTACCAGCCATAAAAGGTCTTCAAATTCTGAGGCAGAATGAACACATCTGGTATCACAGAGAACACCATTACATAAAACTTCACATTGGCCCAGGTCTTGAGCTGTTTGAGCCCTATTTTTAAAAGAATCAGAACTTGAAGAATCAAAATCAACCAAGGGAATAGAAAGCGAATCAGGTGGACAACCTGTATCTGTTGGCGGATATCCTGGACAATTTTCAGAACAATTATTTTTTGCACATATGGCTTCAGCAACTATATTACTATCAGCAGATTTGGAGTAATTTCCTACTGCCAAAACTTTACCTTCTAACTTCTCTATTATACCCGGGGTCTCAGGGTCATCAAAGGTATCAGGGTTATCATAAACTTCAACTGTACTCAACCATTTAATAGCTAAATTATGATTACTGAAAAGATTGCCTTTATCAATTTTTATTCTACTAAATTTAATATCAATATTCTCACTGCTCCCGCCAGAGAAAACAGCGTTATCTCCAACCGGACTGGCTAAGGCCTTAAATACTGTTGTCTTGACTATTCTTTGGGCGGTCTTTCCTTCAGAAAGAGGAAATGTAGAAGTAGAAACTATTTCGCCTCGACCAGGAGTGGAATTCTGTATAGTAACTGTATATGATCCGTCATCAAAAGAACGGGAAAATGTGGCTGTCCAATAATCTCCATCTAAGTCGGGATTTTTATCCGGGTCAACAAAATCATCTTTCCAGGCAAAATCACCATCGCTTATTGTATTATCATTTTTTAATTTCCAAATTGCCTCGTTAATTCCTGCCTCGGCTAAATAATAGGTCTGGCTGGCTATTTTCTGGTTTTGGGAAATTTTTGATTCGGTAGTAGTAAAAAGTAAAAAATAAGACCCCAAAAGCAACAAAATTCCCATAATTAAAAAAGTGATAATTAAAATAGTGCCTTTATTTTTTATCATATCATAGAGCATCTTTTACTAATTATAGAGTATTCTTTACTATATAATTACTTCGTTCGGTCGGAAAAGAAAAACTCAGTCGTTATAAATAAAAATTTATTTTTATTTATTCCTCCCTCGTTTTTCTTTTCCTCCCTCACTCGCAATTATAGATTTCTTCCAAAAATTTTAGTTTTAAAATCAATACTTTTATCTTCTTTTTGTAAGGTTAAAAAAACATTAATAACTCTAGAGCCCCAAAATTCTAAATCGGTTACATATTCTCCTATTGTTCTGGGTGACTCAAGAGTTACTTCTAATAAGGTTTGACCAGAAGGTGGAATAGCATCCCAGGGTATATAAGTCTCGGGTTGAAAGCAGGTCAGAGAATCTTCAGAAAAACAATAAGTAACAATTCTCCGCCAAATATTATTCTCAGCACCCCGATAATAATGAATATAATAAAAAGAACTCTCTATTTTATAAGTAGAGGTGCTATTAGGGATGGTCTCCCATTCTTCTCCTATCTGGGCTATTTTAGTTGTCCCATTATAATTATCAATCTTTCTTATCTGTCCAACTCCGGTACCTTCGATTATTTTTATAAACATATCTTTGTAATAATCACCTTCTCCTGAAGCAGTAGAACTTAAAGTAATGGTTTGAATAGTTCCTCCTTGAGCAGAAGCTTCTTCTGAAACTAAAGGAAGATGACCGTCCTGAAATTTAATCTCATCTGGAGGATTAACTCTTTCGGTAGGAAGTTCAGTGGCTATCTCTTTGGCCTGACGAATTCCTCTGGATATTCTTTCTAAAATCACTCTCCCATTTTGAGTAACTTCTGCTATTTCTTCTCCGGCCAGATATCCCCGACGGCTCAAAGAATAAGCCGAATATACAGCAGCTATAATTAAAAGAGAGATAGCAATAACAACCATCATTTCAGTTAAAGTAAACCCTTCACCTTTTTCCAAAAATGCTAAATAACTCCGTCCCCTTTTTTTCTGAAAAAGGTGAAGGGTAAATCCTGTATGCGAATAGCCTGAGCGCGTTTTTTTCATCTTTTACTAATTAAAGTCAATATTTTAACGCTTTTTCCAACGATTTTAAGCGATGATTCCCAAGAAACGGTTACCTCTACTTTTTTTATTCCTGTGTCGGGACAATTAGGAGATATATCTTCGTTTGGGTCAAAACAGGTTACTTCTGTTTCTCTTAAATAGGCGCTAAAAGGAGAAGAAAGCTGTTGTTTTGGCTGGCTAGAAATATCGGCATATGGTTTAGAGATAATCTCTTCAATTTTCTCCTGGCCAAGTTGAGCTCCTATCGCAGTCATTTTAGAAGATTTCACAACCTGAAGGCCTAAAGGAAACATAGCTAAAACTGCCGAAATTCCCACTGTTAAAATAAAAATTGCTACTAATAATTCGATTAATGTAAAACCTTTTGAAAAAATGGAAGTTTTCATATTAATCACTTATCTTAATAAAACCAGAAGGTCTAACTTCAATTGTCTTTATCCTATTTTTACTATTTTCTAAAGTGATGGTCCCGCTCTTCTTTACTGCTCCATAAGGGTTAAATTCTATTTCATTATCAATAAAACCAGTAGTGGTAAGAGTTATAATTTCATCGGGAAGAAATACTTCTGAAAGAGATCGTTCCTCTTCGCATTGAATTATTTGATATCTTTTTTCCAAAGGAAAAAAGCGAAGACAGTATTTAACCTGTTCGGTAACTGTCAACTGTTGGGCGTAGCGAAGATCGCTAACCAAATTTCTAATCGCTCCGTTTAATTGAACACTGGGCTGGATACTTCTAAATACCGGAATACCAATTCCAGCAAGAACTATAATGATACCAATAACAATTAGAATTTCAATTAAAGTAAAACCTTTATTCATTTTAACATTTCAACATTTTAACATCTAAACAGAATTTGGTTACATAGTGTTGATATGTTTAAATGTTTATATGTTTAGATGATTTCTACATTGCTCCTAACATTGAGTACATCGGTTGAATCATTGATACTGCAAAAAAGCCTACCGCTGCTCCGATAACAAGCATTAAAATCGGCTCAATTAGAGCAGATAAATTTTTAGTGGCTCTGGCCACTTCCTCTTCAAAAAACTCAGCTAATTTTTCTAAAATAGACGAAGTTTCACCGGTTTCCTCTCCAATCTCAACCATCTGAATAATCAGAGTAGGATAAATATCTTCATGCTTTTTTAAAACTTCAGCTAATTTAGCCCCTTTCCTAACCTGCTCGGCTGCCTCTGAAATTGCTTTTTTATAATAGATATTCCCCAAAGTTCCAGAAATAATTTCCAAAGCCCTGACAATGGGTACTCCGGCAACAATAAGAGAACTTAAAGTTCTAACCGTAGAGGCAGAATTGGTTTTTTTAACAATAGAGGCAATAATAGGAATTTTCAAAACCAAAGTATCCTTTATTAGTTTCCCGATCTTTGTGTTTAAAGTTACTTTTAACAAAATCACTAATAATAGAATAATTATCGGAAGAAGATACCAAAATTTAGCTAAAAAGGAACCTACGGCAATTACTAACTGGGTAGTAAAAGGAAGTTCAATTTTTAAGTCAGCAAAGGTCTGAGCAAGCTTTGGAACAACTAAAATTAACATCAAAATACCAATTAAGACCATAACGGTAACTATAACTGCCGGATATATCATAGCTCCTTTTATCTTTGACCTTAATTCATGCTCTCTTTCCATTTGTTGAGTTAAGACCCCTAAAACTTCTTCTAATGTTCCTCCTTCTTCTCCTACTTTTACCATGCTCTGGAAAAGTTCGGGAAAAATCCCCGGGTATTTACCAAGAGCATTTGAAAAACTATTCCCTTTAATGATTTCTTTCTCTGCTCCTAAAAGAGCATTCCTAAGTTTTTTACTTTTAGCTTGGCTTGCTAAAATTTTTAATGCCCGAGGTAAAGAAATCCCAGCTGAAATCATAACTTTGAGATTACGAGTAAACATTAATTTCTCAACTAAAGATACTCTGCCAAAAGAAAGAAGGGAAACTGCTAATTTCTTTTTTAGAGTTCTTCTCTCCTCTAAGTTTGCTGAAATTAAAATATATCCTTCTTTTCGAAGGATTCTGGCAAGTTTATGCTTATCTTCAGCTTCCAAAATTCCTGATTTCTTTTCTCCTCTTAAGGTCTTGGCAATATATGAATAACTGGGCATAAGATTTTACTCCATAATAACTCTCAGAACTTCCTCAATGCTGGTTATGCCCTGGGCTGCTTTAATAAATCCATCCTCAACCATCGTTCTCATTCCTTCTTTTTGGGCTTGGGCTTTAATCTGGTCAGTGCTTGCTTGTTTGACAATTAATTCTTTTATTGTTTCGGTAATTTTTAAAACTTCAAAGATTCCGATTCTTCCTTGATAACCCTCAGAACATTTTTTAGAAGATTTTGGTCGGAAGAATATAATGTCTTCAAAACCAGTTTTAGGTTTTATTAATTTTTCCTCTCTTAAAACCCCAAGGACTTTATCTAAATCACAATACTTAGATAAATTTTTTAGATTAGTTTTGGTTAAAGTATATTTTTCTTTTTCCGGACATAATCTTCTAACTAATCTCTGAGCCAAAATCGCATCTAAAGTAGATGAGATTAAAAAGGGCTCTGCTTTCATATCAATCAAACGAGGAATAGCCCCTGCAGCATCAATAGTGTGGAGGGTAGATAAGACCAAATGTCCGGTTAAGGCAGCGTTTATGGCTAAACCAGCCGTTTCATTGTCTCTAATCTCACCAACCATAATAATATCCGGGTCCTGCCTAACTAAAGCCCTGAGGCCGTTAGCAAAAGTCAAGCCAATTTTCGGATTAACCTGAGTTTGATTAATTCTTGGCATTCTATATTCAATTGGATCCTCAACAGTAGAGATATTTACCTGAGGAACATTTAAAATTTCCATCATAGCATAAAGAGTTGTTGTCTTTCCACAGCCGGTGGGGCCGGCTATCAAAATCATCCCTACTGGCTTTTTTAAACCATCCTGAATTTTTTCTAAGGACTCTCCTCTCAATCCTAACTCTTCTAAAGTAAAGGCCTGGGCTGTTTCTGGCAAAAGTCGCATCACAATTTTTTCTCCACTAAAAATTGGCAAAATTGAAACTCGAATAGAATATCTGTATTCTTCGGTCTCTATTTTAAATCTTCCGTCTTGGGGAAGTCGGTGTTCGTCTAATTTTAATTTTGAAAGAACCTTAATTCTGGCTACAACTCCCGAGCTAACCATTTTTGGAAGAACCATGGCATCATGCAAAATTCCATCAATTCGATAGCGGACAATTACCTCTTTTTCTGTTGGTTCAATGTGAATATCAGATGCTCTTTGTAAAATCGCATGTTTCATTAAAGTATCCACAATCCGAATTACGGGCAGTTTTTCAGCTATTTTTCTTAGTTCCTCTTTCTTTTCAACTTCTTCTTCTTCAACCGGTACTATTCTTCCTGCTTCTTTTTTAATAATTTCCCCAAACTCAGCTTCCAAAGTTTTTTGGTATTGCCTTAAGGCATTTTTAATACTTTCAGGCGTTGTCAACCTGGCTAAAATTTTTAAATCAGCTTTCTTTTTAATAAATTCAATGGTTCTTAAATCTCTAGGGTCAAGCATGGCCACTTCTAAATTTTCTCCTTTTTTCCTAAAGGCAATAATGTTATGTTTTCTGGCAATGGGCTCTGGAATTATTTTCAAAACCTCAGGGGGAACCATTTCTTTTTCTAAATTTACAAAGGGAATACCTAAAATATAGGCCTCCAGTTTAATCAATTCCTCCTGAGTAATTAATTTCTCAGAAACTAAAACATCCCCAACTTCTCGTTTGGTTTTTTTTGCTTTTCCCTGGGCTTTGTCAAGCTGGGTTTTAGTAACTAAGCCAGCATCAAGTAGAAAGGCCTTTAGTTGTTGCGGCTCTACAGACATAAAATTCGCAGAACTACGCTGAACTTTAGCCAACTTCGTTGGCTAACGCTGAACAACGCTGAAAAGGGTTCTGCGTGGTTCGGCGTAAAGTTCTGCGTGGTTCAGCGATTTCCCAATACTTTTTTAACTTTCTCTATTACTTCTTTTAATTTATACTGAGTTTTTATTAAATAAGCAGTTGCTCCCAATTCAAGTGCTTTATCCACATCTTCCATCCTTTGAAGATTGGTTAAAATAATAATTGGAATTTCTTTTGTTTCCGGGTCTTCTCTTAATTTCTTTAAAACTTCAAAGCCATCCATTTTTGGTAAGATAAGGTCAAGTAAAACCAAATCCGGTTTTTGGCTTAGGGCCATTCTTAAACCTATCTCTCCGTTTAAAGCGCTAATTACTTCATAATTCTCTTTTCTTAAAACATCTCCAAGGGTTTTTTGAAGAGCAACTCCGTCTTCAATAAATAAAATTTTCTTCATAAATTAGCGAACAGTGAACAACGAACGGTGAACAATATATTACTGTCTGTTGGTATCAAATACCAACAGACCATAAGTAAGAAATTTTATTGTTCATTGTCCATTATTCATTGTCCATTGTTACTTAATTGGTAAGCTAAAATAAAATGTTGTTCCCTTCCCTTCTTGGGATTCAAACCAAATTTTTCCCCCTAACTTTTCAATAATTGATTTAGCAATATACAATCCTAAACCGCTTCCCCGGGTCTGTTCTCTTAAAATATTTTCTGACCGGAAAAACTTCTGAAAAATATATTTTTGGTCTTTTTCTGGAATACCGGCACCGTTGTCTTTTATTTGAAATAATAAGTTCTTCCCTTTCTTCCCAAGACGAATTTCCACTTTCCCCCCATCTATAGTATAACGAACAGCATTATCTATAAGGTTTTCTATTACTAATTTTATATAAGATGGGTCAATAAAAACTTCAGGTAGGTTTTTTTTGGAATAAAATTCTAATTTAGTATTTGATGCCTCGGCGAAAAACTTAAATCGTGAAACCAAACCGGCTATTAATTTCTCCAAGGAAATTTCTTTTCTTCTTAAAGGGAGCTCTCCTTCTTCTATTTTAGAAACGATTAATAAATCATCAACTAATTCTACCATTCGTTCAATATTTTCTTTTGCGCTGCTAAAGTATTCTTTTCTTTTTCCTGGAATTATTTTCATCTTTTTTGCTGTCAAAAGTTCAAAGAGCCATTTTAAACTAGTCAAAGGAGACCTTAACTGATGAGAAACTATATCAATAAACTCTGATTTAATCCGAGAGGCCTCAGCCAGCCTTTCAAAACTACGGATGATAACAAAAGAAATAACAAACAAAATAGCAACAACACCAAGAATCACCAAAGCTACTATCCCAGGATCAACTAGATAATAACGGCTTCCAATTAAATAGAAAGCAATTGAAGTTGCACTAATAATTATTCCCATCATCAAGAAGAGAAACTGAGGACACTGCCAAAGAGAAAGTCCATATTTCCGACATTGAGCAGGAATATTTAATTGTTGGAAAGCTTTTTTAAGCATTATCGTATTGTAACATAATTCAAGATTATGTGTTTTATTCCTTAGCGAATCAAGGTTCTCTGAGCGAAGCGAAGAGGTTCTTAATTCAAGATTATGTGTTTTATTCCTTAGCGAATCAAGGTTCTCTGAGCGAAGCGAAGAGGTTCTTAATTCAAGATTATGTGTTTTATTCCTTAGCGAATCAAGGTTCTCTGAGCGAAGCGAAGAGGTTCTTAATTCAAGATTATGTGTTTTATTCCTTAGCGAATCAAGGTTCTCTGAGCGAAGCGAAGAGGTTCTTAATTCAAGATTATGTGTTTTATTCCTTAGCGAATCAAGGTTCTCTGAGCGAAGCGAAGAGGTTCTTATATTGTAACACAAATTAACAAAGATTGACTACAAGAAAATATTTTGATATATTCAAAGTGCGGGGTATAGTGTAATGGTAGCACGAGTCCTTCTTGCCCGCCAAAATTTTTACGGAGAGTAGTGTAATGGTAGCACGAGTCCTTTGGGAGGATTTATTCCGGGTTCGAATCCCGGCTCTCCGACAAAATCTGCGGGTGTCGTATAATGGCTATTATTTCTCCCTTCCAAGGAGAAGATGGCGGTTCGAATCCGCTCACCCGCTCCAAGCCCGAAAAAGTTATGTCTAAAAAAGTCAAAAAATTTATTTTTCCTGGAGTAACCTTAGCAATTTCATCTTATTATATCTCAATCTTATTTGCTATCGGGATAATTTTTGGATATCTTGGAACAAGGTTCTTTCAGAAAAAAATGGTAGATACCGGTAAAATAGGATTAATAATCTTTAATTTAGGAAAGTGGAAAATCCATTTACATCATTGGATATTAGGAGGTCTGATAATTTTTTTCATCTATCTTACAAACCTTCTTTTTGCCTTACCAACTGTCTGTTTAGGCCTTTTAGGCGGTTTAATTTTCCATGATCTCTATAATGATAAAAAGTGGTATAAAGTCATCTACAGATAACCAAAACCCGACGTTTCCATTGGTGCCTCTGGCCTGCCTAAATTTTTCTCTGAAAAACTTGGGTGGGCTGGCAACAATTCCTCAATGTCGGGTTTTAATTTTGTTCAATACTGTTCAATACCCGACATTGAACACCCGATATTGAACACCCGGCCTCAAACAAAATCCGCCCGAAAGGGCGGATTTTAAGTTACAAGTTACAAGAACTACCTGGCATATTCCACTACTCTGTTTTCCCGAATTACATTCACTTTTACTTCGCCGGGATATTTCAATTCCTCTTGAATTTTATTAGCTATCTCACGAGCTATTTTCCCAGCGCCTAAATCATCTATTTCTTCTGGTCTTACAAAAACCCGAATTTCTCTGCCAGCTTGAATAGCATAGGCCTTTTCAACTCCTGGAAAAGATAGAGCAATATTTTCAAGGTTTTCTAACCGCTTAAGATAATTCTCAAGAGTATCTTTTCTTGCTCCGGGCCTTGCTCCGGAAATTTGATCGGCTGCTTGAACTATAACTGCCTCAAGGCTCTCTGGAGGATATTCTTCATGATGGGACTTCATAGCATCAATTATTTCTTTTTCTACTCCAAACTTCTCCAAAATTTTCATCCCAATTTTTGTATGGGAACCCTGGATCTGATGGTCAACTGCTTTACCAATGTCATGCAACAATCCCGCCTTTTGAGCTATTTTTGGATTGGCTCCTAATTCCGAAGCAAGAGTCTCGGCTAAATAGGAAACCTCCATTGAATGAAGTAAAACATTCTGGCCGTAACTGGTTCTAAAACGTAGCCTCCCTAAAAGTTGAACTATTTTAGGGTCTAAGTCAACTATTCCAGTTTCATAAACAACTTTTTCTCCTGCTTCTTTTATTTGAGAACTTATTTCCGATTCTGCTCTCTGAACCATCTCTTCAATTCTGGCAGGTTGAATTCTACCATCCTGGATTAATTTTTCTAAAGCATTTTTAGCAACTTGCCTTCGAATAGGGTCAAAGCCAGAAATAAGCACCATCTCAGGAGTTTCGTCTACTATTACCTCCACTCCAGTTAATTTTTCCAATGTTTTAATGTTTCTCCCTTCCTTGCCGATAATCCTCCCTTTTATTTCGTCTGAGGGGAGGCCGACCGTGGTTGTAGTTATTTCTTGGGCTTGAGAAAAGGCGCATTTTTGAATGGCTAAAGCTAACATCTCTTTTGCTTTCTTTTCATATCTTTCAATGCCTTCCATTTTTAATTTTCTCATTTTCTCTAAAATTTCTCCCTGGTATTCTTTTTCAAGATTTTCTAATAACTCTCTTTTGGCCTCCTCTCTGGGAAGTTTAGAAATTCTTGCCAAATTTTTTAAAGCTTCTTGTCTCAAGTCCTCTAAAGCGAGCTTTACCTCTTTAAGCTTCTCAACTTTCTGACGGAATTCTTTTTCTTTTCTTTCTAGGGTTGAAACCTTTCTCCCCAAAACATTCTCTCTCTGCAATAGAAGCCGTTCGGCATTAAAAAGTTCTCGTCGTTGAAGCTCGGTATCTTTTTTTGCTTTATCAAAAATCTGAGCTGCCGCGCCTTCGGCTTTTGACCTTATTTCTTCAGCATCTTTCTTAACCTGAGAAACTCTTTTCTGAAGAACTGTTTCTATGGTATCTGCCCTTTTCCTGGCAATTGATTGACGGGCATAATAACCCAAAACCGACCCTATTCCTAAAACAACTGCGCCTATCAAAAGTAGAATAATTTGATTCATATTTTAGAATAAGAATTTGGCTATTCATTATTTGTAGAAGCGGATTTACGCAGATAGTAACGCAGATTTACGCAGAACCTTTTCGCGTTCTTCTGCGCAATTATCCGCGTTCTTCTGCTTCTATTTAAAAACCAAGATTCCAAATTAATTTTTTCTATCTCAATTATTGCGGCTTCGCCGCATAATTGGTTCGTTCGGTTGAAATACAAATATGCGTCAGGATAAATGAAAATAAATTTTCATTTATCCTTCCTTTATCTGTATTTCTCCCTCACTCCCAATTATAGCAAAACTATCAAATAATGTCAAAAAAAAACGCCCCTTTCTTTTGGGACAAAAAATCTCTAACCTCTAAGACGAGGCTAACCCATTTGTTCTTCGGTTCTTAATTCAAGAATATATGATTATACCTTAGCGAATCAAGGTTCTGCCGAGCGTTAGCGAGGTATGGTTCTTA
>CAYUSS010000007.1:0-35776 GCA_964447515.1 uncultured Candidatus Saccharibacteria bacterium | reverse complement strand
ATCCGGTATCTGAAAAAGTTATATTAAAATTATCTCTTTCAAATTTATGGTTATGACGAATATTAAAGACCTCTCCCCTATTTGTATTAAGTGTAAAATCAGTACCGTAATATTTTTGTTTAATAAAATAATCCTTTATATAATCGCCTTTAAACCCCAATGCTAAAATGAAATTTCTATAGCCGTAATGAGCATATATTTTCATAACATGCCACAAAATCGGCTTACCGCCTATTTCTACCATTGGCTTTGGCTTAAATTCGGTTTCTTCTTTTAAACGGGTGCCCATTCCTCCGCAAAGAATTATAGTTGGAATTTTTTCTTTTTGGTTCATAATTGCAAGTGAGAAGAAATTTAATGAGTGTTTTTAATAAATTGTTCTAATTCTTGGGGGGTATGGCAAGTTTTATCAGCTTTGGTTTTAACTAAACTGAACTCTGAACCGTATCCCCAAGTTGCTCCAATAGTAAAAATAAAGTTTTTTTGGCCAGCCCTAATATCGTTTTCAGTATCCCCAACTATAGCTGTTTCTTTCTTCTTTAATTTATGATGAGTTAAAATGTATTTAATATGATTTGCTTTTTTAGACCGAGTGTCAGTGCCGTCCGTTGCAAGAATAGAGATAAAATACTTTTTGAGATTATGTTGCTCCAGTATTTTATTCATAAATATGTCTATCTTATTGCTGACCACAAAAAGTTGGCGAGATTGGCTTCTGAATGACTCTAACATTTCCTTTATTCCCGGATAAACAACATTCTGGTAAACTGCTTTTTGATAATATTCTTTAAATAAATTTATGCCTTTGTTAATAACCAGTTCATCATTGGTATTGAGAAGGACAGTTAATATCTGAGATAAAGGAGCTCCAAGCAATTGAACAATTTCTTTTTCGTTCACCTCTTTGGCTGTCAACTCTTTCACTACTTTTTTAAATGAGTGGACTACCCCGGGCCGAGAATCAATTAAGGTCCCATCAAAATCAAAAATAATATTATTAAACTTCATATGTAAATTATTCAACTTTCTCTCTAAAGAGACCAGCTTTCCACCCTGGCAATATGGGCTGATAAGGGTCAATCATTAATTCACAGACAATAGGACCCTGGAATTCCATTACTTCTTTTATCTTTTCCAACTCATTGTTATTAGCAATTTTTCTATAAGATAAACCCCAGCCAGTAATAAGTTTCTCAAAATTTGGCAAACTAACGCCTGAATTCGGATCAGCAGCAAAAATTTTATTAAAATATCTTAAATGGGTATTTCTGATAGAGAAATATCCATTATTATTAAAGATAAAAATTTTTAGGGGTAATTGATGATATAAAACTGTTTGCAGCTCTTGCAAATTAAGCATAATTGAACCATCTCCGGTCAGGCAAATTATTGGCTTTTTGCCTGCTGCTACAGACGCTCCAATAGCTAAGGGCAATCCAGAGCCCATTTGCCCTAAACCGGCATTAGTTATAAATCTCTGTCCTTGAAATACTTTAAGCGCCTGATGAGAAGCAAGAGAAGCCATGCCATTAGCAGTAGCAACATGGAAACCCTTAGAATGTTTACTTAACTCCTGGCAAAAACTATATACATTCAGGTATTCTTTCTTTCCAGAATAATCAGTCGGGATAATGGGTTTAATCTCTATATCCCATCTATTCAAAGTGATATCTTGCTGATAAAGTTTTTCCAAAAATATCTTAGCATCGCAATGAATTGGAATATCTATCTTAATGGTTTTCTTTTTAAGCTCATCTTTATCTATGTCAACCATAATTTTTGCTGCCTGGGGAGCAAATTTTTTATAATCATAAGAAGTTTGGGTTAGCTGAACTCGTTCACCTATTATTAAAAGCAAATCACAGTTATCAATTGCGTAATTTGCTGATTCATTACCAGGCATACCTTGCCGCCCTAAGTAATATGGATATTCATAAGTAATAAGATCATCAGCTGTAAAAATTGGAGTAACGGCATTAATTTTAAACTTTTCCAGCACCTTCCAGAGTATCTCCTCTCCTCCAGCCAGCCGAATCCCATTGCCAGCAAGTAATAAGGGTTTTTTTGATTTTTTCAATAGCTCTACTATCTTTGCCATCGGGATATCCTCTGAAATTGATGTATTTGTGGCTGAAGGGTTAAACGATTCTAATCTTTCAGAGTCTACTTCTGCTGCCTGGACATCTAAGGGAACCTCAAGCCAAACCGGACCGGGTCGGTCAGAAGTAGCCAGAAAAAGGGCTTTCTCCAAATGATATAAAATCTGATTCTCCTTCTCAATTGTAACCGCATATTTAGTAACTGGCTTGACTATATCAATAATATTAATCTCCTGAAAACCAAGTTGGCGAATAGTCGGAAGGCCATCTTGACGCGGCACTATATCATCTCTTTTAACCTGGCCACTAATCACCAGAAGCGGAATGCTGTCTAACCAGGCTCCGGCTACACCGGTAATAGCGTTAGTTCCGCCGGGCCCGGTAGTGACAACAGCCACGCCAATTTTCTCTTTATTTTTAATTCGGGAATATCCTTCAGCGGCAGTAGCAGCTGCCTGCTCGTGGTGACAGCAATAAACATTAAGTTCTGACCTACCCAAAGAATCAACTAAATGCATAATTCCCCCGCCAGACAATAAAAAAACCGAATCAGTAATTCTCTCTAAATATTTTATTAAATAGTTACTTAATTTCATATTTCCCAAGGTAATATCAGATATAGTTTTTAAATTATATAAATTTTCGATACATCTCATGAACAGAGATTATGTTGTCCGGACATTTACTATGCCATGCCCATTCTCCTGGTTTTGGAACTCCTTTTTTAAACTTGAGATTTTTATCAAGTGAACTAATCAATGTACATTCGTATAATAATGAAATGAAGTGACCACGATCCTTTTTAAAGGGATGTATCATTCCATTAATTGCCAACATATCTTTCTTAAACTTTATATCAACCCCAAGTTCTTTTGCCGCAACAGCATTAATCCTATCAGATATTGTCTCCTTATATCTTATGATACCGCCTGGAATATGCCAACCAGCTGAATAATCATCATCATCCCTCCAGGTTAGAAGCGTATGATTTTGTTCATTTTTTATCAGCAAATCTACATTAATAATCGGAGTAATTCTGCTTACAAGAAGGAATATATCCTCTGGGAGTCCTTCTGAAGGATTTTTAATTAAAGATTCTAATAACTCAATTATCTTCCTATTTTCCATAATTTCCAATGTCTATTATCAAGGTTTATAAAACTTTTTAAGCCGTTCAACATCATTATTCAAAACATCTTCCGGGAATAGCCTATACTTAATTATGTTGCAGTTCGCACACACCTCGCTTACATTTTTAACTCCATCAAGCATCATCCGCCTAAAATGTTGAAACTGTTTGCCATTCCATATTTCAGATACCGATTGATTATTACAATCACCCATAATGCCTGGATATTCAAAAGAATAACAAGGAACTACTTTCCCGTCTGGATTAATTTGTAACGTAAAAAAGGGCTGCGGGCAAATTTGGACTTCCGAAACAGGCAAACCAAACTGAGTAACCGACATATCTTTACCTTTTAACACTTTTCCATAATCTATACCTGAATGAATGGGTACAGTATGTTCAATCGCCATGGTATCACAAATGCCTCCAAAAATTTCGTAAAATTTCTGTTCATCATCCTTACCATCCAAGGCACAGTCTATGATTTTGATATATACTTGCGCCCGGCCTTTGTTTTTAAAGAAATATCGTAAATTCTCAATAAAGTTCTCAAAATTTATATCTACTTCGCATACTTCTTGATATTTTTCTTTTGTTGTCCCCTGTACAGATACAACTAATCTCGAAAGTCCGGCTGAGATAAGCGAATCTGACATTTCTGGAGTTAATAACGATGCATTTGTTAACATTTCTACTGTATTTGCGATATTTTTCGAAACTGCATATTCAACCATATCTGCTATATTTTTGTGCAAAAGAGGTTCTCCTATTCCCACAAAACGCAATACCTTCACCTTGTTTGGAAACATGGCAATATCATCTATGCATTTTTTATATAAATCAAAATCCATAACAATTTTATCTGAAATAAAGCCCCGCTTCGCTTTATCTAATTGAAAAATACAATAATTACACTTAAAATTGCAAGCATATATTGGAAATATCTGAATTACAAATGGAGTATCCAAAGGAAGTACTTCTGCGAGTCTTGTTCTTTTTCCCCCTGGCGCTTGCCCGCTAATATTTTTTGCTTTCATATATTACATTTCTTCGTTAAATGGTTTTTTGGTTTTATCCTCCTCTGTAAAAACTTCATACCAAGGGACTGGAACTGGTTTCCCATAAACCTTTTTAACTAAGTAATTATTAATAAAATTTCTATCTTCAGCAATAGTGCAAGTGTTGACGTGCTCGCCAAAAAATTTAATATTCAATCCTCTTTGAATTATATCTTTCAAAGGTTCTTCAAAAACATTCCCAATTGATATATGAATATATGGACAAGGCAAGACGTCGCCATACTGCGTTACAGAAAACATTCCTTTAACCGCAATGCAGCCCATATTTAGACCGTAGGCCGGAGTTAAATGGGTAAAAACATTATACTTTTTTTCAAGCTCTTCCATATATTTCATGTCATTTTTATCAATTAGAACATCAAAATTACCCTCCCAGGCACCAACCGGTTTTGCATAACTAACAAAGACCCCTACCCCCTTTTTGTTGAAATATTCAATATATCTAATAAACTCCTTAGAGTAAAGTCTTTGTTTGGTGACCACGGTTTGCATAAAAATAGCTAAACCCACATCTAAAGCTATATCAACCGCTTTCATCGCCCTTTTATATGCGCCAGGAGCTCTTCTGAAAGCATCATGTTCATCAGCATTAAAACTGTCTAAACTCAACTGAACCCTATCAACGCCTATGCTTTTTAAATGTTTAGCTCTCTTTTCGTCCAAAAACCACCCATTAGTATCACTGTTAATATAGAACTTCTGAGGATCAATCGCCTCTACCAACTCATCAAAATCCTTAAATACTAATGGCTCTCCGCCAGTAATTGTTACACGCGCTAGTCCCATTTCATCAGCCTGTTGGAAAAGATTTTTTACATCGGCTATGGTAAACTGTCGTCCATCCTTTTTGCCTTGAAACCTTTTTATAGAACAATGCTGACATTGGAAATTGCATGCGTAATTATACTGAAACTGAATAATAGCAATGCTTTCTCCCTTTTTTATCTTTTCATCAAATTTCATAATCTTTTCATAAACATATGGTTTCTCTTCTTTGAGCTTGTTTCTTCTATCAGTTTCCTTTGGTTTTAATTTTTTATCTGCCATGATAAATTTATTTCATAACAATAACATTATTATTAATTTCCATATTTTCTATCTTTTTTTTAATTTCATCGCTGTATAAAGCAGAACAAACGACAATCGGCCCTTTATGCTCTTTTAATTTCTCTGGAGAAAATATGGGAATGTTTTTTACTTTTAACCCTTGTTTTTTAGGGTCTATATCTATAAAAAATACAATATTGCACTTGCCAAGAGAGGTGTTATTAATAAGCCGCAGGGTATAGGAACCTAACCCCCAAACAACAATTCCTTCTTGAGACAGGGAAAGTTTATCTGTCTCTGGCCATTTGTCTTTATTACCGGATTTTTTCACATAGGCTATGATTGAATCCCTTACTTTAAAATCGGGAACTATGCTTTTTTGTAAGTTTTCTTGAGTTCTTTTCTGGTGGAGAGTATAAACTGCCGGATATATCTTATTAGAGACATGGCTTTCTTTCTTAGCATAGTGCAGCAAATTAAGATTTTTTTGAAGGAGTAAATTATTTAGAGAATTCTCGTCAAAATGATTGATATGCTCGCAATCAAAGTAATGATAAGGGGCTATATAGTATTCCAGATAACGAGACGCATCAGGCACTTCAATATACAATACTCCTTTTTCGTTCAGCTTACTCACTATATTATCAACCGCCGTTTGTAAATCACAAATGTGTTCAAAAACGTGAGAAAGAATAATGCAATCAAATTTTTTGTCGGGAATTAACGAATCAATAGAAAAAAGTTCTCCCTCAAAAACATTTATGCCTTGATTTTTAACATTCTGAACGCACTTTTTGGATGGGTCTAACCCATTTAAATTCTTATATCCCATTTTTTTAAATTCAACCAGCAATTCGCCATTGGCGCAACCAATGTCCAATATGGAAGCATTTTTATTTTGCAAATAATCTGATAAGGGTTTCAATCTTTCCGAGTTCCACTTTGTTGTAGTTCCGATCCATTCATATTTAGAAAACTGTTGATAGTATTTATTGTAATCCTTTTGATTTGCCGATGTATCAGCATAAACAAAACCGCATTTTGGGCAGGAGACAACATCGTATTGCTTAGGCAAAACAAAGTTCTCTAAAGCAGCAAAAGATTGATGATATAGTATTTCACCAAAATTATTAGAACACACTGGGCATCTTCGAATAAAATTTTTGTTTTTCTGCATAAGTTTATAGTTTTTATCTTAGCGATTTTTCAAACGTTGGATACATTCTTCTGCATACTTATCAATGTTGTCAACATCACAATAATCGTTCATTGTACAATCTTTACATGGTTCAATTTTGTCTTTGTTTCCAAGCAAATGCCCAATCCGTAATCTTTTTAATCTTTCGCCATTCCAAATCTCAAAAAGAGAGTTTTTGGTAATATCTCCTATTACATTTACCCTTTTCCAATCAACGCAACAAGGTACAACTTCACCATCTGCTTGAACCTGCATACCTTTAAATATCTGAGCACAAACTTGTCGTTTGGTAACCTTCCCCCCATATCTAAATTTATTAGCGGAGTAAGCAATATCAAACTCAGGCCACATAGGAACTAATTTTTCGATATATATTTCGTTACAGATGTCACTAAACATATTTAAAAATGTTCTTTTTTTGCTTTCAGAGGGAACAGCCTCGTTATGAATTTTAATATGAATTATGCATTCTCCCCTATGAGTGTATAAATCGTTAATTTTGTCTAATAAATTTTGGAAATTTATGTTTCTGTTGGTTATACGTCGATAGTCCTCTGAACACAATCCTTCAATGGAAATAATTATCCTGTCAGCAAAACGCGGTAGATTTCTAATCAAATCGGCAGTAAGCAAGGTGCCATTACTGATTAACTCTATTCTTTCGGCAGCTTTTTTTTCTTTTGCATACTGTAGCATTTTTACAATATCTTTGTTCATTAATGGTTCTCCATTGCCGCAAACACGCAATAGTTTAACTTTATCGGGAAAATCAGATAGGTCATCTATTAACTTTTTAAATAGCTCCAGAGACATCAAATCTTTTTTTAACTCTGTGGTTTCAAGGCTCTGGGGACAAAAAGAACACCTCAAGTTACAATAGCCTGATGGTTCAAGATAAACAACAAACGGCGTTGCCAGTGGGATATGCTTCCCTAATACTAATCGCTTCTGATGTACTTGAGATATTAATTTTGCTTCCTTTTTTTCCATAATTGCAAGTAAGGGAGAAAATGAAAAATTTATTTTTTATTTTCGACCGAGCGAAGCAATTATATAAGGCGTCAGCCTTCTATAATTCTTAATCTATATTTAACCAATAGGTTAATTGAGTTTTTCTATTTTTGTTTTCCATTATCTTGTTATCGTCGTAAAAAGAATCGTTTTTGAAATGAGTAGTTGATATTTCTTCAAAAATTGCCCCGGTTTCTGTGCTAAAACTATGCTTCGTTCCTGGTCGGACTAAAACAATATCACCGGCTTTATATTTCTTCTCTTGTCCATTAAGGCTTATATTCATATCTCCGTATAAAACTTGGAATGTTTCTTCTTTTCGTTTGTGGAAATGTAGAGGATGGCTTTGTCCCGGGAATAAAACTATTATTTTTTTACAATATTCTCTATTAACACAAGTGATAATAACCGCTCCGTATTTATAGAAATTATTAATTCCGTAATGATGAGATACTTCAATTTCTAATTTATCGGCAAGGGGTACTTTCGCTTTGTCTAAAATCTTTCTTGACTGAGCTATAATTTTATATACTTTTTCCCTATTATTTGACCATTCCAGATCAGAAAAAAGTATTGGCTGGTTTTGATTTATATCTCTTTTTGGCAAATAATCTATGTATTTTGACATATCATTTGCCAATAATTGCTTCTCTCTATTTGGCCAGGCAAAAAATACATTTGATAAATCTATTTTCTGACCTTTTTTTATTTTTTGCTTAGCAAAAACACCTCTTTTAAACTGTTTTAAATCAGCCAATTCTTTCTCTTTAAATCCCGCTCTCTTATTGACTATTCCACAAGTATCAAATGCTTGTTTAGCTGACTTCAACCATTGTTTAATTTGTTCCGGCTTTGCCGAATAAGCATTGAGTTTAATTTTATCAGTTTCTACCCCAACATGTTTTTCAAATACAGTTGCTCCCTTGGCTATAGCTATCTTAATTGAGTCAAAATTATCAGGACTTTCGTGAGTAGAATACCCTACATCTATATCAGGATATTTTTTCTTTAATAAATCAATCTGGTTTAACTGGAGATATTCAGAAGGTGTTGGATACTGGCCAATACAATGCATTAAGGCAAATTTCTTTTCTCTGTGCTCAAAAAAACTTACTACCTTATCTATATCTTCCAAAGCTACTCCGGCAACCGAGGCAATAATTGGTTTATTTGTTTTAGCAATTCTCTCCAAAAGCGGCCAATCCCTAAAAGAACAACTACCTATTTTGATAATGTCAAAACCCTGCTTTTCAATTAAATCCACTGAATTCTCATCAAATGGCGTGCAAATTGATATAAAACCCAATTTCTCAATTTCGTTTTTTAAGATCTTAAACTGCTCTTCATCCAGCTTTGCATCAGAAAAACGCTTGACGTATTTTATATCCTGCCTTTTTTGAAAATCAGGATGAATAAATGTATCTATATCTCGGTACTGTAGTTTAAATCCAAAATTAAAGTTAAAATCTTTACTAATTTGATGAATCTCTCTAATAATTCTCAAGCCGTGTTCAACACTACCTTGATGATTATTGGCCATTTCAAAAATAAATAAGTTTTTAAAGATTCTGTTCATGATTATTTGTCCGTTAATAAAAATCCCCGGTTTATCAAATGTTTATTTTCCAGATACCAGCTATATAATTTTTTGACGGCTTCATCCTTCGGGGTGAATTTTATATCTGGAACTTCGCTTCTTAATCGGCTGTTGTTCCCGCTGTATTCCAGGCCCATTCCTGGTTTGTCAACTTTGATTGGCAAATTTTTACCTGATATGTTTTTAATTTTTTCTGCTAAACTATAAAGTTCTATGGAATGGTCAGGTGTTATATTATAGGCTTTATATTTGGCTTTATTCTCAATAAAATATTCTAAAACAGGCATTAAATCTTTTACATATATGTAATCAAATTTTCTGTTTTGTTCAATGGTAATAGGCAGGTCAAAAATTGTTTTGCAAATAGCATTAGAAACAAAGCGAATCGCATAATCTTCATACTTTCCGAATATGCCAAAAATTCTCAACTCAAAAATATTATTTACCATTTCAATATATTTTCCAGCAATATACCTGTAAAATCCGTGGTCATCAACCGGGACAAAGCTATCAAAATATTCTTCCTTTACTTTGGACAAAGATTGATTGATATCGTAGATAGCGCCCGAGCTCAAGACAATCATTTTTTTATAATATCGAGAGCTGTGAACAATATTGAAAAACATACGAGTATCTGCATAAAAGATATTTGTTAGATCAGGCGCATTTCTATGACTAGGTTTAATAGCAGTGTGAATGACAATATCTATTTTATTATCTCTAAAAAATTTGCTGACTTTTTTTTCATCATTAAAATCAAGTTCCTGTTGGCTTGGTGCCAAAAATTCATATTTATTACCTAAATTTTCTAAAATATTGCGACCAATAAAACCTGCTCCACCGGTAATTAAGATTTTTTTGTTATTTTGCATTTTTACCATTGACTTAAGTTTTTTACATTTTTTAAATCTTCTTCAACTGAATTCAGGTTATTCCTTGGGGTTTCTATGGTAATATATTTAGATTGATTTTCTTTGACACAATCAGCTAAAAATTTAAAATCGTATTCTCCTTCTCCTATATTCAAATGCTCATCCTTTTCTATTTTTAGACTTCCGTCAGAGATATGAAATACTTTGGGATTTAATTTTAAAAAATCTTTGATATATTTTTTATAATCTTTTTTTAAAGCTATTGCTGCTTTGATGGCATGATTAAAATCTAAACAAAAACCGAACCTATCTCCTGTTAATTCTTTAATTTGTTCCGGGGTAAAACCGAGCATTTTTTCGTTATTTGTTCCAACCTTTGTCATATTTTCAATTAAAATTCTTTTATCTTTTATTTTCTCCAAAAAAATTTTTGCCGTTTGAATCTTTCCAAATCCGGGATGAAGAATTAAATATTTAGCTGAAAGCTTATCCGCCCATTTAATGCTCTGATTTATTGTCTTTAAATTAAATTCCTCTTTTCTTTTATCGGCGATATTCAAACCGAAACTACTGTGAGGAATATGAATAATATAAGGAAGTTTCATTTTTTGAAATAGAAAAATATCAGTATCAGGGACCGGCATCAACTCAATATAATGGAAAATACCCTCTTCAATCAATTTCCTTGCCTCATCAAGCAAATTATAATTTAATGACCAAAGTTTTAGACCAAATTTAATACTGCTCATTTTGTTATAGACTTTACTAATTCAAAAGCTTCGGCATATTTTACTCCTGCTACCGAACCCCATCTTTTAGCTATAGCCAATATCGCTTCTTCTGAACGAGGATGAGGAAATTCTCTTACTTCTGTCTTATAAATTTGTATTGCTTCAATTTTTTTGTTAATGGTGGCGGATATATTTTCAAAAACATTAGGTGAAAAAGGATTATTTATTTTCTGAAAACTCCATTCTGTAGAGGAAGGAACTTCAAATGAGTATATTTTTTTGACCGGACAATTATTTATCGGTCTGGCAGCAGTTAACACTGCCTGAAAAGTAATCCTATGGTCAATATTCAAATCACCTGTATGATGAGTATAAATAATAGCTGGCTTTATTTTTTCTATAACTTTCTCAACTTTTTTGACTATTTTCAAAAATGGAACAGTATCAAATTGATTGTCAGGCAAATCAAAAAATAAATTTTCTTTAACCCCTAAAAACTTTCCCGCTTTTTTACTTTGTTCTTGTAAGTTAAGCAATTCTTTATTTATTTCTTCTCTCTTTCCATTGTAACGAGAAGAAATTCCTTCTCCTAAAACAGCAATATAAACATCATTACTCTGACTATATTTTGCAATTGTCCCTCCGCAGCCTAAAACCTCATCATCAGGATGAGCGGCTATTATCAAAATTTTATTATTATTTGCTTGGTTCATAATAATTTAAATTTCTTAATTAAATCTTCTTTAGTAATATTCCCTTTCATTAAAACTTCTAAACTTTTATTACCGCAATTAAATAACAAATCAATAATACTCATATAGGGCAAAAATTTGCCGTAAAGTTGGGGATATAGAGGATATCCATAATCTTGAAAATATATTTCAATTCCTTGTCTG
Source organism: uncultured Candidatus Saccharibacteria bacterium (assembly GCA_964447515.1). Lineage (GTDB taxonomy): Bacteria > Patescibacteriota > Minisyncoccia > Minisyncoccales > GWA2-38-27 > CAYUSS01. The sequence goes on along the minus strand of CAYUSS010000007.1, from coordinate 24,117 downwards.
GCAAATTTTTCTTTTTCTACATAATCCTTACCCAACGTTCCAAAAATATACAAATCTGCTCCTAATTTTTTAGACATATTTAATACCAGATCTGATTTATATCCCTCTAAATTTAATTCAGATGCTTTGTAATACTTAACTTTAATACCCAATTCTTTTAAAAACCATTTCAGCAGATATTCATTTAAATTAGTTAAATAATCCCATTTTTTTTTATAAAAATCTTCAAAAAAATCTGAATATTTATTGAAATAAGGGGCTTTTTTATAGTTTAAATATATCGATTTCCAGTGTTTTTTAGGCCAGTCCTGGGAATTGTCTATTTCTATCTCTTTGATTGTTTTTTTAAAATGATTTTTCAGTAGCACTGGAACCGTTAACCAAACAGGTTTTTGAGCTGTCTTTATTTTATTTCGGTTTGTAAAACTATTTTTTTCAAATTGAACACTATCAAGTATTACAAATATATCGCTTAGAGCAATTTTATGAAAATAACCCAACCAGGGGAGATAAGCAGGTTGATGAGCAATAAGAATTGTTGCCATGTTTGTTTTATAAGTGTGGGCCTGCTCTATTTAATCAGTTCTTGCCTTATGTTTTTCTATTTGTTTTGCAATAAGCGCTTCGACCTCTTCCCCGGGAAAATTGTCAATATCTCGCTCTCTCCACTTCTTTTCAGCAAGCTCAATATAGGGCTGAATAAGATTCCAATCTTCTCCCGGAAAGTTTTTACGCGCATTATCCTTACGAAAACAAAGGCCGGCAATCCAATAAAGGGGAGAGTGCATCAGCGATAAGCTCCCCCAGCCTTTCATTGAAGTTGGCGGAGTAAATTTCGGATATCCCTCAACCCCGGCAACGGCGTCCTCATACATCGGAGTACCTGGATATGGGGCGTAGTTATAGATGGAAACCCTAGCATCGTGGTCGGTCTGAACAATCCAATCAATAAGGTCGAGCGTCTCCATGAGCATTTCCCTTGTTTCCCTGGGCATATTAGCCATAAAGCTGTACATAACCGAAATACCAGAACCTCTAATATTCTGGACAGCTCTTTTTATACTATCAATGCCACATCCTTTTTTAATAACCTTTTGAAGAAAGTAGTCATTCCCTGATTCACAGCCAAATTCTAAGGAATAACATTTAGAATAAACAAGAGCATCGACCATCTCAGGGGTTGTATAATCAGCACGAATATTACCATCCCATCTTACATTTATGTCCCTCAGGATTTTTCCAATTTCTCTTATTCTTTTTACACGGTCTATGGTTATTATTCTATCGCCGTCCCTATAAAATCCACAGGCGATATTTGGGTCAGCAAAAGATATTTTTTTAAAACCAACGCCCTCATAAATAGTTTTTAATTCTCGGTCAAGTCTCTTAATGTCCACCGGATCCCAGGAAGAGCTCAACGAACAAAATGAACAAGCATAAGGACATCCTCTGGAAGTAAGATACTGCATATCTGTACGTTGAAAATGAATTTTGGTCCGCTTATTATATGGGAAAAGGTCTTCACCATAAACTCTATCAGCCCATATCTTGTCTACAAATGGTTCTGCTAAAACTTGCTCGGGCAATATCCGGGGGTGATGCCCACCTACGCTAGTAATAATGCTTGGATTGATTCCCTTTGCTTTCTTAAGAATTCTTGCTGCCCGACCCGCCTGATATCCACTAAAGGCGCTGACGCCAATTTCTTTTGAATGTTTTATTAAATCTATCAGCATTTCCTCCGAGTCAAATCGCTCATCAAAATAGGCGACCTTCAGACCCTGTTTTTCAAACATCGCCCCGGGAAAAAGAATTGACAAAGGCGTAAGCCTATTCGGAGAATCGGTAGTTGGCTTTGGATAAGCAAGCAAAATATCAATAGTTGGTTTATTATGTAGTATCATTTTTTTTAAGTAAGAAAATTTTTGTGGGTCCATAATCCCCGACAGAAGGTAATTTAGCAGCAATTTTATTTATCTCAGCTAAATAATCCGGCTTTTCGCCTTGGAGAGTCAATTTTGCATTGAAAATTCTAGAAGCAATGTAATAAAGACTTTCAAAATTATTTATTTCTAAAATTTGGAAATATGGTTTTAAAAAATTAAATAACAATTTTTCATCAAAATATTGATTATGCCATTTCATAGGAATTTCATTAAGTCCGACTGATCTTCTCATTGAATTTATTTTATTTAATCCATTAAGAGTATTCTCACACATAATATACAATCCATCTTTTTTAAGCACCCGAAAGATATTTTTTATGGCTCGCTTCTGTTCATTAAAATTAATAAGATTTATCAAACATCTACAGGTAATTACAGTATCAAATTCTTTCCTGTAGTTCATTTTAAGTACATTCCCTGTTTGAAATCTTACTCTTTTTTTTAGCTTGTTATCTAATTTATCCAATGCAATATTAGCCTGCTTAATCATCTCATCTGAATAATCTATACCAGTTATTTCTATGTTTCTTCTCTTGGCAAATTTTATAGTGGAGTACCCATTACCGCACCCGATATCAAAAACTTTCGTATTATCTTTTATATATTTGGTTATATTATCTATCTCAAATTCTCTATCAATCTCATCCGGACTTGTGGCTTTTCCTTGCTGTTGGTATTCCTTTGCTCGTTTATCCCAAAATTTTTTTATCTTATCTTTTATTTTTTTATTCTCAACCATTTTTTACTGTAACTTTAATTTTCTAAAACTCATTCTGCTGAATTATAAATCTTTCAAAATAATCTTATCCCCTTTTTTAATATCATTTTTAGCCATTCTACCGGCTATAAAGGAAAAATACTTAGGCAACAAACCATTTCCGGGTCTCTTAAATTCCAAATCGTTTTTTTTTATCACATCTCCTTTTTTAATATCATTTTTAGCTACAATACTTCTCCTGCTCTCTACTTTCATTTTTAATACAGTTTTTGACAAGATAAATTGGGATTTACCTAACATTTTTTCTGCCTCTCTAACCTGTCTCACCAACAATTTTAATTCTTCGGGGTCGGCCGAGAACCAATGGTCAGGACCGGCCATCTCTTTACTTAAAGTAAAGTGCTTTTCTATTACCCTTGCGCCCAGGATAGCGGCAACAACCGCAGCTGTAGTGCCTTTAGTATGGTCTGAATAGCCTATAATCTTATTAAAAGCGTGTTGTAGGGTCTTTATCTGCTCTAAATTGCATTCCTCTGGAGGCGTAGGATATAAAGAAGTGCATTTTAAAATAATAATTTCTTTATTTCCCTGCGACTCAATAGTTTTCACAGCATCTTCAATTTCATCTATAGTAGCCATTCCCGTAGAAATAATCATAGGTCTTTTTTTCTTTGCGTAATAAGATAAAAGAGGCAAATTGGTTAAATCATCAGAGCCAACTTTAATTGCCGGCATATTGATTTCCTTACTGCATAAATAATCAACTGTTTTAAAAGTGCTGTCCTGAGGAGTAGAAAAAAGAATAATATTTTGTTTTTTGGCAAAATCAAACAATTCTTTTTGAGTTTTCTTATCTAATTCATAACGTTTAAACATTTTATACTGTGACTCAGTCTTTTTCCGTCCCTGACTTTTATAAGTATATTTTAAATTTTTGTCATTTATAAATTCCTCGGTAACAAAAGATTGTATTTTTATAGCATCTGCTCCGCATCTTTTAGCACTTTTGATCATTCTTTTCGCTAATCTGATATCTCCATTGTGATTAATGCCAAGTTCAGCAACCACAAAAACCGGACAACCATCACCTATTATTCTATTTTTGATCTTTATTTGATTCGTTGATTTCATAATAAATTTACTCTCTATATTTCCTTTAATTTTACATTTTCGTTTATTCCTATTAGCTTCGGACACTTTTTTAAAAGATTTACAATATTTTTCATTAAAAAAATCTTATCTTCCTTAAATCTTTTATAAACCTCCCGGACAAACTCTAAGTCTTTCATTTCATCTACTGCCCAACGAAGATGGGAAAGATTTTCTTTGTTTTCAATATTAACTAAACGAAATATCTCTGGATGCTCAAAAATGTACGGATCAACATGCTCTTTTTGATAGGCTTTTTTTGCTCGTTGATGGCTCTTCTCTAAAGTCAAAAAATTAAAAACTTCAACCTCCAAACCCCGTGGGAAACTTCTTTTAATTGAAATTCCTTTCTTCCCTTCTAAAAAGTTAGCTGTAAAATCTGCTTTTGAGCTTAAATGTTTTTCAATTACTTTATCAACAATTATAGGATCAATCAAAGGACAATCAGATGTTATTCTTACTATTATATCAACATTAAATTTCTTGGCAGTTTCGTAATATCGTGACAGAACATCTTCTTCGCTTCCTCTAAAATATTTTACTTTATTCTCTTTGGCAAATTCCTCTAATTCATTGTTTTCTTCTGTATCTGGAATAGCCAGAATAATCTCATCTAATTTATTGGCAAAGCTTAATCTATTAACTACGTGCCAAAGCATTGGTTTTCCGACTATATCCATTAGAACCTTCTTTGGTAATCTGGTAGAGCCCATTCGTGCCTGAACAATAGCCCCTATTTTAGGATTGAAGTTTTTTATGTTTTTTTCCATTTTTTCAACAGGAACATTGCATCTATGTTTTTATTATCTAAATATTTAAGTCTTCTTTCTTTTGCTAATTTCAAATCTGGAAAAGTATCAAGATATAGCTTAGCGAAATCTGTCTTCCATAACATATTTTTATTCCCTCTATATATTGTTTCAATATAGCCAGCGGGGTAATAGTGTTCAAGTCCCCAAATATATTTTTTTGAGCATCTATGAATTTCTTTCATTGCTTCTTTAATATTAGCAGGAGCAATATGAATCAGCACGCCGCAAGTAAAGGTTAAATCAAAATAATTATCTTTGAACGGAATATCGAAGGCCGATCCCTGAATGATGTTAATATTTTTTGTAATAGATTTGGAAATTTCTACGGTCTCTCTGTTTATCTCAATACCATAAAGATTTTCAAATCCCATTTTCTGAAGGAAAAGTAATTGAACTCCGATATTAGAACCCACTTCTAAAATTCTGATTGCCCGGGGCAATTTATCCAAAAATTCTTTATTTAATTCAGTTCTACTAATTCCATAATTTTTAATATGTAGTTCGTCCTCCTCTTTTATGGTTGAAGGATTCCTAAGCTGATAATCATGTCCGAATTTTCCTGTCCATTTTTCTTCTTGGAAAGTTTTTTTTGTCATATTTTCTTTAAGCAACTAATCTCCTTTTTAAGCGTAGTGATTACTCTACTAACATTTTGATTGGTCATTTTTGGAAAAAGAGGTAAAGTAATCGCTTTTTTATAGTATTTTTCAGCAATTGGAAAATCTCCTTTTTTATAGCCAAAATTCTTTCTATAAAATGGCTGGAGATGAAGAGGTATATAATGAACCTGAACTCCGATTCCTTTCTTTTGTAATTCTTCAAATATTTTTTTTCTCCCCTTTTTCAATTTTTCCAAATTTAACTGAATTGGATATATATGCCAAGCTGATTTTAGATAACTTCTTTCTTTCGGGATTATGATTTCTTCAATATCTTTAAACGCCTGATTATATTTTGTCACAATTTCTCTTCTTCGTTTAATAAATCTATTTAATTTCTCTAATTGGCTAATTCCCAAAGCACATTGAAAATCAGTAATTCGGTAATTATATCCGGGGTTTTCTATTTCATAATACCATTCGCCCTTTTCTGGTTTTTTTACTGCTCCATGATGTCTAAAAATTTTTAACTTCTCATAAAAGTCTCTATTATTCGTCAATATCATTCCCCCTTCGCCGGTAGTAATCGCTTTCACTGGATGAAAACTCAAAATTGTCATATCAGCAAAATTTCCTATTCTTTTCCCTTTATACATAGAACCTAAAGCATGAGCAGCGTCTTCAATTATTAAAAGCTTATATTTCTTGGCTATTTTTCTGATTTCATCATAATCACAAGGTTGACCAGCAAAATCTACTGGCGCAATTGCTTTTAGTTTTTCCCGCCTGCCGGCGGGCAGGTTGATAATTTTCTTGGCGATTTCTTTTGGGTCGATATTTAAAGTATCTTCTTGGATATCAGCAAAAACCGGCTTCCCACCGCAATGAACCAGAGCATTTGCGGTAGCAACAAAAGTTAAGGGAGTAGTAACCACCTCATCTCCTGATTTAATTCCAGCTACTTTATATGCGACTTGCAGGGCAGCGGTTCCTGAGCAAACTGCTACTGCATATTTCACACCACAATATTTAGCAACTGCTTTTTCAAATTCCTTAACTTCTAGGCCTTGAGTTATCCAATCGGTTTTTAATACTTTGACCACCTCTTTTATGTCTTTCTCATCTATCCATTGACGACCATAGGGGATCATTGGGATTTTAGCCATTGTGTTGTTTTAATTATTCCTTGTTCTAAACTTGTTGTTGGTTTCCATCCTAAGATTTTTTCTGCTTTAGACGAATCTGCGCACATATTCATTATTTCAGCCTGAGGATGATGATGCTTAATAAACTTTATCTCTGCTTTGTTATCAGCTATTTTCTCTGCTAAATCCTTTACCTTTATTTCTATTCCAGAACCAGCATTAAAAATCTGGCCATTTGCTTTATCGCTAAAACAAGCCCTGGCAACAAATTCTGCGCAATCCTCTATGTAAAAGAAGTCTCTTCCCTGTTTACCATCTCCAAAAACTTCTAATGTTTCTCCTTTTAGCTTGTTATTTATAAAAATGCTCATTACTCCTCCTTCTGAATCTTTTCTTTGATAGGGACCGTAAGCACTGAAAGGTCTTAGAATAACAATCGGCAAGTTATATGTTTTAAAATAAGAGATCACAAGATTTTCAGCATTGATTTTACTTGCTGCATAAGGAGATGAGGCATTAAGCAAATGCTCTTCTGTTATTTTCTGTCCTGCTCCGGCTGTTTTATAAACCAAGGCAGAGCTTGCAAACACCATTTTTGTATTATGTTTTCTGCATTGTTCAAGAACATTAAAAGTCCCTAAGCAATTATCATTAAAACTTTTTTCTGGATTATCAATACTCTCTTGAACATTTATTGCGGCGGCAAAATGAATACATATGTCAAAGTTATTTTCAAATAGCTTTGAGATCAATTCTTTGTCTTTAATATCTCCTATTATAAAATCCTCTAATTGATTCTTAAACTTTTCAATATTGCTTTCAAAACCATTTGAAAGATTATCTAAAATCCAAACTTTATGTCCTTTATTAAGCAGATTTTTTGCAACCCAACGACCTATAAAACCTGCTCCTCCTGTTATCAAAATCTTTTCCATATTAGCCTTTATACCCGTAATCCCACCAGTTTACAGGCAAATTATACTTTTTCATTTTATCTTGAACGGCTTTAAATGCTTTGTTTTTAAACGCCTCAATTTCTGGAGCGCTCACATCATATGGTTCGCCGACACTGGTGTTACAATCATAAAGTTCCCAATTCTTATGAAATATCTTATATCTAAACTTTTCGGGATTCCTAAATATCTCTGTTCCCGGATTTGGAGCTAAGATATTAAACTCTGCTCTTGAATTCTCTACAATCAACTTAAACGGCATTATTTTAAGAAACTCTTTGAAATTCTTTCTTACTGTTGTAAATGTAGCATCGCAACATTTTAATGCTATATCAAGTGTCTTTTGCAAAGTTTCTTTAGTTTCTCCCGGAAGCCCTAAAATAAAGCCGGAGTGAAATAGCATTTCGTTTCTTAAAAACATTTCAGCAATCTCTAAAATCTTAGCTACGGTAATACCGCGTTTGTTAATTCTTAGCACTTCGTCTGAACCTGACTCCATTCCTATATATAAATTAGTACAACCAGCTTCTTTCAATTTCACAAGAATCTCATTATTAAGGCCGTCTGGTCTCGTTGCCGCGCGAAATTGTCCAACCTTTTTACTTTTTATTACATCTAAAATCTGTTTTGTTCTCTCTGTATCCAAACCCATAAACTCATCTTCATACCTTATCTCAAGGTTTGGATTTAATGATAATGCAAGTTCTAATTCTTGGGATACTTTTTCAACAGAACGATAGCGAATCCTTTTTCCATGAATTAACGGCAGTTCACAAAAAGTGCAACTATGAGGACATCCTCGCGTACACATTAGAACGACATAAGCATATTTATTCATATCAAGCATATCATATGCCGGTATAGGAATTTCATCAGGATTCAACAATGGACCTCTTGGATTATCAATAATCTCTCCATTTTTTCTATAACTAATGCCTTGTATTTGGGAAAGAGGTCTACCCTGAGCAAGTTCAAGCATTGGACGCTCCCCTTCTCCTCTGACAACAATATCAATCCAGGGGCATTCCTTCAAAGTTTCCTGAGCTGTAAATGTAACATGTACTCCCCCAATAACTACTTTTGCGCTTGGAGCTGCTTCTTTTGCTGCCATAGCTATCTTTGTTGCTGGAATATATGATATTGTTGTTGATGTTATCCCAATAATTTCTGGGTTATGCTCTTTTAGATAATATTTTACAAATTGTTGTATTTCCCTTATTGAACGCGAAAGAAGCGAAGGTCTTTCATACTGCATTTGTTTTGTGTCTAAAACATCCGATTCAACTCCTTTATCGCGCAAATATGCTGCTATATACATAAGACCTTTTGGGGGAAACTGGGTCAACCAGTTTATATCCCAGGGCCTTTCTGGAAACGGTGGGTCAATTAACAAAACTTTTATCATAAATCTATTTCTGCTTCCAATAACTTGTTTATCTCTTCTTGAGACATATATCTGCCCATGTTTGAAGCAATAACTGGATTCTCAATAGGTCTTGCATTTTGATATTTGCTTTTAATATTTGAATAGTCAATCATTGGGAAAATAATATAAAGATCGTCTATTTCTATTGCTCGAGAAAGTTCTTCATCCGACATTATTTCTTCATCTATTTTCTCGCCTTCCTTCTTTCCGGTAATAATCATCTTTATTTCTTTTCCATTAGCATATCTGTTTATCATTGCTTGTGCTAAATCGGTTACCCTCAATGTTTTCATCTTCCAAATAAATGTTTCTCCTCCTTTTACAAGTTTAATAGCTTCGCAAATCAAATTTACTGCCTCGCCCATTGTAATCACAAAACGAGTCATTTGCTTATCAGTAATCGGAATTGGTCTACCATCTTCAATCTGCTTTTTGAAAAAAGGAGTAACAGAACCATTAGAGCTCATTACATTGCCAAAACGCACAGAAGCAAATAAGGTTCTCTTATTCCCTTTATAATAATTTGCTAAAGAAATAAGTTTCTCTCCCATAAGTTTGGTCATGCCCATTACATTTAAAGGATGGGCAGCTTTGTCAGTGCTTGAGAAAATCACTTTTTCAACATTTTCATTTCTTGCGCAATCTATAACATTTTGGAGCCCCTGTATATTCGTTTTAATTGCTTCAAATGGATTATATTCACATGCATATACATGCTTCATTGCTGCTAAATGAATAACAATATCAATCCCTTCCATTGCAAGCTTTAATCTGTTCAAATCTTTTACATCGCCAATTAAATAACGCAATCTTTCTTCTCCGGGAAAACTCTCCTTTATCTCAAACATCTCATTTTCTGATAAATCAAAGATACGAATCATCTTAATATCGTGTTTCAACAGTTCTTTTACCAAAGCATATCCAACCGATCCAGCTCCGCCAGTTATAAATACTTTTTTGTTTTTAAATTCTTGTTCCATATTAAATTTCTATCAAAAAAATTACCACTTTTCGATAACCTTTTTAGTTTTATCTTTTAAGTGATAATATAAACGTCTAGCTTTAGTTTCGGTTCCAGGAGAAACTAATCTTAGAAGTTCATTTCCTAAAATTTTATATCTTCCCCCAACCTTATTTGCGTTAATTATTCCTTTCTTAAGCAAACGTTTAATAGTGCTGTTACTCACCTTCAAATAATCCTGAGCCTCTTCAGTAGTATAAACTTTGTTTGGTTTTATTTCTTCAACCATTAATTTATATTAAAGCATCCAAAAAAGGGTGTCAAGAGGTGTCAATAAAGGTCAGTGGGGAAAATATCTTTTTCAATCATTGAAAACTTGGGACCGGGGTGACCCACCTTGCCTCGACGGCGAGGCAGGTAATCAAAAATTTCCGGAGAAAGAAACAAAGACCAAGCGGGTATTGATTTTTCTAATTTTTATTTGTATCATAAAAGAATATGGAAAACAATTCGCCAATTCAAAATAAATTCTATTGGTTTTACCTAATCGGCTTTTTTATAATTTTAGCCCTGCCTCTTTTAAATCTTTCACCTTGGTTTTCCCCTCCTGATTGGGGAAAGATAATTGTTTTTAGAATTGTTCTCTCTATTTTAATTTTCTTATTTATTTACCAACTTCTCTTTCAAAGAAGAACCGCTGGAAAAACGCTGAACAATACGCCGAAAAACGCTGAACAATTCGGCGTTGTTCGGCGTAATATTCTGCATAGTTCAGCGACCTTACCCTTTTGGCTTTTAGTTGCTCTATTGGGAATCTATTTTTTAGCAACTCTTTTCTCCTCAGATATTCGTTTTAGTTTCTTGGGAAGCCCTTACCGTTCCGGCGGTTTTTTAAATTTTTCTTTTTATATAATTTTTGCTGTTTTAGTTCTTTTAATTGTTCGTAGAAACGACTGGCAAAAAATCTGGGATTTTTCTATATTTATCGGTATTTTAGTTTCAGCTGTTGCTATATTCCAATATCTTGGTCTTTTTAGTAAAATAGTCATTCCCTTTTCCAGCAGACCGCCTTCTACCATCGGCGGACCAACATTTTTGGCAGTTTATCTCCTACTTCTGACTTTTTTGACTTTTTTCTTTACTGTCACCGAAAAAAAATATCTAAAAAAGTTCTTTTATTTTTCAGCTCTTTTATTATTTCTTTTTGTTATTTTAATTACTGGAAGCCGAGCAGCTTATTTTGGCTTATTAGTTGGTTCTTTTTACTTTCTCTTTTTTTGGTCAATAAACTTTTTCTCCTCAAAAAAGAAAATTTTGTTTCTTGCTTTAAAAATTCTGGTTGGAATCCTTTTAATTATATCGGCTTACGGGATTCATTACTTAAACAGTCAACCCCAGCTTCCTCAATTTGTCCAGGATAATAAGATTCTAAAGCAAGTTGCCGACCGGCTCTCGATTAGCTTGTTTTTAGACGAGACACGATTTTATGTCTGGAAAATTTCCCTTGAGGCAGTTAAAGATAGACCAATTTTCGGTTATGGTCCGGAAAACTTTAGTATTGGCTTTGACAAATATTATAACCCTTCCGGCCTTGATATAGATGTTGACTGGGGCAGTTGGTGGGACAGGGCTCATAATTTTATTTTTGATATTTCAGCTACTGCCGGTATCCCGGCCTTAATAATCTATTTTTCTCTTTTTACAATTTTATTTTTCCGCCTCCAAAAACTAAAATACACTGAAGACGATGAAAATAAGCAGAGAAAGACACGAATAGCCGCTCATAGCATTCAGGCAACCTTTATTGGTTACTTAGCCGCTAATTTCTTTAGTTTTGACGTATTTTCTACTTATCTTATCTCGTTCTTGCTAATCGGATATTCTCTATACCTAATTTCATCATCCACCGCTGGAAATATAACACACGAAACCACACGAAACAGAACACGAAAATACACGAATAGTTCGTGGAAATTCGTGTTCCTTTTCGTGTCGATTAGTGTGCTTCTATGGTTTATCTGGGCTTTTAATCTAAAACCTTTTCAAATCAACAAAGAAATAAACCTCGCTCTTTACCTGTCAGAGTATAAAAATTATAACCCTGCCTTGTTGAGAATAGAAAAGATTTTACCTACTCACACTATTTTAGACGCTTATCTTAGAGAAAATTATGTGGAAATAATTGGCAAGTATGTTAAAGAAAGACCTGAAATGGCTCAAAATCTTAGTCCAAAAGCAATAAAAGTTCTTAAAGAAAATATAAAAATCAGGCCCTATTATACCAGGAATTGGCTCTTGCTTGGAGATTACACCAACATACTGATTGAAAAAGAAACTCGTCCTGAATTTATTGAAAAATTAAAAAAAGAAACAGACGCTTATTATAAAAAAGCGTCTGAATTAAGTCCCTTCCATCAAGAAATCTTTATTGGATGGGCAAAAACCGGTCTTATTACCGGTGAATACCAAAAAGCAAAAGAAAGAATTCAACAATGTATTGACTTGGCTCCGGAATTGGGAGATTGCCGGTGGCTTAAAGGGCTTTCTAATATTTATTTAGGAGAAACAGAAGAAGCTCAAGAAAATATAAGAATTGCTGACCAAAAAAACTTTCCCGTTGATTCAAAATTTTCCTTATCCCAGCTTGTTAACGCTTATGCTAAAACAGAAAATTATCAAGCCCTAATTGAGACATATCATAAATTGATTGAGCTTGAACCTACAATTCCCCAATATCACGCTTCTTTGTCTCTTGCTTATAAAATCATCGGGGATTATAAAAAAGCTAGAGAAGAAGCAATGATTGTTCTTGAATTATCACCCGAGTCAAAAGCAAACGTGGAAGAGTTCTTGCGAAGTTTAGAATAGACACACGACGGCTCTACATCAAACGTATTATTTATACCAACGATAGAAAACCCTTTTTAAAAATACAGGAAAATTAATTTCTTGTTGTTTCGTGTTCTGTTTCGTATAGATTCGTGTAAAACAAAGAGCCCCGCTAAATGCGGGGCTCTTTGTTTTCCTCCACAAGGAAAGGAAATTTAGATCCATTTCAAGAATTACTATTCCTTCGTAAGAGTGCCTACTGTTGGCGTACCGCTGACATAAAGACCCGTAATAGTGCCGAAAAGCTGGTCATAGTCACCATCATAACCCAAATCACTCTCAGATACTTTATACTTCAAGTCACCAATAGAACCAATCGAAAGGTTAAAGAAGTCGCCTGAAACCAAACTGGCTACAGTGCTAATCCGAGCAGTCAAATATCGGTAAGCACCCCCATTAAGAGTAAACTCTGTAGCAGGATTTAAGGTGCCGAAATCAACGCTATTAGTATTGGTATCACTATCATCAATCTCTGTCCCGGTGTAATTTGCCGAATTCTCATCTGACATATACAACTTATATATTTCTACAGTGCCGGTACTACTGCCATTATCAGTAAACTTCACATTAGTTAAGGTAAGCTTGGCTGAGCCGTTGTTGGTAACCTTAAATCTACCGAGAGTAGTATTGGCTCCAAGCGAAGTCGAGGTAGAACTTTCTGTCGGATAAGTGCCTTCTACTACAACCGAGAATGGAACAATACGACTTCTTCCACCCGCAATAATCTGAGCAGTTGTGCTTACAGTTCCCGCACTTCCAGTATAAGCTCCTTTACATCCAATATCGCTGCTTGGGGCGGTAATCATAAAGGCAAAGTCATCACCTAAGGTAACAACACCTTCACCAGTTACGTCTGCTTTAACATAGAAGTTTGCCGGAGAACTGGCCTGAACCGCCTCAGGCAATAAATTATCTGCTGCTGTCCAGGTGTAATAACAACTATTACTCGCACAGGTAAGTTCACTAGCAGTAGCAAACGGTGTTGCTTCTGGCGTGCCGTCGCTGCTTTCAGCATAAATTTCAATATTCCTCAGGTCTGTGGTCTTTAAACCGCTTCCAGTAGCCATAAGCTTTAAGGAAGTAATCTTCTGAGCTTCGTAAAGAGAAGTCAACTTAAAGGCAAAAACAATCATATCTTGGGTACCTAAAGTCACGGTCTGATTAACAACCGGCGACTTGCCTGTTCCGGAAAGCAGAGTAATCAACAAACTACCAGATTCAACAATAGTCATTGTCTGGCCTGTACCGCTAGTAATTTCGCTAAAAGTATTGCCTGTTTCAGCTCCTGTTGATGTTATATTTCCAGAACCGTTAACCGCAAAGAGAAAAGTTTCAGTGTTACTCGCGGTCTTTGTTACTACATTACCTTTCAAGATTAAGTGAATAACTTCATCCCTTGATACGATTATCGGGCTTGAGAGAGTAAAAGTATTAGCGGCTGCTACTGTGTTGGTGCTGGACGAGGTTAACAAAGCAGTATTCGGAGCATCGGCATTATACAGTCTCAAGTTGTTAACGTCAGTATAAACCGCGCCTGTACCTGACTTTGTAGCTGTTACGATTATAGTGCTAACTCTAATATCTTCCCCGGAATTAGAAGCGTCTAAATCAAAGCGAGCAAATTCAAAATTATCAGTACCAGTTACCACGCTCTGAGTAGGAGGAATACTTAAAGTAGCTACAGTCAAATTAAGGCCCTTTACAGCAACCGTATTACCGACAGTTTCAGCAGCTGACGGGTCCCACAAATCATTGGTAATCTTTCTCTTAACCTGGGTAATATCTAGATAAGCTTTATATTCATCAGAAGAAGTAGCGCTCGAACTAATACTCACTACAACAGTAATAGTTCCGGTTTCACTGGCAGTCATAGTCGGATAACTGGACAGACTTAGAGTGGCAGGAGTGCTAGTACCTGACACATAACTGGCATTAGTTAAGCTCGTAGTGCTATAAGCGCCGCTCCAAACAGTTGCATCATTATACTTAACAAAAACCGTACCCGTAAGATCTAGTGTAACGTAATCAATACCCAAAGTCATCTCTCTTAACTCCATATCTTCACCATTTGGCGTAATATCATACTTAGCCAAAACAATACTTTGTTCACCAGCCGCTACACCAGCACTCGGCGAATCAGAACTCTTGCTAAAGGTTATAGAACCAGAGCCAATAGTTATTTTGTTGTAGTTTGTCATATTGCCAACCGGAAAAGCAGTACCGCTTCCACCAGTACCACCGCTAGTGGTAGTAGCTAAAATGTAAGCGCCCGTACTCAAACCTTTAACTTCTAAATCATAATCATTATAAACTACAAACTGAATAGTTCTGGTGGCTCCGTTAATAATCTTAGCCCTGATAGTCAAATATCTGATAATACCTTTTCCAATTTCATAAGGAGATGCAGTTAAATCAAAAGTAGTATATTGGCCGGAAGGTTGAGCAGTAGCTAAAATTGTGCCGTCTTGAGCAACCAACTCTACGTCTTTATAATCAACATCTGTAGCATTACCATTATTGTAAAGTGTTAATCTCTCAATCTTTACTTTTTCATTACTGCTTGTTTCGTTAACACTAAACTTAGCAATCTCCTGAGCAGAATCCAGGTCAACGTTTAACTCAGCACTCGTGCTAACACCGGTTATTGCCATTTTTTCTAAGACAACCGTAGCAACTGAACCGCTTCCATCTACCACAGTCATAATATTACCATTGATTGGGAAAGTCCCAGAAACTGCAGTAGCGTCGCTAACAATGTCAGAAGCAGAAGCTATACTCAATTGAATAGTTCCACTGGCACTGCTATCAATGTTGAAACGAATAGTAACAGATTCGGTTGTACCGGCTACTATCACCACAGGGTTTATAGTCATATCAATAGTAGCGGTATTGTCAGCTGTCAAAGAAGAAATAGGATTACCATGCCTGACCCGGTCTGAATCAATAACATTAAAATCAGAAAAGTCAGTATTAGAAGAAATACCTGATTTGGTAATAGTTATTGAGGTTACTTCAACCGGACCAGCTGAACTGGCAGTTAAATCAAGTTTTAATGTTTCATTCAGAGCAGTACCATCAGCAATAGTAACGCTAACTGGCGTATCGTTAGACAAAGCAACTCCTAAGGCTCCCGCTTCTACTACTCCACAAGTTGCATCGGCTACACACTGAGTAGTAGTAACGTCATCACAGACATCGGCTGCTGCGCCTGTAGCTGGAGTACAAGTTCGGGTTTGTTGCATTTCAGTGGCTGAACAATCTCCGCCGCCGCAAGCAACATCTACCCAAGTTGTACACTCACAATCAGTAGGAACTGGTGGTGGGACTGCCGCTAAAATTTCATTTATTTTAGCTATGGTAGTATCGCCGACATAGCCGGTTCCAGAGGTTAAACCCCAGGGCTCTAAGACAGCCTCCGAGTATAATTCCTGGAAACTAATAACAGCTCCCTTGGTCAAAGGACCAAAGTAAGTTGTTTCATTGCCGAGAGAACCAACACCAGATTCAGCCAACTGGGTTTCAGCATCAGTATTTAACACTGCCTGCAAGCATTTAACATCATCACCTGACATTCCTTGACTTAAATGACGGTCAAAGGTAATACCTACGCAAGCAACAGGAACTTCGCCAGTTGGTGTAACTGGAGTTACTGGTTCGCCTGTAAGCGCAGATTCTACATTAGCAATGGTAGCAGTATCTGCTCCAAAAGATTCCAAAAGATTCAGAATGGATGAAATCTGGCTTTCTGTTAACGCCCGAACAACTCCCGGGCCAGCAATCATTGCCGCAACAGTCAATACAGTTGCAATTGCAATTATTTTCTTTTTCATATTTTTTCAATCTAATTTAATTAATTAATAATTTATTTGTCGCTAATCGACCGAACGTCTCGGTCTTTTGGATACAAAAATTTTCTATTTGCCAAGCACATAAAGTTTTATTATGCTCGGTGTCTTGGTACCAATTATTCAAAAAACCAAGATTAACGACCTCTTCAATTTTTAATTTACTGAGAGAGACCCGACTTCGTAACGAGGTCGGGTCTCGTTTTTAACTATTGGCTTAAAAGTAAAATCTTTTCAAATGCCTGGATATAATCCTCTTCTTCATAACTCTTTTTCGCTCCGGCCAAACTTTCTTCCTGTTCTTCGGTTAAACTGTTATTTTCCCTCCTATTTTCCATCTCTTTAATCAATCTTTCTGCCGAGATTTTATAATAAGGAATTACTGCTTCTTCTAAGCTTTCGTCTCCTATCTTCGTAGCTAAAACTTTTTCTATTGCTTTTTTATTTTTTAAAACGTCTTTAACCGCAATAACAATTTCTTTAACTTTGTCCGGGTCTTTTTTAATATCTAAATTATTTAAACTTTCAACTGCTTGTTTTTCACTTTTTTGAACCTCTTCAATCGCCGGAGCTAAATTATTTATTTCATTAGTTTGAGCAACTTTAGCCAAATCATCCAACCGTTTATTAACAATCTCCAGATTATGTTTGGGCTGGTCTTTTTCAGAGACAAAAACTGCCCGGCTTTTTTCAGTAATTCTTTTCAAAAGGTATAAAGAATCGCCAGGCAGAGAATTTTGGGCAAAACCGAATGTGCCTAATAAACCCACAAAAACCATTACAACCAATAAAGAAGCAAAAGCAAATTTATGCTGAAAAATAACTCTCATTCCTCTAATAAATTCCTGCCAGCCAAAGGCAGAGGTCCCTGCTTTGCTAAATTCCTCTCCCAAAATTCGCTCTTTAGCAAAAATAACCCAGTCCTTCCTGGGTTCAATCTGGCGCAATTCTTGAATTTTCTTAATGAGTTCTTTTTCAGTCATCCTTCTTATTATGACGAAAAAATGAACCTTCTGTTACACCCATATCGGAACCCCTATCGGTCAGTCAAAAAGAAAAACGAGACCCGACTTCATAACGAGGTCGAAAAACGAGACCCGACCTCGTTACGAGGTCGGGTCTCGTAAATCTTCTAATATGTTTAAGGTTCAAACCTTAAGCAGTTTTGTTTACTGTGGCTCGAAGCGCCTTCAAAGCCCGGTGGAGCATTACCCGAACAGCTCCCTCTGATTTATTTAACATTTCGGCTATTTCTGATATTGATAAATCATCCAAATAACGATAAATAATAACATCTTGGTATTCCCCTCCAAGGCTAACTAAAGCCGTTCTGATATTATCGATATCCGAGCTTAAAGCCATTTTCTCTTCTACTCCCGGGTTTGGATCAACAATCGGTACTATTTCTGGCGAAACAAAATTTGTCCTACCTTTCTCTCGGTAATGGTCAATTACTAAATTGCGGGCAATTTGATATAAAAAGGCCTGAGGATTTTCAATTTTATTAGAGTCCTCCTTAAAGACCTGCCAGCCCTTTAAAAAGGTTTCTGAGCATAAATCCTCAGCTATATCCAGAGAATTAACCTTTAAAAAAATAAAACGATATATTTTATTTATATATTTATCATAAATTTTACTAAATTTTTTTTGAGGATTTTTCATCTTGAGTTAGGACAAATCTTATTTTAGTAGGACACTGCTTTCTAATTAGGACATCGGTTAGGACACATTATATATATGTGTGTCCTACTTATTCAACACCCGAGGTTGGTTATTCCATAACCAACCTCGGGTGTTGGTTATTTTGGGACCCGACCTTGAACACCCGACCTTGGACACTAATCTACTAACCTATAAAAAGTATTATTTCTCTCCCCTATTCTTTCAACTAATCCTTGTTCTAATAATTGGACAAAATCTCTTCGGATAGTCCTTTTAGATACATCAGGGAAAATTTCCTTAATTTCCTGAACCTGAACTTTATCTTTTTCTTTTAAAAATTCTAATATCTTTTCTTTTCTGAAATCTAATTTACCTTCTTTATTGGTACTTTCAATTTTTTCTTTCCCGCCTGCATCGCTATGCGAAGCATTGCGGGCAGGTAATGGACTATTTTCTATTGGAATTTGTTTATCAGCATCTGGTGCTGAAAATGCTCTTGTTTCTTCCTTAAAATCATCTACTTCTTCTTTGAAATCAGATTGCATTTTATCATATTTTTCTTGGATTTCCAAGATATCAAAATAACTCACCCAGTTCTGCCATTTAGCTATTTCAAAATAATTCTTGAGAATCTCTAAATTCCTTTCAAGCAAAAAAACCGAATCCTTATACCGCCCTTCCCAATCAGCGGCAAAACTACCGGGATTAAAATTTCGCAAGGCCTCCCAGGAAATAAAATTAACCAAAACCTCATCAGCTATTTCCCTCATTTTATATCTTAAAGGCTCCTTTTTGGGAAAAAGCAAAGTCATCCGATAAATCTTATTTGTAATCTCAATAAGGTTACCTTTATTCATACCCGCTACTTCTTTTTGGAGTTTAAATTTACAATGAGTATTGTAATCTCATTGATTTCTTTTTGGAGTTCAGTAAAAGCCTTCAATTCTTGAACTTCTCGGCCTATTCTTTCTACTTCTATGGCAACCTTATTAACTTCTTCTTGAATTTCAAGTAAAGTTAATTGAGGTTCCGAAACAATTACTTGCTCTTGGGTTTCTTCCTCCTTGCCCGCCGTAGCCTCAGCAAAGGCGGGTTCTTCTTTCCCTTCGGGTAGCAAATTCTCAAGATTAATTTCAGATACGTCTAATCCTGAATCTTCAGAAAATAAAGGTTTCTGAGCCACTGTCGCTTTGAGCTCTGAAAAAACAAATCCGGCCTTATCTTCTATAAGCTGATAATTCTGCCATAAAAGAATTCCTCCAACACCAATCAAAAGCAAAATCAAATAAAGGGTGTCTTTGTTTACCCTGTTAGAGATACTCTTTTTCTGTGTTTCCTCTCTATAACTAAAATCTCTAACCGGGTTTAAAATTCTAAAACCCATGTTTTTAGGGTGTTGAATAATTATTTTTCAGCGTAATTTCAGCGTATAGTTCAGCGTGGTTCAGCGATAAAACTATGCTAACGCTGAACAACGCCGATATCTACGCTGAACAACGCTGAATTATTCAACGTCTTAATTTTATCATCTTACCCAAAAACTTCTCAAATGTAAACCTGTGGAAAACTTTTTTAAAGGTCTAACATCTCCAAGTAGGACATCTGTCCTACCATTTTTCGGGTGTTCAATGTCGGGTGTTCAAGGTCGGGTCTTGAACATTTTTATTTCTGTTCCATTATTTTTGTTCCTTCTTCACCATCTTCCTGTCCTGTGCCTCCATTGACTTGAATATCGCCATTAAAATTGTTGGTATTATACTCAATTGCCACTCTCCCTCCGGCTCCTCCGCCTCCTTCTTCGCTGTCACCGCCGTTAGTCATAATTAAACCCGAACCAGTAAGAGTTTCACTAATAATCCAAATACTTCCGCCACTTCCTCCTCCTCCGCTTCCACTTCCATCTCCTCCATTTGCTGAAATAATCCCATTTAAGGTTAGAGTATTTTGAACTTCAATCTTGATTGCTCCACCACCGGCTCCACCGGGGGCGACAGTAAACCCTCCGCCGCCTGAACCCAAATCTGTGGGTTCCTTTAAAGAACCATAAGAAGAACCTCCTTGAGCAGAATAACAATCTCCACCTTTTCCGCCATAACCAGCACCACTACCGCCATGGCTGCCTAAATTTCCAGCCCCCTGTCCACAGCCAGCCAAAAACCCTTTGCCATCAGTTAGAATAGAGGAATCAGAATCAATAATAAAATTATTGGCAGTGATATTAAAATTTCCCAATAATTTACTATCTGATTTAAGAGTAAAATTATTGACAGAAATAGCAGTTCTTTCCTCAACTTCTAAAATAACTCCATTTTCAATTTGAAGAGAATTAGTCACATTAAGACCATCTGATAAGTTTAAATGAACTTCATTAACTATTTGAACATTATCAAAAGTATTGTCAGCTTCTGACAAAGAGGTAATACCTTTGCAATTATTGTTATCAATAATTAAATCTCCGACATTTTGGCCCGAAGATTTAAGAAATACTGTTCCTGCTCCAGCTCCATTTCCTCCAAAAGTTTGAGTCTCACCGCTAAAATCACCTTTAGAATCATAATAAAGGGCAATTCTTCCCCCGCCTCCTCCATATCCAGAACCCTTACCTCCATCTCCTCCATTAGTTTTAATAATTCCTGAGCCGATTAGGATATTAGTTGTAATATAAATACTTCCTCCGCTTCCTCCTCCGCTATAGGTGCCACTAGGAACATCACTGTTTCCATCTCCTCCATTTGCTGAAATAATCCCATTTAAGGTTAGAGTATTTTGAACTTCAATCTTGATCGCTCCACCACCGGCTCCGCCACGAGCAACATAGTAACCTCCTCCAGCTGAACCCAATTCTATGGGCTTCCTTAAAAGACCATAGGAAGAACCACCAGAATCCGAGCCAAGTATTCCACCATTTCCGCCATAACCTGCTCCTCCTGAACCAGACCCTGCTCCCGGTCCTTGATCTATTATACTACCCTCTTTATAAACATAACCTTTGCCATTAGCAGAAATAGAAGAGTCAGAATCAACAATAAGATTTTCAGCGTTTATTCCAACTCCTTTAAACCCTTCTAAAGAGGAATCCGAGTTTAATATTAGTTTTCCGCCATTCTTTATTATTAAATCTTTAAAATTATATTCCCCTGCCTCAAGTTCAACTAAACTGGTTATAATTGTTTCTGGGTCATAAGAATCAATAATGCCATCGCCATCTAAATCAGAGTAAGAACTTTTGTTTATCTCTTTAGGAGTGGGCTCTTGGGGTTCAAAATCATTTTTATTATTATCGCTGTCAATATAAACCAAATAACCCTCTTTTCCTTCTTCTTTGCTTAACCCTAATTTTCTAGCTAAACTCTTATTGTCTTCATCGAAAGCAATTCCTGCTCTCTCTTCTTTAACTTGCGGTTCTTCAGAATCTTCAGATTTTTTCCAACCTAAGGCATCAATTTTACAGGATTTTGATCCCTCGGCAAAAATAGGATTCTCTTTTTCGTTGTATTTAGGATCACAAGAAAAAATAGCAACAGATCCATTATCATTGTTTAGATGTGCTTCATAAGGTTTCCAATCAACTTTAGGATTTTCATCTTTATCGGGATAGTCGCCAAGGCTAATAAGATAGTATTCTCCGGCTAAAATAGAAGTATTTTCACTTTCTGAAAAAGGTTTATTTAAATGCGGCTCATTCCAATTCTTCTCCAAAGAAAAATAAGAGAAATACCAATTAGAAATATCAATATCTTGCTCGCCAAAATTGTAAAGCTCAACAAATTCTTTGTTCCCTGAGGCCAAAACTTCAGAAATAAGAACAGTTTGAGGAATCTTTTTTTCTTCTTCATGACAACTTCCATCATACCAATAATAACCGGCTTCTATACATTCTCCTTCAGTAGTTAAATCTTCGGGAAGAACCTCTTCTTCTTCTGAAATAGTTAAATTAACTTTGACATTTTGAGGACTTCCTTGGGCCTCCTCGGCAATAACAGCAATCTCAGCAAGATAAGTGTCTTTAAGTAAAGTGGAAATATTTTCAACAGAAACAGAAACCTCAGTCGGAGCCGTGCCGAAATCAGGACTTAATTTTAGCCATTCTACTCCATCAACAGGGGGCGAAGTATATTCTATATTTAATGTCCATTCCAAGGTACCTGTTCCAATATTATTAATAGTTAAAATTTGGCTTTCAGGATTTTCTCCGGATTCTGTGGTATTAAATTCTAAATTCTGACAGGGATTTTTATCTCCGCAAGAAACTTCTAAAATCGGTTGGGATTCTTCCTCCTCCTCTTCGCCTGGAAAACTGTTTTCTTGGCCAGGAGTTGGGGGAACTGGCTGCCAATTATCAGAGTCATTAGAATCGCCTTCGGGGTTTACTCTTTGAAGAGAATTTCCATCCCCGTTTGCTTCCCATTCAGAAGAATAACTCACTTCATCAATAAGAAGGGTTCTGTTTTTAATGGCTATATTTTCTCCGGAATTATTAAGAGAGAAAGAGCTATCAAATAAGGTTCCAGAATAATCAGGATAATCTTTTAAAAATTCTTCGCTGTCATCTACAATAACAGCATATTCATTAGGTTGAAGGGTACTGCTGCCTTGTGTTATTTCTAATCTATGATTGGCATCCTCTCCATATTCATAAAATTTCCAGTCAGTTAAATCTACCTGAGTTTCTCCATTATTAAAAATTTCTATCCATTCTCTCCCCTCATCTCCTCCTTCTAAGTCATACATAATTTCATTGATAATGACTGGGAAAAATTGAGGTTCTGAAGTTCCTCCGCTGTCTCCGCCGCCGCCAGAGGAGGATCCACCTCCCCCTCCGCCGCCGCCACCGCTATAAACAGGCCATCTATAAACTTTTTTCTCTCCCAAAGAATTAGTAGGAGAGGGAGCGCTATTTAAAGCAAAATCATCAGAATTGTCATCAGTGTTAATTAAAGTCCCTGTCTGGCTCTTTCTTTCTAAACTTTTGCCAGTTTTAAGCCCATTTTCAAGAATTATGCCGCTGATTTTCACAGCAGCCGAAGGAGGTAATTTCCCTTCTTTACCCCAACTAACTTTATCTAAAATATTATCCTGTACATCAGTAATAATTACTCCGCTGGTGCCGGTTAATTGGCTGATAAATTCAGCATCTTGCTCAAGTTCTTGGCTATCAATTACTAACTTGCCTCCGACTAAAAGGAAATATCCCTTGGCCGGAATAATATTTTTATTCCAGCTAAGCTGTTTTTCAGCAACATTGTTGCCAGAATTAACTAATTTTAACTTAAAACTCTCATCATCTAAATTAATGTCAGAATCATTAGGATTATAAAGCTCAACAAATTCATTTTGGGATTTATCCAAACCAGCGCAGACCTCGCTAATTAAAATTTTAGGCAGAGTTTGGGTTAATTCTTCCCCCAATTGTTCCTCCTCCTCTTCCTGATCCTCTTCTTCTTCATCATCCTGCTCTTTGCTCAACTCCGCAATTTTCTTATTAATCCTGTCCATTTCTTCTGACATTTTGCCCAAATCTTCTACAAATTCTCTAAGTTGCTCTCCTAACGCCTCTGATTCCCCTAATTTCTCCTCTGTTGATTTATCCTCCAAGATTTCTGTTTCTCTTAATTCCGCTTCTTTCTCTATTTCTTCTATTTTTTCCTGCAATCTGGTTATTTCTTCTTGCTCTGAAGGCAAGGAAGGAACCTTTGCCACCTGAGCTGTAAAAGGATTTAAATTAGAAAAAATTGACTTTATTTTATTCCAAATATTATAAGCAGCTTGGGGCAAATCAAAGATGTTTTCTGTGAGATTTAGCGATTTTCCGGTAATCTTAGCTATAATCACTTCAATATCTTTAATTGTAGTTTTTATTGGCTCGATTAAGTGTCTTTCCCAAAAACTAAGCGGCTTAATGCCCAAATCAGGTACTGATTCCGGGAAATCAATCTTAATTAAAGGACCTTTAATCCAGTTATAAGCTCCTAAATCTGTTTTTTCTACTTCGCCACTAATTTCAACGATAAA
>CAYUSS010000006.1:32678-36844 GCA_964447515.1 uncultured Candidatus Saccharibacteria bacterium | reverse complement strand
ACTGTGCTGCTAATTTCCTTTGGGAAACCGGTTTGATTTGGTACGAAGACACTGATATTTAGTTTTGAATCTTTTTTGATTGCTTCATAAATCTGCATCCTTGTGGCAGATAAGATTTTAAATTATGAAGCAATCTATAAAGGATTTAAATTAAAACCAAAAAGGTCGAGAAAAAGAATTAACTCCCCACCTTTTCAAAAAAAAGAAGGGGATAAACAAAAAAATGAACAAAAAAATTATAGTTAGTTTAAGCGTTGTTGCCGTGGTAGCTACAATCGCTATTGGCGGAACCATTGCTTACTTCTCTGATACTGAAACAAGTGAAAATAATGTTATAACCGCGGGCGCTTTAGATTTAACCATAAACGATAAAAATAACCCGGTGGAAGCTGTTGTAACTATTGAAGATATGAAACCTTCTCAAGAATGGTATACCGGTCCAATTACTCTGAAAGTTTACAATAACCCAGGAAGACTGTATAAGCACATTGTTGCCGAATCTGTTGTTTGTGAAACAAACGGGATTACAGAACCCGAGTGTAGCGATCAAGGAGGTAATTGGGTAGATGGACAAGGTTGTATGGAACTGCCGGAAGACGAAAATTATCTTCCAGGAGTTGTCTGGTTTGACTTAGAAGTATGGGTAGACGAGAATCATGATGAAGAAATACAGGAAAATGAGTGGGTGGTTTTGATTCCAGACGGTTCAGTGACAGTAGATGATATTATTTCCAATTGGATTTATTTGGGAACTTATGGTGAAAGAATGGAAACCAATAAAATTGTAATCCGTCAGAGTTTTCATATGGATGGTGAAGCTGGGAACGAATACCAGAGCGACAGTTGCACATTTACCGAAGAATTTATGGTAACGCAAACAAACGCAACTTGTCCGGAAAACATGTATGTTCCGGAGAATTTACCAGTGTTGGATAGTTTTGATATTGGCGACACAACAAGTGAATCAGGACATAATTTAACAGACTGGAGTAACGCTTGGGTCAAACCAGGTTGGGGCGGAAATTACGGAGGCGGAAGCAGCGATGAATCATTCAGGCTTTTGATGGGTCGCGGTGATACATGTGAGACAGAAGATGCTTATGCTACTTTTACAATGGACGCGGGCGATGATTATGCTACGCTTTTAACGATTGAGCATCTTGATGGTTCTCAAACGGACAGCTTTGATATTTATGTTGACGATGAATTGATAGGACACTACGACCATAGCGGTATAAGTGAAACTTGGGTTACTACGACTTTTTGTTTGCCAGACATTAAAACCGGAAGCATAGAAATTAAATTGGTAGCTACTGAGCCAGCTGCAAGTTGGTGTGAAACATGGGGTCAAGTTGCTTTCAGTAATGTAGAACTGAAGTAATTTTACCTTGAATCTTTTTTGTCCCCTCCTTTTACATAATGTGAAAAGAAGGGGACTGCAAAGGTTTTAAGATATTTAAAATAAAGTTAAGAAATTAACGGAGGAATTAATTCTAATTAAAAATGAACAAAAAAATTCTAATTAGTTTAAGCATTATCGGAGTAGTTTCTGCTATTGTTATCGGTGGGACAGTTGCTTATTTCACTGACACCGAAACAAGCGCAGGCAACACTTTTACTGCCGGCGGGATTGATTTGGAAATTGGTAATGATTGTTATTTAAATGGAAGTTTAGTGACGGATTGCACATGGGAACTGAAGGATTTAGACGAGAATGACCTTTTCTTCAGTTTTACCGACCTAAAACCCGGCGATTATGGAGAAGATACGGTAAGCCTTCATGTTGATAATAACCCTGCTTGGGCTTGTGTAACATTTAAGAACTTAGACAGCAAAGATAATGATTGCACGGAACCGGAAGGAAAGGATGAAAATGCTACCGGTAATGATGACTGTGACGCGACAGGTGAATTAGCGGAAAATCTCCAGTTTTTCTTCTGGGTGGATAAATGTGAACTTCCCAGGTATCCAAACGCAAAACCCGGAGACAACATTTTCCAACCAATGTGTGATTACGAATTATTGAACGGTATGGATGCTTATGCCAGCGATATTGGAACAGGACCAGTGACTTATACTTTAGCTGATTCTCAAGAGAACAATATTGGTGGACTTGCCGGAGAGCCGCTTGCAGGCGGCACGACATATCATATTGGTAAAGTTTGGTGTTTTGGCAGTTTGGATGCAGAGATGGTTGACTCTTATGGATTTGTGTGGACCTGCAACGGAGAACAAATTGACAACAAATCGCAGACCGACAGTTTAAGCGGAGATATTGAATTTTACGCAGTTCAATCCAGAAACAACGAGGAGTTTACCTGTTCGGAGCTCTATGAGTAAAAATCCCTTTTTTATTGATTTGATTTAACAAGGTAAATGAAGTTTTTGAAAATAATTTATTACATTTTTCTTGCTTTTCTTGGAGCAATAGCTCTTTTACTGCTTTTTTCAATTTTCCCGATTACCGGAAATATAAAGTTTATGGTAGTGGAATCTGGCTCAATGAACCCGACAATTAAGACCGGGAGCATAGTAATGGTGAGACCGGTAGAGAATTATAAGATTGGAGATATTATTACTTTTGGCGAATACAGTCGTTTAAAAACACCAACCACACACCGGATTGTTGATATTAGGATTGCTGAAAACAGACCTTTTTATACCACTAAAGGGGATGCTAACAACGCGCCCGACCAAAAAGAAATCCAAGAGAAAGATATTATTGGAAAGGTTTTAATGAAAATTCCTTATTTGGGTTATGCGGTAAATTTTGCCAAAAAACCCATTGGTTTTATTTTGATTATTGTAGCGCCTGCTTTACTTATTATTTATGATGAGATTAGAAAAATTAAAGACGAAATTGGTAAATTGAAGAAAAAGAAAAAAGATAAAGAGCAGGATAAAGAAATTCAAGAAAATAAAAAAGAAATAGAAGAACTAAAAGAAGAAATTGAGAAAAAGAATGAATAAGATGATAAAAAAAACGAAAATGGGCAAAAAGAAGAAAAAGAATTGTAAAAAAGATTTTATGAGAAAGTCTATTTTGAAAATAGCTATTTTGTTATTGATAACAGCTCTTAACTGGGCCGGGCTTTCGGCAATTGGAAAAACTTTTGCCTATTTTAACGATGTTGAAAATACCCTTGGTAATACTTACCAAGTTGCCACTTTAGATTTTTTTCTAAATTCAAGTAGTAATTTTTCACCTCCAGTTACACCTAATCAAAATTCAAGCCGAACTATTAATGTTGTAAATGATGGCAGTTTAGAATTTCAGTATGATATTAAGCTTGATGTTGTTTCTATTGATAGTGATTTGTGTAATGAGTTAAGTTTAATAATGTCGTTAAATAGCACTCCGGTATATTCTGGTAGTTTGGCAGGCTTTGATGTGGCTACGTCTACTTTAGCTGCTTCGGCTGTAGATACTTTGGGATTTGAAGTTTCATTGAATAGTGAGGAAATTAGTCTTTGGTATAAAACCTGTGATTTTAACGTAACAGTTGATGCCTGGCAAAATAATTTAAATTATGGACAGGGTTTTTTTGATACTGAAACAATACATAATAGGGTTATAAGCGGTGCTTGGGGAGTGGTTTTGAATGAAGTTTTGGCTAATCCCGACGGGGACGACTGGCAAGCAGGACTTTTAGGAGAATGGATAGAATTTTATAATAATAACAATTATCCCGTTGATTTAACTGGTTGGTATGTTGAGAGTAGTTCTAATAGTGGGAATAAGCAGATTATTACAGCTGACACTACTTATGACAAACAAGTAACTATTGGCGCTAAAAATAGTGGTTCAGAATGGCTTGTATTGTTTATGTCGGGTCAGATTTTGAATAATGATGGTGATTCTATTAGTTTGTATAATAACAATAATAATTTAGTAGATACCTATACCTACACGACTTCAAAAGCAGAGGGATATTCTTACGCTCGTATTCCGGATGGTGTTGGCGGATGGGTTGACCCAATTCCTACGCCCGGTGGGCCAAATATTTTAGAATTAAAACCAGAACTCAAGCCAGAATCTGAACCAGAGCCCGAGCCAGAACCAGAAATAGAAGGATGTACTGATCCTGATGCCCTGAATTACAATTCTGAAGCTGTAATAGATGATGGCTCATGTGAATATCCACCTCTCGGAGAGGAGGAGGAGC
>CAYUSS010000006.1:0-32578 GCA_964447515.1 uncultured Candidatus Saccharibacteria bacterium | reverse complement strand
TTGCAGGTTGCACTGACCCCGAGGCAGACAACTACAATCCAGAGGCAACTTTAGACGATGACTCTTGTACTTACCCGGAAGAACCGGCTGAAATAGAAGGATGTACTGATTCTAATGCCCTGAATTACAATTCTGAAGCTGTAATAGATGATGGCTCATGTGAATATCTACCTCTCGGAGAGGAGGAGGAGCTTGCAGGTTGCACTGACCCCGAGGCAGACAACTACAATCCAGAGGCAACTTTAGATGATGACTCTTGTAAGTATTCCGAATCAGAACCAGAACTCGAGCTAGAACCTGAGCCAGAACCTCAGCCTGAGCCAGAGCCATTAAAAGAACCAGAGCCTGAGCCAGAACCCGAAGCTGAACCCGAACCAGAACCAAAACCAGAGCCGGAACCTAATACTGAATAATAAATTATGAATAAAACAATTAAAACAATTTTAATAATTTCAATCGCTGTTTTTGGATTTGGTTTTTTATCAATTAGCTCTGTTTATGCTGCTGATAATGATTTAGTAGTTGAATTTGAGGAAACTCCTTTATTTAATGAAGCAAACTTTTTGCCAGGCGAAAGTATTACTCGTTGGGTTAAGGTAATTAATAATAGTGGAGAAAATCAGAGAATTGCGGTAGAAGCTATAAATGTTAATAATTCTGATGGACTTGGATACGCTTTAGTTTTAGAGATAACAGAAGGTTTGCAATCTTATTATATTGATAATCTCTCCAAATTTTTTGATGCCGGTGAAATTTATCTTTCTGATTTAGCATCTGGCAACAATACAACCTATAATTTTTCAATAGATTTTTATTCGGGGACTAGTAATACTTTTCAGGGTAAAAGTTTAGGTTTTGACATATTGATTGGTTTTCAGGGAGAAGGGGGCGGTTTACCTCCTGGTTCTGGTGGTGGAGGAGGCGGATTTTTACCGCCTGGCTTAACTATTCGTGAACCCGTAGAAGTTATTCCAGAAACAACTAGTGCAACAATCACTTGGACTACTAATTATTCTTCTACTAGTCAGGTAGTTTATGCTTCTGAATACAAAAGTTATAGTTTTAATTTAACTGAAACTAATTACGGTTATCCTTATGCTGCTCCTGTTCCTGAAAATCCTACAAAAGTGATTGATCATACAGTAACTATTACTGGTTTAACTCCTGGGACTACTTATTATTATAGATGTATTTCTCATGGTTCCTTAGCAGTTAGCACTGAACATAGTTTTACTACTCTTAGTAGTGTTATAGGCGAAGAAGAGGAAGAGGAGGAAGAGGAGGAGGAAGAGGAGGAGGAAGAAGTTATTATTGTTGATGGAGAAACAGAAGAAGGAGTTGGTGAGGAGGAAGAAGAAGAAAAACCAGGTCCAATAGTGGGCGAGGAAGAAGAGGGAATAATAGGAGAAGAAGGAGAAATTGCTGAAGAAAAATCAGAAGAAGGGTTTGATAAATTTTTAGCAGCAGTTAGTAGCTTTTTTAATTCAGAAAACTACTGCTGGCTTTTATTTTTTCTGATAGTTATCTTAACTATTTTATTCTTGCTGTATGTAATAAAAAAGAAATTAAAAGAAAAGAAACAGTGGATTTTTCTTCCGATTATACTTATCTTAATTATTTTATATTGTATTTACTGTTATTCTAATTGCTGGTTATTAATTTTTACTATATCTGTCTTGGCTATTTTATTTATTATTTTTGGAAAGAAGTTAGGAAAGAAAAAAGAATGATTTTAATTTTCCAGAAAAAACCTGCAGAGGGCGGACCTCTGCAGTTTCGCTGAATAAAAAAATCTACCGAGAACGGTTCTCGGTAGATTTTTTGTTTAGAGTGTTATTTGATAAACTTTTGTTCCGTTTAAAAGATAGATTGTTTTGCCGTTTTCGGAAATAGTGAAATCTTTTAAGTCATCAAATTTTTCGCTTTGGAACTGCTGAACAATATCTCCTTCTTCGCTGATAATAATGAGTCGCTTTTTTAGAGGTTCTAAAAGATAAAGCTCGGCAAGCTCAGGTTTGGTTTTAATTTTAGTGATATCTTCCGGGAAGGGGAAGAAATTAAGATTGATAGTTTCTTGATAGACCCCTTTATAATAGCGAATGATTGAATTATTTTTATTCAAAACCCAAATTGAACCATTAATAGCCATTGATTTTGGCTCAGAGCAATGAGCATCTGGCTCTTTCCATGTTTGGGGAGGACTCCAATTGGATGCTCCCAAATAGGGATATTTAATAATCTTGCAAGTTTTTCTGTCTAAGAAATAGAGATTTGAAAAATAATAGGCGAATAAGTCAAAATTGAAATCTGCCTCTGAGGGAGGGATAAGGTTCTCCGGGGGAATGAGAGAATCTGCTCCTTTTTTATATTCAAATTCTGATGCTTGTTCTGGTTCTTCGATCTTCTCCAATTTATTCAAATTTTTCAAGTTTTCTTCAATTGATTGTTTTAAGGAAAGTGTTTCGGCCTTAAGAGAACCTTTTTTTTCAGTTAAAGGTAAAATTTCCACCCAGGCCTCTTTAAAAAGAGAATTAGCCCTTGCTTCATTTTCAAAAATTAAAAAGTTTTCTGCTTCATTAATTTTTTCTTGGATTTTGTTTAGAGAACTCTTAATTTCAATTCCTTTTTCTTCTTCTCTTTTTTTAAATATTAAAAATCCTGAAAAGAGAAATAAAATTAAAAGAAGAATTATAATTAAGTTCTTTCTAATGTTTGAGGTTTTACTCAATACTATTTTTCGCTTAAGTTGTTTGGCTAAGTTAATTTTTTGAAGAATGGGCTGGGGTAAACTTTTGATTCGAGAAGAGGCAATGTTTAATTTAAGGTTTACCCTGTTAAATAGTTGCAAGGCAAATTTAACCGGGTTTATTTTCGTTAAGATTTTGAGAGGTTTTTGCGTCTTTTTAGACCAAAAGCAGGGAAGTTTTTTAAAACTGATATGTCTAATTCGTTGGGTTAAAAGCTTTACCCTGTTAAATCCGACAAAGTCGGTGTGAAGCAATTTAACAGGGTGAATTTTTTGGAAAGGTTTTAAAAAAATGGAAGGAATTTGCAGCAATGGCTCTCTTTTTTTTTGGAAAAGAATTTCCTTAGGTTCTTTAGCCGGGCTGATTTCTTTTTTTATAAGAGTCAAAAAACAAATTCCCGAAATTTTTGCTCCTTCGCCCTTTGTAAAAAGGGAAAAAGGTAAAATTTCTTTTAATTTTTTTTCATCAAGAATTTCTGTTTGGGCAATTTTAGATAATATATTTTGCTGATGAAAAAATTCAAATATTTCTTTAGTCAAGACCAGAAGAATATCGTTCTGGGCTAATTTACCGGAGACAGTGTTAAAGAAAACTTTTAGAGGGTAGGGGTTGATTTCCTGGAAGTCTAAATTTTTAGCAATGTCAATTATTTGTCCATCCCGGAGCAATAGAATTTTTAGACTACCGGTTTTTGTGAAAGTTAGGGGGACAATTCCTGTTTGCGGGGACTGTTTCTCTAGGGAGAGAACGCTAAAATTTAAATTTCCCAGCCAGCTAACATTATCTTTTTTTACCTCTTCGGATAGAAATTCATTTGCCCTTTTTAAAGCTTCAGAAAGAGCCCCTTTAGGGGTTTTAAGAGGGAGGGTGTAATATTTTCCCTTAATAATTTTAGCCAGGTCATTTAATAAATTTGAGCTCTGGGGCAGGGTATTTTGAAGTTCTCCAACTATATATAAACTTCCCAGTTTTCTTTCATAAATATTTTGGGGTTCATAAACAAAACTATCAAAGACCCGCTCTTTCTTCAATTTAGGATTAAAATGTAATTCAAAAATTTGCATATTGTATGTTTATATTATAGTATAAATAAAATTGATGGGCAATTTTGGGCAATTAGCTCAGTGGTAGAGCGCGTCGTTCACATCGACGAGGTCGCAGGTTCAAGTCCTGCATTGCCCACATTTAACACCACAAATCGGTGTTTTTCTATTGACAAATTTGGGGTAGTATGATATAATTGGATTAGTAATGGAGAATAAACTTCTGTTGAAAACTAGATAAGGAGGTGCGAAATGATACGCATCAAGGCAAATGTTGGAGGAAAGGATGTTTTTGTTGAGACCCACGACCAGCCCCATCTGGACGAAATCGTGGCAATATGGCTTTTTGAGAAATTCGGTACAGCTGAATTTCTTGAGAAGTTTGCGCCAGATGGAGTTTTGCAGGTAGGGGTTGGAGGTGGTGTTTTTGATGAGCACCCCGATACCAAAAACGGTGAGGCAAGGAAAGAGGGCGAATGTGCTGCTACCCTGGCAGCCAAGGCCCTCGGAGTGGATGATGACTCGGCGCTTGAGGGAATACTCAAGAATGTGCTTTCTCGCGATCTTAAGGGCGGGGCACAACCCTTCGAGCTTGCTGCACTTGTTGATTTACGCAACAGGTGCCACCCTAACGAGCCCGGGAAAGTAATCGAGTGGGCGATAGGTCCGCTCGAGGACAAATACCAAACACAACTTCAGTTTCTCGAGGCTAAGACAGAGTTTGAAGAAAAAGCTGAGGTTGAAAGGGTGCCGGTAGGCGAGCGGACACTCAGCTTGGTTGCTATCTGTTCGGATAGTAATCAGATGTGCAAGTTTGCCCGTTCAGCTCATGGCTGTAAGGCAGACATAGTTGTCCAAAAGCATCCGAGTTCGGGTTATGTCCAGATCTTTGCCAGTCCGAAGTCTCGAGTTGGGCTCAAAGATATTGCCAGAATGCTTCGCCTGGAAGAGCAACGGGAAAAGGACAATATAGTGACCACTGACTGGGGACGACTTGAGGCTGAGAAGACAGAAGGCGCGGAGGAGTGGTATTTCCATCCAAAAGGAAAAATGCTCCTTAATGGGAGCCTAACAACTCCTAATGTGCCAACCCGGCTGTCTCTTGAGAGAATCAGGAAGCTGGTGAGGATTGGCATTAATCCGCAAGCCTTTGAGCCCTTGCGAGCTCAGCGCTGCCAGGAAGGATACTGTAGTTCCACTCGGAGCAACCAGTGTCCCTGGTACGACTGGGGGCTTCATCGTTGCCGGCAAATTCGGTGGAAGATGAAGAACCCCGACAAGGCACTTTCTTAATCCGCGTTTCAGAGCGGAGAGAGAAGTGCGAAAAAAAGAGGAGATGAGTTTTTACTCTCTTCTTTTTCTTTTCCAGAAAATTTGGTATTATATAATAAAACCATGAACCAAATTTCCAAAAGGCAAAATGTTTTTTTTCAGGGCTTAATCTGGCAATTTTTTGATACACCCAAGGCGATTTTGAGGGCCTGGCGGAATTTTCTTTGGTTTAATCTAAACTATTTTTCACTTCCAATTCTTTTGAAAACTTTTTTTTCTCATTGGAGAAGATATTATTATCCTTACGGAAAAAAATGGGAGCCGTGGAGATGGGTTGAGGCATTTATTTTTAATAATATAATGTCTAGGAGTATTGGAATGGTTATCAGAACTGTTTTTATAATTATTGGTCTTTTGATAGAAATTCTTATACTCATCGGAGGAATGATAGTATTTATCGGCTGGCTGGCTTTGCCGTTTCTTTTAATTTTTGGATTTATTTTTGGGGTCAAATTAATTTTGTTTTAAAAACCCCTGTGGAGGTTAAACTTACAGAGGGTCGCCCCCTGTAAATTTCGTCTGTTGGTATTTGATATCAACAGACCGTGAAACATAAAACATAAAACATAAAAGATGAAACATAATAAATCATTTACTTTGATAGAACTCCTTGTGGTCATTGCTATTATTGGGCTTTTGGCAAGTATTGTTTTGGTTTCTCTAAAGAACGCCAGAGAAAGAGCCAGAATCGCCAAAGGCCTTAATTTTTCTGCCCAAGTCCATTATGCTCTCGGAGCTTACGCAGCAGGAGTATGGGATTTTAATGAGGGCAGCGGAACAACAGCGAAAGATATGAGTGGCAATGAAAATGACGGAACAATTATTAATGGAGCTGGTTGGACAAGCGATACCCCTAATAATGCTTTAGGAAATGCTCTTGATTTTGACGGGACGGATGATTATGTGGATTGTGGAGAGGGAGGAGGTGATTTTGATTTTGGCACAGGCAATTTCACTATTAGTGCCTGGATATATCCTAAATCGTTTGGCACTTATGATGGGATAGTGACTAAAAGAACTAGTAGAAACCCTTCCTGGCAATTTTGTGTGCTTACTCCTGATACTATTGTTTTCTATGCCCATAATGGTTCAACATCTTACCATGTGGAAAAAAGCGGTATCAATGCTAACCAGTGGTACAATGCTGTTGTATCTATTGACAGGGCAACTAACGGCGGGAAATTATATATTAATGGAGTATTTGCTGCTCAACGCACTTTTATTGGTAGTTTTGATAATGACGTTATACTTCGTATTGGTTTAGAAAATGCCAATCATTCTTATTTCGACGGTTTCATCGACGACGTCCGTATTTACGGCGAAGCCCTATCCTCGGCTCAAATCAAAAAACATTATGTCCAAGGTTTGAAGAAACACATTTCAATGAACAATGAACAATGAAATTTTTTATTTATGGTCTGTTGGTATTTGATACCAACAGACGGTCTGTTGATATCAAATACCAACAGACGGTATTTATATGAAAAAGCAAGAATCGTTCACTTTAATCGAACTTTTAGTTGTCATTGCCATAATCGGGCTTTTGGCAAGTATTGTTTTGGTTGGTTTAAAAGGTGCTAGAGAAAAAGCTAGAAATGCCAGAAAAATGACTGAGTTAAAACAGCTACAGACAGTTATAGAGATTTACATAATTGATCATGATGGCGCTGTACCCGGCAATCCTCATCCAGGTAGTTGGTGTCACACAGAAGAAGTCGGCTGTCTTGATGCATTGGTGACAGAAGGCTATCTTTCTAAAAAACTGAAACCACCGACCTCTGTTTACTATTGGTATGATTACGGTTCCTATTACACATTAGCTACTTATATGGAACCTCCACAACCAGGTCCTTCATCACTTGGTTGGCACTGTGTACCCGGTTCAGATCCCCAACCCTACTGCGTTGGTAGTTATTATAGGTAGATGATACAATTAGGGGCAAAAACTATATTATAATTGTAAATTGGAAAATGAATCCTCATAGTTTGGCAGAACATGTATGTCTAAAACATTAAATTCATATTGAGCTTTGAGCTTTTATCTTTATGTTCAATTTTAATCTTAAGAAAGCGGCAAGCTATCAAGCAATAAAATGGGAAAAGTTTCCGGTTTTTAAATTTGCTAAATTTCTCAAAGGACTATTTTTGATTTTATTAGGTTAAACTTACAGAGGGTCGCCCCCTGTAAGTTTCGTCTGTTGGTATTTGATATCAACAGACCGTGAAACATAAAAGATAAAAGATGAAACATAATAAATCATTTACTTTGATAGAACTCCTTGTGGTCATTGCTATTATTGGGCTTTTGGCAAGTATTGTTTTGGTTTCTCTAAAGAACGCCAGAGAAAGAGCCAGAATCGCCAAAGGCCTTAATTTTGCTGCTCAAGTTCATCACGCTCTCGGAGCTTATATTATGGGTGAATGGAAGTTTGAAGATAATTTTGATGATAGTTCGGGGAATAATAATATTAGCAGCTGGGGAGGTGGTAGCAGCCCCAATTTTGTCCTTAGTCTTCCCCAATTAGGTGGTAAAGCCATTGATTTTGATGGGAGTCATTATATCTCAATATCAGACAATCCAGCATTAGATGTTGATAATTTTCCAGTTACTCTTTCTGCTTGGATATATTGTAAGAATGTTGATAATAGCTATGGCATAATCAATAAAGGGACTGGCTTCTGGGCTGGAAAGAATTATTATTTAGGTTTGCAGTATAACGGTAAAGTGCGTGTATCTTTTGGAAGTGGCGCTAATTACAGATTAAAAGAATCTAATTCGGTACTTATCAACAATGATAAATGGTATCATCTTCTTGGAGTAATAAATAGTAAAGATAATATCAAGATTTATGTTAATGGCGTAGAAAAAGATGGGACCTTGGGGGGTAACGCTACCAGTATAACTTCTAATAGTTTGCCGTTATTGATAGCTATGCATGCGTCCCCGAGTTGGTACTTTCAAGGCATTATTGATGAAGTGAGAATTTATAGGAGCACTCCCACGGCTGGGGAAGTTCAAAAACTTTATGCCGAAGGATTAGAAAGACACATTTCAATGAACAATGAACAATGAAATTTTTTATTTATGGTCTGTTGGTATTTGATACCAACAGACGGTCTGTTGGTATCAAATACCAACAGACATCAAGCTGCTCGAGATCGGATTTTGAGTATGTTCCCTAACCAATATGTTTAACTTTAATCTTAAGAAAGCGGCAATCTATCAAGCAATAAAATGGGAAAAGTTTCCGGTTTTTAAATTTGCTAAATTTCTCAAAGGACTATTTTTGATTTTATTTATTATTTTTCTCCTGATATTTTTTTATGGCTTTGTCTTTGAAAACTTTTCGCAGGGAACATCCAGACGTTTGTTAGGATTTTCAATAATTTCTTTTGTTTTATATTTGTCTTCTTGGTTAAAAGGGATTTTTTTCAATTCAAAACTGAAAAGACCAAGACTTAGAGCAACTCTTGATGAGGTAATTTTAAACCCGGAAGAATATAATTTAGCCGAATTTTTAAGTTTTGAAACAGCTAAAGCGATTACTAAATCTCTAAAATTTGCCCGTCCCAAAGAAGTTAGCTCAACTGAGCTTTTTTATTTTCTTTTAACCAACAATCCAAAATTGAAATTTATTTTTTCTCGGTTGTTGTTGAATTTAAAAGAAATTAAAAAAATACTAAAGAAAGCGATAGAGACCTACTCTCCGACAGCTGTAAAAGAGCGGGTTTCCCCTTATGCTAAGAATTTTCAAGATACAATTCTTGATGCTTTAAAAATAGCCCAAAAAAAAGGCCATACCAGAATTGAAATAGGGGACATATTATCTTCTCTTGCTAAACAGGACCCGGTTTTTAAAAAGATTTTAATTGAAAAGAAACTTAAAGCAGAAGATATTGAAAATTTAACTTGGTGGCTGGAGAATATTGAGGAAAAAATTAAAAAAAGAAAAAGGTTCTGGAATTATGAGAATTTGATTAAGAAAGGAACTTTGGCTAAAGAGTGGACAGCCGGCTATACAATAACCTTAGACAAATATTCAAATGATTTAACAGAATCGCTTAGGAAAAAGGAGCTTGAATTTGTTGGCCATCAAGAAGAAATAGAAATGATGGAAAGAATTTTAGCTCGAGAAGAAACCAATAATGTTTTACTAATTGGACAGCCGGGCACGGGAAAAAGAAGTATGGTTTATGCATTAACTAAAAAAACGCTTTTAGGTCAGAGTTTATTCGGGGTTAATTATAAAAGAATAGTTGAATTAGATATGCCGGCTTTGTTAGCTCAACTTGAGAGCTCTGAAGAGGTTGAGCTCATCTTAGATAAAATTTTTCAAGAGGTAGTTAGAGCGGGCAATATTATTTTGATAATTGATGAGTTTCATAATTATATCGGTCAAATAGCAAGGCCGGGAGTAATTGATATTTCTGGGATTATTGCTTCTTACTTAAAACTTTCCCAATTTCAGCTCGTAGCTATTACTAGTTATGAAGGTCTTCACCGATATATTGAAAAAAATCCTTCTATTTTATCTCTTTTTGGGAAAGTAGAGGTTTCGGAAATTTCTCAAAGAGAAACTCTTGTGCTTTTAGAATATTTAACCTTTTTTCTTGAGGGAAAACACAAAATCTTTATTTCTTATCCTATCCTTCGTGAAATAGTTTCCTTGACCGACCGTTATCTTGCTTCCTTTGCTTTTCCGGAAAAAGCCATAGATATTTTAGATGAGGTAGCGGTTTATGTTGCCGGTTTAACCAGAGACAAAATAGTTTTGCCAAAACATGTGGCTAAAATTATTACCGAAAAAACCGAAATACCGGTAGGAGAAATAGAAACAAAAGAAAAAGAAATTTTGCTTAATTTAGAAGAGTTAATCCACCAGAGAATTATTAATCAAGACAAAGCAGTAAAAGAGGTTTCAACCGCTTTGAGAAGAGCCAGGTCTGAGGTTACGGTGAGGAAAGGGCCGATGGGCGCCTTCTTGTTCTTAGGACCCACTGGGGTTGGCAAAACCGAGACCTCAAAAGCTTTAGCCGAAAGTTATTTTGGGTCAGAACAGAGGATGATAAGATTAGATATGTCAGAATTTCAAGAGGTGAAAGATATTTCAAGATTGATTGGCTCTCCAACAGAAATAGGACTTTTAACTACTCCGGTCAGAGAGAATCCTTTTTCTTTAATTCTTTTAGATGAAGTTGAAAAAGCTAATCCCGGTGTTTTGAATTTATTTTTACAGGTTTTAGACGAAGGGCATTTAACAGATGGTCTTGGAAGGAAGATTGATTTTAAAAGTACAATAATTATTGCTACCAGTAATGCCGGATATAAAGTGATTTTAACTGCTTTGAAAGAAGGGATAGAATGGAAGGAAGTGAAACAAAAACTTTTAGATGAGCTTTTTGAAAAAGGGATATTTCGTCCGGAATTTATTAATCGTTTTGACCAAGTGGTGGTCTTTAGACCCTTAAGTAAAGAAAATCTTTTAGACATTGCCCAACTTATGTTAAGTAAATTAAAGGAAAACCTTAAAGAAAAAGGTATTGAATTTATAATTACTGAACGCCTTAAGGAAGAAATAGTTGAGTTGGGTTATAATCCAGTTTTTGGGGCAAGAGAGATGAGGCGGGTAATTCAGGATAAAGTAGAAAATGTTTTGGCTCCTGCCTTGTTGTCTGGCAAATTAAAAAGGGGGCAGAGGGTAGAGATTGCTCCAAAGGGATTTAAATTAATTATTAATCCCTTACCTTAATAACAGTTTAGTAATTTCTTTTCAAAATCACCGAGCACTCAACAAATTGAGTGCTCGGTGATTTTGTTTGACTTTATACCTGTGGATTTTCTGTGGATAAAAATGGGGTTGACTTAACCCTATAAAGTGGAGTATAAAGGAGATGTAGTGGGTAATTGTGGAAAACTATGGGAAAACTATGTGAAACTGTGGAAAACGTCCTTTTTACTAAACTTACCACTTAATATGTTCATTGGAGAATATAGACACACAATTGATACAAAAAAACGATTATCTCTCCCAGCTAAATTTCGGAGAGAACTCGGTAAAAAGATTGTCATAACAAAAGGCATAAATAATTGCTTAGTTATTTATACTGAAAAAGGCTGGAAGATAATGTCAGATAAATTAGGGAAGTTACCAATCAGTCAAGTTGAGGCTCGAAGCTTTGCTAGAATTATTTTATCTGGCGCTATGGAGGTTGGATTAGATAGATTGGGGAGAATTCTTATTCCTGATTATTTAAAAAAATACGCCTATCTTAAAAAAAATGTAGTAATCTGCGGACTTTCCGATAGATTAGAAATTTGGGATTCAAAAAAATGGGATGTTTATAAAAATAAAGCTGAAAAAGAAGTTGATAGTTTAGTTTCCAAACTTGGAGAGTTAGGAATTTAAGATGGTACATAAAGCTGTTTTACAAAGAGAAGTTTTAGAGCATCTGTCCCCAAAACCGAATGAAAATTTTATTGACGCTACGATTGGTGAAATGGGCCACACAGCTGCCATTTTGGAGAAAAATAAACCTAATGGAAAAATTTTAGGAATAGAACGGGACCCCGAACTTTACAAAAATCTATTAGCAGCCAGAATTGATAGATTAATTTTAGTCAATGATTCTTACACCAATTTAAAAGAGATCGTTGAAAAATATAAGTTTGGACCAATTCACCCTGTAAAATCCGCCAAAGGCGGTGCGGCAAAGCCGCAATTTAACAGGGTAAATGGAATCTTATTTGACCTGGGAATGTCTTCTTGGCATTTAGAAGAGTCGGAAAGGGGATTTACATTTATGAAAGACGAGCTCTTGGATATGAGATACAATCCTGAAAGCGGTTCTTTATTTGCTGGAGAAATAGTTAATAAATGGTCAGAATCTGAAATTACCCGAATTTTGGAAGAATACGGAGAAGAAAGATTTGCTAAAAGGATTGCCAGAGAGATTATTAAAGAAAGAAAAATAAAACCAATTAAAACCACCTTTGCATTAGTAGGGGTTATCAAAAAAGCAGTTCCCGCTCGATACCTTCATCAGAGAATTTATTTTGCCACTCGCACCTTTCAGGCTCTGAGAATCGCAGTAAATGATGAACTGAATAATTTAAAGAATGCTCTACCGCAGGCAATAGAAGTTTTAGCCCCCGAAGGAAGAATTGTAGTAATTTCTTTTCATTCTTTAGAAGATAGAATTGTTAAGAATTTTTTCAGAGAATTATCTCCTGAAAAATTTAAAATTTTGACTAAAAAACCAATAGTACCTTCTCAGGAGGAAATTAAAATCAATCCTCGCTGCCGTAGTGCAAAACTGCGAACAGCCAAGAAACTATGAATAAAGCCCTAATCCTAAATCCTCCATTTACACTTGAACGTAGTCTATCTTTAAAATGGCCCCTTAGTCTTAGGATATTTTGGATTTTAAGCATTTTATCAATAGTTGCTTTTTTAGTTTTTTATATTTTTCAAGTTAATAGAGAGGTTTCAGAAAAGTATTCAATACAAAAATATGAAAATAGATTAATTGAACTTTCAAAGGAAAATAAAAATTTAGAAATTAGTTCAGTTCAGGCAATTTCTTTAAATAATGTTCTAAGCTTATTAGAAAATTCTGATTTTGAAAAAACCGATGAAGTTTATTATATTCGGATATTAGAAAGCAAAGTTGTTGCAAAATAATGAAAAGATGGCGAGTTAATTTAATCTTTATTTCAATTGTTTTATTGGGAGCGGCTATTATAGGTCGCTTAATTTATATTCAAGTTGTCAAGCATGATTTTTACAAGGCCTTAGCTCAGGGACAGCAAAAAATTTTTAAACCCTTAATAGGAAAGCGAGGAGAAATTTTTTTTAGCGGGGGAGAGATTTTAGCTACTAATCTAACAGAAAAATATCTATTTGTTTCTCCTCAAAAAATTAAAGAAAAAGAAAAAACCGCAGAGACGCTCTCTCAGGTTCTTGAATTAGAGAAAGAAGTAATCTTGGAAAAACTTGAGAAAGATAGTTTGTTTGAACAAATAAAAGTTGATTTAACAGAAGAAAAAGAAGATGCCTTAGAAGAAATAAATTTAGCCGGTGTTTATTTAGGTCAAACTTCTGTCAGAAAGTATCCCCAAGGCTCAATGGCTTCTCAGGTTGTTGGTTTTTTAGGTGGTCAAGGAAAGGGGCAGTACGGAATAGAAGGATATTACGATGATATTTTACAGGGAAAAGAGAAATTTCAGGAAGATGCTTCGCTGGGACATTTTCTTTTTGGTGAATCCATTAAAGGGTCTGATATTTTTTTAACCCTTGACTATAACATTCAATTTATAGCCGAGAAGTTATTAGAAAAAGCAAAAGAAGATTGGAATATTGAAGGAGGTCAAATTATAGTTTTAGAGCCCAATTCGGGAAAAATTTTAGCCCTGGCCAATTTTCCTAATTTTGACCCTAATCATTATTCAGAAGTTGATGATTTTCAAATTTTTCAAAACTCAGTAATCCAGAAGCTCTTTGAACCAGGGTCAGTTTTTAAACCGATCACTATGGCAGCTGCCTTGGATCAAGGGAAGATAACCCCCCAAACCTCTTATACTGATAGCGGAAAAGTAGAAATCGGAGAAGATATTATTTTTAATTATGCTAATCATGTATTCGGGGGACAGACTATGACCGAGGTTTTGGAGAAATCAATCAACACTGGAGCTGTATTTGCTGAAAAGCAATTAGGCCATAAGCTTTTTTTAGAATATATTAACCGATTTGGTTTTTTTGAGCCAACCGGGATTGATTTGCAAGAAGAGGTTTTTTCTAGAAATAAAGAATTTAGAAAGGGATATGAAATAAATTTTGCTACTGCCTCCTTTGGTCAGGGGATTGAGATGACGCCTATCCAATTAGCCAGAGCTTTTTGCGTAATTGCCAATGGAGGAAAATTAGTTAAACCTTATATGGTTGAGAAAATTTTTGAAAATGGTAAAGTAATTGAAACTCAACCTCAGGTATCTCCGGGCCGAATTATTTCTCAGAAAACTGCTTCCCAGTTAACGGCCATGTTAATTAGCGTAGTGGAAAAAGGACCTTATACAAAAAGAGCTAGAATTCCCGGTTATTATGTTGCCGGGAAGACCGGAACAAGTCAGACTCCTTGGTCAGCTCTTGGCCTGGATAAGAAAGGTTATTCAAATAAAACCTGGCAAAGTTTCGTTGGCTTTACTCCGGCTCTTAACCCTAAGTTTTTAATTTTAGTAAAACTTGATAACCCAGAAACACTGGTAGCCGTATATTCGGCAACACCGATATTTCAAGAATTGGCTAAGTATATTATAGATTATTGGCAGATACCACCGGACCACGAGTAATTGTGAATAGCGTTACGAATACGCCATACGAATAGTTATAGAGATAGTAAACTATCTATATAAGAACCTTTCGTCGCTTCGCTTCTCAAGAACCTTGATTCGCTATTGTATAAAAAACATATAATCTTGAATTAATTACTTCGTTCGGTCAAAATGAAAACAAGCTTTCATTTTTTCTTCACTCGTAATCATGAATTTTTTTAAAAAACTTATCTTTCTTTTAAAAAGGCCTTGTGTTATCCTCGTTACAGGTAAGGGTCATTCTTGCGCTTTTCAGGCTATTTTTACTTTAAAGCCATACTTTAATAAGGAAAAAGTTTTAATTTTTGAGTCGGATTTATCAAAATCAAAAGAAATAGAAAAATTTATTTTTCTGTTTAAAAAATCTCGATTACCAGTTTTGGTAGTTACTCATATCGGTGAGATTCCAGTAGATAAAAATTTTTTTGCTGGAGAACGAGAAAAAACCTCTTCAATAAGAAAAATAGCTGGAATTTTACCGGAGAAAGGTTTTTTAATTTTGAACTTTGATGATGAAACTGTTCGAGAACTAAAAAATGCCTCTCCTGCCCCTTCTTTAACTTATGGTTTTCAAAAAGGAGCAGATTTTCAAGCCACTGATGTTAATATTAATTTAAACGGAACGAATTTTAAAATAAATTACCAGGGCAATATTATTCCTTTTTGGTTAAACAAACTTTTCGGAAAAGAGTTGATATATAGTTCTCTGGCCGGGATTTGTTTAGGAACGATTAAAAAAGTAAACTTAGTTGAAATATCTCAAGCTCTGAAATCTTATAAATCTCTTTCCGGTAAAATGAGATTGATCGAAGGAGTGAAAAATTCTTTAGTGCTTGATGACAGTAAAAATGCTACTCCTCTTTCAATGATTGAGGCCTTAGGGGTTTTAGGAAAACTTGAAACAAAAGGAAGAAAAATTGCTGTTTTAGGAGATATTTTGGGAATTGGGTATTATACAATTGAAGCCCACGAAACAATTGGAGAAAAAGTAGCTCAAAATAGTGATTTGCTTTTTACAATTGGATTGAGGGCTAATTTCATTGCCCAGGGCGCCATCAGTAAAGGAATGAGAGAAGAAAATATTTTTAAATTTAATACGGCTGAGGAAGCTAAAATTCAACTTCAAAAAGAGATAAAACAAGGAGATTTGATTTTAATTGACGGCTCTTCTGAAATGAAAATGGAAGAAATAGTTAAAGAGATTAAAAAATAGTATAATGAAGTAGTACCAATGCCGCCTTCGTCTAGTGGTTTAGGACGCATGGTTCTCAACCATGTAACACCGGTTCAAATCCGGTAGGCGGCACATCTGCTGATGGGACATTATAAAAAAAGATTTTATATAAATCTCTTTTTTTGTTAGAATATAAGTACCAATATGGATATTCAATGGCACAATCTTTCTTGGGAAAAAGTTCTAAAAAAACTTATATGAAATTTTTATCAAATAAAAAAGAAATTAATCAACTAGTTGGAATCTTTCTTCTTTCTTTTTCTGTTTTAGCTTTCGAAATAACCATTACCAGAATTCTTTCTGTGATTCTTTATTACCATTTAGCTTTTATGGTAATTTCTTTAGCTATGCTTGGCTTGGGGGCTGGAGGAATTTATGTCTATTTTTCAAGCAAACTAAAGGAAAAAGCCGATTTTTTTATCTCTTTTTTCGCTTTACTTTCTTCAATATCAATTATTTTTTCATTAATTTTAACTTTATCTCTACCCCTTAAACCTTTTATTTCAATAAAGACCTTTTTTGATTTG
The DNA here is from genome assembly GCA_964447515.1 of uncultured Candidatus Saccharibacteria bacterium. GTDB lineage: Bacteria > Patescibacteriota > Minisyncoccia > Minisyncoccales > GWA2-38-27 > CAYUSS01. Next base: position 16,328 of record CAYUSS010000006.1, on the reverse strand, counting down.
TGGTTTTTATACTTTCTTTTTGCTTCTCCCTTTTTCTTTGCCGGACTTTCTTTGTCATTGATTTTCTTCCAACTATCCAAAAAAATAGGTAAAGTTTATTTTTTTGATTTGATTGGAGCCGGAATAGGAGCATTATTAATTGTTCCGCTACTATATATACTTGATGCACCAACTCTTGTTATTTTAATCGCCTTTTTAGCTGCTCTTTCTTCATTCTTTTTTAGTTTAAACTGTAAAAAAAGATTCAAAATAATTACCGGAATATTAACAATTTCTTTACTGTTTCTAGCATTTTTTAATTTTCACTATCAAACAATCAAAGTTTCCTATGTAAAAGGTGAAAAAGAAACAGATTTAATTTATCAAAAATGGTCTCCAGTAGGTAGAGTAGTTGTTTCTCCTATGAAAGAAAATGTTATTCATGCTTGGGGATTAAGTCGGAATTATAAACTAGAAAAATATCCAGAACAACTTCAAATAATGATAGATGGTGCCGCAGGGACAAATTTAGAAAAAATCGCTGATAATTTAGAAAAGGATTTAGAGTATTTGAGATATGATATAACTTCTTTAGCTCATTATATTGCTCCCAAATCAAGAGCTTTAATAATTGGTTTTGGTGGGGGGAGAGATATTTTAACTGCTCTTTTGTTTGGTTTTAAAGAAATAGAGGGGGTAGAAATAAATCCAGTAATGAAAGAGATTATATGTCAACGCTTTAAAGATTATTCAGGGGAAATTTGCGAAATGAAAAATATCAAGTTAGTAACCAATGAAGGAAGGCTTTATTTAACCCAAAGTCCTTTAAACTATTCTCTTATTCAATTATCGTTAGTCGATAGTTGGGCCGCTACTGCTGCCGGGGCTTATACTCTATCTGAAAATTCTCTTTATACTAAAGAATCTTTTTTAGAATATTTTAAACATTTGGAAAAAAATGGAATTTTAACTATTTCTCGATTTGTCTTTGATCCTCCCCAACAGACTTTAAGGGCTCTTTCTCTTTGCCGAACTGCCTTAGAGGAAAGTAATGTTAAAAATTTTGAAAAAAATATAATGATTTTTAAAACCCCTGTCTTTTATAACAAAGATCTATATGTAGGTAATTTAATGTGCAAAAAATCTGCATTTACTGATGAAGAAATTGAAAAAGCAGAAAAGATAGCCGAGGAAATGGCTTTTGATGTTGTCTACACTCCTTTAACTCAGAAAGATAACTTTTTTACAAAATTCATCCTAGAAAAAAATGAGAAGGAGTTTTTTAAAAACTATCCATTTAGAGTGGAACCACCAACGGATAATGAGGGTTTCTTTTTCCATATGCTGAAATTAAAAGATTGGTGGCGGATTTTCAAATTTAAAAATATAGAGGGCGGACAACTACATAATTATTATTCAGTATTTATTTTAATAACTATTTTAATTATTTCATCTATCTTATCTTTTTTCTTTATTTTTTTGCCTTTAGCTTTTCGGAAAACTAAATTTTTAATTCCGAAAAGAGAAGTTTTAAGGTATATCTTTTATTTCGCCCTTTTGGGTTTAGGGTTTATGTTGATTGAAATTTCTTTAATCCAGCGATTTAGCATATTTTTTGGCCATCCGATTTATTCCATTACTGTTATTTTATTCTCAGTATTGTTATTTAGCGGAATTGGAAGTTTTTTGACTGGTAAGTTAAATACGAAGATTTCAAGAGTTATTTCCACCTTAATTCTTATAGGAATAATTTTCTTAGGTATTTCTTTTTCTTTTTTCAAGATTCAAACTTCATTAATTCTAAAATTTTTCCTTTCAATTTTATTTTTAGCCCCTTTAAGTTTATTTATGGGAATGCCTTTTCCTTCTGGAATTCGCCTTTTAGATAAAAGAGACCGCCAACTTATTCCTTGGGCTTTTGGTATAAATTGTCTAACCGCAACTATCGGTTCTGTTTTAACCCTCATTCTTTACATAAATTTTGGATTTAGAATAACATTTTTAACGGCTCTGGCAGTCTATCTTTTTGCCCTTTTTGTAATAAAAAAATTGGGATGAAAAATAACCCTTTAAAGACATTATAAAAAAAAGATTTTATATAAATCTCTTTTTTTGTTAGAATATAAGTACCAATATGGATATTCAATGGCACAATCTTTCTTGGGAAAAAGTTCTAAAAAAACTTGGCTCAGATTCTAAGGAAGGTTTATCTGGAAAAGAAATAAAACTTCGGCAGAGAAAATTTGGCAGAAATTTTCTTCCTGGAGAAAAACCTTTATCTAAATTAGGAATATTTTTGGAACAATTTAAAAGTCCCTTAATTTATGTCTTAGCAATTGCCGGAATTATTGTTTTGTTTTTTAGAGAATTTACAGACGCCATTGTTATTTTTGGTGCTGTTTTTTTAAATACTATTGTTGGCTATTTTCAAGAAAGTAAAGCCACCAATGCTTTGAGGAAATTAAAAAAGCTAGTCAAAATTAAAGCTCAGGTCATAAGAGAAGGAAATAATAAAATTGTTGATTCTAGCAAATTGGTTCCTGGCGATATTTTTATTCTCAATTCTGGAGATAAAGTGCCGGCTGATGGAAGAATTATTGAAAGTTATAATTTAAAAACTAACGAAATGGCTTTAACCGGTGAGTGGCTGCCAGCCGAGAAAAAAATAGATATTTTACCGGAAAAAACTTCATTGGCAGACAGAGATAATATGGTTTATATGGGAACGGTTGCAGAAGACGGGAAAGCAAAAGTTATAGTTACTTCAACCGCCCTGGAAAGCGAGCTGGGAAAAGTGGCTGAGATGCTCAAAAAAACTAAAGAAGAAAAAACTCCTTTACAAAAGAAATTAGCTCATTTTGCTAAAATTATTGGTGGAATTATTGTAATTATTTGTATCTTTATTTTTATTGAAGGGATAATTACCGATAGAAATCCTTTGGAAATGTTTGAGGTGGCAGTGGCTGTGGCTGTAGCTGCTATTCCCGAAGGTTTGCCAGTGGCAATGACCGTTATTTTGGCTTTGGGAATGCAAAGAATTTTGAAGAAGAGAGGATTGGTTAGAAAACTGGTTTCAGCTGAAACCTTAGGGAGTACAAGTATTATTGCAACTGACAAGACCAAAACTTTAACTGAAGGAAAAATGAGAGTATCTAAATTGTTGACCGAAGGAGAACTTTTAAACGGCAAAAAAGGCGACCATTTATTAGCTCTGAAAATTGCTACTTTAGCAAATGAGGCATTTATTGAAAACCCTGAAGGAACAATGGAAAAATGGGTTATTCAAGGACGTCCTACTGATAAGGCATTGCTTTTAGCAGGAATGGAAGCAGGAATTAATAAAAAAGAATTGGAAAAAGAAATGCCAAAAATTGCCGAACTGCCCTTTAATAGTATTAATAAATATTTAGCCAAGGCTTTTGAAACAAATAATAAAGAGGATGTTCTTTATGTTTCTGGCGCTCCGGAGAAATTATTGGAATTATCTAAATATTTAAGAATAAACAACAAAGAGGAAATTTTAACGTTTCAAAAAATAAAAAAAATAGAGTCCGAAATAGAGGAATTGGCTGAAAAGGGATTTAGAGTAGTAGCGGTAGCTTACAAAAGAATTGAAAACCTCAAGGATTTATTTAATAATTTAGTTTTTGTTGGATTGATAGCCCTAAAAGACCCGGTTAGAAAAGGAGTAAAAAAAGCAATAGAAGTTTGCCGAAAAGCAGGAATGAAACTTATTATTGTTACCGGTGACCACAGATTAACGGCAAAAACAGTAGCCGAAGAAATAGGACTCAGAGTAAAAGAGGAGAACATTATAGAAGGAAAAGAATTAGATAAACTTTCAGATAAGGAATTTGAAAAAAAACTGGATGATATTCAAATATATGCTCGGGTTGAACCAAAACATAAAATGAGAATTGTTCAGGCCTGGCAGGACAGGGGAGAAGTTGTGGCTATGACCGGGGACGGCATAAATGATGCTCCGGCTTTAAAAAAAGCTGATATCGGAGTAGCTTTGGGTTCTGGCACGGAAGTTGCTAAAGAAGTCTCAGACCTTATTTTACTTACCGACAATTTTAATATTATTGTAGCCGCTGTTGAAGAAGGAAGGGCGATTGTTGATAATGTTCGCAAGGTAATTACCTATCTGCTTTCTGATTCTTTTACCGAAACAATTTTGATTGGAGCAGCCCTTGTTTTCGGTTTGCCTTTGCCGGTGACTGCTGCCCAAATTTTATGGGTGAATCTTATTGAAGACGGTCTCCCTGATATTGCCTTGGCTTTTGAACCCAAAGAAAAAGATTTAATGAAGCAAAAACCCCAGGGCCATAAGATCGTGCTTTTGACTCGGGAAATGAAGACATTGATTTTTATTATTGGATTGATAACTGATTTTTTACTTTTAGGATTATTTTTCTGGCTTTTAAAATATTCTAATTATGAACTTGCTCATATTAGAACAATGATTTTTGTTGGCTTAACAATAGATTCGCTTTTTTATGTTTTTTCTTGTAAAAGTTTGCGAAGAAATCTTTGGCACATAAATCCTTTTTCTAATAAATTTTTGGTTTTTGCCTGGATTTTCGGCCTAGCAATGTTAATAACCACTCTTTATTTTCCTCCATTTCAGGCCCTTTTAGGAACTCAGTCCCTAAACGTTTTTGATTGGCAGCTGCTTTTAGGTCTGGGAATTTTTGAAATGGGTTTGATTGAAATTACCAAATATTATTTCATTGCAAAATCTAATATCTAATTTTATGATTTGGTTATATATTCTCATTTTTATAATTTCTTGTTTGGTTTTATTTTGGTCAGGTTCCAGGTTAGTTAAGGGTCTGATGAAAATGGCTAGATATTTAGGTTGGCGGGAGTTTGTGGTTGCTTTTTTCATTATGGCTGTTGCCGGTTCTTTTCCTAATCTTTTTGTCGGAGTTAATTCAGCTTTACACAAGATTCCTCAACTTTCTTTCGGAGATATTGTTGGCGGTAATATAGTTGATTTAACTTTGGCAATAGCTTTGGCGGTTTTAATCGGAGGTGTTAGTTTGCCGGTTGCAAGTAAAATGGTTCAAAGTAGCGCTGTTTTTGCTGTTATAGTGGCTATTTTACCTTTAGTTTTAATTTTAGATGGAAATTTAGGAAGGATTGATGGTCTGATTTTGTTTCTTACTTTTATCTTTTATGCTTTCTGGCTTTTTTCAAAAAGTGAAAGATTTAAGAAAGTTTATAACGAACAGGTGATAGAAAAACCGAGAGCAAGATTTAAAAATTTTCTAAAAGGTTTAGGAAAAGTGATATTTGCTTTGTTTCTGCTTTTATTAGCTTCAGAGGGAATAGTAAAAAGCGCTCGGGTTTTTGCTGATGCTTTAAATATTACTCTTCCTCTGGTTGGGATTTTAATCGTAGGTTTGGGAAATGCTTTCCCGGAAATTTATTTTGCTATTATCTTGGCAAGGAGAAAGAAGACATGGATGATTTTAGGAGATTTAATAGGCGCTGTTGTTATTTCTGCTACTCTTGTCTTAGGTATTGTCGCTTTAATTTGCCCAATTGAAATTATAGATTTTTCTCCTTTTGCTATTGCTAGAATTTTTCTTATAATTTCAGCTGTATTTTTCTTAATAATTATTAGAACTGGTCAAAAAATTACCAAAAAAGAAGGAGTAATTTTGCTTTTAATTTATATTCTTTTCCTTCTGGCCGAAATATTTTTCAGATAGTCCGAGAACCATTCTCGCACTAATATAACGAGAACCGTTCTTGTCACATTTCAGGGAATAAAGTTGATTTTTTTCTTAAACCATTATATTATGAATAAATGCTTTATACATAATTGCTTTGTTTAGTCAAAGAAGAAAAGTTTACTTTTCTTCTTTTCCCTCGCTTGCAATTATACTTTTGATGGAAGACATAATAATTGCATTTTTGATTTTGGTTTTTATAGGTTTAGCAGTAGTATTTTTTTTATTATTGAAGAAAAAGCCAGAAAAACAATCAGATTCTTTGATAATGTTGCAGCAGCAGTTAAACAATATCAATCAGATATTGGATAATAAATTATCTGAATCAAATAAAACTGTTCAGACGCAGTTTAGTCAAAGCACTAAGATTGTCCAGGACGTTATCGAAAGGTTAACAAAATTAGACGAGACCAATAAACAAGTAGTTGGTTTTGCCAAACAATTACAATCTTTGGAAAATATTTTAAAAAATCCAAAACAGAGAGGGATTTTAGGAGAGTATTATTTAGAGGAACTATTAAAAAATGTTTTTAGCCCCAGTCAATATCAGATGCAGTATGGCTTTAAAGATGGGCAGATAGTAGATGCTGTAATATTTGTAAGAGGAGATAAGATTATTCCCATAGATTCAAAATTTTCTTTGGAAAATTACAATAGAATTATTGAAGAAGATGATTTGACTAAAAAAGAGCAATTAGAAAAATTATTTAGACAGGATTTGAAGAATAGAATTGAAGAAACGGCTAAATATATTAGACCGCAGGAAGGAACTTTAGATTTTGCATTTATGTTTATTCCGGCTGAAGCTGTTTATTATGATTTATTAGTCAATAAAATTGGAGCAATTAAGAGCAATACCCGGGACCTGATTGATTATGCAGTGAGAGAAAAGCATGTTCATATAGTTTCACCAACTTCTTTTTATGCTTATTTACAGACAATTTTACAAGGTCTGCGAGCCATGCAAATTGAAGAATCAGCCAAAGAAATTCGTAAAAGAGTAGAAATGTTAAGTCGTCATTTAGTCAGCTATGAAGATTATATGCAGAAACTTGGAAGTCATCTTGGGACGGCTGTAAATAGTTATAATCAGGCCTATAAAGAATTTGGCAAAGTTGATAAAGATATAATAAAAATTACAGATGGTAAATCTAAGATTGAGATTAAACAATTAGAAAAACCGTCTGAGGAATAAATGTTAGCCGTAATTAAAACTGGCGGAAAACAATATTTGGTTTCCCCGGGTGACAAAATAAAAATTGAGAAAGTTGAAGGCAAAGAACTCGCCTCTGCTTCTGCCGACGCTCCCTCCTCCGCTAAAGCTACGGAGGGCAAGAAAGCTACGGCTTTGCCATCCGAAACTCCGAACGATAGTGAGAAGCGAAGGAGGGCGGGCAAGGGCAAAGAAATAATCTTTGACCAGGTTTTATTATTGGAAAAGCAAAGAAAAGTGGAGATTGGGGCTCCGTTTGTAAAAGGAGCTAAAGTTACTGCTAAAATTTTATCACAAGGAAAAGGAAAAAAAATAATAGTTTTTAAATACAAACCAAAAACCCGTTACCAGAAAAAAGCCGGCCATCGTCAGCCCTTTACCGAAATTGAAATACTCAAAATAGAGACTAAATAGGGCTTGCCGGGCTTACTAAAAGAATTAAATAAAATGTCATAGGCCTGACCTATGACATTTTATTTATCTAATAGCTTATATCTTAAACCTATTTAGTGGTGCGGTCTTCTTTGGCTAAGTTTCTAAAAGACACTCTTTGGTCATCAAAATATAACTCAACGCTTCCAATGGGTCCATTTCGATGTTTAGCGATAATAATATCAGCAATATTTTTTCTGGTAGTGTCTTCGCGATAACGATCCTCTCTATAAATAAATAAAACTACATCCGCATCTTGCTCAAGGCTTCCGCTTTCACGTAAATCAGATAATCTGGGGATTTGGGGAGAACGTTGTTCTACCGCTCGAGATAACTGAGACAAGGCAAGAACCGGGACATTAAGTTCTCTGGCTAACCCCTTAAGGGCCCGGGATATTTCAGTTACCTGTTGAACTATATTGACCATTGGATTTCTTGGTTCCATCAATTGCAAATAATCAATAATAATCAGTCCTAACCCATGTTCTGCCTGTAATCTTCTGGACATTGCTCTCATCTGTAAAACATTAGAAGAGGCAGCGTCATCAATATAAATCGGGGCTTCTGATAGCATTCCCATTGTATGTTGGATCCTGGTAAAATCATTGTCATCGCCTTCACTCGAAAGCCGTCCGGTTCTTAATTTCCACAAATCAACATTAGAAAGACCGGCAATTAACCTATCTATTACCTGGTCTTTTGACATTTCTAAACTAAACAATCCTACCGGGATTTTTTGATTAATGGCAATATTAGCTGCAAAATTGACAGCCAAGCTCGACTTTCCCAAACTGGGCCGCGAAGCTAAAATTATCAGGTCAGATTTTTGTAAGCCAGCTAAAATATTATCTAAATCAGCAAAGCCGGTTGGAAGGCCCCTGGGAGCACCCTGATGTTTGGATAATTTATCAATTCTTTCAAATGCTTCTTCCAAACCGTCTTTAACCGGCAAAAAGTTTTGAGTTAAGCTTTTTTGAGCAATACTGAAAATTTTTTGTTCGGCCCGGTCCAAAAGAACGTCAATATCTTCCTCTTCATTGTACCCTATTGAATTAATTTCTTGACTGGCTTCAATTAAGTCTCTTAAAATCCTTTTTCTTTGAACGATTTTGGCGTAATTTGAGACATGGCTGGAAGTAGGAACAAAATTAATAAGTTCAGTTAAATAACTGTTTCCACCGATTTCTTTTAAGAGCTTTTTCTCTTTAAGGCGGGTAGAAACTGCAAGAAAATCAACCGGTTCTCCTTTTTCAAAGAGTTCTAAAACAGCTTTATAAATATTTTGATGGTTTTGTTTGTAAAAATCTCTTACTTGTAAAAAATCCGCTACTTTAACAATAGCTGATTTATCTAACATTAGAGAACCCAACAAACTCTGTTCTGCTTCAATGCTTTGAGGCGGAAGTTTATCCGGCATTTGATTTTGAGGAGGACTATTATTCATCACTTACAGCTTACCAAAAACAAAAAATCTTGACAAGCCCTGGGCCAGGAGGAGCCAAACCACAAACGCCTGCGAGTTTTCACTAGCCGCAGGTGCTTTTTTAAAATTATAATGTGATGCCGCAAAGCGGCGTCACATTAAGACAACAAGGCAAAATGTCTCGAGAACCGTTCTCGGGGCATTATTGTTTCTTTATTATTGAGCCCCCAGAAGTGTCTTCAATTTTAAATCCCTGCTTCTCAATTTGCTTACGGGTTTTGTCAGCTTCAGCCCATTTTTGGGCTTTTCGTAATTTTTCGCGTTTTTCAACTAATTTTTTGACAGAGGAGGGGATAACGGCTCTTTTAATTTTTGCCAAATCCAGGCCTAAAACTTTATCAAAATTAATAAGAATTTTTTTCTTGTCAACGCTTTTGACTTTTTCATCTTTGATAATCTGCCAAACGATACTGATAGCTCTTGGCGTATCCAAATCATTATTAATGGCGTTTAAGAATTTCGTCCTGTAGTTTTTAGCGGGCACATAACGCTTTATGTGCTCGGTTTTATCAATTTTCCCTGGACCACTTTCCAAATCAGCTACAGCATCATAAAGTTTATCCAAAGCAGTTTGTGCCCCTTCTAGTCCTCGCCAGGTGAAGTTAAAAGGGGAGCGGTAATGACTGGTTAGAAAGAGGTAGCGGAGAGCCAAAGGAGAAAATCCTCTTTTTTCAATGTCAGATAAGGTAAAAAAGTTTTTCAAGGATTTGCTCATTTTTTTACCCTCCACTTTCAAAAACCGTGGGTGGAACCAATAACGGACAAATTTCTTGCCAGTGGCTGCTTCGGATTGAGCAATTTCTGATTCGTGATGAGGAAAAATATTATCTTCACCGCCAGTGTGAATATCAAAACTAGGACCCAGATATTTCATACTCATTGCTGAACACTCAATATGCCAGCCGGGAAAGCCGCGGGCCCAAGGCGAATCCCATTCCATCTGACGCTTCACTCCTTTGGGAGTGAATTTCCAAAGAGCAAAGTCGGCTGGGTGATGTTTTTGGGGATTAACTTTAATTCTGGCACCAGCTTTAAGGTTTTTTAGAATGTTGCCAGAGAGCTGGCCGTATCTGGGGAATTTCTGGACATCAAAATAGATTCCATCATCAATTTTATAGCCGTAACCTTTTTTGGTCAGAGTTTTCACCAACTTAATCATTTCTTTAATATGGTCAGTGGCTTTACAGAGGACATGGGGTTTGAGCAGATTTAATTTCTCTCGGTTTTTGAGATAAATTTTAGTAAAGTATTCAGCGATTTCCCACACAGTTTTTTTCTTTTGCCTGGCGCTTTTTTCCATTTTGTCTTCACCAGTATCACTATCACTGGTTAAATGACCAACATCAGTAATATTCATCACTAACTTCACCTTATATCCATTGTATTCCAAAACCCGGCGCAAAACATCAGCCTGGGTATAGGTCCAGGCATGACCTATGTGGTCGTAATCATAAACTGTTGGACCGCAAGTATAGATACCAACCCGGCCTTTTTTCAAGGGTTTAAAAATTTCTTTTTTCCGAGATAGGGTGTTATAGAGTTTTAGCATATTGTTTAATTTTAACAGATTTATTGATAAAAAAAAAGCCCACAACGAAGTGTTGTGGGTCTTGGATGAGGTTTTAGCCGGTAGCTCAAAGCCCGGCTTTTTTGAGAGTAGCCACTCCGGTGGCAATCACTTTTTCGGCTGAGGGCCGTCTGCCCGGTCCAACGGTAGCAAAAGGAAGGTCACATTCTACGCCGAAGGACTCAATGGTAATGGTTCCTTCCCAGCCCTTATAATACGGGATCGTTTCTTTGACCCTGACCGCTTTGACCGCTTCTTTGAGTATATTGACTATTTGTCTCCATTTAATGTGCTGTTCTATGCGAGGTGGGGTGCGGTTGGGTCCGGCAACGTGGATATGGAAGAGCCTACCGGTATCCCGCAGCACTCTCAGCGCCTCAAGGTAATTTTCTTCCATGCGGTTCATATGGTAGATGTCGGCGAGAACCCCGAGGACATTCTTGGGAATGCTTTCTGCAGCTTCCACCTTGTTGATGAAGTCGAGAACTTGCTGGACCGTATTTGGCCAGGGCATCTCGCTCCATTGAAGGGGCTCAATAGCCACTTTGACGCCATTTTCTGAAGCAAACTGCGCTATCCAGCGAAACGTTTCAACTCCTGAACGAAGTTCTTCTGGAGTTGGGTACTGAGCACCTGGTTTGCCTAAAATATTAGCTAACGGTCCGACGAGCAAGGAACCACCCATATCGTGAACTTCCTTAATGTATTGCCCTATTGCTTTTACAGCCTTAGCCATATTTGCTTTTGTTATTGATAAAGGGTCACCGTCTATACCCTCTCTAATAACAGCGCATCCAATTGGTATAAGACCATATTTTGCCGTGGCCTCTTTTATAGCCGATGTCGGCACAGGGCCGCCGCTTAAAAAGACCTCAAATGCCCCACAGCCCAATTCTTTGGTTCTTAAGACTCGCGGAAGGACTTCTTCTGGAGTAAGCGTAGTACCCCAAGATAACAGATGCGCACCGATTCTGATAGCCATCTTTTTTCTCCTTTCCTTTGTCTGGTTTTTCTTTCTCTTCCCTTATTTGTTTCCTTTGCCTTCTTTACTTCGCCTTATTTTCTATTTTAAGGTTCAAAAACGAAAAAGGACCTCCTTCTCTTTTTAAAATATCATATCTTAAAAATGTTGTCAATAATACCCTAAGGCAAATTTTGAGAAATTAGACGGCTCTTTTCAAAAATACTAATTTATGATAGGATAATAGTACCCGCTCTTCCAAATACAACACTGCATTGGCCAGAAAGATTTTTTCTTCTGGCTAGGCGCGAGGATCGAAGTGTGTCCTCTGCGACACATAAGTGACGAGCAACAACGCCGGAAGAAAAAATACTCTAGCTCCAAAGGAGAAGCTCACAATGAAGCGATCTCTTCGTTACTCCTCCTCGATGTGCCACAGAGGGCACACCTTCGTCGTCGCGCCTCGAGCTCATCTTCATTGTGAACTTCCAATACAGTATTGTATTTGAAGAGAGGGCACTATAATGAAAAAAATAGATGTTATTATTGCTCTTATTAGCGGAGAGGGGGTTGCCTGGTTATTTGTCTGGTTTATAAAGGAATTGGCAATTGAAATAACTTTTTTGAATTGGGTTTTGCCAATTTTCTTTCCAATCTTAGCCCTGGTCGGACTTTGGATTTCTTATCTAATTGGAAAGAGATATTTATTCGTTTTTCAGGGTGTAAAATTTCTTTTAATAGGAGCTTTATTTGCTTTATTTGATTTGGTAATCTTGAATTCTTTGATGGGATATTTCGGGATTACCAAAGGAATCGTCTATTCAATTTTTGTTACAATTTCATTTGTGATTGTTACTACTATCAAATACATAGCCGATAAGTATTGGGCTTTTGAGAAGCCTGAGAAAGAAAAGATGGGAATAGAATTTACCGGATTTTTTATTATTACTTTAATAAGCGGAGTGATTCATATTGGAGTGGCTTCTTTACTCGTTAATATTATTGGTCCTCAATTTGCTATTTTGCCTTTAATTTGGGCTAATATTGGTAAAATTTTAGGCATCACCGTGGCTTCTATCTGGAATTTCCTCGGCTACAAATTTATAGTATTCAAGAAGTAAAAAAATAATGTTCAAAACCCGACCTTGGACACCCGACGTTGAACATTTATTATATTAAAAAATAGTTTATGGCAAACTTAGTTCTATATCGTAAATACAGGCCTCAGACATTTGCTGAAATTGTCGGTCAGGAGCATGTTATTCAAACTCTGACCAACGCTATTACTTCGGGAATGGCTTCTCATGCTTATTTGTTTTCTGGACCCAAGGGTTCGGGGAAAACTACCAGTGCTCGACTTTTGGCAAAAGCTATGAACTGCCGCAACCGCAAAGATTCTCAATTTGAACCCTGTAATAAATGTTCTTCCTGCAGAGAGATTGCTCAAGATAATTCCTTGGATATGATAGAAATTGACGCTGCTTCTCATCGAGGAATTGATGAAATAAGAGAGTTGAGAGAGGGGATTAAATTCAGTCCCACAAAAGAGAAATACAAAGTTTTTATAATTGATGAAGCTCATCAACTCACAAAAGAAGCGGCTAATGCTCTGTTAAAGACCTTGGAAGAACCCCCCTCTCATGCGATTTTTGTTTTAGCTACCACTGAAATTTATAAAATGATTCCAACAATTATTTCAAGATGTCAAAGATTTGATTTCCGAAAATTGACCTTGCCGGAAATTACTAAAAGATTGGAATTGATTTCTAAAAAAGAAAAAGCAAAGATTAACAAATCAGCTCTTGAGCTTATTGCCCTAAATTCAGGCGGTTCAATGAGAGACGCCGAAAGTTTATTAGACCAGACCCTTACTTTTAGCGGCGTTATGAATGAGGGGAGAGAAATTAAACCAGAAAACATCAAAGAATTGCTGGGAATTGTAGATATAAATACAATCAGCCAGTTTGTTGATTTTATTTCTGAGAAAGACAGAGAAAAAGCCATTAAATTTTTAGGGGAAACTTTTGACCAAGGTTATGACCCCCAAGAGTTTGCCAAGGCCCTGATTAACTATTTAAGACAAGCAATGTTGATAAAAATAAACCCTGACCCAATCAATCCAATGATTACTGGACTAACTAAAGAAGAGCAGGAAAAACTTCAAGCCCAGGTAGCAAAATTCCAAATAGAAGAAGTCCGCCGGAATTTAGAGCTTTTTATGGAAGCCGAAAACAAAATGAAATATTCCTCAATTCCCCAGTTACCTCTGGAATTGGCAATCATTGAAAGTTGTGGAATAGTTTAAAAACAATAGAGTTCAGATTTGCATTATTTGAACCACGGTGATATAATAAAATAAATATTAACCGTGGTTCGTATGTCTAAACCAAAAGAAAAAGAAAAAGCAATAATATTAAGAAAGAAGGGGTTATCTTACCGAGAAATTTTAAAAGAGATTCCAGTAGCTAAATCCACTTTATCATTATGGCTAAGGAGTGTTGGATTAGCTAAAAGGCAGAAACAAAGATTAACAAAAAAGAGATTAGCTGGTGCCCTAAGAGGAGCATTGGCTAGAAGAAATCAAAGATTGGCTATTACGAAAGAAATTAAAACTAAGGCTAGGAACGAAATAAGGAAAATATCTAATCGAGAGCTATGGTTTCTTGGTACTGCCCTTTATTGGGCAGAAGGTTCAAAAGAAAAAGAAAAAAGTAGTTTAGTGATACTGGGGAATTCAGATCCGTATCTAATAAAGGTCTTTTTAAAATGGCTTATAGAGATCTGTAAAATTCCTAAAAAAGATATCCATTTTCGAATATACCTTCACGAAACTGCAAAAGCAAAATTGCCAGAAATTAAAAAATATTGGTCGAAAGTCACAAGATTTCCGATAGAAGATTTTCAGAAAACTACTTGGAAGAAACATAAAATTAAGACAAAAAGAAAAAATATTGGAAAGAATTATTATGGATTATTAGAAATAATTGTGAGGAGAAGCATAAACTTAAATCGGAAGATTGCTGGCTGGATTGAGGGAATTTGTAAAAATTGCGGGGTGGTGTAATGGTAGCACCGAGGACCTTGGCTCCTCTGATTCTGGTTCGAGTCCAGACCCCGCAGCACGAGTCAGCGCAGTATCGAGGCCGACCGAGAGGCCTATTTTGAAGCTAATTTTTGACGGGTCCAGGACGCCCTAAACCCGTACCCATCCAGGACATCGAATTTTATTCGGGACGGAACCTCACCAACTAATCGCCAAAACGGCGCTTTTTTGATAGGATAAAAATATATGACCAGAAATAAAAAAATTCTTAGTTCAGTAATTATTACGGTTAGTGTAATGGTAGTAGGTTTTTTGATTTACTATCTGGTCTTTTATAATTATGAACCAACGGGGCCTATTGGAGGTGTCGGAGTACAGGGTATTGTCGTGGATGTCTCGCCCAGTGTAAAAGCAATTACTGTGTTCGACAGCGCTGAAAATAAAGAGATTTATTTGGCTTTGACAGATGATACTAAATTGTTTGACGAGCATCAGCTTCCGGTTAATCTTACTTATTTCCAAACAGGATTTGTTGTTGAAGCAATTGGTGAAATGACAAATGAAAACTCTCTGATTCCTTCAGAAGTCTATATCACTAAAGCCGTTAATGAAGAAATAAGCTGGGCGGGGGCGGAATGGTTGGTGGTCAATTGTCGGGTAGAGAGTGTCGGTCAGACGCACGCGCGAGCGGTGACGATTGGATTAAAAAACGGTGATCGGCTGAAAACCACCGAGCCCAATCTTGATGATATAGTCAATACCGCGCGAGCCGCCGAAGAAAAATGCGGGAGAATCGAAATTTCTACAGAATAAAAAAGAAATTTTCATTTCTTGAATAGGTTTGAATATGAATATCTGGAGTATCCTGACCGAAGGGGGTTCGAGTCGCAGCGGGGGAGCAGGATAGTGAGACCGTTCGAGAGACCGAAAGTCCTCATATTTTTGAGAAGTTCGAGAAAGTGTATCCCCATACCCCGTTAGTAAATAGAACTTTGTTCGGGACCAGACCCCTGCAATTAATCGCTATTTTGGCGATTTTTTGATAAAATGAAAATATAAAAGACAATAAAAACAAGAAGAAAAAAATTATTAAAGATTAAATGTACTACTAGTTAATATGATTAAGGAGCCTGAGGTTTTAAGAATAGTAAAAGAGGATATATTAGAAGTTTTAGGTAGGAAGAATAAAAAAATTCCTTTAAAATTTATGAAGCTAGAAATTAGTGTTTCTCAATTTTTTGTGTCTAAGTCCATAAACGAACTTGAAAAAGAAGATTTAATAAAACTTTCTTTAGAGAAAAAATATGGGAGACAATATATCCAACTAACAAAAAGAGGGCAAAATAGAGCAAAGGATATTATTAAAAAACACTTTATTCTTGAAGAATATTTTAAAAAAAGAATGAGCGGAAGAGAAGCAATTAAAGCAACTAATATCCTTGAGCATTATATCTCTACAGAAGTTGTTGATGTCATCAAAAAACTGTCTACTTTTAAAGAGAAAGGAATTTCTTTAACAAAGTTCAAAAAAGAAGAAGGTTTAATCACCGATATCAATTCTAGTATTGGGTTATTTGAGAGGTTGATTAGTATGGGGATATATCCAGGAGGAAGAATAAGAATAATAAATAGAGTCCCGAACGGTGTTATTATTAAAATAAAAAATAAAAAATTTATTTTGGATAAAGATATAGCAAAAGAAATCAAAGTACTAGAATATGAAAAATCTTAAAATACTTTTAATTGGCCAGCCAAACGTAGGAAAATCTTCATTACTTAATATATTAGTTGGTCCGAGAGTTACAGTATCCAATTATCCTGGAACCACTGTTGAGGTAACTAAAGCCAAAAAGAAAATTAATAATACAGAAATTGAGTTTGTAGATACTCCGGGGATATACTCTATTTC
>CAYUSS010000005.1:0-62507 GCA_964447515.1 uncultured Candidatus Saccharibacteria bacterium | reverse complement strand
CATTTATAGCAGAAAAAGTTACTCAAATAGTTCCTGTAGAAAAAGAAAAAAAATTTGAAGAGAAAATTGACCAAATTCTCTTACATAAAACTTGGGGCCCGTTTACTACTATTTTATTTCTTCTTGCTATCTTTGGGGCATTGTTATATCTTGGCAATTCAATACAAGGCATTCTTATGGGATTGACAGAAAGCTTTTTATCTTCTTTTGGCATAGCGGAACACTCTCTTATTGCTATGATATTAGTTCAAGGTTTAACCGGACTTGTAGCAGGTGTTTCCATTGCCCTGCCTTATGTTTTCTTGTTTTATTTGCTTTTAGGTTTGTTAGAGGATATAGGGCTTCTTTCAAGATTTATTGTTAATGCAGAAAGATTTCTTAAAAAATTAGGTTTACCCGGAAAATCATTTATTCCTTTAGCATTAGGCTTTGGTTGTACTGCACCAGCAACTAGAGCTACCAGGGTCTTGTCATCTAAAAAAGAGCAATTTCATACTGCTTCTTTATTTGCTTTTGTACCTTGTTCCTCAAGAATTGCTATAATAATGGGGATAGTTGGATTTTATGGAGGCATAAAGCTGGCTTTTTCTGTTTTTGCTACTTTATTAATTGCTGGTTTGATCTGGGCTTTTGGGATAAAAAAAGTTATTCATATAAAAAGTGAACCTTTACTTTTAGAATTACCCCCTTATAGAAAGCCTTTGGTTAAAAATGTTCTTGCTAAAAGCTGGGTTAGAATGAAAGATTTTGTATATATAGTTATGCCTCTATTGGTAATTGGAGGAATAGCTTATGGAATTTTGGATATATTAGGTCTTACCAACATTGTAGTAGAACCTCTTTCGCCAATCACTACTTGGCTAGGATTGCCTGCTGTGATTGTTATCCCTTTGGCATTTGGATTTTTGCAAAAAGATTTAACTGGAGCGATGCTTTTATCAGTTTTGGGCAGTAAAATATCTTTAACTCTGACTTCTCTCCAAATTTATACATTTGGTGTAGTTTCTACAATCGGAATCCCATGCATAATTGCTTTGGGAATGCTTATTAAAGAATTCGGAATTAAAAAAGCAATAGCTTTAACAGCATCATCAATAGTTTATGGTCTTTTATTTGCTGGTTTAGCTTGGAGAATAATTTCAATTTTTTGAAAAGTAAACGCTATATGGAATTATAAAAGATTTTTCTATACCGAAGACTCTACTAAACAAACATTGTCTACTAAGGGAAGTGATGCTGTGGTTAGTTCAAGTGACTGAACCGCCCATAGCACTAGGGCGACCGAGAGGGGTTCGAATCCTGCCGCCGGAGCATTTCAGGACAAACGGACGCCAAATCGTCCGTTTTCCGTTTATTTTGCCCTATTTTTGGCTGTTCGAAAGTATTATTCACTAAAGGCATCCATTTTGATAGAAATTCGAACGCCAGAGTGTAATTTGGCTTTATATTTCCTTCATTTAGGCTTAAGTTCGAAAATACTTGGCTCAAAAGCAGTCTTTTGTCTTCTGTCTTGGCTTTTACGCTTTGGTATATCTCTTTGGCGTGCAGAGCGAGCTCGTGGATAGCGTAGCCAGCTTCGTAATACTTTATTCTGGTCTCGCCTAATTTATTTAGAGATTCTAAGGCATCTTTTTTCTCTTTATCAGAATCAGCTATTATTTTTTCGCAAAGAATTGCAGGAGCTTTGCTATCCAATTTATCTCGGTATGCTTTTTCCATTCTTTCGTCAGCCATTTTGATTATTCTGTTAAGTTCTTCCCTTTGTTTGGTGTTATAATCAATTTCGCCAGTATGGCTTTCTTTTAATGCCTTTTCCAGCCACTTTATAATCCTTTCGTTTTTAGGTGCTACTTTGTCAAAAAGCGGGAATAGTTGTTCTTCTGCTTTTTCTTGTCTTAACCAAGTTTTCTGGGAGCAATTTTTGTAATGATTGCAATGTCCATACCAATGACCTCGTTGAATTTCCCAAGTTATAGTTCCGCCGCATTCCTCGCATTTAATCTTTGCCTTAAACACTGGCAAATGTTTTTTATATTGAGGACTGTTAATTTTTCGGGTAAGTTTCTCCTGCACCTTATCAAATAACTCCTTAGAGATTAGGATTTCTTGCTGTCCAGCGGAAATCTCTCCTTTCCATCGGTTCTCGCCGTAATAAAACGGGTCAGAAAGCAACTCGTGTATTCTGCTTCTGCCAACAATTCTATTATTCTCATTCCTTAATCCTTCTTGATACATAACTTTTACCAAAGCGTTAAGCGAGTAATTGCCAGTGGAATATAACTCAAACATTTTTCTAACCATTGGAGCTTTCGCCTCATCTATGATATGGGTTTTATGTCCTTTTTCGCCGATTGTTTTATATCCAAGAGGCGGTCTAGTTGGTAGCCATCCTTGTGCAAGTTTTTCTTTCTGTCCTTTTTTCACATTCTCAGAAAGCAGTCTTACATAGTATTCGGCAGTAGCCACTTTAACTCGCCACATAAACCATTCGTGCGACTTAGAGTTTTTGTGCAATATACATCCTTCTTTGGCTAAATGAATTTGATGAGTTTCGTTTTCCAGAACCCAAGCGTCAATTATTGGCACATCGGCGAAGTTTCTTGTTAAGCGGTCAGTGGTTTCTACAATAACAATCGCAATCTTGTTTTTCCTTATGTAATCCATCATCTCGTTAAAGATTTTTCGTCTCACTTTCCCGCCAGCTGATTCTGATACCGCAAAAACTTTAGCAACTCCAAAGCCATTCTTTTGGGCATAATCCCTCAAAAACTTCTCTTGAGCTGGGAGAGAATAACCAGTTTCTTCCTGTTCTCTTGATGACACACGGCAGTATATTACTGCTTTTGTAAGATTTTTCATATAACTCAAAGGGACGGTCTGGTAGCCCAGTTGCTTTCCCGTGAGGGTTGGCTTCTGGCAGACCGCCCCTTCAAAGGCGGAAGCCATTAAAAATCTCACGGGTGGATTTGCAACATTGGGCTACATTTTCATTATAATCCATCTTTCTTTACCAAGTCAAGGTAAGGTATCATTCGGTTTTCAATTTTTTCCAATCTTCTTTGTGTGCGTGTGGGCTTACCTCTATAATATGGTCTTTTTATCTTTTCTTCCAATTCCTCAATTTTTTTCCAGCTTTTAAGCCAGAAGAATAAAGGATAGCTTTTATATCTACGATTCTCATTTTTGGAGCTGTAGGTCAGGTCATAGCAATGCCGACAGCCGAAGTAATCTCCTGCTTTATAAAGCACTCCTACCCGTCTATGGCAGGGTTGACCATTCTTTACAAGCGGGCATATAAACCAGTATCTTACCCCGCCGTAATTACAAGGAGTGGTAGTTAGTTGCACCTTATAATCAAAATTCTTTTTCTCGCCGTTTTGTTCTGTTTGAGTATAGAAAAAGCGGATATAATTCTCTATTGTGCAGACCTCAATTCCTATACTACTTTTCTCGTCTGAAAATCCACTTTTCCATTCAATCCCGCCAGATTTCCAACCATTAAGATAGCCGTATTTCTTGAGCCACCACATTTCTACCTTTTTAAGATAATCAGCTTCTTGTTTACTTGAAAAACTCCATCTTCCCATAAAATTTTTTCCAAAAAATTACCGAAATCATTAAACATTTATAACCATATTTTAAGTGTTTAGACACTTCATTTTAGCTTAAAATAAGCACTTTTTGGTAATTTTTGAAAACCTAACAAAACCTAACTCTTTTACGGAACAAACCCATTTTATTTATCAGTTGAAATATCCACATCTACAGCTAACGGGGCAGGGGGTTTTTCTCCTCTGCGGGCTGATTGAATTCTTTGTAATTCGTGCAAAGCCTTATAAATACCTCTTTCGATACTGGTTTCGTAGCGGATAAGTTTTCCATAAGTGTCAGCATTCGTAAAATCATAACTAAATGCTTCTCCAAGAGTTTTTTGTTTGATATTTCCTTTCCAATCTTCATCTTTGCAGTCATCCTCTATCATTTCTCGTTCTACTCGCATAGCTCGCCTTAATCTCCAGAAATTGGCTATAATTCTATCAACCAGAACTTGCTCAATCTCTGAAGCTGGTTTTAATTCGGTTTTTAATCGCCTACAAAGCCCCACAAGGTCTTTTTCTTCCTCATTGCCCAATAATACCTCTTTGCTCAGCAATCCGTGTTTTAGGGCGTTATATCGGACAATAGCTTTACCTTCGGGCGTTTTCACTCCGCCCTTTTTGGCATTTTCTCTATTGGCTTTTACTTGTTTTTCTGTAGTCATATTTTATTTACCCCACCCTTCAACTCACTATTGTTTTGTCCTTTAGAGATAGTGAACGAGGCGGTAGGGTAAATTAACATTTTTCGCTTATCTGACGGGTCTTGCTCCTGCATTATTAGACCCGCAGTTTCCAGCATTGGAATGATTTGCTGTCGTAATTGCCAGTCGGCTATAAATCGTCCATAAACCTGATAATGTTTTTGAATTATATCTTGGCGGGTTAAGCCCAGTTCTCCAGTTATTTCTTCAAAGTCTTCAGCCCTGTTTTTATTTTTGTCATTCCAAGCAGTTAAGATAACTTCGTGATAGAGGTGGTAAATATAGGGCGGTAGGTTAAGTTCTTGGCTTTCAGAGATGGCGTCCCAAATTTTGAAAGCCCCTTCAATGTCTTCATCGTTCGCTATGATGGCTGAACCATTCCGTTCCCTAAACCATAAATTAAGCAAAGCGAATGATTTAATTAGCGAGATAAGCCGTCCTATATCTCTTGAGTGTCTGGGCTTGAGCATTTTGTTTTTCTTAAAGAATCTTTCTTCAATTTTCTCTGGCGAAGCTATTTTTATCTCTCTGATATTTTCTTGGTTTATTGCTTTTATTCTCTCTTTTAAGATTTTCCTTTCTGGTTTGCTATCCAGCCATTTTTGGTAGGTGTCAGCGTCAGTTTCTTTTTTGATTTTTTCGTGGATTGCTTCTCTGATTTTTTCTTGGTTTGTCTCTGGGCTTAAAAGCAGAAATCGTGTCGCTTCCTGTTCATCAATTTTTAGACCAGCTGTGCAGAAAATTACCGCAGGATAACCTTTTAATAAAACATTTTTGGTTTTGAGCCCGTATTTCTGAGTCTTGTCTGTAATTTTCAAACTGATTTCCTTTTTATCGTGGGAGAGCAAAGGTCTTAGCCGTTCCAAAAGCTGGGTGTGGGGCTGGTCAAGAAAGATTAAAACCTTTCTGGACAAGTCAACTATGTATCCATTTTTTTCTTTTTGATACTCCCCAATATCGTGGAAGAAAGCAGTTGGGGAGCAATAGCCAATCTCAATTACATCTTCTTCTGGGAATAATCGAGCAATCTCTGTCGGGATATAGGATTTTCCAGTTGAGGATGGAGCATTGAAGCTAATGTTGAACTGCGAATCTTCAGTGTAAGCCGAGAGTTCGCATAAAAAGGTTATTAGTTTATTCTCCTCATCTTTTTTGATTGTTAGTCCAAGTATTTCAATCAGCTCTTGAGAAGAAATTAACTTAAATTGAGATGTATCTATTTTTTCTGGGATAGTTTTTTCAATTTCTTGGACTTTTTGTTCTAAAATTTGGTCTTTGTGATTATCTATGCTCATATTCATTTTTCTCCAATG
Source organism: uncultured Candidatus Saccharibacteria bacterium (assembly GCA_964447515.1). Lineage (GTDB taxonomy): Bacteria > Patescibacteriota > Minisyncoccia > Minisyncoccales > GWA2-38-27 > CAYUSS01. The sequence continues at coordinate 56,894 of CAYUSS010000005.1, read as the reverse complement.
AGATAGTTTACTGCTTCCTTAAAGGAATAGCCGTGAAGCAATCTCACGAAGTTAATAATATCTCCGCCCTGATTGCACCCGTAGCACCAGCAACTATTTGTTTCTGGATAAATGAAGAACGATGGGCGTTTTTCAGGATGAAAGGGGCAAGGTCCGACTAATGCTCTGCCACTTTTGTAAAGTTTAAGATGTTGATTAGCGATATTTTCAATTGGTGTGTGTAGGGCTTGTTGTATCTTTTCTTCAGTAATTCTGCCTTTTGACCCCCACCCCCGTGCCACAGCAAACAATCTTTTGAGCCGTGCTATATGTCCATCAACTTTTAGAAGCTCCTGACCCTCATTGACCTTGACCCACTCCCGCCAGAACCACTGGGAAAATTCATCTGTGATTTTGTATTTGATTAGCGTTAGCTTCTTTTTTATGGTGTCCGAAAACTCAGCCCTTTTTCGTTCCCATTCTTTTATTTTTTCTGGAATAATCTGTTTTGCTTCTGGAAATATCTCCAGCAATTCCTTGTCAGTAAATCTCGGCAGGGAAGCCTTCCATTCCTTTTCTAAATCCCAAATACAATTCCAAAACTCCCAATCAAATTCTTCAGTTGTTTGTGTTTTCGTTATCCTCATTATTGTGAGTTTTCATTTGATGGTAAATTTTCGCCAACAGGTTAAAATAGCCCACTAAATTATTTGCAATTTGGGAAACCTCTTTTATTTCTAAGTCTTTTCCATAATCTTCTTTGATGATTATTTTTAGTTCTTCAATAAGCTGTTGGCTGACCATAATTAAAACTTATCTTGATAAAGTTTGTCTTTTAGCATTTTTATTGCCATTACAAACTTACGGGCATCTATCATCGCTTCTGGCGAGTCTTCTTTAGCAAAGTTGTAGCTTTTTACTAAAATTTCTCGTTCTGGTGAATCTCTAAAAACAAACTGTGCTCTTTTTGGGTCGGTGATTTTATCTACATTCACCAGCTCCAATCCTTTGGCGAATAAGAAAGCCGCCACATAAAAACTTGAAATGCGGAAGTATCTGCCATCTTGTTTGGTTGTTTTTGTTTTAGCCATAATAAAAACGCCCAGTCTCTGCGACTGGGCGTTAATGAAAAAAAGGACTATCAATAACACCCCACGAAAAAATCGCAGAGTAGTATTGATAGCCCTTTTTATTGCTATCTGGGGTAGCCCTTAGCTACCTTTAATTTTTTAATTTATCCTTCTAATACAATAGACGACAAATCCTTAATAACTGCTGGCGAACTCTCGCTCCATCAGCTCATCGAGCGAAAGATGGTAGCTGTCAATCAATCTTTTCTTTCGGTTTGCGGATTTAGCCAAGTCAATGATTTTATTCCGCATTACTTTCATCGCAAAAGTCCGCTCGCTGGCGTTATTGCGACCCTGAAATTTACCTAAGTTTTGCCAGAGAGCTATATCTAACTCTTGGGCAACATCTTGCCATTCCATATTTGGGATATTATATGTTTTAGCTTTTCCAAGAATGTCATCTTGGTATTTTGAATTAAATAAACGCATTCTCATACAATTACTTATTCTCAGTAATCATATGAGTGATTAGCAACAAAAAAAGCTACTAACAGACACCCAGTATGATTACTGGATATTCATTAGTAGCCCTTTTTATCGCTACTTGGGTTAGCCCTTAACTAACTGGTTATTTATTTTAGCTAATTTAATTTTAGCAAACTGATTTTCCGCTGTCAACATTCTCTCTATAACAATAGACGACAAAGGGATTACGGCATCCATCCCCAGTCTATTCTTCGTTGGTTTTTTCTGCCGCATTCAGGGCAAGTAGCCTCTAATAGACTTTTTCCATATGCGATTTCGAGCTTAATATCTACTTTATTTTGTGTTCTAAGAGCGATGATATTATTATGCACAAACTTGTATAAAATTTTACCGCACGAACACTTCCATTCCCCCGATTCCATTTCCTCAAGTTTTTTAGTCCGTATACACTCATCACAGATTACCGAGCGAGAAACTTCCCACATATTCAAGTTGTTATTTTCAATATGGAGTTGAATCGGATTTTTTCTACAAACCTTACAAAAAACAAGGTCAGCATATCTTGAGACGGAATTAGCAAATTCTTCTCCTCGCCGTCCCCACTCCTTCGCCTTCCTGACAATTTTATCAGATTCTTTTCTGGATAATTTTAATTGTTCTTCTCTTGGAAGTTTTGCAAGTTTCTCTCGGTTAGCCATCCAGAAGATGTTATGGAAATTTCGTTCTTTTTGCCACCACTCATTTTCTCTGTCCCGAAGTTTTCCGCCAACATCATAGAAGATGCCATCTAATTCACGCCTTAATTCAGAGAGTCTATGTTCTATAGCTTGAGAAATTTCTTGTCCTAACTCAACCTTCATTTTTTGTTCTTTCATTTGTTTGAGCGTGTCTTTAACATCTTTTTTGGTTTCTTCATCTAAATCATCAAGTTTTATATTTTCTTCAGCTTCTATTGTCCTTACGCTACCAGCATAACTTCTATCGCCATATCGTTGTTCGTAGCCTTTTATTTTTTTCTCAACTGCATTCAATTTTTTCATTATTTCTTTGGTGGCAAAACGCTTATTTTCTTTTTTCTTTTTCCATTCTTTGAATTGCTGGATAGCAAATTGTAGAGCTTTTACATCTTCTCCACTTTGATAATTTACCTTCTGTATTAAGAAGGGGGTGATATCTGGATATAAAAAATCAGATAGCGGTTCTGATTTTTCTCCAGTCATTGTCTCTACAATTATTGTTATTAAATCATAGATTCGATAGAGTTCTTGTGCCAACGCCGCATCGCCCTTAAGTAGGTCTTTTCTAAATTGAGTATGTCGTTTGATGTAGTAATACCAATGTTCGAGCGGGTCAATCATTGTCGCAAGTTGTGCCACTTCCTTTCTAAGTAGATTAAGAGTTTTTATGTCCAATTTATGATTTTTAAGCAATTTTAAGCCCCCGTCCTTAAGAGATTCAAAGTTATAAGAAACTGATGGCAATTTTGAGAAATGCCTGCGTTCTTCAATTTCTCTGATATAGTCTGTTTTTAATTCAAAAGTGTGTATAAACGCAAGAAAACGATGAAAATAATCACAGAATAAGGGGAGATTTTCAGACGCAAACTTCGGGTTGCGTTCCCATCTCCTTTTCTTATCTATTGTTAGGGACATACCCCCGCCCCAGTTAACCCATCTGAAGTTTTTTTCTTTTTGCCACTCAAGGTTAGAAGGACTTCGTAGATAGCCATTCTCATCAATTATATTTTTCGATAATTCCAAAACAAGATAAATTTGAAAAGGGCTATAATAATTAACCATTTCCAACTTTTCATCCCCGTCCTTTTGCTTAACTGATTCCTTTGATTTCAATAAAGGTTTTATAAAACCATCTTTTTCAGCCGCTTTAATAAATTTTTGGTCAATATCTAACCTGCTTGTCCTTCCCCCGTGAATGTTGGCTTCGTCATAACCGCAATAATTGATAAATGTCTGTTCTGAAAGCAGTTGCTCTTTTTTGATTTTTGATTTCACATTTTCATTTTTCATACTCATTTTATACTTATTTTATCTTATTTTTGGTTATTTTTCAAGTTAAAACACTTTATTTTTTTAGAAAAATGAGATACTATAAAATTGTTCACCTACAACGGATTTTTTCCGAAGGAGAACTGTCTCTTTACCCAATTGTGGGTAGGAAGGGGCAGTCAAGTTCCATAATTGGGGACTCCTTCGGGACGAACCGTTGTGGGTGAACAGCTTGGCTGTCCCTTTTTGTTTTGAAGATAGCCGAAACATAGCGTTCACCTATGCCTAAAAATAAGAATGAGAATCAAAATCATAAAGATTCTTTTGACGCCTTTCAGCATCTCATTGCACTTGGCGAAAAGAACAAACTGCTTTCTATTAAAGATGGCAGAATAACTTACCTCAAAACAGGCAAGTCTTATAATTTTCAAGACCCCGAAGAAATCGTGCGGGCGTCTTTTTATGTAAAACTAATTGATAAATACAAATATCCAGAAAATCGCATTGATTTAGAAGTGGTTGTGCCAAGACGCACCCCATCGGATTCTGCCGACATTGTAATTTATGAAGACGATGCCAGAAAGCGTCCCTATATTGTCGTGGAGTGTAAAAAAGAAGGCATACCGCAGTCAGCAATCTCCCAAGCGATTGAGCAGGCGTTCGGGAACGCAAACTCTTTAAGAGCCCCCTATGCGATGATGGTAGCGGGAAGTATTGAGGTTGCCTTTGATGTAGCTGGTTTTGACCCGCAGGAGCGAGATAAAAACATTATCTCTGACATTCCTATTCGCTATGGGAAAGTTGTAAAGTTTAAGTTCAAAAAAGCCGACCCTGAATGGGATTTGAAACCAGCTAATTTGTATGAACTTCAATCTCGTCTTCAGCAGTGCCACGACATTATCTGGCAGGGCGGCAAGATGAACCCAGCAGAGGCTTTTGATGAAATGAGCAAGTTAATGTTTTGTAAAGATAAAGACGAACGAACGCTTACGCCTATCGGCGATTATTATAATTTTCAAGTCGGAACTCACGAAACAGCAAAAGAGGTAGCGGATAGGGTTCGTGGCATTTACCAAAAAGCTCAACAAAGAGACCCCGATGTTTTCGAAGCACCATTGAGGTTAAGCGATGAAGTGCTTTATAGCGTGGTAGAAAAATTACAGGGTATTTCTCTTTCAAGAACCGAGCTGGATTCTAAGGGTAGGGCTTTTGAGACATTTCTTAAAAAGATATTTAGAGGCGAAATGGGTCAGTATTTTACCCCACGAGAAGTCGTTAGGTTTATGGTAGATTTTATGAAGCCAGTCGTTGACGATGTGGTTATTGACCCAGCGTGCGGAAGCGGTGGTTTTCTTCTTTATATTTTAGATAAAGTCAGGAAAGAAATTGAAGCGAAGTTTGAACCAGATAATGCAAAACGCCAGTGGAGTGATTTTGCTCTTTATAATCTTTATGGGGTAGAAGTAAATAGTCAGCTATCGAGAATAGCAATGATGAATATGATTATCCACGAGGATGGTCATTCCAATATAGAAAATAATGATTCTCTTGATGTGGTATCAAAGTTTAATCCCCGCCGAGATATTAAATTGGGTAAATACACTTTGTTGCTTACCAATCCGCCCTTTGGTGCAAGTGTGTCAGAAAAAGAGCATCGTTATTTAGCAGATTATTTTCTGGGCTCTAAAACCAACGGCAGAAAACAACAAAGAACAGAAGTTTTATTTATTGAGAGATGTTTAGATTACTTAAAAGAAGGGGGAAGAATGGGGATAGTTTTACCAGACGGAGTTTTAGGAAATCCATCAATGGGATATGTGCGAGAGTTTATTTTAGAAAACGCCCAGATAGTCGGGGTTGTTTCGTTGCCAGCACATACCTTTACTCCGAGCGGAGTTCCTACAATCAATACCAGTTTGTTGTTTCTAAAAAAGAAAAAGGGCGGAGTTAAACGCTCTCACAAAATCTTTATGGGAGTTGTGAAAGATATTGGATATGAGCCTAATGGTAAGCCGACAATAAAAGAAGGCGAAAAAACTGATTTAGATAAGGTTCTCTTGGGCTGGGAACAATTTTTAAGCGGGAAGAATGTCAGCGAAGACTTGTCTTTTGTGGTTGATTCGGGCTCGTTAGAAGACAGATTCGATGCCAGATATTACTGGTTTAGACGAGAGTTGGAACGAAGGAAGTTTGAAAGAGTAAAACTTGGTAATTTTGTTGACGAGGTTAAAGATAAGATTGACCCCCGTGAAGAACCATCAAAGTATTATCCAATACTATCTGTTATTAACGAGGGTTTAGTGCTTTTTAATGAGGAAAGATTGGGCGAGGACATCAATCAGAAATATAAAGTGGTTCGGGCTGGAGACATTGCATACAACCCTTATCGTATCAATGTTGGTTCAATAGGAGTCGTCCCGAAAGAATTAGATGGGATGCTTGTTAGTCCCGCCTATGTTGTTATGAGAGTAAAAAATGGAAAGAAGAAAGAAATTGAACCACAATACATTATTTCTATTCTTCGCAATAATTTCTATCGCCTTTATTTAGAGTTATTGGCTACTGGTAGTATTAGAGACGCCGTTTCGTTTAATGTGATAAAAGAAGTCCAAATACCAAATCCGAAAAGACATTCGGATTTACAAAAAAGCATTATTTCGCACATCCAAGTTTCCACTTCCTTTAAGGCGAAACACCAACACGAACTAAAAGAACTTGATAAATCAATTGATAAAGTCTTAAATCGCTGAACCTTACCCGAAGTGTCGGGCGAGACCAATAATAATTATGACTAACAACATTTGGATAATACTTGGCATTATTTCAATCATTTTATTAGCCGTATATTTTAGGCGTGGACGGAATGCTCTTTGGGGCGGGTTAACTGCTGGAGCAATAATTGGTTTTATAATCGCCCTATTTTCTGGATTTAATTGGTATATCGTAGGAAAAGGAGCTATATCAGGAATAATGGTTGGATTTGCCGCAGAATTATTGGGAATGCTTTCCGATTATTTGAGAAAGAAAACTTGAAAAATAGTGAGTTAAAGGGTAGGGTAAAATAAGATAATACAATGGACTTTTTTATAAATATCTGCTATTTTACATAAAGTATGAATCGTTCAGATAAACAACTTATAATTGATTATCTCGCAGGTGATGAGGGAGCATTTGAGGCTTTGATAAAGAGCTATCTCAAGCCGATTTATAGCTTTGTTTATCGCTATGTTGGCGATGAACAGGAAGCCGAAGATATAACGCAGGAAGTTTTTGTGAAGGTATGGCGGAACTTGAAAAAATTTGACCAAAACAAAAACTTCAAAACCTGGATTTTTAGTATTGCCAAAAATACTTCCATTGACTGGCTCAGGAAGAAAAAAGCCATACCTTTTTCTAATTTCGAGAATGAAGAGGGAGAAAACATACTTATAGAGACTCTTGCGAATCCCGCCCCCCTTCCTAACGAGATTCTTGAACGAATTGGCATCACGGAAACACTTAATGCGGTGATGAATCAATTGATTCCAAAAAACCGCATGGTCTTATTCCTTCGATATAATGATCATTTTACTTTTAGAGAAATTGCTGAAGTTCTGGGAGAGCCTTTGAATACTATTAAAAGCAGGCATAGGCGAGCTCTTATTTTACTTAGAAAACTCTTCACCAACTCCTAAATTTATTTCAAAGACCAACAAAAAAGGATGCACCAAAATGCATCCTTTTTTCGTATTAGTAAATAGAGATATGCGTAAAGACTACGAGAAACTTTTTACCAATCTTGAACCCAAAGAACCGCCTGTGGGTCTTTTTGATCGGATAATTCTTGCAATTAAGCGAGAACAGGAACTACGGCATACTAAGAGATTACTGTTTGGTTTTTTATCTCTCTTATTAGTTTCCTTAGTTGCCACTCCTCTTTCTGGGACGATGCTTGTCAATCAAGTAGAAAGTTCAGGGATTTCTTATTTTATCTCCACCGCAATCAGCGATTTGGGGACATTTTTTGCTCTCTGGCAAGATTTTAGCTTAGCTATTATTGAGTCATTACCAATTAGAAGCATAATGGTTTTTTTGCTGAGTCTGGCTGTATCTGTTTTTACACTTAGATTGTTTCTACACAGAAAGAGATTACTACTTGGCTATTTAATGCAGGGTTTTGTTTAATAAATAATTATTAATCTAATTTTAATAAAAATATATGAATGAAGAAAAACAATATAATAAAAAAATAAACCACGATACTCTTAAGTGGGTCGTTATTGCTTTGGTTGGTTTTGCAGTTGTTGTTTTGATATTCGGTGCAGGTATGGTTGTTGGCGGAATGAAGGCAAAGTTTTCTTATCGCTGGGCAGAAAGCTATCATAAGAACTTTGCTGGACCTCGGGGAGGATTTTTTGGCGATTGGCAAAAAATGCCCCCTATGCCTGGAGAATTTATTGAAGGTCATGGTGCGTTTGGCGAAATTATTGAGCTTAAAGATAATGGTTTTGTCATTAAAGGTCGTGGCGATGTAGAGAAAATAGTTATAATCACCGAAGATACGGTAATCAAAAGAGGGATGGAGACCGTAAAAGATAGCTTGGGGGTTGGTAATGGCGTGGTCATTATTGGCTCACCAAATGAAGAAGGACAAATCGAAGCTAAGCTGATACGCGTTTTTAATGGAGAATTAAAAGGTTCACCTATGCCCTACAAAGGTTCTCAATTTCCATTGCTTTAATCCTTAATAATATGAGTATATTGGTTAAGCTATTCAAACAGATTTTTCGGAAAAAACTAATAATAGGAATAAGCCTGATATTGATTATTGTTGGTGGCTATTTTGGTTATCAAGGATTAACCAAAGATGACGGTGCTACACGATATGTTACAGCAGCAGTTGAAAGAGGCACGATTATCACTTCTATAAGCGGTGGTGGCACAATTAGCCTGGCAGAGGAAGTCGGTCTTGATTTTGACAGTAATGGAAGAATAACCAACATTTATGTGGAAGAAGGCGAGGAAGTGGAGAAAGGAGATTGGTTATCTCGAGTTGACAGCACTGAACTACAGTTGCAGGTTGCTTTAGCTAAAGTAAATCTTGCCGACAAAGACGAGCAGCTTGCGGAACTTCTGAGTGAAGCTACTGCAGCCGAGTTGCGCTCTTTGGGAACAGCTGTAGAAATAGCCCGTCTAAATCTGGAAGAAGCCAAGCAGGATTATGAAGAGTTCATCGCCAATGATCCACCAGAGCAGAGAGAACTCGATGACGCAAAAAATAAAATGGACGAACTGGAATTACGTTATTTGGACCTTAAGGAAGAGTATGAAGATATGCAAAACGGTTATGGTGAACTTGAGATCAAAAAAGCTCAAATTGCCTATGATAAAGCTCTGGCTACTTACAACAGAGCCAATCAAGAATACATTGACTTAATAAACGATCCTACGCCGACTCAAGCGGAAATTCAAGCGGCACAAAACAAAATGGACGAGAAATACGCCGCATATCAGGAAGCCTTGGCTTACGAAGCTTTGAAACTGGCTGAGCTAAATGAAGATCCCGACAATTCAGTAAAGCAGGCGGAATATCAGCTTGCTCAAGCCCAAAGGGAATCGGCTTACACCGCTTGGCAGAACGCTGTTGACGAATACAATAATATCCGATCCAACCCTCCTTCTGATCAACAGGATATCGAGGACGCGAGGATTAAAAGGAATGAACTTGAAATAAAATATCTTGAGGCTCAAGATGAGCTCGATAAAAAGCAAAAAGGCTATACGCAGGCAGAATTAAAAAGCATAGAGATAGGAGTAAGTGAAGCCCTTGCTGATTGGGAGGAAGCAGAAGAACTCTATGACGATCTCGTAAACAATGAATCACCTAATGAATTGGAAATTGCCAAAGCCCAAAATGAAGTCAGCAAAGCGGAAGTTGCGTATTTGGAAGCCCAAGAGAAGCTGGAAGACGTTAAACGAGGCGCTGACGAAAACAGCGTGACTTCTCTTGAGGCTCAAGTTGCTAAGGCACGGCTTGATCTGTCGGAGGCGGAGGACAAACTCGCTAGTGCGCTTCTTGTTTCTCCTATAAATGGAGTAGTAGTGGAAATCAATCAAAAAGTAGGAGAAAAAGCAGGAGAACAAACTTTATCTAATGGAGGGGCAGGGGGTTCTTCATTTATAACCATTGTCAGCAAAGACTATTTGGCAAATATAACTCTTAACGAAGTGGATATCGCGAGAGTCGAATTAGGACAGCTTGCCACTTTTACTTTTGATGCCATAGATGAGTTGACTCTTACGGGTAAAGTTATTGAAATTGATTCTCTCGGATCTATAACTCAAGGTGTGGTAACCTACGATGTTAAGATTGCCCTTGATACGCAGGATGAGCGATTAAAATCAGGGATGAGTCTTTCTGTCGCAATTATTACCGATACTAAACAAGACGTTCTGATGGTGTCCAATTCGGCGATAAAACAACAGGGTGATACAGCGTATGTGCAAGTAGCGGACACAACAACCATAGAGTCTAACTTAGCTGCAGCAAATATTTCTGGCGTTATCATACCCACATCTAACCTAAGAACACAGCAGGTTCAAGTCGGTTTATCTAATGATACGATGACAGAAATTATTGATGGTCTTAAAGAAGGTGATATTGTGATTACTCAAATGGTTTCTTCCAGTAATCAAAGCCAAACGCAACAAAATTCAGGATTCGGTGGTAGCAGTCAAATGCAGGGACAAATGTTTAGAATGATGCGTTAAGTATATGATTGAAGTTCAAAATATAACTAAAATTTATAAGAGCGGTAATGTAGAAACTAAGGCGCTCAAAGGCGTTTCTTTTACCATTAAAGAGGGTGAGTTTGTAGCTATTATGGGTCCTTCTGGTTCTGGTAAGTCCACCTTAATGCATATTTTAGGATGTTTGGACACCCCCACTTATGGAAATTATTTTTTAGCAAGTCAGGATATTTCGCAGCTTTCTGATGATGAGTTAGCAGATATTAGAAAAAATAAAATTGGATTTGTTTTCCAATCATTTAATTTATTGCCTCGAACTACAGTGCTTCGTAATGTTGTCTTGCCGCTTGTTTATGTTGGCATTAGACGAGAGGAACGAGAGAAGTTGGTAAGGGAATCTCTTTTGAATGCAGGCTTTGAAGAATCTCATTTTCATCACCTCTCTAATCAGCTCTCTGGCGGGCAAACGCAAAGAGTTGCTATTGCTCGAGCTCTTGTTAATAATCCTTCTTTAATTTTGGCTGACGAACCCACAGGTAACCTCGATACAAAAACAGGTAAAATTGTTTTGGAAACATTTCAGAAGCTTAACTCTGAACAGAAGCGAACTATTGTGCTTATTACCCATGAACGTTATGTTGCCGAGCATGCCAACCGAATTATCCATATTATTGATGGCGCTATAGTTGAGGATAATAAAAACCAGCGTCAGCGTTTAATTAATCATAAAAAAGTATGATTATATCTGATCTATTCCAAGAAACTTATTCGGCAATTTCTATGAACAAAGCCAGATCAGGGCTTACCATTTTAGGTATTATTATTGGTATTGGTTCAGTGGTGGCTATGATTTCTATTGGACAGGGCGCTCAGGGAGAAATTCAAGCAAACATTGAAAGCATTGGTTCAAATTTAATAATGGTAATGCCTGGATTTCAGATGGGTGCTGGATCGCAAGTGCGCTCTGGCAGAGGCTCAGCTCAAACGCTTACTCAAGAAGATGCTGAAGCTATTTATGAACAAGTTTCTTTTGTAAAAGCGGTAGCACCAGAAATCTCAAATAGGTATCAAATCACAGCCAAAGGAACAAACACCAATACTTCAGTAATCGGCACGGTTGCTTCCTATAGCCAAGTAAGAAATGTTGAAATAGAGTTAGGTTCGTTTATTTCTGATCAGCATGTAAGAAGTTTATCAAAGGTAGCAGTTCTTGGACCTACAACCCGCGATGATTTGTTTGGAGAAAATGTAAATCCCGTCGGTCAAAAAGTAAGGATTAATAGAATTGATTTTACGGTTATTGGGGTTACTAAAGCAAAGGGTGGAACAGGATTCGGCAGCCAAGATGATATGATTCTTATTCCTCTTACTACTGCCCAGAGATTTTTATCTGGCGATGATTATGTCTCAACTATCAGCGTGCAAGCCCAAGATTCAAATTATATGGCGAATGTTCAGCAGCAAGTAACTAATCTTTTATTGGCTCGGCATAACATTTCCGATCCTCTAATGGCTGATTTTTCTGTAATGAATCAAGCTGATATTGTAGAAACTGCTTCTTCTGTCGCTAATACCTTTACAGTGCTTCTGGCTGCCATTGCTAGTATTTCTTTAGTAGTAGGCGGTATTGGCATTATGAATATGATGTTGACAACGGTCACAGAGCGAACTCGAGAGATTGGACTTCGTAAAGCCATAGGCGCTAAAAACAAAGATATCAGCTTGCAGTTTCTTTCAGAAGCAACAACTCTTACTTTTATTGGCGGAGTGATTGGCGTTATCTTTGGTTGGGTTATTTCTTTGCTAATTGCTAAATTTGGCGGAATTACCACAAGTGTCTCAATGTTTTCTATTTTTTTGGCATTTGGCGTATCAGCTGTTATCGGAATTGGCTTTGGTTATTACCCAGCCAGACGGGCAGCATCACTTAATCCAATAGAGGCGTTGAGATACGAATAAAAAAATCGCTTGGTCGAGCGATTGAATAAAGGTTTTCAATAATACAAGGATCAACATGAAAAAATTATTACCAATTATTATCGTGCTTGTTGTAATCGGTGGGGGAGCGTTTTACGGAGGAATGAAGTATGCTCAAACTAAAACCTCGCAAGGATTTGCACGGGGTGATCTTGAAGAACTCCGTAATTTATCCCCAGAAGAACGCCAGCAAAGATTTCAAGAAATGGGAGTGGCTGGTATGGGTTTTATTGGCGAAAGAATAGGAGATCGAACAGATTCTGGTTTTGCCACTGGAGAGGTTATTTCAAAAGATGACCAAAGCATTACCATAGAACTTCGGGACGGCGGTTCAAAAATTATCTTTTACTCAAATAATACTGAAGTTGGCAAATTTGTAAACGGAACTCCAGATGACCTTGAAGTCGGAAACTCAGTTACAATTAGCGGAAAGGCAAATGAGGACGGAAGCATTACAGCTCAATCGATCCAATTGAGACCAGAAAAGGACCTATAGCAGTAAAGGTAAAACAATCTTTTTATACTCATCAAACAAATTTGAAGAGTTTTTTTAGTCAAGAAAACATAAGAAATAGTGAGTAGCGGGGTGGGGTAATTTATACCAGTGCCAATAATTGCTTAACTTGTGATATAATCAAATCAGGAACGGGGCAAGCTTTCTCCCATTCGTATGTTCGAAAGCTGTCCCGCCAAGCGAGCAGGGTAGTGCTCGGTTCGAGAGACCGAGCCGCATCAAAAATCGCCAAAAGAGCGATTTTTTGGTAGAATAAATTTATTAAGCCAATCAATTTTAGACAAGGTATTCTAAATTAATAACGTGAGTCCTTTAATTGAAAATCTTTTAAAAGTTGAAGCAACCGACCATAGAAAAATTCAAGAGGAAATTCAAAGATGGAGATTTTATATCTCTCACTTTGCCTGATTGGGTTGTGCTTCAAAAGCAAATTAGTATATAATATAAAAATATTATGTCATTAGATTTTGGTGAAATTTTAAACTATACTTTTTGGAACAACTCGGTGAGGGAATACCTAATTGTTTTTGGAGTTTTTGTTTTATCTATTATTGTTTTGAAGTTCTTTAAGTATGTAATAGTCAAGAAACTGAAAGCTCTAATAGACCATACTAGAACAGAACTTGATGATTTGATAATAAATGTTATTGATTCCCTTGGCTGGCCGCTTTATTTGCTTTTGGCTTTGTACTTAGGTTGCCAGTTTATCCAATTACCAGAACTTTTAGAGAAAGCCATTTACTATCTATTTTTAATTTCTGTTGTCTATTATCTGGTTAAAGGTTTTCAAAGGATAATCAATTATGTTTTTGAGAGATTTATAAAACGGGAGGAAGAAAAGCAAGGGAAAGAATTTGACCCTTCGGTTATTCGTCTTTTAAACAAGATCGCCAAAATTGTCTTGTGGCTGGTGGCTATAATCATCATCTTGCAAAACTTGGGTTATAATATTTCTACTTTAGTTGCCGGTTTAGGTATTGGGGGAATTGCCATTGCTTTTGCTCTTCAAAATATCTTAGGTGATATTTTTTCTTCTTTTTCTATTTATCTTGATAAACCCTTTCAGGTGGGAGATTTTATCATAGTTAGTAATGATATGGGGGTGGTAAAGAAAATCGGAATCAAATCTACCCGAATCCAAACTCTCCAAGGGGAAGAGTTAGTGGTTTCTAACAAGGAGTTAACAGAGACCAGGGTGCACAACTACAAAAAAATGGAAAAAAGAAGAATTGTTTTTACTTTTGGCGTACTTTACGAAACCCCCACAGAAAAAATTAAAAAAATACCTGCTTTGATTAAAGATATTATAGATAAAGTTGATCTTGCCGAGATAGACCGAGTTCATTTTAAAGCTTTCGGTGATTTCAGTTTGAATTTTGAAGTAGTCTATTATTTAAATAGCAGCGATTATAACCAGTATATGGACACCCAGCAGGAAATAAATCTTGCCATTAAGGAGCAATTTGAAAAGGAGGGAATTATCTTTGCCTATCCTACTCAAACGGTTTTTATCAACAAAACGGAATAGGCGGAAGGTTATATTTCACTGGAAAAAGGTGTCAGGAACCTTTTATCTTTAGGGTGAACGGAAAAAGGTTCCTGACACCTTTTTCACCTTTTTCATCAGCGAGCAGATTGCCTTGGATTTTTAATTGTGGTAAAATTTAAGAAAGGGCAAAAAGAGATTTATTATTAATAATTCACCTTGTTAAATAATTTTGTCTTTGGCAAAATTGCCGTAAAACAGTATTTAACAGGGTAAAAAAATATGCCAAGTATAATTTGGACAATTTTAATAGCGATTATTGTTATAGTTTTAATTTCTATTAGACAAATTAATCAGTATCAAAATGGAGTTAAGTTTAGATTGGGAAAGTATATTGGTATAATGAAGCCCGGCTGGAGATTGATTTGGCCGATTTTCTATTCTTACAGAAAGATAGATTTAAGGGTGAAAGCAGTGGATGTGGCAAATCAAGAGGCAATTACTAAAGACAACATCTCGGTTAGTGTTAATGCCGTTATTTATTATAAAGTTCGGGAAGCCGATAAGGCGGTTTTGGAGGTAGAGGATTTTTACTATGCCATTTCTCAATTAGCCCAAACAACAATGCGAAACGCCGTTGGTCAGGTGGATTTAGACGGGCTTCTTTCTCAAAGAGACAGAGTTTCAGAAAGCATAAGGGACATTATTGATAAAGCCAGTGACCCTTGGGGGATTAAAGTTATTAATGTGGAGTTAAAAGATATAACATTGCCGGAAGAAATGAAAAGAGTGATTGGCAAGCAGGCAGAAGCAGAGAGAGAAAAAAGAGCGATAATTATCAGGGCTGAAGGAGAAGTTATTGCCGCTAACAATATGGCTAAAGCTGCCAGAACCTTATCGGAAGCCAAGGGAGCCCTTCATTTAAGAACCCTTCAGTCAATCAATGATATAAGTTCTGACCAGTCAAATACGATTATTTTTGCCGTGCCCTTGGAAATTTTGAGGGCCTTTGAAAGATTTGGCAAAGAATTACCAAAAGAGAATAAAAACGAGGGAGACGAAAACGAAAATAGATAGGAAGTGATAATTATGGTATTTAAAGCACTTTTTCTCGCTCACACTCCCGATGCAGAGCCAAAAAAGCATCGAAGTGTGATTGAAACATCTAAATACAAGCTTTTTGTAACCTTGGTTAGAAACCAAGAACAAGCCCTTGAAGTGTCTAAAGAATTTGTTGAAAAACAAGGTGTTTGCTCAATTCTTCTCTGCCCGGGATTTACCAATAAAGATGTCGCTGAATTATCAGAAGCAGTTGGGGAAAATGTTAGTGTTTCCGTAGCCAGAGGGGACGGTCCAAGCAATAGGATTGCCATAGAAGCACTGAAAAGAGCGGGCTGGTTCTCAAAAGAATAAATTTTTATACAAAAAAATCTAAAAATGAGGTCTAAAAGAGGGAGAAATGGAGTCGACTCTATTTTTTAAAGTTAATCAATTCTAGGTAAAGTATTTAAAAAAAATCAGAGTTGACACTATTTTTCCCCTATTTTCCCCTATTTTTCCTATTTTTCTATTTTTCTTAGACAGGTTCGGATAGCGTTCAGTTGGGGGAGCTGGGGGCTATTGTTCGGTACCAAAAGCCCATCACTGGGCTGTTTTTATTTTCATTCGCTTTGTGCTTGACAAATATAATCTAATTTGTTATAATCATAATAAAGGAAATTTGTGAGACCTTTTAAAACCCGTTAAAGGAGGATGCCCAAATGCATGCCAATGGTTCTTTAGTTAAGGCTGCGAGTTTTGCTGAAAAGTTTTTTGGTCTAACTCTGCCTTTGAGTATTGGAGATTTCAAGAAAGCATACCGCAAAGCCAGCAGAGAATTACACCCCGATTTGGGAGGCAGTGAGGAAGCTTTCAAGAAAATGCAGAACGCATACGAGTTTCTTTTAGCACTGCACGGGAAAGCACTCGGTGTTTTTAGAGAGGAGGAGATTAATGGTAATTCTAAGAAAACGGTAGATGGTATTCCTTTGGTTGAACTCGGTCAAGGATTAGGTCCTACAACCAATGGAAAAAATTGCCCTACTTGCGAGCATCGTGGATATACGATTGAATATGGACGTAGTTGGAGTGTTTGTGAAGAATGTGATGAGTTAGGCCGTGTTTCCAGGGAATTTCCTTGTCGTGCTTGTAGGGGCACTGGTAAGTTTACTCAGCGAAGAACCAGAAGAGTTGTGGATTGCAGAGCGTGTAACGGAACTGGTGTCTTCAGACATCCGCTTCTCATGATGAGGTGTCCCAAATGTCTGGGAACAAAGACCGTGTGGGGGAAAGACGAAAATGGTCCCATATACCGAGTCTGCTGGGAATGCAGGGGCAAAGGAGAAATTCTGATTTGGAACCCCGTGTTTCCTAAAGGAAGACTGGGTTGAAAACAGAGCCGCTTCTGTGCGAATAGAGGCGGCATTTTTTTATAAATAATAAATTTCTGATTTCTTTCATTAACATTTTGGAACTTAAGAATATTAGAATAATCAAAAAAGTCCATCTTCGGGCTGTTTTTTATTTTCGAGAGTACTTGCCTTGGCACCTATTATTGAAAAATGTTGAAAAATGGGGTCAACTCTGAATTTTTATAGAAGAAGAAAAAATTAGGGACGTTTCCGAATTTTTAAGAAAAATGAACCAATCAATTTTTAAAATGCTTAACATCGTAAGTTAAACATAAATAAAGAGAGTTATTCACACCTAAGACGGTTGACAAGATTTTTGCGTTTGTTATACTCCATCCAGGTCTTTGTGCCTTTGGGCAGAGTGCCTAAGGGCGTTGTGCCTCAATTTAAAACTCCAGAAAGGAGGCACAAATTGAGGGAGCAGTTCTTTCTTAGGAGAGGTCAGGGAGTAAATAGTTACCATGCTCGTTCACCTCCGAGATGACAGTATCCCTACAATTTAAAGGGGCTCCTTTCAGGAGCCCCAAATTTTTTTAATTTCTGGTAAATAAAAAAATGGTGTCAACTCTGATTTTTAAAACCAATCAATTTTTAAAATGTTTAACATCGTAAGTTAAACAGGGACAGCCAAACCCCGTTAGAAATTTTTTGGTTTTTTTATTTTATTACAAATGAATTGCATTGATTTTAAATTTCTAACGGGGTAAAATAAAATTGGCACATTAACAAAAAGGAAGAGAGGTGATTAAATTGGCAAAAAGATTGAGAAAAAAAATAAGTCATAAAAAGAAGATAAGAGAAAGGAAACCCTGGAAGAGAAATGACTGGCTGGAGATATTTCCTAAAGAAGTAGAAAAAGCTGAAACTTTAGCCAGGGTTCAACCAAAAATTCAAAAGAAAATCTTAGAGGGGTCAGAAAAAAACCAATCTATTGGTAAATTGAGAGAAAAAAAAGTTTCTGATGCCCTTCAGAGCTTAAAAGAGAAAGGGAAAATCCGCGATTATTCAGGAACAGGGGAATTAAGTTATGCTGATTTAGTCAAAGGAGTGGATTTTATTTTTGTTTACGTTGAGAGCCAGTATAAAATTTGTCGTTTTTCAGTCACTGGCTGGAAATGGGTTGAAAGACATCAAAAGAAACATCCTGAAATTCCAGTATTGCCAATTGGTTTAGAAGAAAGTAGGGAATTTATTGAAGAGAAAATTCTATTTCTGAAAAATGGTAATAAAAAGCAAAAGCACTTTTGTCAATAGGGCTCATTTTAGGAAAAATGAGCCCTTTAATTTGTTTGGAAAATTTGATAAAATGGCTTAATGAATATTCAAAATAAATTAAATAAAGAACAAAAACAAGCGGTTACTTATGGACAGGGACCGCTTCTAATTGTGGCCGGAGCCGGCACCGGCAAAACAACAGTAATTACCCAACGCATTGCTTATTTAATTGAAAGCAACAAAGCTAAACCGGAGGAAATTTTAGCAGTAACTTTTACTGACAAAGCGGCCGGAGAAATGGAAGAACGGGTAGATATACTTTTGCCCTACGGCTATATGGATTTATGGATTTCTACTTTTCATTCTTTTTGTCAAAGAATTTTAAAAGAGCATGCTTTGGATATTGGCTTGTCTCCTGATTTTAAATTATTAGACCAAACTGCCGCTTGGCTTTTGATTAGGCAGAATTTAGATAAATTTAAGCTTGATTATTACAAACCCTTGGGCAGACCAACTAAATTTGTCCAGGCTTTAATTTCTCATTTTTCCCGTTGTAAAGACCAGGGAATTTATCCAGAAGATTATTTAAAATATAGCGAAGGGCTAAAAACTAATCTCACTGATTTGCCGGAAAATCAGGAAACAGAAAGAATTAAAGAGGTGGCTGAGGCATATCATATTTATCAGAATTTGCTTCTGGAAAATAATTTTTTGGATTTTGGCGACTTAATTAATTACTGCTTGAAACTTTTCCAAGAAAGACCCCTTATTTTGGAAAAGTACAGAGAAAAATTTAAGTATATTTTAATTGACGAGTTTCAGGATACTAACTGGGCTCAATATGAATTAGCAAAAATATTAGCCGTACCAAAAAATAATCTTACGGTCTCGGCTGACGATGACCAGGCAATCTATAGATGGCGCGGGGCCTCTTTTAATAACATTATCCAATTCAGGAAAGATTTTCCCAAGGCGAAAGAAATTTCTTTGATTAAAAATTATCGTTCTGCTCAAAATATCTTGGATTTATCTTACAAATTTATCAAAGCCAATAATCCCAATCGGCTTGAATATGTTAGTAAAGTTAATAAAAAATTGATTGCTGACAAAAAAGACAAAGGTCTTATTGAGTGCTCACATTTTAAAGATTCAGAGGAGGAGACCCAGGGAGTGCTCAATAAAATTAGCGAGATTTTGAAAAAAGACAAAGAAGCAAATTTTAATGATTTTGCTATTTTAGTTAGAACAAATGAATCAGCCAACTCATTTATTAGGGCATTAGAGAGAGCCGGTTTTCCTTATCAGTTTTTAGCCTCTCGGGGACTTTATACCAAGCCGGTTATTTTAGATATTATTTCTTATTTTAAACTTTTAGATAATTATGAGGAGGGTTCTTCAATTTATAGAATTTTGAATTTGCCATTTTTAGAAATTCCTTCAGAAGAAATAATGAAAATTACTCAATATAGTTGGCGGAAAGCAAAATCAATTTACCAGACCCTCCGGGAGCTTCCTTTAATTTACGGCCTTTCCCAAAAAACCCATAATAAAATTAATTTTCTTTTAAGTTTACTTCAGAAACACACTGAGCTGTCGCGCCAGAAAAATGTTTCTGAGGTTTTGGTTGCCTTTTTAAAAGATTCCGGTTATTTAAATTATTTGATAGATAAAGAAAGTAAACCCCCCACCACTTTTCAAGAAAAAGTGATGGGAGGCAAGCAGGACTTGGATTTAATCAATCAGTTTTATAAAAAAGTCAAAGAGTTTGAGGAATTGGCAATAGACCCAACCCTTAAAAATTTTATAGAACAAATAAATTTAGAAATAGAATCAGGACAGCAGGGTAAACTTGAATTTGACCCTGAACAGGGGCCGGATATGGTCAGAATAATGACTATTCATTCGGCCAAGGGTCTGGAATTCAAATATGTATTTTTAGTTAATTTAACAGACAGAAAATTTCCAACTACTGAACGCAAAGAACCGATTGAAATTCCCCGGGAATTAGTTAAAGAGCTTATTACTCAAGGCGATGTCCATTTACAAGAGGAGAGAAGGCTTTGTTATGTGGCAATGACTCGAGCAAAGGAGAAATTATTTTTTACTTCAGCCGATGATTACGGTGGTCTGAGAAAGAAGAAACCATCAAGATTTTTAATTGAAATGGGTTTTGGTAAAAAACTTGATGTTACAACACCCAACCTTGAGGAATTGACGCCAGCCCGCCTAAGTTTTTCAGAGAAAAATTTAGGCGGGCCAGAGGCGCCAAGGGAAACGTCGGGTGTTGAAGATGTTAAGAGTATTAAGGGCGTTAAGAATATCCTGCCTTCTCATTTTTCATTTTCCCAATTAGCCGCTTTTGAAAAATGCCCTTTACAATATAAATTTGCCCATATTCTTAGAGTGCCGATTAGGGGCAAGGCGGTTTTCTCTTTTGGTAAGACAATACACAATACCTTATACCAGTTTGTGAAATTGGTTATTGAACAAAAATGGGTTAGCCAGAGCAATTTGTTTGTTGATACAAAACCCGACCTTTCAACACCCGACGTTGAGGAATTGGCGCCAGAGGCGCCGAGGAAAACGTCGGGTGTTAAGGGTTTTAATTTTGAAGATTTAGTTAAGATATATAAGCAAAAATGGATTGATGAATGGTATGAATCCCAAAATCAAAAGCAGGGATATTATAAATTAGGCAGGAAAATACTTAAAGATTTTTACAATAAATTTCAAGAAAAGCCGCCGGAGATTTTAAGAATCAATAAGCAAATTGCTCTGGAACTGCCTTTTAAATTAAAGCTGGGAGGACATATTTTATTGGGCAGAATAGACAGGATTGATAAATTGAAAACCGGGGTGGGAATTATTGACTATAAAACCGGGAGATTTAAAGAGAAATTATCTTCAGAAGATAAACAACAGCTTTTGATTTATCAGATTGCCGTTGAAGAGATTTTTGGGCTTAAACCAACAAAACTTGGTTATTATTATTTAAAAGAAGGGAAGATAACTTCTTTTTTGGGTAAAGAAAAGGAAAAAGAAAAACAAAAAGAAAAAATATTGTTAGAGATTGAAAAAATTGAAAAGAGTGATTTTGCTCCAAATCCTGGCTGGCAGTGCAAGTTTTGTGATTTTAGAGAAATTTGTAATTACGCCCAATAAATTATGGATTTAACTATTTTAATGCCCAGTTTAAACGAGGAAGATTCTATTGGGGAAACTATTGACAGTATTCCTTTTAAAAGACTAAACGAACTTGGATATAAAACAGAGGTTTTAGTAGTTGACGGCGGAAGCAGGGACAAGACCAGAAAAATAGCCGGGGAAAAAGGGGCTAAAGTTGTTCAATCTTTAGCTGGCTATGGGCTTCAGTACAGAATCGGCTTTAGAAAGGCAGGAGGCAAAATTATTGTTACTGCTGATTCTGATTGCAGCTATCCAATGGAAAAAATTCCTTATTTACTGGACATTTTCCAGAAGCAAGAGCTTGATTTTATAACTGCCAACCGTTTTGGTTTTATGGAAAAAGGAGCGATGAAAATAATTAACAGATTTGGCAATAAAATTTTAACTTTTTTTCTTAATTTTTTGTTTCACCTTGATTTAAAAGATTCTCAAAGCGGAATGTGGGTTTTAAAAAAAGAAGCCCTAAAGAAATTAAGCCTAACAAGCAGAGGTATGTCTTTAAGCCAGGAGATAAAAATTGAGGCCTTTACCAAACTTAAAGCAAAAGAAGTGGATTTAAATTATAAAAAAAGAAAAGGCGAGGTAAAATTAAAATTGATTAGAGACGGCTTTGATAATTTCTATAATTTATTTAAAAAAAAATTTAAATGAAAATATTAATTATTAATCCTCCGGCTTACAATAAAAAAGATTATATCAGAGAGGGGAGATGTATGCAGACGAAATCATCTTGGGCCGCTTTGTGGATGCCTTTGTCTTTGGCTTATACAGCCGCTTTTTTAAGACAGGACGGGTATAATATCCTTTTAATCGATTGTATTGCCGAGAAAATTAATAATAAAGATTTATTAGAATTGGCTGAAAAATTTTCACCAGAACTGATTATAGTAAATACTGCTTTTCCTTCAATAAAAGGGGATATGGAGACAGTCAGTTTAATTAAAAATTCTTTTCCTTCACCCTCCCAAATTTTCTCCAAAAATTTGGGAGGGCGAGCCAAAATAGCAATCATCGGTCTTTATCCAACTTTATTGGAAAAAAGGTCTTTAAAAGAATTCAATCAAGCAGACTTTGCTGTTGTTGGGGAGCCAGAATGGGTGGTTAAAAATTTAAGCCAAGCCTTAGAAAATGATAATCCTTTGGAAAAAATAAACGGTTTGGTTTATCGCAGAGATGGGGAAATAAAAATTAATCTTCCTCAGGATTTATCTAAAAATGATATTAACCAGCTGCCCTTTCCAGCCAGAGACCTGCTTAATAACGGGGCTTATTGTTTACCTACCAATGGAGAAAAGTTCACTCTTTTGAGTGTTGGCAGGGGTTGTCCCTATAATTGCAGTTTTTGCGTAGCCAATCTTTATTACGGAAAAAAATTCCGCAAGCGAGAAGTTGATTCTATTGTTAATGAAATAGAAGAATGCCTTAATAAATATCGTATCAAAAATTTTCTTTTTTGGGGAGAATCGTTTAGTATTGATTCGGTTTATGGGGAGAAAATTTGTGATGAAATTATTAAAAGGAATTTAAAAATAACTTGGGCGACTGCTTCGCGGGTAGATACTTTGAATAAACAATTACTGGAAAAAATGAAAAAAGCTGGTTGCCATTTGCTTAGTTTGGGCATTGAATCATTTAACCAAAAAATTATTGATTTAACTCACAAAAATATTAGTTTAGAACAGATTGAAAAAGCCATTGCTTTAGTTAAAAAAGCTGGTATTAATTCAATGGGCCATTTTATTTTTGGTCTGCCCGGCGAAACAAAAAAAACAGCTAAAAAAACCATTGAATGGGCTTGTCAGAGTTCTCTCAATTATGCTCAATTTTACTGCGTCGTACCTTACCCTAAAACCGAATTAGGCAGAATTGCTAAAGAAAACAATTGGATTAAGATGAACAATTTTTCCCAATTTGATTTAACTAAATCAGTAATGAGAAATGAAAATTTGACTGCCAAAGAAATTAAAAAACTCAGAGATAAAGCTTATTTCAAATTTTATTTCCGGCCGAAAATGTTTTTTCAAACTATTAAAGAGGTTAATTCTTTGAAATCGTTTTTATCCGCACTTAATTTTCTAAAATGGATAAAACCAAAAAAATGAATATTTAGTCCTGTCGGGCTTACATTAGACGCTCTTATGAACAAAAAAAATAATTGGTTTCAAAGAGTTTTTTTAGAAGGACGACGTCCTTATTTCTGGATTGTTTTAATTGGCTTTTTGGTCTATCTTCCAACCTTGTTTTTTGGCTTTACTTATTTGGACGACAATGAGCTGATTTTGAATAACTTTCATTTTGTTAAAGAGCTTTCTAATATCTTTAATACATTTAAAGAGGATGTTTTTCTTTCCTATGCTGACGCTTATTATCGGCCGATTTTTACCATTTCTTTAATCTTAGATGCCCAGTGGGCAGGAACTTCTCCTTTTATTTATCATTTAACAAATATAATCTTGCATGTTTTGGCAAGCTGTTTGGTTTTTGTTGTTTTACTGAAACTGAAGTATAAAAAGCAATTAGCTTTATTTTTTGGTCTAATTTTTGTAGTTCATCCAGTTTTAACTCAGGCAGTGGCTTGGATTCCCGGTAGGAATGATTCTTTAATGACCTTGTTTTTGCTTGCTGCTTTTATTTTCTTTTTGAAGTTTTTAGACGACGCCATCCCTCCGCCCCATAAAAACTGGAAAAACTATCTCTGGCATATTTTGTTTTTTACTCTGGCTTTTTTTACCAAAGAAATTTCTTTGTTTTTGGTTTTTCTATGCCTGGCTTATCTTCAACTTATAAAAAAAGAGAAAATTTTCTCTCAAGACAAATTAAAACTTGGAATGGGCTGGGCAGGAGTGATTGCTTTTTGGTTTTTAATGCGGAGCTGGGCTTTTGTAAACCCTTTGGCAATGCCTTTTTCTGTAATGGTAAAGTCAGTTTGGCAGAACTTACCAGCTGCTCTTCAAATGTTTGGTAAAGTTGTTTTGCCATTTAATCTTTCGGTTTTGCCTATTATTGAAGATACTACTTTTATATACGGTATGGTTAGTTTAGCGCTTTTGCTTTTGCTTTTGGTTTTTTCGAAACAAAAGCGCCTAAATTATATTTTGTTTGGCGCTTTTTGGTTTTTGGTTTTTTTGCTGCCTTCTTTTATTAGGCCTAATATAGAACTTGTTGCAGATTTTATAGAGCACCGCTTATATCTCCCAATACTGGGGTTTTTTATTATTGCCTCGGAGATTGACTGGCTCAAGAATTTGGACGCCACCCGCCCGCCACCCAAAAATAGAAAAGTTTTAATAATTTCTGGTTTGGTTTTGGTCTTGCTGGCAGGTTTAACTATTAATCACTGTTTTAATTTCAAAGGCAGATTAAGTTTTTGGAAAAACGCGGCTGAAAATTCTCCTCATTCACCTTTGGCTCATAGGAATTTAGGGGCAATGTATTATCTTGACAGCCGTTTAGACCAGGCGGAAATTGAATATAAAAAATCTCTTGAACTTAATTCTCAAGAAGAAATGGTTCATAATAATTTAGGATTAATTTATATGAATAAAAATATGTTTGAAGAAGCCGAGATTGAGTATAAGAAAGAACTGGAAATTAATCCATTTTATGATGATGCTTATTTTAATCTTGGCTTGCTTTATTATAAAAAAGGGGAATTTGAAAAAGCAAAAAATTCTTGGGAGGAAACTCTCCAAATCAATCCTGAGCATATTAAAGCCTGTTATAATTTAGCGGCTTATTACATTGAACAAGATAATCTTGACCGGGCTGCTTATTATATTAATTATCTTAAAAAAAGGGGAGTGGATATAGATATTAAATAGTGAACCTTAAATCTACCGACTATTGTTTTTATAATTAGAAAAAGTTAAAATAAAAGACCCACTGCACAATGCCCAGCTGGTATTGCGCAGGGAGAGGTCTAATAATGACTACTAAAAAACAAAAGATAAAAAAAAGGAAAAAGAAAGTTTTAAGACCTATTAAAACCAAGAAGGTTAGAACAAAAGAGGAGGTTCGCAAGACCAAAATCAGATTAATCGGCGTTGGCGGGGGCGGCAGTTCAATTGTTTCAGAAATTGCCTCCAGAATGAAGAAAGCAGATTTTGTAGCGGCTAATACTGATAGCCGGGCTCTTAGAAAAGTAGCCAAAAAAGTGAAACGATTTCAATTTGGTCAAGACCTAACTCAGGGTTTAGGCACCGGGATGAATGTAGAAATAGGTGAAATGGCTGCCCAAAATGAAAAGGAAAAAATAAAAAAACTTTTTGAGGAACAGGATGTTTGTATTATTGTTGCCTGTTTGGGAGGGGGAACCGGCTCTGGTGCTGTTCCGGTTTTTGCTAAGATTTCTAAAAATTTAAGTTGTCTTAGTTATGGAATTTTTACTCTGCCCTTTAAATTTGAGGGAGAAAAAAAGATGGAAATTGCCAGAGAATCTCTTGGAAAAATAAAATCACACCTTAATGCCTATTCGGTTATTCCTAATGAAAGAATTTTCCAAATTGTTGATAAAAATGCTCCTTTAAAAAATGCTCTTTCTGCTATTAACCAAAAATTGGCCGGAAATTTAGAAGGATTAATTGAAATGATTTATTTGCCTGGTTTGATTAATATTGACTTTGCTGACCTAAAAACAATCCTAACCGGTAGGGCCAGGTTGGCTTATTTGAATAGCATAGAAGTTAAAGCACCCAACAAAGAAGAAGCAGTTAAAAAAGTGATTTCTAGCCCCTTATATCCTTATACTACTAAAGGGGCGAAGAGGGTTTTATACAATATAACCGGTGGCAGAGCGCTCCAACTTTCAGAGGTTTCTCAAATATCAAAAATAATTTCTCAATCAATAAGCAAGAAAGCTAAAATTATTTTCGGTATTAACCAGAATCAAAAACTTCAGGATAAAATTAAGATAACTTTGTTGGCTGTAGGATGCGGTCTAAAGGGGCTTTTGATTTACCCTGTTAAATCCCCTAAAGTGAGACCCAGTCATTCTGCGAAAGGCCGGGTATCTAACAGGGTTCACCCTGTTAGATACCCTAAAGGGGGAATTTCGCCAAAGGCGAAATTATTTAACATAGTAGAACCTTCTCAGGTTGTGAAGTCTCCAATTTTAGGAACCAAGAAGCCTAAAGCTCGTGCTGTTTCTCAACAAAAGGAGAAAGTAGTGGAAGATAAACCCCCCACCACTTTTCAAGGAAAAGTGGTGGGGGGTAAAACTAAAAAAAGCCCCCAGACCAAACAAGGACAACCCGACTCTGGCGGGAAAATTGGCAAAGCCAGTCCTCGTTCTGGCGTAGGGGTAAAGAAAACAAAACCAAAACCAAAACCAAAGAAAAAACCCAAAGGGGAAAAATCCCTAAGAGGTCAGAAAAAACAAGCCCGGTTAAAGGTTGCAAAGGCAGAGAAAAAATCTAAAGTAAGCGAACCCCCCACTTTACTTAAGAAAGTGGGGGACAAGCCCCTAACAGGGCAAACTCCTAACAAGATTCTAAAAAAGCCAGGGGAAGAAAAAACCCCCCCCACCTTTTCTGCAGAAAAGGTGGGGGGTAAATTAGAAAAAGAGAAACCATTAGATTACCAAGAGCTGGGGCACGAAAAAGTTAGACGAACAGGTCTTCAGCTAAAAAAAGCAGTTGAGGAAGAAGAAAAAGAAATATTAGAAAAGGAAAAAATTTGGCAAACCCCAGCCATTTTCAGGAGAGAGAAATTCAAAGCCAGCAAAAAATCATCCAGCTTTTAACTTTAATTATTCAACTTTTACAACAAAAGTTGTAATTTTCTTGCCTAGGCAATTTCTTGTTTGGCTTGGAAAGTCAAACACTATAAAAGGTCGGCATAATTAGTGAAATAAAAATCAATTATGAATAATCAAAATCAAACTAATCTTAATAAGGGAATTTCTACTCCTGTAGGAATTCTGATTATTGTCATTTGTCTTCTCTTAGCTGGAGGAATTTTAGTCTGGCAGTATGGGTGGTTAGCAAAAGAGGAAGCTAAGCCGCCGGAAGGAGAAATTACCCAAGAAGACGAAACCGCTAATTGGGAGATTTATCGAAACGAAGAATATGGATTTGAAGTGAAGTATCCAAGTGATATTTTTCAATTAGATGTTAATAAAGTTACTCTCTCACACACCTTAAAAAACTTCCATATGTACAGCAAAAAAGATGGAAGTGATTTAGGTTTAGCTGGTGATATCTCAATAACTTTTAAAAAGGATACAAGTCAGTGCGACGAATTAAAGTCTTTCTTTCAGAAATACGGGGAGGAACCCGAAGCTTTCAATCTTGGAAATATAGAAGGGGATAGATATTATAGCGGAGCTGAAGGAGAAGGAATTTTCTATTATTGTGTTAAAGAAAAAGGAGTAAATACTTTTTTGATTGAGAGGTGGTCGCTCCATGAAGCATATAGTCTTGATTTATCTGAACAAGAAGATTATATCCCCAGCCAAGAACAAGGAAGAATTACCAACCAAATGCTTTCCACTTTTCGCTTTTTGGAGTAATAAGATTTCAAACATCCCCTACCCGCGTTTCACGCGGGCAGGGTGTTTTATTTTGATTAAAATTATGATAAAATAAAAGTATGAAACTTACCAAAAATTACATTTGGGATTACGATGTTAAAAAACTGGATTTATCTAATCCCAGGGTTTTGCTTTGGTATTTGCAAAGAAAAGTTGAACATGGTGATTGGGAGGTCTTAGATAAAAAAACCTTAAAGAAGTATTTGTCCAGATTAAAAATTAATGTTTATCTCAAACAAATTCTTAGAAATTTTTTGAAGAAATATGGTTAAACCCCGCACCTTTTTAGTATGCGGGTTATAACAGTTTATGACTAATATTATTAATAAAAATAAAAAGGTGCCGGATAAAGTTCTAACCCCTTTTCAAAAAGAAGCACTAAAAGAAATTGGGAAGAGTAAACTCGGTTCTTATTTTGTTTGGTCGGGTGGAACTGCCCTTGCTTATCAATATCTTTCCCATCGTAAGTCCCAGGATTTAGATTTTTTATCAAAAGATTTACTGGCAGATGATTATCTTTTAAGTCAGATTAAAAAAATTGCCAAGAGCTTAAAAATTAAAGAAATTGAAGAACAAAAAAAATTTAATCGTCACCAATTTTGGTTTAAAAAGAATAGAGAAGTTTTGAAAATTGAGTTCGTGTTTTATCCTTTTCCCAAGATTAAAAGACCATTAAAGCTTAAAGAGTTTAATATTAAAATTGATGCAATTGAAGACATGTTAGCCAATAAGACCCATACTATTTTTGAACGAGCCGAAGCAAAAGATGTTTTTGATCTTTATTGTATTTTTAAAAAAAAGAAAATTAAATTTCTTACAATTTTAAAATGGGTCAAGAAGAAATTCGGAGTAGAGATAGACCCAGTTTTATTGGTGAGTAAAATTTTAGAAGGAGCAGCAAGGTTAAATGAGATTAAACCCTTGATATTCAAAAAAGAATTTTATAAGCCAAACAAAATAAAAGAATATTTTGAAAAAGAAGCTCAAGATTATTTAAAAAGAAAAATAAAATAAGCTAGAATAGAAGTAGAGGAAAATCTATGTCCACCATAAACGAAATTCGTAAAAACAAAATAAAAAAACTAAAAGAAAATACAAAAACCATGAACAGCCAAAAACAGGCTAAATTTAATAAAGCAATTTCTACACTAGTAGAAAATTCTAATTTCTAATAAAATTTATATGAACGAAGTTAAAAAAGCCATTATTCCTATTGGCGGATTGGGGACAAGATTTTTGCCTCTATCAAAAATTGTACCAAAAGAGCTTTGGCCGTTAGTAGATTTACCGATGATGCAATATATTATCGCTGAAGCCAAAAATTCGGGTATTAGCGAGATAATTTTTGTTCTCAAGCCAGAAAATAAAAAGATAGTTTCAGATTATTTAAAACCTTCTCTTAAATTGGAGAAGCTCTTAAAAGAAAGAAAAAAAGGAACCCTTTTGGCAGAACTTAAAAAATCAGAAGATTTTTTTAAGGCTCTTTCTTTTTCTTATATTTTCCAAAAAAAATCTTTAGGAGACGGACATGCTATTTTACAGACAGCAAAACTTTTGAATGAAGAACCGGTGGCTTGTTTATTCACAGATGATATTGTAGATTCAAAGACTCCTTGCCTTTTGCAATTAAAAAAAGTTTTTAGAACCTGTCAGAAACCGGTTATTGCTCTTTATCGTTTACCCAAAGAGAGAATTCCTTTCTATGGGGTGGTTGGTGTGGAAAAAATTGCTAACCGTTTTTATAAAATTAAAAAAATTGTAGAAAAACCCTCTTTAGAACAAGCTCCCTCTGATTTGGCTATTGTTGGAAAATATATTTTAACTCCTGAGGTCTTTGATTATTTGAAAAAAGCTAAATTTAATAAAAAAGGAGAGCTCATTCTTGCTGAGGTTTTTGATAAAATGCTGACAGAGGGTAAAGTAATTTATGGATATGAGTTTGAAGGGAAATGGCTTGAATGTGGAAATAAGCTTGGATGGTTAAAATCTCATCTTTATCTTTCATTAAAACATCCCCAAATAGGTCCGGAATTAAGAAAATTTTTAAAAACCTTGTAATCGCTCGGCAATGAAGTCTCAAATCACCGACCCTCAAAATCCCAGCGAGATTTTGGGGTCTAATTTCTCGACCTGTCGCTGCCGCCTTCGGCGGCAGACCATGCCGGCAGGCCTCCGAAGTTTGCTTTGAGACTTGTTGCCTCGCGCTTATTCACAATTTATGTTAGAAGTTACCAAATCTATTTTAAAAAACATTTATAAAAAAAGACCGGCTGATGTCAAGAAATACGATTACGGACTTTTATTAGTTATTGGAGGCTCTGAGTTTTACAGCGGTTCGCCGGCTTTTTCAGCTTTGGCCGCTTTTAAAGCAGGAGTAGATATGGTTAAAATCATTGCCCCGAAGAGAGCAGCCAATATAATTGCTTCTTTTACTCCTGATTTAGCAGCCTATCCCCTTGAAGGGATTCGCTTAAATAAAGAACACTTGAGTATCTTGATTTCAATGACAGAGTCAGCTAAAGCGGTTGCCCGAGGAAAAACAGCTGTAGTGATTGGTGGGGGAACGGGAAGATCAGAGGAAACCCAGGATACAATTTTAGAATATCTATCGCAGGTTTCTCTGCCTATAGTAATTGATGCCGATGGAATTCATGCTTTAAGCAAGAATCCAAAAATTATATCTCAAAAACCTTTTTTGATTACTCCTCATAGTTATGAGTTTTTTGTTTTGACAGGAAAAGATATATCCAAATTTTCTGACGAGGAGAAAATAAAAATAGTTCAAGAGCAAGCTGAGCGCCTTAAAACCACAATTTTACTTAAAGGAAAAATAGATATAATTTCTAACGGTCAAGAAACCGCTCTTTCAAAGATTGGTTCGCCTTTATTGACGGTTGGCGGCACAGGGGATACTTTAGCCGGCATTGCCGGGGCTTTAATGTCAAGAGGAATTAGTCCGTTTGAAGCAGGCCAAGCCGCCGCTTTTATTAATAGCTCGGCCGGAAGATTGGCAGCTGAAAAATTAGGGGAATCACTAATGGCAACAGATTTAATTGAGGCAATCCCTGAAGTTTTGTTCAAGACCCGACCTTGAACACCCGACATTGAACATCCCGTAAAAAATTGGAAATTAGTTATGTAAAATGGAAATTAGAAATTAGTGAATTTACTATTTTTCAATTTTTAGTTTCTATTACCATTTTCTAATTCAAGAATATATGATTATTCCTTAGCGAATCAAGGTTCTTGAGGAGCGAAGCGACGAAAGGTTCTTATTTTCCGATAACTATTTTCTATGATTTATGACCTTATAATTATTGGTGGTGGTCCGGCCGGAATTACAGCTGGAATTTATGCTGCCAGACAAAAATTAAATACTCTTTTAATCACCAAAAGTTTTGGCGGTCAGGTAGTAAAAAAAGCTGTTGCTATTGAAAATTATCCTGGATTTGAAAAAATTTCAGGCCAAGAACTTATTCAAAAATTTGAAAACCATTTGAAAAAGTTTGCCCGCCCAAGTTTTTCGGAGAAAAACTTGGGCGGGCAAGTTGAAATTAAAATTGATGAAGTAAAAAAAATTTACCCTGTTAAATCCCGTAAAGCGGGAATTTCGCCGAAGGCGAAATTATTTAACGGGGTTAAAAAAACAAACAATGATTTTTTAGTTTCTACTAAAAATAAAAAAGAATTTCAGGCAAAAGCAATAATTGTAGCTTCAGGAGCCGACCCTCGGCCCTTAGAGGTTCCTGGTGAAGAAGAATTTATCGGAAAGGGCGTGAGTTATTGCAGCATATGTGACGGAGTGTTATTTGCTGACAAAACAGTGGCAGTTATTGGAGGAGGAAACGCCGGTTTTGAATCAGCGATATTTTTGTCAAATTATGTTAAAAAAATTTATATTTTAGAATATGGTCCCCGAGTTAGCGCTGATGAAACAAACCAGGAAATTATAAAGAAAACTAAAAAAGCAGAAATAATAACAAATGCTGCTCTGAAAGAAATTAAAGGCAAAAAGTTTGTAGAATCAATGGTTTATCAATCTCGGAAAACTAAAGAAGAAAAAACCTTATCTATTGAGGGTGTTTTTGTGGAAATTGGAAGCCAGCCGGCAACCGCATTTGTTAAGGGTTTGGTTGAATTTAATGAAAAAGACGAAATAAAAGTTGAGTTTGAAACCTGTCAAACCAAAACTCCAGGACTATTTGCGGTAGGCGATGTAAATATTGGTCAATACAAGCAAATTATCACTGCCTGCGGTGAAGGAGCCAAAGCTGCCTTAGCCGCTTATGGATATATTCAAAAACAAAAATAAATTTTACCCTGTAAAAAGCCTGTTAGTATTTGATACCAACAGGCCTGTTGGTATCAAATACTAACAGGCTTTAAAAGGTTGTGAAACATAAAACATAAAAAAGATGAAACATAATAAATCATTCACCCTAATCGAACTTTTAGTAGTCATTGCCATTATAGGTCTTTTAGCTTCTATTGTTTTGGTTAGTTTAAAGGGAGCAAGAGAAAGGGCAAGAGATGCTGTAAGATTACATGATATGAATCAAATACTAACAGCTCTTCGGATATATCACGATAAATATGGAAGGTATCCTAATATTTCTGGGGATAGCTGTTGCGATGGCTGGGATCAAGGACCATGTGGGGGGGATCCTTTTATTGGTGCTTTAGCAACAGAAGGGTTGTTTCCAGGGGGAACTCCTACTGATCCAAAAGACGGTTCAGGAACAGGTTGTTATGGATATAATTATTATAGATATCCTGCCGGCAATGCCGGTTGCGATTCGGCCAAGGGTCCTTTTTTCGTTTTAGGTGTTCGTGGCATGGAAAGTAGTGGTAGGCCTCATCCCGACAGTCCTGGCTGGAGTTGCCCGAGCCGGAATTGGCAGAGTGAATTTGATTGGGTTGCTGGTGGGTTTGAAAAACAATAAAAATTAATAAACTTAATCTTATTTTGGAATGAAAAGTTCTAAAATCAAATCAATAAAAGCCAGGGAGATTTTGGACTCCAGAGGAGAGCCGACAGTTGAAGCCGAATTAGAAACCAATTTAGGTATTTTTAGGGCTTCGGTTCCTTCGGGCGCTTCAAAAGGAAAATATGAGGCAAAGGAGTTGAGAGACGGCGGAAAAAGATATTGCGGAAAAGGGGTTTCAAAAGCAATTAAAAACGTTAACGAAATTATTGCTCCCAAACTTAAAGGCAAAGACCCGACAAAACAAAAAGAAATTGACCAATTAATGATTGAATTAGATGGAACAAAAGATAAATCAAATTTGGGAGCTAATGCAATTTTAGCCGTTTCAATAGCAACTTGCCGAGCCGGAGCCGTTGCCAAATGTATACCTTTGGGGAAATATATTTTTGAGTTACGAGACCCGGCCTCGTTACGAGGCCGGGTCTCGTGGAGCTTGCCGATTCCCTGTTTTAACATAATTGAAGGAGGAATTCATGCCGGAAATAAATTGGCTCTTCAGGAATTTATGATTGTTCCTGAACAAAAATCTTTTTCAGAAAATTTACAAGCAGGGAAAGAAATATATCATATCTTAAAAGATATTTTAAGAAAATTTTTAGGGAGAGAGGCAACCAATGTAGGAGATGAAGGGGGATTTGCTCCTCCAATTAAACAAACCAAACAAGCACTGGATTTAATAATTAAGGCAGTTAAAAAAGCCAATTATCAAAATAAAATAAAAATTGGTTTGGACTGCGCAGCGACTCAATTTTACAAAGATAAAAAATACCAATTAGAGGGAGCAGTTTTTACCAAACAAGGGCTTTTAGCTTTTTATAAAGACCTTGTAAAAAATTATCCAATTATTTTTTTAGAAGATCCCTTTTCAGAAGAAGATTGGCAAGGGTTTCAGGAAATTACTAAAAAGTTGGGAGAGAAAATAACTATTGTCGGAGATGACCTTTTAACTACTAATATTGAAAGAATAAAACAAGCCCAAGATAAAAAAGCCTGTTCCGGACTTATTTTAAAACCAAATCAAATTGGAACTATTACTGAGACCCTTAAGGCAGCAAAATTAGCTAAATCTTTTAAATGGAAAATCATAGTTTCTCATCGTTCAGGAGATACTTGTGATGATTTTATTTCGGATTTAGCAGTTGGCATCGGAGCTGATTTTATTAAATCAGGAGCGCCGGCAAGGGGGGAAAGGGTAGCTAAGTATAATCGGCTTTTAAGAATAGAACAAGAAATGTTCAAGACCCGACCTTGAACACCCGCCCTTGAACATAATTTAGATGAAAAAGATTATCTTGATTATAATAGACGGTTTAGGCGATAGACCTGTATCAGCATTAGGCAATAAAACGCCTCTTGGTGCGGCAAAAACGCCGAATTTGGATTGGCTGGCAGGGCAGGGGATTTGCGGGTTAGTTAAACCTTTTCAATTTCCAAAAGAGAAAACGCCGACTTCGGAAGGAGCTCATATTGCGTTATTTGGGTATCAGAATTATTTTTTGGGCAGAGGACCATACGAGGCAGCCGGAATTGGTATGAAAATGCAAAAAGAAGATGTTGCGTTCAGGGTAAATTTCGCCACAGTAGATTCTAATTTCAAAATTATTGACAGAAGAGCGGGGAGAATTAACAATACTAAACCTTTAATAAAAGCTTTATCCTGTATAAAAATTGACGGGATTAAATTTTTAATTAAAGAATCTTTCGGCCATCGGGCAGGATTAATTTTAAGAGGAAAAGGTTTATCAATGAAAGTTAATGATGGCGATCCCGAAGAAATTGGAGTAAAACCAAGAAAAATTATTCCTTTGGACAAATCGCCAGAAGCTAAATTTACGGCAGAAATTTTAAATAAGTTTTTAGAAAAAGCCTATCAAATTTTAGAAAATCATCCTTTAAATAAAAAAAGAAAAAAACAAGGACTTTTGCCGGCGAATTATCTTTTAGTGAGAGGAGCGGGAATATTTAAAAAAGTTCCGGATTTTAAAAAAAGATATGATTTAAAATCCTGCTGTATCGCCGGAGGAGGACTTTATAAAGGAATAGCCAGAATTTTAGGAATGGATTTGAAGAAAGTTAAAGGAGCTACCGGTCTTGCCAACACTAATCTTAAAGGTAAGTTTTTAGCCGTCCGGAGAAATATAAAAAAATATAATTTTGTCTTCTGTCACATTAAAGCTGCCGATACTTTTGGTCATGACGGAAATTTTCAGGGAAAGAAAAAGTTTATAGAAAAGATTGACAAAGAACTAAAATTTCTTTTAGAATTGAAAAAGACTCTTTTAGTGATTACCGCCGACCATTGCACTCCCTGCGAAATAAAAGACCATTCAAATGACTTTATTCCGATTTTGATATATGGGGGGAAAATAAGAAGAAAAGGATTATCAAATTTTTCTGAAAAAACCTGTAAAAAAGGAAAGCTGGGGAAAATAAAACAGATAAACCTTATGTCGAAAATTTTAGCTATTGCCAAAAAATAATTTTTTTATTAGAATTAAACAACAAGCCGAATAATATATAATATCAAATAATATTATGGAAAGAAGCACAATACCAATAGCAGTTATTATTGCCGGTGTTTTAATTGCCGGAGCAGTTATTTATTTAAATTATCCAAAGTGTCCAGGAGAAATATCAATCGAAGGAATACCAGAAGAGACGTCAACTGAAAGCCAAGTACTATCTCCTCAAGAGATAGGGGAAAAAGTAATAAATTTTATTAATCAAAATATTCTAAAAGGAGAAAGCACTGCTTCTTTGAATGAAATTCTTAAAGAAAATAGGATGTATAAAATAAAATTTACTATTGAGGGACAAGAAATTGAAACCTATGTAACCCTTGATGGAAAGTTTTTATTTCCCAAAGAAGCAGCAATTGATTTATCGGAAGAGGTAGTAGAGCAAGAGCTTACTATCGGCAATTTCTCAATAAGCGAAGATGAGGTTTGTAAGGAAAATGGAAAACCTATTGTTTATTTTTTTGGGTCTGAAGGGTGCGGCTATTGTAAATGGGAGCATCCTGTTATGGAAGAAGTGGCTACAAAATTTGAGGGAGAGATAATCTTTCATAATAATGTTGATTCAGATGCTGATAAAGAGGTATTTTCTAAATATAGTACCGGCGGCATACCAACTTTAGTTTTCGGATGTAAATATTACAGAGTTGGGGCTGGAACACAATCTGGTGAGGAAAAAGAATCCCAGTATCTTACTGCTTTAATTTGTAAATTAACAAACAATGAGCCTACTGATGTTTGTGGTCCTGTGCAAGATTTAATTAACCAAGTAGAAGGCTAATAAATATGAATAATAAACAACCGAAAGTTCGGGTATATAGTACAAGTATGTGTCCGTATTGCCTTACCTTGAAACAATTCTTAAAAGAGTATAATATTGAATTTGAAGATATTGATGTTTCAAAAGATAAATCGGCTTTGGATGAGATGGTAAAGAAATCGGACCAGATGGGAGTGCCGGTTGTTGATATAGATGGTCAAGTCGTGGTTGGTTTTGATAAAGAGAAAATTTGTGGATTATTAAATATCCAAGAATAACAATTTCTATGGTTAAAATTGCTATCAATGGCTTCGGTCGGATTGGTCGGCCAACATTTCGGAGGATTATAGAAAATCATCCGGATTTGGAGGTTGTGGCAATCAATGACTTAACAGACAACAAAACTCTGGCCCATCTTTTAAAATATGATTCTGTCTATGGAAGATATGACAAAGAAATGGAATTTGACCAAGAGAGTATTACGGTTAATGGAAAGAAATTTAGAGTTTTTGAAGAGAAGGACCCGGAAAAGCTGCCTTGGAAAGATTTAGGGGTGGATGTGGTTTTAGAATGCACAGGAGTTTTTAGAGATTTAGAAGGAGCAAAGAAACATATTAAAGCTGGAGCTAAAAAAGTGATTATTTCAGCTCCGGGAAAAAGTCCAGAAATTCCGGGTTTTGTTTTGGGTGTAAATGAAGAAAAATTTGCGCCAGAGAAAGATGATATTATTGATATGGGCTCTTGCACTACTAATTGCTTAGCCCCGACAGTAAAGGTTTTAAATGATAATTTTGTAATTGAGAAAGGATTTATGACCACTATCCATAGCTACACTACCGATCAGAGAATTTTAGATTTACCTCATAAAGATTTAAGAAGAGCCAGAGCCGCTGCTTTAAATATTGTTCCTACCACCACCGGAGCGGCCAAAGCAATCGGAAAAATTATTCCTGAATTAGAGGGTAAATTAAATGGGATTGCTCTTCGGGTTCCTACGCCCACGGTTTCGATTTTAGATTTAGTTGTAAAAGTGGAAAAAGCTACTAATGTTGAAAAGGTGAATAATGCCTTTAAAAAAGCATCTGAAACTGAGAAACTTAAAGGGATTTTGAGAATAGAAGAAGAACCCCTGGTTTCCACAGATTTTATCGGTGATACCTATTCAACAATCGTTGATGCTCCCCAGACAATGGTTCAAGACAACTTAATTAAGGTTGTCAGCTGGTATGATAATGAATACGGCTATGCCTGCCGATTAGCCGAATTCGCCGAATTCATCGGAAAAAAATTGTAATACATTTCCTACGGCCGTGGAGAATGTAGTATATGTTTGTGCGGGACCTTTTCCCGCACACTTTTTTTAATTTTTCTTGACAGTTACAAGCTAGTTTGATAATCTGATAGTAGTACAACGAAGCAAAACTTAATAAAGGAGAAAAAAATGAATCAGGGCGATGACTTTACACTGCCTCCAGGATATCAACTTAAAAAAGAGAGAGTTGGGAAAAGGAGAGTGCCTTTTCGTCTTTTATTGCGAGAAGGCGTGATAGTTTATTCTTGCCCGGAGAAAGAATTCAGCCTGGAGTATTTAGAAAGAGTAATTAGATATCTGTAAGGAAAATAAAGGAGGCAAGGAGATGGAAAACAAAAAAATAACAGCGTAGGAATTAAATGCTGGAGAGTTTATAGAGAGGAAAGTAAGGGAAATATCAAAAATAGTTGGAAAAGATTCTGTTATTATTACCCTGTCTGGTGGAGTTGATTCTTCAGCGGTTACCATGTAGGGACATAAGGCATTGGGAAACCAACTTAAGGTCTGTTTTATAGGCAATGGCTTGATGAAACAGGATGAACCACAGAAAGTTATGGAAGCTACTTAGTCCTTTGAAGCAAGCCCGGCAAGAGTGGCTCAATCTTTTTGAGCCATTTTTTTTTATTTATACGAGATAATCCCGTATACTTTCAGTTTACCTCCGCATACCGGTATGCGGAGGTAAAATCAACGAGGACGGGCCTCGTTGATAAATGATATTGGTTATCCCCATGGGCAGCTTTTTCTTCAGAATTTTTAGGCTATAATAATATAACAGGTTCAAAAGTTTTATGAATAAAAAAAATCCAATTGAGGTTTCAGCTCGGCATATTCATTTGAGCCAGAAAGATTTGGAAAGTCTTTTTGGCAGGGGATATAATAAATTAATGTTATTTATCCTATGAATTTTTTTACTTTTGGCTTTTTTATTTTTTTTACTCTTGTTTTAATTTTAAATTGGTTTTTAAAACGTTGGCCTCTTTTTTGGCGTTTATGGTTGCTTTTTTCAAGTTATATTTTTTATTTATTTTTAGATATCCATTTTTTGGTAATCCTTTTCGCAACTTCTATCTTTAATTTTTTTACTGCTTATTTAATTTATAAAAACTCTTTTAGCAGAAGTAAACCGATGTTGATATTAGCAATTATCGGTAATATTTATGTATTGGGATTATTTAAATATTATGATTTTTTTCGAAGCTCGGCGGAATTATTATTAGAAAAAATTGGCATTTTAGTTACTTTTCCTCTTGTTGAAATAATTTTGCCAATAGGGTTGTCTTTTTATATTTTTAGGACGATTTCTTACAATATCGATGTTTATTCAAAAAAAATAGTACCCGCACCTTTTGTTAATTTTTTAGTTTATGTTGCATTTTTCCCACAACTTCTTTCCGGCCCAATAATGCGGGCTAAAGATTTTTTAACTCAGCTTAAAGACGGGGGAGCAAGGAAAATAGAAAATTTAAATGAGAATGTTACTTTAATTTTATTGGGTCTTTTTAAAAAATTGGTTATTTCAAGTTATCTTGTTTTAAATTTAACCTTTGATGTTTTTGCTATTCCAGAATCTTTTGCAAGCCCTGTTATAGTGTTAACAATTTTTGCTTATTCATTAGTTATTTATTTTGATTTTAGTGCTTACAGCGATCTAGCTATTGGTTTTTCTGGATTAATGGGATTTAAATCGCCGATTAATTTCAACACTCCTTATTTAGCTTCAAATATTAAAGAGTTTTGGAGAAGATGGCATATGTCTCTTTCAAGTTGGATTAGAGATTATGTTTATATTCCTTTGGGCGGAAACCGAAAAGGGAGAAAAAGGAAATATTTTAATTTAATTGTGGCTATGACTTTAATTGGTTTTTGGCATGGACCAAAGATGCATTTTATTTTTTGGGGATTTCTTCATGGATTAGCTTTAGCTGGAACCCATTATTATAAAGATAGAAAGTTAAACAGACAGGATTATAAAAAAGAAAACATTAGTTTTCTAACCAGAAAAAATTTGAATAAGAAAAACAGTATTGCCAAAAAAGCACTGTGTTGTTTTAGCACTTTTGTTTTTGTTTCCTTTAGTTGGATATTTTTTCGAATAGAAGGTAAAGAAAATATTTTTATTTTTATAAAATCCATTTTTAATTTCGGAAAAACTATTGAACCATTTAAGCTTTATATTTTAGTTGTTATGATTATCGGCTTTTTGCTTTTTCTATTTGAAAAAGAAGTCATTAAAACCATGGTAAAAATTCAAGACAAGCTATCTTTAGTTTTTTGGCTTTTGTTTATAATTGCAACCCTAATATTAATATTTAAACTTAGCCCCGATACCGTACCGTCTTTTATCTATTTCAACTTTTAGTTCAAAATATGGAAGAGGTTAATTATCAATTCCCAGATAAAGAATTTAATCTTTCTAACTACAAAAAAGTTATTTTACTTTTTTTGTTGATTATTGTTATTGTCCCTTTTTATGAATCAAAAAGAGTTATAAGATGGGGAATTCAAGAAGAAGTTAAAGGAAGCAATATATTCCAATCTTCAATCTTATTATATGCCTATGAATCAGAAAAACTAAAAGAAATTTTTGATTTAAATAAGTTTTTTAAAAAAGAACATGCTTTTTGGGCTAAGATAAAAGAGTCTCCTTTAGTTTTTCATATAGAATATCCCGAAGAGATACTTAAAAGAGAAATAACTGGTTTGATAGAACAAAAGGTAGAAAAATTAAAAGAAGCAGAGAAAACTAAAGTTGTAGAGAAACCACAAACTATAAAAGACTCCGAAGCGGAAAAAAAAGTTGAAGAAAAAGCAATAGTTTCTAAAGAAGAAGAACATCTTCCAAAAGAGGCTACTGCCGATAAATTAATTTTAGGACCCGAATTACCTTTAAGGATTTTAATTATAGGAAATTCTTTCATAGCTACCGGCGGAGGAGTAGGGGATATTTTAGAAAGAGAGCTTTTAACATATAAAAATGTAGAGGTTATAAGAGAGGGAAAGGTTTCCAGCGGGCTTTCCAGACCCGACTATTTTAATTGGAATGTAGAAACTATAAAGCTTATTTCTTTATACAAGCCGAACTTAGCTATAGTTATGTTTGGAGCAAATGATCCTCAATCATTATCAATTCCAGACGGAAAATTTATTAAAAATTATGGAGCATCGGGGTGGAATAAAGGATATGGTGAAAGAGTATCATATTTGTCAGAGATTTTTTTAGAAAAAAATATTATTGTTTTTTGGATAGGACTTCCTATTATGAGAGATAAACCATATTCCAACAAAATAAATAATCTTAATTCGATTTATGAAAGAGAAGCTGAAAGTCATCAAGACGTTTATTTCCTTTCAACTTGGAGTTTATTAGCCGATTCTGAAAGTAATTATGCTTCTTATTTACTTGATAATGGAGGGAGGTATAAATTAGCTCGAATTTCAGATGGTATACATTTGACTTATTTTGGCGGGAGTATAGTAGTAAAAAAAATTACTGAGGAAATAGATAGAATATTAAATTTAGAATTAAAATAATTATTTTCAATAGAGTTTAGAAATATTTTTTATTTTTTTTAAAAAGAGGTATAATAAGCAAAACAAGTTTAATCAAAAATTAATTATGGAAAAGAAGATTCCAATTGAGATTTCAGCCAGGCATATTCATCTTTCTCAAAAGAACTTAGGTATTCTTTTTGGAGAAAATTATCAACTTAAAAAATTTAAGGATCTTACTGAACCGCCTGAGTTTGCGGCCCAGGAAACATTAGATATTTTTTATAACGGAAAAAGGTTTTCCGGAGTAAGAATTATAGGTCCGCCGAGAGAGGAAACGCAAGTAGAACTTTCTTTAACCGATGCCATTAATTTAGGATTAAATCCGCCAATTAAGGTTTCCGGGGATTTAGAAGGAACCCCGGGGTTAGTTTTAATAGGCCCAAGGGGAGAAGTAGAATTAAGAAAAGGAGTAATAATTGCTTGGCGGCATATTCACTGCAATCCCCAAGAAGCAGAAAAATTAGGATTCAAAGATAGAATTATGGTTTCTGTTAAATGCGGCGGTGATAGAGGATTAACATTTCATAATGTTGTAATAAGAATAGGTGAGGGCGATAGACTCTGCATGCACCTTGATACTGACGAAGGAAACGCCGCCGGAATAAATAAAAAAGGTAAAGGAGAAATTTTGTTATGATTTTAGTTTTAGATTGCGGAAGTCAGTCAATAAAGTGGAAGTTGTTTAAGAAGAAGGATTTAAAATTAATAAAAAAGGGGAAAAGAGAAGTTTTTAATCCTAAAGATTATCAAAATTTTTTGACAAAAGAATTAAATAAGTTAGATAACTATAAAAAAGATATCCGGATAATCGGACATCGGGTTGTTCACGGGGGAGAGAAATTTAAAAAACCAATAAAAATAAATAAGAAAATCTTAAAAGAATTAGAAAAATTTAATAAATTAGCTCCTTTGCATAATCCTTTTAATGTTTTAGGAATAAAGATTGCCAAGAAAATTTTTCCCCGAGTTCCCAAGATTGCTGTTTTTGACACTGAATTTTATTCTAATTTACCAAAAAAAGCTTATATTTATCCTTTACCAGAAAATATAAGAAGGAAATATAGATTTCAAAGGTTTGGTTTTCATGGAATTTCTCATGAATATGTAGCTAAAACAGCAGCCAAAAAGATAAAAAAGCCATTTGAAAAATTGAAAATCATTACCTGTCATTTAGGCGGAGGAGCCAGCATTACTGCTATAAAAAACGGAAAAGCAATTGACACCTCAATGGGCTTTACCCCAATGGAAGGGTTGGTAATGATGACTCGTTGTGGCGATATTGATTCTGGTATTGTTTTAGAACTTGTTAAAAATTTTTCTGTGAAAGAAACCGACAGACTTTTAAACATTGAATCAGGCATAAAAGGGATTAGCGGGGAAGGAGAGATGCTGGAAGTTTTAAAAAAAGCTAAAACAGGAGACAAAAAAGCAAAACTTGCCTTGGAAATATTTA
The DNA here is from genome assembly GCA_964447515.1 of uncultured Candidatus Saccharibacteria bacterium. GTDB lineage: Bacteria > Patescibacteriota > Minisyncoccia > Minisyncoccales > GWA2-38-27 > CAYUSS01. The sequence continues at coordinate 14,683 of CAYUSS010000005.1, read as the reverse complement.
TTTATAAAATTCAAAAATATATCGGGGCTTATTTTGCTATTTTAGAAGGATGCGATTTATTAATATTTACCGGGGCAATTGGTTCGGGTTCTGCTAAGATTAGAAATAGCATTTGTAAGAATTTAACTATTTTAGAAAATACTAAAATCTTAACCATAAAAACAGATGAGGAATTGGCAATAGCTAAAAAAATTAAAGCTCTAAAAATTAGTGTTTAAATCCTCAATTTAAACATGAGCTTAGTTTAAAAATTATAAGCTTATGTTTAAATCCTCAATTTTAACAGTTAATTGTGCAAAAATTTAGGCAGAAACAAAAATCGTTTACCCTTATCGAACTTTTAGTAGTTATTGCCATTATCGGTCTTTTGGCTTCCATTGTTTTGGTTGGTTTAAAGGGGGCAAGAGAAAAAGCCAGAGATGCGAGAAGAAAAGCAGAAATAAGACAAATAATGACGGCATTAGAGGTGTATTACGCGGAGAACGAAGAATATCCTGCTTCAGGGGGAGCGAGTTCTCCAAATGGTGGCTGGAGCAATAGTGGAGACGCTAGCTGGAATATCCTCCAAAGCAAATTCAGCAATGAAGTTACTCTTCCCAAGGACCCAATCAACGATACAACTGGTTGGGCTGGGAGCGGCAAATATAATTATTGCTATTTCTCCTTGGGTTATGGTTGTTCCCAGCAATGGTATATGTTGGTTTATAAATTGGAAAAACCGGATATAACTAGTCCAGGCGTGACAGCTTGTGATGGTCATTATTTTAACTACAGTGGCATTACTATTGGAATGTGCCAGGGATGTCAGTAGAAAATAAAGTCATTTATCTTATGAAAAAGAAATCACAAAAAAATATTTTATGGCTTAAAGAAATTTCTTACAAAGACGTTCCTTTAGCAGGAGGGAAAAATGCTTCTTTAGGAGAGATGTGTAGAGAACTCTCCAAAAAAGGAATAAATATTCCTGATGGTTTTGTTTTAACTACAAATGCCTATTGGAAGTTTTTGAAAGCCAATAAAATTGATAAAGAGTTAAAAAAAATCTTTAAAAAATTTGACCCGGAAAGCATAAAAAGCCTTCAAGAAACCGGAAGAAAATCCCGGGTGCTTATCTTAAAAGGGGAACTTCCCGAGGAATTAAAAGAAGAAATTTTTGGCGCTTATCAAAAACTTGAAAAAAAGTATGGCGAGAATCTTGATGTAGCCGTTAGAACATCCGGTGTCTGCGAAGACATGCCTAATGCTTCTTTTGCCGGGCAGTTTGAAACATATTTAAATGTAAAAGGGAAAGGAAAATTATTTGAAGCGATAAAAAAATGCGTAGCCTCAACTTTTAGCGACCGCGCCATTGCTTATCGATATGATAAGAAAATTAAACAATTGAAATTTGGCCTTTCAATTGGAGTTATAAAAATGGTAAGGTCTGATTTAGCTTCTTCAGGAATAATGTTCACCTTAGACACCGAAACAGGTTTTTCTAATATTGTTTTAATCAACTCAATCTGGGGAATCGGAGAAATGATTGTAAAGGGGAGGATTACCCCGGATGAATTTTATGTGTTTAAACCGACTTTAAAGCAAAACTATAAAGCTATTATTAGAAAAGATTTGGGCAGAAAGGCGGTAAAATATGTTTATAGCAAAAAGGGGGGGATAAAAAAAGTTAAAGTTTCCGAAAACAAACAGCTTCAGTTTTCCTTGGACGATAAAGATATTTTAACTTTAGCCAGATGGGCCGTAATTATTGAAAAACATTATTCTGAAAAATTTAAAAAATGGATGCCTCAGGATATTGAATGGGCAAAAGACGGAAAGACAGGAGAACTTTTTATCGTCCAATCAAGGCCGGAAACAGTTCACGCTCCCAAAATTGGTAAAGTTTATGAAGAATACGAAATTAAATCTAAGAAAAAACCGATTTTAACCGGCACTGCTATTGGGGATAAAGTTGGCACAGGTCCTGTTCATATAATTTACAATGTTTCAAAAATCGGCCAATTCAAAAAAGGCGAGGTGCTGGTAACCAAAATGACAGACCCTGACTGGACGACAATTATGACTATGGCTTCAGCCATTATTACTGATGAGGGTAGCAAGACCTGCCACAGCGCAATTATCTCCAGGGAACTTGGCATTCCCTGTATCGTTGGTACTGAAAAATCCACTAAGGTTTTAAAAACTGGTCAAACAGTTACTGTTGATTGCACTCAAGGATTAAGCGGCAGGATTTTTGAAGGCAAAATTCCTTTTCAAATTAAAAAATACGACCTTAAAAAGGTTCCTAAATTGAAAGCAAAGATAATGCTCAATATCGGAGCGCCGGAGATTGCCTTTAAAAGCTCTTTTTTGCCTGTGGATGGAGTAGGTTTAGCCAGGGAAGAATTTATTATTGCCGAGAAAATCAAAATTCATCCTCTGGCTCTTTACCATTTCAATAAATTAAAAAACCGGAAGATAAAAAAGAAAATTAGAGAAATAACCATTGAGCATAAAGATAAAAAAGAATTTTTTATCAAAGAATTAGCCGAAGGAATTGCCCAGATAGCTGCTGCTTTTTATCCTAAAGAAGTTATTGTTAGATTTTCTGATTTTAAAACAAATGAATATAAGAATTTAATCGGGGGAGAACTTTTTGAAGGAGAAGAAGCCAATCCGATGCTTGGATTTAGAGGAGCCTGCCGGTATTTAGATAAAGATTTCCAGCCTGCTTTCAGAATGGAGTGTCAAGCCATAAAGAGAGCCAGGAATGTTTTCGGTTTAAAGAATATTGCTACAATGATTCCATTTTGCCGAACAGTAGAGGAAGCTCAGAAGGTCATTGATTTGATGAAGAAATTTGACCTTATCCGCTTAGATCCGCATAGCCATCCGCGTAAATCTGCTTCTACAAAATTAAAGATTTATGTGATGTGTGAAATTCCCTCTAATGTGATTTTAATTGATAAATTTTTAGATATTTTTGACGGTATGAGTATTGGCTCTAATGATTTAACCCAGTTGACCTTAGGCTTAGATAGGGATAATGCTCAAATTGCCTATGTGGGAAATGAGAGGAACGAAGCTGTAAAAGAGCAGGTTAGAAAAGTAATTAAAGTGTGCCGGAAGCGAAAAAAATATGTTGGAATTTGCGGTCAGGCACCGAGCGATTTGCCTGATTTCGCCGAATTCATAATGAAAGAGGGGATAGAGACAATGTCTTTGAACTCTGACACAGTGATTAAAACAATCTTAAATTTAGGTAAAAAAAGAAAATAGGAACTATCCCTATTTTATTTATTTTAACATGCAATGTCTAACATCGCATGTCCAGTAGATTGTGTTTAATAAACTATGAAAAAGCAAAAATCCTTCACTCTTATAGAGCTTCTTGTAGTAATCGCTATTATCGGACTTTTAGCAAGTATTGTTTTAGTTAGTTTGAAAGGAGCAAAAGACAAAGCCAGGATTGCTAAAGGCCTTAACTTTTCTGCCCAAGTTCATCACGCTCTCGGAGCTTATGCCGTAGGTATTTGGGATTTTAACGAAGGTAGTGGAACAACAGCGAAAGATATGAGCAGCAATGGAAATGATGGAACCTTAGGAAATGGAACCTGTACTGCGGGTACAGGTTCTTGCCCTCAATGGACAGATGATACTCCTAATAATGCCTTGGGAAATTCTCTTGATTTTGACGGGGGGAATGATTATGTTGATTGTGGCAATGATGAGAGTTTGAATATTACTGATGCGATTACGGTTGAGGCGTGGGTGAAACCAAAGAGTGTTAGTGCATATCAAGAAATAGCAACTAAATATGGCGGGAATTATAAAGGGTGGATTTTACGAAATAGTATTGGCGGAACTTTAAAATTTTTTATTACTACTCCCAACGTTGTTCCTTTTGCTTATTTTACTAATGGTCTTTCAGTTGGGCAGTGGTATCATGTAGTAGGAACTTGGGATGGTAGCAATGTTATTAAAGTGTATATAAATGGAGTGAAGGGAACTGACGGGAGCGCTTCTGTATTGTCATCTACTACCAATCCTCTGAACATAGGTAGATATAGTCATTCTGGAGGTGGTTCTTATTTCAACGGCCTCATCGACGGAGTCCGCATTTATGAAGAAGCCTTGAACTTGACTCAAATCCAAAAACTTTACGCCGAAGGCCTGGAAAAACACAAAATAATTGAAAAATAATTTATTTTATATTTTAGGTTTTACGATATAATTAAATAATCCGAATTTACGAATTTTATGCGAATTTTGCGGGTAGAATTACAATTCGCATCATTGGTATATTTTGATAAGATATTCTTAATTTCTTTAAATCCTGATACAGTGATTAAAACAATTATGATTTTAGCAAAGAAGAAAAAGACAAAACCACCGTTAAATTTCTAATAGTTTTAAAATCTGAATTATGAATTCTTATCAAAAAGAAATTAAAAAATTTTGCGAAAAGAGAAACTGGGACCAATTTCATAATCCCAAAGACCTTTTATTAGGAATAATTGAAGAAATCGGTGAATTTAGAAATATAATTAAATGGGAGCAAGAGCCAGAGATAATTAAAAAAGTCCTTTTAGAGAATGAGAAAGAGGTAAAGGATAATATTGGAGACATATTTTGGTTTTTGGCAATATTAGCAAATAGTTGTGATATTGATATTGATGAAGCAATTCAAGGAGTTATTAAAAAAAATAAAAAAAGGTTTCCAATTGCAAGGACAAAAGGTAAACACACAAATGTTTATCTCGGCGGATATGATAAAAAATATAAAAAATAATTAATATGTACGACATTATTACATTTGGTTCGGCAACTTGGGATATTTTTTTGAGAGCAAGAAATTTCCAAGTGATAAGAAATAAAAAATTTGTTACCGGCAAAGGGATTTGTTTTAATTTAGGATCCAAAGTTGATATTCAAGATATATATTTTTCTTCGGGAGGTGGAGGAACAAACACAGCAATTAGTTTTTCAAAACAAGGCTTTAAGACAGCTTATTGCGGAAGAGTAGGGGATGACATTTCTGGAAAAGAAATAATTGAAGAATTAAAAAGTTTTGGCGTAGGAACTCAATTTATTTCAAAAACAAAATTAAAACCAACTAATCATTCAGTTGTTTTAAACTTACCCCAAAAAGACAGGACGATTTTAGCTTATCGGGGGGCTTCAGAAATTTTAGAAAAGAAAGAAATTCCTTGGAAAAAGCTAAAAACAAAATGGTTTTATTTGGCGCCACTTTCTGGAAAACTCTGTAATATCTTTGAGGATTTGGTTAATTTTTCCCAAAGGAATAGAATAAAAGTTGTTGCCAATCCCGGAAATTCCCAGCTTTGTCTTCCAAAAAGCAAATTAAAAAGAATCTTTAAAAAAGTTGATATTTTAATTTTGAATCAGGAAGAAGCTTCATTAGTTACTAAAATTCCTTTTCAAAAAGAGAAACAAATCTTTAGAAAAATTAGCGAACTTTGTCCCGGTGTTGTTGTAATGACTAAAGGACCGGCCGGAGTAGTGGTTTCATGGGGAAAAGAACTTTATAGAGCCGGAATTCTAAAATCAAAGATGGTTGACCGAACCGGAGCAGGAGATTCTTTTGCTTCAGGTTTTGTTAGCGGTTTTATTAGAAAAAAAGGAGATATAGAATATGCTGTTCAATTAGGCGCGGCTAACGCTAGTTTTTGTCTTAAAAAATGGGGAGCAAAAAACGGATTATTGAAGAAAAGCGAGAAATGGGGGAGAGTGAAAGTGGAAAAAATCCGTATCTAATCATTAAGCGTCTGTTGGTATCAAATAGCAACAGACAAAAAGATAAATTATGGCCAATTTAACCTTAAAACAAATTCTTAAAGACGCTCAAAAAAAGCATTACGCTATCGGCCAGTTTAATTTTTCCACCTTTGAACAATTGAGAGGGATTTTGGCTGCTGCTCAAAAAATGAAAAGTCCGGTGATTTTAGGGACCTCAGAAGGGGAGAGCAATTTTTTAGGAATAAAAGAAACTATCGCTTTAGTTGAGATTTCTAAGGTGAGATATCATATTCCTGCTTTTTTAAATCTTGACCATGGGAAAGATTTAAAATTAATAAAAAAAGCTATTGATTATGGATATTCAGCAGTTCATTTTGATGGCTCAGAATTATCTCTTGAAAAAAATATTAAATATGCTAAAAAGATAGTAAGATATGCCCATAAGAAAGGCGTCTTAGTTGAGGGTGAAGTAGGAGCAATAGGCACAGAATCGTCAAAGATTTACAAAAAAACATTTAAGATAAAAGAGAAAGATTTAACTGTGCCTGACGATGCTCAGAAATTTATTGAAGAGACAAAAGTAGATAGTTTAGCAATTAGTATTGGGAATTTTCATGGAATAGAAATCAGTGGTTTTAACCCCCGGCTTCGATTAAAAAGGTTAGAAGAAATAAAGAGAAAAGTTGGTGATAAGTTTTTGGTCTTACATGGCGGTTCAGGTATTCCTCTAAATGATATTAGGAAGGCAATAAAGTTAGGCATTGTGAAAATAAACATTAATACAGAAATTAGAAAGGCCTACACCTTTTCCTTAAAGAAAGAATTGGAGAAAACCAGAGAAATTACTCCTTATAAATATCTTCCTCAAGCCATTAAATCGGTTCAAAAAAAGGTTGAAGAAAAATTAGAATTATTTGGTAGCAAGAATAGATTTTAAATATTAGATTTTAGATATTGGGCAACGAACATCTAAACCCTTATCTATCATCTAATATCCAATGTCTAATTTATGAAGAGGGAATTTTTAATAATAGGAACAGGTATAGCTGTTTTAGCTATAATAATTTTAATTGCTTTTTTGCTTCCTTCAGAGGGGCAAGTAAGTGTTATTACTGATAAATCAGAGTATGAGGCAAGTAAAGTTTTAAAAGTAAAAATTGAAAATGATTCAAGAAAGAGCATTTGTTTTTCTTCTTGTTATCCTTATTATTTGGAAAAGAAAAAAGAAGGAAAATGGAAGGATTATTCTTATGCCGACTGTTTGACTGATAATTTAGTTGAAAAATGTATCAGTCCGGGAGAGGTTAAAGCATTTGAACTTACCTTGCCTTTAATAGACGCAGTATCCCACCGACTTGCTATACCGGCATGCGTTGGATGTAGTATAAATGAAATGTTTGAAGAGGATGAGCGCTTTTATTCTAATGAGTTTATTATTAAATAATTTAAACATTTAAACATTTAAACAAAATTTAATTTCAAACTGTTTATATGCTTAAATGCTTAGATGAGAAATGTTATTCCTTAGAGCTAAAATTAGAGAAGTTCTTGGAAAAAAGGTGAACCTTTTAAGAAAAAAGGGTATTTTACCGGCTGTTTTGTATGGGCCGAAAATAAAAAGCCAACCCCTAAGGGTTGATTTAAAAGAATTTAAGAAAGTTTTTAAAGAAGCCGGAGAAAGTTCATTAATTTCACTTCAGGTTCCTTCAAAGGACTCAGGACAAATTAAGAAATCATTAGTATTGGTTCATGGAGTAAAACAAGACCCTTTAAGCGGAGAGCTGATTCATATAGATTTTTATCAGCCAATACTCACCGAAGAAGTTGAGGCAACTGTGTCTTTGGTTTTTGAAGGAGAGGCTCCGGCAGTAAAAGAATTAGGGGGAACTTTAGTAAAGGAAATTCAAGAATTAACAGTTAAGGCCCTGCCTCAAAATCTTCCTCATGAAATTAAAGTAAATGTAGAAGGTTTAAAAACTTTTGAGGATGAAATTTTAATAAAGAATTTGGAATTGCCAAAAGATGTTAAGATTGGAAAAGAAGCAGATGAAATTGTAGCCCTTGTTACGCCTCCCGAGAAAGTGGAAGAAGAATTAGTAAAACCGGTTGGAGAAGAAGTAGAAGGGGTTGAGAAGGTTGAGGAGGAAAAGAAAGAAGAAGAGAGAGAAAAAGAAAAGGGGGAGAAGGAACCCAAAGAAAAATCCAAAAAACAATGACAATGACTCGTATTTCAAAAATCGTTTTGGTATTTATTTTAATTTTAGTTTTTGTATTGCCAATTTCTGGCAATTTTGTTTTTGGAGAGGAAAATTTAAGTGAGAGATGTGAAGAAATAATTAACAAAGGCCAGCAAAACCTTTCAAAAGAGAATTATCAATCCTTATTAAAAGAGTGCCAAGTTCTTTATGAAGAAAAAATTAGCGAGATTGAAAAAGATATCAGCAAGACCGGAGAAGAGAAAAAGACACTTCAGAATAAAATTTGGAGTTTGAGCAACAAAATAGAAAACTTAAATTACCAGATTTACCAGAGCAATTTAGTTATTAAAGATTTAGGAATTCAAATTGAAGATACCGGAACATCTATTGAAAAAACTTCTTTAAAAATTGAGGGCTCCAAAGAAAAGTTAAGCGGTATTTTAAGAACTATTTATGAAGAAGACCAGAAACCGGTTATTGAAATTTTATTATCTGAACCAGAACTTTCTGATTTCTTTGACAATTTAGTGGCTTTAGAGATTTTAAATAATGAGAACAGGGAACTTTTAGAGAATATTAAAGATTTGAAATCAAATTTAGAACAGCAAAGCCTCGCTTTAGGACAAGAAAAAGGGGATTTAGAGCAAACAGTTCAAATTCAGACCCTTCAAAAAAACGAAAGTGCCAAAACAAAAGAAGAACAGCAGTATTATTGGAATTTAACCGAACAAGAATTTCAGAAACAGCTTCGGGAAAAAGAAGAGGTTGAAAAAAAAGCAGCTGAAATAGAAGCGAAGATTCTTAAGTTGGTTGGATTGCCAGAAGAACAACAGATTAATTTAGGTCAGGCTATAGAAATTGCTAAGTATGTAGAGACTAAGACTGGCATCAGGCCTGCTTTCTTAATAGGTCTTATTAGTGGCGAATCTGCTTTAGGCAGGAATGTGGGAGAGTGTTATTTAAAAGATTCTAAAACAGGCGATGGCATTAGAGCAATAACTGGGAAGCAAGTTAAAGGGGTAATGAAACCGATGGGATTGCTCGGGAGAAAGGGGGATGTAGATGATTTCTTGGCTATTTGTGAAAAATTACCCAATAGGGATGCTTATAGCACTAAGGTTTCTTGCCCTTCGCCTGATTATGCGGGATATGGAGGAGCAATGGGACCGGCTCAGTTTATGCCAACTACTTGGGTCTTCTATGAAAAAAGAATAGAAACTATTATTGGAAAACTTGCTGATCCCTGGAAACCCTTGGACGCTTTTTTAGCAGCTGGATTATTTTTAAGAGATGCTGGCGCTGCAAAGCAGACATATAATGCTGAATGGATAGCGACTGTGACCTATCTCCATGGTTCATATTCATCTCTATATGATTGGTATTTTAAAAGCTATATTAATCCTCGAGCTTCCTGTATTCAAGTTTTTATAGACCAGGGAACTATGTCTTTTAAATGTGAAGAGTTAATATTTTAAATAGAAAATACTACGAGAGCATACTACGAGAACGGTTCTCGTAGTATTAAAACGGTCGAGAACTGTTCTCGACCGTTTTATTGAAGCTTTTTTTGTAGGACACTTATTATTTTATCTAATTTTCCTCCCATAATTTGCTCAATATTTGACCAGCTTTTTTTAATCCGGTGGTCGGTTACCCTGTCTTGGGGAAAATTATAGGTTCTAATTTTTTCAGCCCTTTTTGCTTTGCCAATCTGGGTTTTTCTTTTGCCCCCAATTTTTGTTTCTTCCTCTTGCCCTTTTTTTTCTAAAAGCCGGGCGGATAAAATTGACAAAGCGTTTTCTTTATTTTGAAGCTGATTTCTTTCGGTCTGAGAAGCGACAACAAGCCCGCTTGGTAAATGAGTAATTCTTACTGCGGTCATTCTTTTATTGACGTTTTGGCCTCCCGGTCCTGAAGATTTGTAAATATCAATTTTTAAGTCGCTGGGATTTATTTTAATTTGAGTTTTTTGGGGTTTAGGTAAAACAGCAACAGTAGCGGTTGAGGTATGAACCCTGCCTGACTTTTCGGTTTTGGGAATTCTTTGAACCCGATGGACTCCGCCTTCATATTTCATTTTAAAAAAAACATCGCCGTCCCTTAATTCAAAAATTATTTGTTTGAAACCGCTGAGTTCGGTTAGATGTGAATCTAAAATTTTCTGCCTCCAATTCTGAGAAACAGCGTATTTTGAATACATTCTAAATAAATCAGCAGCAAAAAGTCCGGCCTCTTCACCGCCGGCCCCGGCTCTAATTTCCATAATTATTGAATTTGGTTCAAAATTTTCCATGATTATCTCTTTTTTTTTCTGCCGGGCTTACTTCCTGGCTTTCTTTGTTTGCTTTTTGGCTAATCGCTTTCTAAATTTCTCAACTCTTCCCAGAGTATCAACAATTTTTTTCTTGCCAGTATAAAAAGGATGGCATTTTGAACAAATTTCAATCTCAATAAACTCCTTGGCTGAGCCAACCGTAAAGGAGTTCCCGCAAGCGCACTGAACCCGAGCCTTTGGATAATATTTAGGATGTATGTCTTTTTTCATAGCTCTATGAATTACGAATTGATAGCAATTTTATATTATCAAAGGTTTCCTAAAAAGTCAAGAATAAGAGCGAAAAGTTTGACAAATTTGGAGTATAGGTATATAATATCAACAGTGGACTCATTCTGAGTTCAAACATTCACAACTACATAAACAAAGAAAGGAGATATCTGATGAGAAAGGAAAGAGTTTTTGTCTTGATGGTAATAGCGACGTTTTTCTTTGTCGTGACTACAAATGCTCAGGACCAGCCAAAGGATGAACTAACGAACCTCGACTCCGCGGTCATTACCGCCGGCCCGGAAGAAAATCCGCTTTCAGCATGGATTTGTCTCCGGACCGAAGTGAACAAGGACTGGAAAGCTGTCGGTCGTTACACAGAAGTGTTCCTGGCAAAAGGAAAGCTGGTGCCTGCTGATATCTACTACTACGATGTCGGAGACAGCTCCTATCAGGAGCTCGGCTTCTGCGTCGGCTATAAGGCATTCAGCGTTCTGGGTCTCAACTTCTGGGCATTGCCATACTATGTGGTAGCCGAAGATTCTCAGTATTTCGGTCCTTGCTTCTGGATTGAAGGCGGTTGGGGCAGATGGAGATTTAACAGTCTGCCGATGTATTACCTGCCTCTGGAAAGCGAAGGGACCGAACAGTTTTCTACCCTCACTACATCTCTGAACTACAAAATCAACGACTGGCTTCAAGTAGGTGTTGGTGGAAATGCTTCTTGGGCAAACGTCGGTGACGACGAGTGGACATGGCGAGTGGGTCCCAATATTGTCATAAAGGACCCCATCGGTATACTGCCCGGCGGCGTCGGCGATTTCAATCTTCAGCTCACCTGGGACCAAGACGGGGAGGAGATGCTACGTATTCAGAAAACCTTCACATTTTAGGCCCTACGGCTCCAAGCCCTACGGCTCCAAGGGGAAAGTACCAAGCTTTCCCCCTTTTTTTTATTGCACGCGAATAGCGCAACCTCGCTTTTCCCTATGGGCTACGCTCGGGTATGCGAATGCGCCCATACGAATATCAACGAGGTTAGGCCTCGTTGATGTTTTGCTTGATTTAAAATTTGGGTGTGGTATATTAGAAGATACTAATATTATGGGAAAGAAGAAGACCACTGCCGCCGAGCAGACTGGGACAGAGGAACCCTCTTCCCCTAAAGCTAGGGCGGGCAAGCAAGAGAAAAAAGAGATAAAAAAGACAGAAAAAGACGAATTCAAACTCAATCTTGAGGAGATGGCTCAGGCCGGTTTGCATTTTGGGCATCGCGCTTCTCGTTCTCATCCTAAAATGAAACCCTATATCTATGGAATGAGAGATACTATTCATATTATTGACCTTAATAAGACCGTTGAAAAACTTAAAGAGGCCCTTAAATTTATTCAGAAACTTATTTCTGAAAATAAAATTTTACTTTTAGTCGGCACAAAAGTTCAAATTAAAGATTTAGTAAAAAATATCGCCCTAGATTGCAACTTACCCTATGTTAATGAGAGATGGTTGGGAGGGACTCTTACTAATTTTGAAACCATTAAAAAAAGAATAGAATACTTTAAAGAATTAGAAAAGAAAAAAAAAGATAGAGAATTAGAAAAATATACTAAAAAAGAAAGAGCCGACATAGACCAGGAATTAAAAAAATTGGAAATTAAATTCGGAGGAATAAAAGAATTAGAGAAAACTCCTAATGCTATTTTTGTAGTAGATATAAGAAAAAATGCCTTAGCAGTTAACGAGGGGAGAAAAAAGGGAATAAAAATTATTGCTATTGCAGATACTAATGTTGACCCGTGTTTGGCCGATTATCCAATTCCAGCAAATGACGATGCCATTAGCTCTGTGAAATATATCTTAGAGAAAGTAAAAAAGGTAATATTGAAAGCGAAGAAATAATATGGTTGATATTGACCAAATTAGACAACTCCGCCAAGAGACAGGGATTTCAATAACAGAATGTAAAAAAGCCCTTAAGCAAGCAAGGGGCGATTTGGAAAAGGCAAAAGAGATTTTAAGGAAAAGGGGCAAAGAATCGGCTGGCAAGAAAGCAGATAGAGAAGCGGGTGAGGGGATAATTGAGAGTTATGTTCATCCCGACAAAAGAATCGGGGCCATGGTTAAGCTTTGTTCTGAAAGTGATTTTGTGGCCAAATCAAAAGAATTCCAGAAATTAGCCCATGAACTTTGTTTGCAAATTGCGGCAATGGATCCTCTTTTTTTGAGAGAAGAAGATATTCCTGAAAGATTTTTAGACGGTGAGAGAAAAATTTATCACGAACAATTAAAAAATTCTGGGAAACCGCAAAAAATAATTGATGAAATTGTGGAAGGAAAATTGAAAAAGTATAAAGAAGAAATTTCTTTAATGTCGCAACTTTGGATAAAAGATGAAACAAAGACCATAAAGGGCTTGATTGAAAGTTATATTAGTATAATAGGGGAGAATATTATAGTAAAAAGGTTTGTGAGATACAAAATATGATAGAACTATTTGCTATAGTAATTTTAGTAACCGGTCTCATTGGTATGGGCGTGATTATAGTTCGGGAAATTCCAGTTTTGACCGAATTATCGCCCCAAGAAATTAAGGGTCCAGGAATTTTTGGAAGATTGAAAGATAAAATTAAAAAGAATGGAGCTCTTAAAACTTTTTCCGGTGAGACATTATTACAAAAAATACTTTCTAAAATTAGAGTTTTGAGTCTAAAAACTGACAATAAGACCAGTACTTGGCTAATGAAATTGCGGCAGAAATCAGCAAAAAAGAAAAGTAATTTTTCAGCTGACTACTGGAAAAAAATAAACCCCTACACCAAACGAGAAACTCGTTATGGTGTGTGGGTAAAAAAGAAAAAGTGATTTTGCCGAGGTAGCTTAACAGAAGAGCAATGGTTTTGTAAACCATAGGTTGGGGGTGCAAGTCCTCTCCTCGGCTCTTGACAAAGGTTTTTAGAAAAGTAGAATAAAGATAGATAATGGGTAACGGATTAAGATATATGTAAGAATTAAAGATTAGAAGACATCGAAAATGCCCGCGAAGGTGTCTTCGCGGCTATTTTTTTAGAAAGTTCTTTGAAAATTTGAGTCAGTTTTTTAGAGTTGTCCCGACTCTGTTTTGACAAAAGTCAAAACAAACTGATTTCCGCTGATTTATAACAGATTTTCACTGATTTTTTTATCGGTGGTAATCAACTATTATCGGTGGTTGTCAGTATTACTTTGAGAGTTTGATCTTGGCTCAGGATGAACGCTAGCGGCGTGGATAAGGCATGCAAGTCGAACGGTCGAGCACTCAGTTCGCTGAGTACTCGATAGTGGCGAACGGGTTAGTAACACGTGGGTAATGAACCCTAAAGACGGGTATAATCCGCCGAAAGGCGGGCTAATTCCCGATAGTCCCTTTCTTACAAAAGTTGGAAAGGATAAATGGAAGCTTCGGCAACCGCTTTAGGATCAGCCCGCGGCCTATCAGCTTGTTGGTAAGATAACAGCTTACCAAGGCTATGACGGGTAGGGGATGCTAGAACATGTTCCCCAACAATGGAATTGAGAACGGTCCATACTCCTACGGGAGGCAGCAGTCGAGAATATTCGACAATGGGCGAAAGCCTGATCGAGCGACGCCGCGTGCTTGAAAAAGCCCTTCGGGGTGTAAAGAGCTTTTCTGGAGGAAGAACCGTCCTTCGCTCTTTGTTTCGCAAAGAGCTTCGGAGCGGCAAGCCTTCGGGCTGTGCTATCCATAGCTCCAAACGAAGTAAGGAGCGGAGGATGGTGACGGTACTCCAGGAATAAGGGGAGGCTAATCACGTGCCAGAAGCCTCGGTAAAACGTGATCCCCAAGTGTTATCCGGATTTATTGGGCGTAAAGCGTTCGTAGGCGCCTCATTAGGTTCTCTGTTAAATCTCTAGGGCTTAACCTTAGAACTGCAGAGAAAACCGGCGAGGTAGAGGGCGTTAGAGGCTGATGGAACGGTCGGTGTAGGGGTGAAATCCGTTGATATCGACTGGAACACCAAAAGCGAAGGCATTCAGCTGGAACGACCCTGACGCTGAGGAACGAAAGCTAGGGGAGAGAAGAGGATTAGATACCCTCGTATTCCTAGCCGTAAACGATGGACACTGGCTATCTGAAGTGTCGACCCTTTGGGTGGCGAAGCTAACGCGTTAAGTGTCCCGCCTGGGAAGTACGGCCGCAAGGCTA
>CAYUSS010000004.1:0-66607 GCA_964447515.1 uncultured Candidatus Saccharibacteria bacterium | reverse complement strand
TCTCTGAACCAGAATGCTCAATAGCGTTGTTTAACATTTCCGTAAAAGCATAATCTAATATAGCAACAACATTTTTAGGTAAATCTAAAAAAATCCCGGTGTCTCTTTTAATTTCATCTAAAACAACACTTTCAGAAAGATTGATATTTCTTAAAATACGCATAACCCTCAATATTTTTTTCTTAGCAGTTACAGCAACATCCTTCTTTGCAGATATATAATGAGCTTTATTTGCTTTTCCAACTAATACAATTTTCCCTTCGTTTCTTAATCTTTCAAAAAATCTATTCACATAAGCACGCGAAAATCCTGTTGCTTTTACAATATTAGCAACTTTAATCTTTTTCTTTTTTGCCAACTCTTTTAAAATTAATTTCTTGATATCCATATTTTTTTAAGAAATTAGTTGACAACTATAGTGTATTCTATATTTTCAAAGCTGTCAACAAGTTGTCAACAAATAAAGAAAGTCCAACCTCGAAAATTAGACCAAAAACCCATTTTACTAATTCTCCCTAAATCCTTTGGCTAAAATTGATTGGTTTATTTTAAAAAAAATAAGTTTAGAATTTTACCACTTTACTTCATCAATTTTTGTATGTTTTTCCTCAATTTTATCTTTCTCCGGACATACTGCTCTATATTCACACCAAGGACAAAGATTATTAATGCGAGGTAAAAAAGTATTATCATCTTCAGCTTTTTTTATAACAGCAATTATTTTATTTTCAATTTCCACCAATTGTTCTTTATCCCAAACTATATCATAAACTTTTGAATATTTAACATAAATCAATCCAGCCCTAACCTGTTTTGCAAAAGGATTGCATTTAGAAGCTATGACTGCATAAATAGGAATCTGAAAATCTTCTTCCATCATTTTTTCTACGCTATCACGATAAGGCAACTTTCCGGTTTTATAATCCCATACTGAAATTGATGATTCCGAGTCCTGGTCAATCCTATCTATCCTACCTGCTATTGTAAATTCCCCTACCCGACAATCCATCCAATCCTCTAAAGACAATGGAATCACCGATAAATCCGCTCCGGCAATGTAATTTTTCAAAATAGCAATGGTTTGCAACCCAAACACTTTTTCTTGTTCTTTAGAGCCAAATAAACGCCTTCTTTCCTCGCTGCTCCAATAATCTTTACTAAAACCGCTTTTCGGCATCCTGGCCCAAAAATACCTTACCAACTGGCCTAAATCCTGGTCTCTTCTTTTATCCGCCGGTACTTGCGCAACATCAAAAAAGTGTTTAAGCGCCAAATGTATTACATTGCCTATAAAACTCTCTGGTTTTTCAACAAACTCTGCTTTTATTTCCTTGTCATTGTGACACTTAAATTTGAACGGACATTGAATATAAGTATTCAATGTCTTGGGAAATATTTTCTCTGGAAATATATACGCCATATTTTTTTAATTCAAGATTATGCAGCGTAAGCTGCAATATTTTAAATTTATCCTAAATGAGCATAATCGTTGAATGTCCAAACACTCCAGTCCCCATCTTTATTTTTTTCACACATAGTTATACCCGTATTAGTAATTCTAAATAAATCGTTAAATTTATGATAAGTTTTAGAATCAATATCACTGTTTCTAAACATCATACATAATATTGTCATTCTTATTGGACCTCCATGTGTTACAACTAAAACATTTTCTTTTTTTAAATTATTTAGATATTTAAAGAATTCTTTAATTCTGGTTTTAAATTCTATAAAGTTTTCTTCGTCAGAATAATGCCAAGAAGAATTATCATCGTTTTTTCTCATTGCCTCTTTAATTTTCATTACTTCTTCAGAAAAAGCATATTTACCTATACTTTCTTTTGGTATTTTTCTTTCACCAATCAATTCAGAAAACCTTATTTCTTTTTTAAGCTTTTTATTTATAATTTCAGCCGTTTTTTTAGCCCTTGGATAGGGACTGGAAATAATAACATCAATAGATATTTTAGATAATCTTTTTGCCAAAAACTTTGCCTGTTTTTTACCTTTTTCAGATAACAAAACATTGCTATCCTGAAATAGTTTTTTGGCATTATATTCACTCTCTCCATGTCTTACAAAATAAACCTTCATATTATTTACTATTTTTAAATTTCAGAAATGGATTTTCACTATTAAAAGTTATTTCTGAAATTTTATTATCTATAACTTCAACCAGCTATATCCATCAAAGCTTTTTGGTAAATTAAAAACAACACGTTTTTGTAAAAATTCGGGTTTTATCAATTTCGCTCCTGCATTTCTTAATCTTTTCCTTATTTCATCTCTATCTATTTTCAAAAATGTTGCTTCGTATTCTATGTTCATATAATTTAATTAGTTTTTTTGATTTCTAAAATCCTTTGCCTAAAATTGATTGGCTTATTTTCTAAAAATAGAAACGTCCCTGTTTTTATTTTTATAAAATTTTATTTAAATTTCTATCTATAATAATTGGTTTCATCCCTAACAGCTCTTCTTTATACGATACTTCCGGGATAGAATTCATTAAATAAATTTTCTTATTTAAATGAAAAGCCAATCCCATTTCTAAAAAAGTATTTGCTCCGACATAATTCTTAATATCATTCTTTTCGTAATTTAAAACCAATATTGCGTCTGACCAAGCAACTTTATTAAAATGTTTTTTCATTGCCCATTCTTTCCTGTCCCAAATCCAACCTTTATCAACTGTAGATTGTTTTCTAATTTTATAATAATCCGCAGCTGATATTAAATTACCGCTGCCGTCTTCAACTTTAACAGGAGGCATTTTTACTTCATGCCCCAACTCCTCCAATTGTTTTTTGATATCAAGCATTTCGTCAAAAAATGCAATACTCCCACAAATTGTTATTTTCATAAATTTTAACTATTTAAAATTGAATTACATATAATCCCTTTTTCTCAATTTCTTTCTTCTGCCCAAATTTATCAAGTTTGAATTTTGCAATATATTTTACTTTCTTTTTTATTTCCCTGCCGGTGTATTTTTTCGTTTTCTGATTCCATTCCTCTAAAATTAAAACATCTCCTTCTTTCACTCTAAAATCAGCCAATCTCAACTCAAATTTCTTTTTACCAGATTTTACCAACTCAAAATATTTTGGCCAAATTTTCTTCTTGATTATTGCCATAAATTTTATTTCTCAATTAATTCTTCAATCCTTGTTTGACTTGGTTTAATTTTTTTACTTTTTTACCAAAGTCGTCTGTTGAAGTCTGACTTCAACAGGCTTTTGCTCGGATTCCTTATTCTTATGTTCTTGAGAACATAAGAATAACATATTTTACTAATCCTTCCTTTTCGAGTTACCCTTCTTCGTTAACTTCAAATTATTTCTTTGTCTATCTTTATCTCTACTTGTTTTTTTATCAAGATTTTTCTGAAGTGCTTTTGTTAAATCAATCCCTGTTTTGTTGGCAAGGCAAATTAATACGAAAAGTACATCTGCCAATTCATCAGCTAAATTTTTATCTTCTTCTGATTTTTTAAAGCTTTGGTCACCATAAACTCTTGATACAACCCTAGCAACCTCTCCTACTTCTTCAACTAATAGAGCTAAAATCGTAAGTTCAGAAAAATACCGAACCCCAAATGTTTTAATCCATTTATCAATAATATGTTGAATTTCTTTTATAGTTAAATTTTTTTCCATAAATTTTATTTTTCAATTAATTTTTCGACTTTTTGTTTCCTGTTAAAAATTCAGAGTTGACACTATTTTCTTATTGCAAAAAAGGTTCCTGACCCCTTTTTCTGACCAAGACTATCTATTTTAACTTTTATCTCCACTTCAATATTCATATATTCCATTCTACCAAAAAATCGCCCCCTTGGCGATTTTTTGAGCCCGGCTCCGCATCGTGGACAACGTTAGAACTATTATCCGGTAATCAGATGAGTATATTTACATCCCAAACTTAAGTCCCACAAGCTTAAAATCATTATATCAAATTCACCCTACCCTGCTATTCACTATTTTCTTAAAACCAGACCTGACACCATTTTTTCCACTAAAAAAGGTTCCTGACACCTTTTTCCAATCCTTTCAAGAAGGCTGACGAGAACTAAAACAACGGATTGAATACTAAAAGATATTTGCATAATTATTTATCTTCTATGTTTAATTTTAGCAAATTAAAACATATTGTCAATATAAAAAAGACTCAGATTTTACTTCCCTATCTCAATTTGGTTTGGTGTTTCTAAAATAATTTCGGGTTTGCCTTCATATTCTTTGATTTCGCCTTTGATTCTCACGGTTTTGTTTGAATAATAATCTTCCGGGCTTTGGACGAATTTGTATTGGTCGGAACTGAAAAGCACACCCACAAAACAATGATTGGGATATGGCTTTTCAAAATTTAAGAATACGGTGTTGCTTTTTGAATCATAATAAGTATCAACAACCTTGCCTTCAACTATTATTTCTTGACCAATATAGTTTCCGGCATTGCAGGCGAAAACTACTTCCAAGCTGGTTTTTTCAGCAGTAAGTTCTTCAAATTCTTTTGAAGATGCTGGCAATAAAGGTGTTTTTGGAGTACTGCTCCATTTACAGCCGATTTCATTCTCAATTGCTTGTTTTTCCGCTTCAACAATTTCATCTCTGTATTTCACATCCGGCTCATAAAATCGGGCTACTGCTAATCCTTCTTTTACTAATTGAAGGCCAATATTTTGGTCGTCTAAAAAAATATATCTTAAACATCTTCCATATTGGTCAACATCAGTTTTATCTTTCTCCAATCTTACTTTTTTGCTTAAAACTAATTCTTCTAAACGAGTTTTAGCGGGTCCATAGCAAGGATAGCCCGATTCATCAGCATCAATGCCTAAAAGCCGGATATGCTCGCCGCCTTCAACTATTACTGTATCTCCATCAATAATTTTAGTGACCATTGCTTCAGATGGGGCTAAACATTCAGTATTCTCTCCCCCACTATCTCGGCTTTCTTTCCCAAATTCAGTTAAACTAAAATAAACAGCTCCTCCAACTATCAAACCGGCTATTATTACGGCAATAAATATTTTATTTTTTTCAAAAAACTTTTTCATAATTGCAAGTGAGGGAGGAAAAGAAAAATTCATTTTTCTTTTTCGACCGAGTGCCGCAATTATATAAGGTGTCAGCCTTCTATAATTTTATTTCATTTTAGGTTAAAAATTGGAGTTTTTCAAGATGGGTTTTTGATTAAAAAAAACAGAGAGCAAGTCTCTGCTGTTTAACTATAATTGCTTAATCAAGTTAAGCAATTACTAGCTCCATTTACTTTCTGAAGAATCTGAAATGTTTTTTTCTTCTTCAATTGGCAGATTTTGGGGTTTAATCTGGGTTTCTGGAATAGATTTTTCCTCTTTTTTTTCTTTCAGGAAAAAATAGCTAAAAACAGCTAAGGCCATAAAAATTAAAGCTAATGTGAGAAAGACAGAATTGCCCCCTGTGCCCTGGCCGGCTAACGCATAACCTATAGCGTTTGTTTCAGCGTCAAAGTTAATGTTCTTTGCCCCTTCCGGAAGTTTGATTGTGGTAGTTGATGTTAGTTTAATACCCAGGGCTGTTTCGGTAACAGAACTAAAAACCAAGATATTTCCATTTTGGGAAACTAAATTTGGTTTTTGCTTAGGGTCGGGTGAAAGAGCCTGGGTTGCCCAATAATCTCCGTTATTTATGGAAACCCCTTTCATTATATATTCCGCATTTATTTGATTTTTTGCTTCATCTACATTTATCTCTAAATTTTCTATCTGGAGAGGGGTATTTGCCGGTTTAAACAATCGGGTAAAGGTGCTGAAGACCGGGAATCTCTGTTTAAAGTTGATAAAAGCGCTGGGCGACATACTTAATGTTTCTTTTATTTCTGCATCTCCATTTTTTAAAATTGAGATTTCGGTCTGGTCTGTCATTTCTAAAACAGAAGCGGGCTGAAGTTGGGCGGAAACCGGTACTGGCGCAATAAAAACAAACAAACTTATACACAGTGATAATAAAAATAGAATTTTAATTTCTTTCATGGTTCTAAAAAATTATAGAGCAAAATTTCTCAAAACGGTTTCACAAGTTTCTGAATTACTTTTAGAGTTCGCGTCGTTGGGAAAATTATATATAATAGCAAATCCGTGATTTTTTGCCTGAAAATATCTAGCGTAAAAAAGATAAGTTACACCGTTAGTCGTGCCTTGATATTCCACTTCAGTAGCTGAAATGCCGCAAACATTATCCGGGTTTTCGTTTGTTGTCTGGACACCCATCGGCTTCAGCACAAAATTTTCCATAGTGCTTCTGGCTTGGTCGGCGCTCATTCCATAACCCCAAGCTATAACAAATCTCACTTGCTTGGAAGGAGAATATAAATCAATCTCATTCACCCACTGGAGAATTGACCAACTATTTGGATAAGAAATATTCCATTCCGGATAATAAGGATTGGCATAGTTAACATAATCTTCTTCTCCGGGTTGGGGCTGGGGTCCGGGTTGAGGTTGAGGTTCGGGTTGAGGTTGGGGCTGAGGTTGAGGTTGGGGTTGAGGTTGCGCTGAAGATCCGCTTCCTGCCATACTGATTCCCCATTTTTCAAGAGCGTCAGAAGGCAACTCTTCAAGCTCCGGAGGAGTTATTCCTAATGATTGGAGGGTTATAACATCTACAATAATATAAGGTCCCTGTATTGCGTCATTATAAACTCTACTTCCAAGATCTACTGCTTGCCCAAAGGATGCCCTGTCATTCAAAGCAGTTGTTTCTACAGCTATGTTTGTTCCGCTGGGCAGTTGAATGACAGTAAAAGCGTGTCCCGGCATAAGAATTATAAAAGGTTTTAAGCCCTGAGATGCGGCAGCGGAAGCAAAAAATAACGCCGTATCAATACAAGTGCCTGCTTTGTCTTTTATTACGTCTCTGGGATATTTTATAAATTGAGCAAATTCTCCAGTCCAAAACGCCAAAGGTTCTGTTTTGTATTGTATTCTGTTATTTACCGCTACCCGCCATATTCCCGAAAGGGATCTTATAGCTTCGTCATCTGAAAGGCTTGCCCCCGGACCGCCGGCAAGTTTATTCCCCATATCGGCAAAACTCATAAGAACCGGATCGGCCGGAGTAACCCGAGCCGCTAAAAGAGGATAATTACTGAAATTATCAAGAAAACTTCCGGTACTCTCTTCCGGAAGGATACTGCTAAATACAAAATCGCGGCTTCCAAGAATCATTATAGATTTATTTTGAGTAATTTCTTTCTGCGAGCCCCCGGGCGATTCGGCATAAGTAATTTTAATTTTAATATTGGAAGGAGTAGGAGTTTTTAAATCTGTTATTTCTTTTGGCAATATTGGATAATATAAATCTACAACAGTACTGCCGGACAATAATATTGGATAAGTCACAGATTCATTCCAGTCGGTATATCCTTCAACTTTATAAGATACTTTTAAATCATATGCCGGGCCATCCCCTGTATTTGTTATTACGGTTTTACCGCACCAAAAACCAATATCGGGATTCCCGTATACCTTATAGACAGAACTTATTAGGTGTTTGGGAGTTAAAACTTCAAATTGAATGTTAGGAGTGGCTGCGAAATATACGAATAAACAAACAACAGATACCGCTATAAAAAAACCCATCACCAAACGTCTTCTTTTTTTAAGGAAATGTTTAATTTTCTTAAATAATCCCATAATTATTTTATTTTAACTCTATAAGCAATTTTTTGAAAATAAGTTATCCACAGATATTTGATTCAAGACAATAATTATAAATGAGGGAGAAATTTGAATAAGCAATCCTGACCTTATCAATCACCCCGAAAGCATGGAATCCCATAAACATATCGGGCGTTCCCCCGGGACCGCTTTTAAGAACGGTTCTAATGTTCTGAACTTCATTTTCTGGCA
The DNA here is from genome assembly GCA_964447515.1 of uncultured Candidatus Saccharibacteria bacterium. Taxonomy (GTDB): domain Bacteria; phylum Patescibacteriota; class Minisyncoccia; order Minisyncoccales; family GWA2-38-27; genus CAYUSS01. The sequence goes on along the minus strand of CAYUSS010000004.1, from coordinate 58,710 downwards.
AACTATGATCCATCATCAACATTATTGCGCTAGCTCCCCAGCAAAAACCATCCTCTCTATAATAAGGAGGATTTTCTATATGATATGAAGCGGGGGAAATAATTTCTTTCTCCTGCGTTTCTTTAAAATAAACACATTGCTTCCCATTAAAACATTTGTCTTTCCCACAATCACAGATTTTTACTGAATGACTATACTCCGGAGCGCAACCGCAGGCGCCAATTGCGCAAGTGTCTGGAAAATCACCTGTTGATTCACAGCACAATCCAGTGCCAACAACTCCTCCTGAATCTATACACGCCTGGGTTTTGCCAGTTAATTCTTCAAAATCTTTTGGAGTTTGGGGCCAAAAAAACCAAAATACCCCTCCAACTATCAAGCCGGCTATTATTATGGTGATAAATATCTTATTCTTTTCAAAAAATTTTCTCATTTTTTTGTTAACTGTTTCTATTTTAACTTACTTTGGGTAGTTTTCCAATTTTGACAAATTTTGGAAGTAAAAATCAGCCCTATAAGGGCTGATTTTTAATCTTAATTCAAGATTATATGATTATTCCTTAGCGAATCAAGGTTCTCGAGCGAAGCGAGAGGTTCTTATTTCAATCTTTCTTCAGTTCTTAGATATCTTCCTCGTCTTCGTCTAAAAAGCCAGCTTCTTCTTCATCATCATCATCTTCTTCTTTCTTTTCTAAATCGCTTTCATCTCCGGTAAATTCTTCTTCTTCATCTAAGGCCGAATAAAATTTTTCTTTAGTCATTTTAGGACCTGGCTTCAAGGAAAATTTAAAAATTTTCCTTCAGCTTTTTTAAGCCCTTTTAAGAACAGTTACGGGTCGACGAGCTCCGTTGGCTGTTAAAAATAATATTATATTATCCAAAAATCCTGTCAAGGGGAGAAATTCACAGCCCTGATTCTTACTATAAAAAAACTACAAATTAATTTTCATTTCGTCAAAAGTGGAAATCATTTTGTATTCGGGAAATTGATTTTGAAGAAAACTGACCTTTTTATTTAAAGGAAACATTGAAAGGCCGAAATGGATAAGATAAATCTTTTTTGATTTGGGGAAAATTTTTCTTTCTCTGAATTCTAAAAGGGAATTAAAAATTGACTTATGGCCCAAAAGATACCCCTGATGTTTAACATCTCTTTTAAAAGAGGAAGCACCCAAAAACCAGATATCACAATTTTTGAAAGAAGAGTAATTAAAGGGCGAAAAATAATCCGGAAGCCATAAAAAAGAAGAATTTTGAAAACTAATTTTGTAACCAAAAGTTAAAGTTTTCTTTGAATGATGAACTAAAAATGGCTCTATTCTTGTCTTGCCAATTCTTATTTTTTTCTTTAAAAACAAAAAATTTCTTTGAGAGTCCAAAGAATTTAAAAAGGTTTTAGACGGTAGACAAATTGTAATATTTCTGGGATAGGTCTTAATCTTTCCAATATGGTCTATATGTAAATGAGAAATCAGTAAATAATCTATTTTTCTTTTATCCCAGGAATTGCCGCTATCTATCTGAAATTTGAAATCTGTTTTAAAAAAGCATGAAGTAAACTTTTTTATCTTTCTGGTTTTAAACGGCTTTGACCAATTAGCAGCTGTTCCTAAAATCTCAATTTTTATCATATTATTATCTTCCGAATCTTCTTTGGCGGAGAGCGAAATCTGCTAAGGCCTTATCTAAGTCTTTTTCTGTAAAATCTGGCCAATATGTTTTGGTAAAATAAAATTCAGAATAAGCTGACTGCCAAGTTAAAAAATTAGAAAGACGTTGGACCCCCGCGGTACGGATAATTAAATCGGGGTAAGGCAAGCCGGCTGTCCAAAGATTTTGATTAATTAAATCTTCAGTAATTTTATTGGGAGGAGTTTTCTTTTTAATAATATTTTTAACTGCCTGAATAATTTCCGGTCTTCCGCCGTAAGAAATTGCTAAATTTAAAATTCCTTTTTTATTATTTTTGGTCATTTGTTCGGCTTCTTTTATTTTCTTTTGAAGTTTTTTAGATAATCTTTCTTTTTGGCCAATTATCTGTAATTTTATTCCTTTTTGATGAAGTTTTTTAAGATTTTTTCTACTCAAAGATTGATTAAAAAGCCGCATTAAATAATTCACTTCTATTTTGCTTCTCTTCCAATTTTCAATAGAAAAAGCATAAACAGTTAAAATTTTAACTCCTCTTTTTAAAACCCACTCCCCTATTTTGGTAAATATTTCTGACCCTTTACGATGTCCTTCAAGGTTAGGCAGTCCTTTTTTTCTTGCCCATCTCCGATTTCCATCCATAATAATTCCTAAATGAAATGGAATTTTTTTGGTTTCTCTTGTCATATTAAATTAAAAAATCAGATTCTATTTTATTTTTTGAAGGTAATAACCAGGGCATTTTATATCCTAAAAAATAAATTAATTTAGAAATGTTTTTTGATAAAATAATTTTAGGAAGGAAAAATCTTTTCATTAATTTACGATAAGATAAAAAATCAGGGAAAGCGTTTAGAAGCATTTCAGCTGCTGTTAATCCCCAAATTATTCCGCCTCCTGACCAGGGTTTAGTCAATCCAGCGGCGTCTCCGCAAAGAGTAACCAAAGGATTTGCTGGAATTAGAAAACCCTGGGGAATTATTCTTGATTTTTTTTCTTTTAAAGAAATTTTATTTTTCTCTAAAAAACTATCAAAAAGTTTTTTCGCTTCTTGGGGTTTTGTAATTATACCATATTCTATTTCATTTCCCCGGGGGATTTTCCAGATAAACCCTCCTTTTTCACAGGGCCAAGTTTCTACATAATTCTCAAAAGTTTTTTGTTCAACAAAACCCTGAATTCCCATTCGGAAACCCGGATCTGGAAGACCTAAATTCCTTCTGACAAAAGAACCAGCCCCATCGCAGCCAATCACTTTATCAAACCCTTCAGGTATGGAAGACATATCATGATTTAAAATAATTTTAGCCCCGGCTTTTATGGCTAAATTAGCTGTCAATCTATCCAATTCAAAATGACTTATTACAAAAAAATCTTTAGAAAACCTTAGTTTTATAGTTTTTTGGGGAAAATGTAAAAAGGCAAAATTTATTTGGTTTTTAATTAATTTAGGGCTTTCTGGAATAAATCCCGTACCTTTCTTATGCTTGACGCCTTCGGCGTCAAAATTACTGAAAGTAGCGCAAGAAAGGTGCGGGATAAACTCTAAAATTCTTTGAGAAATAAGTCCAGAACAAACCTCCTGCCCAATTTTTTTCTTTTTTTCAAAAATCCAAGCTTTATGTCCTTTCTCAGAAAGTTTCCAAGCTAAATAAAGACCACATATTCCCGCTCCAATTATTGCTACTTTTTGTTTCTTCATATTCAAATTTTAAAGGTATCTTTTCTTGATAATTAGCTGTTATATATCCAAGGGCAAAGGAAAGTAAAGAAATTAAAATAACCCCAGTAACCAATATTATATCTGTTTGATATTTTTTTACCCTGTTAAATAGTTGCGAAGCAAATTTAACAGGGTGGACAAATTTGATAAGTTTTGTTAACATAATAAAATATGGCTAAGACAAAATCATCAGGAACAACAAAATTAGGAAGGGATTCTTTGCCGAAATATCTTGGCGTTAAACTTTTTGAGGGTCAAAAAGTTAAACCGGGAATGATAATTATTCGTCAAAGAGGAACAAAATTTTTACCAGGTAAAAACGTTAAACGAGGAAACGATGATACTCTTTATGCAGTAAAAGGAGGCCTGGTTAAATTTAGAACATCCCGGAAAAAATGTTTTGATAAATCTCAACGGATAGCTAAGGTTGTAAATGTCGAACCTCGATAGAGGCTCTAATAAATTCTCTAAAAAGAGGATGAGGGTCTAATGGTCTTGATTTAAATTCCGGATGAAATTGAGAAGCCACAAAAAAGGGATGGTTTTTAATTTCAATAATTTCTACTAAATCCTTTTCAGGATTAACACCTGCTATCACTAATCCATATTTTTCTAAAACCTTTCTGTAGTTATTATTTAGCTCGTAGCGATGGCGATGACGCTCAGATACCATGATATCGCTTTTTCCTTTATCCTTGTATGCCCTAAAACTAATGGTTTGGGGCTTTATTTTACAGTTATAAGCTCCCAATCTCATTGTTCCTCCATATTTTTTTTCTTTTAAAAGAACTTTTTGTTTTGGCATAACATCAATCACTGGTTCTTTACTCTTTGAAAATTCAGTTGAGGAAGCTTTTTTAATTTTGCAAACATTGCGAGCAAATTCAATTACGGCCAGTTGCATTCCCAGACAAAGCCCTAAAAAGGGAATTTTATTTTTTCGACAAAATTCAATTGCCTTTATTTTTCCTTCTATTCCTCTGGTCCCAAACCCTCCAGGAATAATTATGCCGTCATAATTTTTTAAATCTTCAACTGAACTAGGATCTTTTTCATACTTTCCTGCTGATAACCAAGAAATTTCTGGTTTTCTTTTAAAAAAATAAGAAGCGTGTTTTACCGCCTCAATTATGGAGATATAAGAATCCGTTAAAGTAAACTTGCCGGTCTCAAAATATTTCCCAACGATACCAATCTTAACTGGCTTTTTGGCATTTCTGATTGTCTTTACTAAATTTTTCCATTTTCTTAAATCACTTTTTGTTGGTTTCAAATCAAATCTTTTTAAAATTCGATTGCCTAAATTTTCTTTTTCAAAATTAACCGGAATTTCATAAATTGATTCAACATCCGGAGCAGAAATAACATCTTGAGGAGCTACATTACAAAAAACTGAAATTTTTCTTTTCCGAAGGTCATCTAAGGAAACTGTTGAACGAGCAAGAATTATATCCGGCTGAATACCTGCTGAATTTAAAGTTCTAGCAGCATACTGAGTTGGTTTGGTTTTCATCTCGCCAATCTTCTTAGGAATTGGCAAATAACTAACTAAAATAAAAAGCACATCTTTTGAATGGCTAAGTTTCATCATTCTAGCGGCTTCCAAAAAAAGCATATTTTGATATTCTCCTACTGTTCCTCCGATTTCAATTAAGACAAAATCTGCTTTTGTCTTTCTAGACACTCTCTTAATTCTTGAAATTACCTCATTTGGAATATCCGGAACAACTTCTACGCATTTACCTTTATATTCCAAATTTCTTTCGCGTTTAATTACCGTCTGATAAACCTTGCCAGTGGTTATATAATTATCACTATAAATATCCTCATCTAAAAATCTTTCATAATTCCCTACATCTTGGTCGCATTCAATCCCGTCATCGGTCACAAAAACTTCTCCATGCTCAATAGGGTTCATGGTGCCAGCATCAATATTAATATAAGGGTCAATTTTAATTGCTGTTGCCTTAAATCCTTTACTCTTTAAAATTCTTCCAATTGAAGCTACTGCCACTCCCTTGCCAATACCGGACATTACCCCGCCGGCAACAAAAATATACTTAGGCATTAATTCAAGATTATAATTGCAAACGAGAGAGAAAAAGAAAAGTTTATTTTTCTTTTTCAACCGAGCGAAGCAATTATGCGGCGAAGCCGCAATATGTTTATTTATACCTTGGCGAATCAAGGTTCTCGCCGAAGGCGAGGTTCTTACTTTTTTTCTTCTGTAACTATTACTCTTATTTCCGCTTCTAAATTATGTTCAAATTTGACCTTTATCGGAAACTCACCGAGTTCCTCAATGGGTTGCTCCAAACCAATTTGGCTTTTTTTAATTTCAAATCCTTTTTCTTTTAATTTCTCAGAAATTTTTTGGGAATTTATTTTTTCAAAGAACTGTTCTTTTTCGCCAATTTTAACTGGAATCACTATTTCTACTCCATCAATCTCTGAAACTATTTTCTGAGCTTCTTTCAGCTCTTTTTCGGCTTTCTTTTCTCTAATTTCTTTTTGGGTTTCTAACCATTTTAAAGCTTCTTTCGTTGCCGGTTTAACTAATCTTTTAGGAATCAAAAAATTCTGGGCATAGCCGTCTTTGACCTCCTTAATTTCATATTTCTTTCCTATATTTTCTATATCCTGAAGAAGAATAACTCTCATAATAAAAATCAAATATCAAATAGGACCCTACGGGTCGTCTACGACAGCAAAATTACATATTAAAAATTAGAATTAACAAATTTCAAAATTTTTGTATTTTGATTTTTGATATTACTTTATTTTACTCCATTTCCCGAATTATCTCAATAGCTTTATCCAGTTGAGGATCTCTCTCCTCCTGATAATCCTCTTCTGTCGTTTTTATTTCAATATCTGGCTTTAATCCTAGTCCAGTAATAAATTCTTCATTAGGGGTTAACCACTTTGCTATGGTAATTTTTAAACTGGAGCCGTCAGTTAAATTTTCTAATTCTTGGACAGAGCCCTTTCCAAAAGAGGTCTCTCCGATTATTTTTATACCGCGATTATCACGGAGAGCGCTGGCTAAAATTTCAGAAGCTGATGCTGACCCTTGATTAATCAGAATTACCATTGGATAACCTGAAAATTCAGCATTACCCTTAGTTTTGTAAACCTCTTGCTCCCTTTCGGAACCAAAATCCTCAATAACCACAACTTTCCCTCTTTCTAAAAACCAACCGGCAATGTCTTGGGCTCTTATTAAATAACCTCCGGGATTATTTCTTAAATCTAAAATTATTTTTTTAGCTGGGCTGTTTAAAATTTCAATTGCCGCTTTTGTAAAATCAGAATTTAGTTTCTCGGCAAACTGATAAATTTTTATATAAGCGATATTGCCTTTCTCATCGGCTTGACCGGTCGAGTCAAGTAATTCCCATTTTAAAGAAGGAACTTTAATAACCGCTCTTTTGATTTTAAATTCTCTTGTATTTTTCCACTCATCTCGAAAAATAGTTAAGGTTACTTCTGTTCCCTTGGAACCCCGGATAAGAGTTACTGCTTCTTCAATAGCAATATCCGCAGTCAAGACATCGTCTATTTTTAGAATTTTATCACCAGGCCGCAAACCGGCTCTCTGGGCTGGCGTACCCTCTAAAGGAGCAATAACCTGAAGTTGGCCTTTCCTTATGCCAATTTCCATTCCCACTCCTTCAAATTTTCCGCTTACATCTTCCAAAAATTTTTTAGTGTTCTGGGGATTAAAAAATACAGTATAAGGGTCTTCCATGGATTTCACCATTCCGGAAATTGCTCCATAAATCATCCCTTGAACGTCAAAATCTTCAGGGTTTACATATCTTTCTTGAAGCTTGTCCCAGGCCTCCCAGAAAAGAGAAAAATTAATATCTTCGGGGGGACAAACATCACAGACCACCGAGGTTTCTCCAACCCAAAAACCAACCCCAAAGATAATTAAAAAAATAATAACTAAGAAAAATTTATTTTTGACAGAAGACATATTATTATTTTATAGCAAAAATTAATAAATAAATCAAATCATACTTTATAACCCATCTCTCTTAACATTTCAACTATTGTTTCTAAAGGAATACCTCCTAAAAGATTATAATAACTCCCTTCTATTCTTTTAACAAATGAAGCACTGTAATGTTTTACGGGGTCGTAACCTAAAGCATAAGTATTAAAATTGGGGTCTTCGTCAAGGTATTTGTTGATCTCTTCCTCGGAAAGCTCTCTCATAAAGACATTTGTCTTAACAATCCTTGATAGCATCTTAGTAGAGCCAGTGTTAATCATATTGATTCCTGTATAGAATTGATGGTTGCCACCAGAAAGAGCTTTCAACCTTTGAAAATCTTCTTCTCTTGACTTGGGCTTTTCAAGAATCTGTCCGTTAAAATAAGTAATCGAATCCATTCCAATCACAATAGCATCTGAATGATTTTTTGCTACTGCTTCAGCTTTTAATTTTGAAAGGTTTCTTACTAATTCTTCTGGGTTATTCCTTTCTAATTTGGTTTCATCTACATTGCTTCCCTCTGTTTCAAAATCAATACCTAAATAACCAAATGTTTCCTTGCGGTATGGAGAAGTTGTAGCTAAAATAATTTTTGCCATATATTCATTCTACCAAAAAATCGCCGTTTTGGCGATTCTTTTGTGGACCCAGCGAGAGTCGAACTCGCGATTCCTCTATGCCATAGAGGTGTTTTACCACTATACTATGGGCCCAAAAGATGAAGAGTAGTATCTTTTTCCCAATACAGCTTACTACTCCTCTTCATCGGCTAATTCTAAAAGAGCCTGGGTAATTCTTTCGGTAACTTGTTTGATTTTTTGGAATCTTTGGCTTTGGAATCTTTGAGGTTTACCAATTTTTATTGTTATTCTTTTCCAAAATCTCAAGAAAGGATATCTACTGTAAAATCTGCTGTTCGGTAGAACTTTATCAGTCCCTTCAACCCAGATTGGGACAATTAGAGCTTTAGTCTTTAAAACTAACCAGCCAATCCCCTCTTTTAACTCTCTAATCTTTCTCCTTGTCTTGCTATACAAAAATTTTCTTCCCCTGAATGTTCTTCCGCCCTCGGGAAATAGAATAATTCTTCCTCCCGAATTAAGAACTTTTTTCATCTGCAGCAAAGATTTCATCTCTGCTAACCTATTTCCTCTATCAACAGGAATTGCTCGAGGCTTTATCCAAAAAAAATACCAGCGATCCCAGTAATTCCTTTTATCTGGCGTGCTCCAGGGAACAAGTTTCCGAGGATAAAAGATATATTCCGGGAAAAACAAAGCTGGCAACAAGAGGGGCTCAAGTAAAGAAGGATGGTTGGCAACTAAGACCAAATTCTCTTGATAGCGGGGAAAACGTTCATAGTGAAAAACTCTGATTATATTTAAAAACCTCAACAAATGGAAAAGAGCTCCGCCGAAAAAACCATATCCATATGTCATCCCTAAAAAGACCATCGATTTGATTACTTTTTGCATTTCTCTCTCCTTTTTTAGTTTTCAAAGAACAAAATTTTTTTGTTTAAGTTCTATATGAATTAATTATTTTTTGAAGAATTTCTCTTTTTCTAATTTTTTCTTCCAGATACTGTTCTTACGTTCAGGATTTATGAAAATGCCTTTTGAAAAATTAATTTTATCACGAAATTTTATGAGGTTTGGTTTACCACTTATAACAACTTCTTGCCCTTTTTCTTCAATCCTGCTTTTTATATCAAAATCCTGTAATATTGCTTGAATTAGTCTTAAAGTTTCCAAATTGTGTTGGTATCCCCTTATCTTTCTATTATTGCCACGAATATAGATATAGGCACATCCCTCATCATCAAAAAACACTTGAAGAAATATTTTCTTTTCTAACAAAGAACTATTCGTGATATATTTTTTAAGTTCTTTAACTTTTTCTCTAAAATAATCGGCAAGCTCAACATAGTGAAAAGAAATTCGGTGAACTCCAGTTTCTTCGTAAAATTTATTATAAGGTTTTAAATTAAAAATCTTTTGCATCAAATCCTTTACTTTATTAACCAGAGCAATATTTCTATTTTGATAAACGCAACTACCATATCTAATTTCTCCATCAAACATAAAATGAGCTGTAAGAAATATTAATTCATTTGTTCATCCTTTTGGCTTGGGCACTATTCTTCCAGGAATACATTTTCCTTTTCTATATTTTTTAATAAATTCATTGATTTTTTCTCTTGCCTCTTTTCTTATTCTTTCCCTCATTTCTTTAGAAAGTGGAATATCACAAATATGCTCATAAACTGTAGTTTTTGGAAGACCAGTAGCTTTAATAATTTTTCCAAGAGTAAATCCTTTTTTTCTCAATTTCCTGCATTTTTCTACTAATAATGGATCTGTCATATTAATAGTGCCCCCACTCCGAATCGAACGGAGAACCTTGATCTTAAAAGGATCCTGCTCTACCTAGTTGAGCTATGGGGGCATTAAACATTATTATATTCTATCATATTTTAGAACAAAAGCAACTTAAATCAAAACCCGATGTTCCACAATTCTATGTAACATCGGGTTTTAAATTATCAAGAATTCAGAATTTTAGAGACCCTCCTCTTTCAATTTCTTCAATAATTCTTTTTGTTTTTTGGTCAACCGTTTTGGGGTCTTGACAACCAATTCAACATAGAGATTCCCTTTTCCATAGCTTGAGAAATGAGGAATACCTTTTCCTGAAATTCGCAACACTTTCCCCGACTCAGTCCCTGAAGAAATTTTGAGTGAAAATTTGCTTCCTTCTAATGTTGCTACCTCAATTTCATCTCCTAAAGAGACCTGGGAAAAAGTTAAAGGAACGGAAATATATAAATCGTCACCTCTTCTAACAAAAGTGGAATGTTCTTTTACCAAAATTCTGACATATAAATCTCCTGGCTTTCCTCCTTTTTTGCCGGCTTCTCCTTTGCCGCTAATTTTAATTACCTGGTTTGAATCAACTCCGGCTGGAATAAAAATTTTGATATCTTCCTCTGCTTTAATTCTCCCCTCTCCCTTACAAACATTACAGGGCTTCTCAGGCTTAGAGCCCTCGCCTTTACATTCAGGACAAACAGCCCAACGGGTAAATGAACCCAAAAAAGTTCTTTTTACCTGCTGAACCTGGCCGGTGCCGCGACAGGAAAAACATTCATTTAAAGGGGTACCCGGTTCGGCTCCTTTGCCTCCACAGCGAGGACATTGAATTGCCTTATACATAGAAACTTCCTTGGTTATACTTTTTAGGGTTTCTTCTAAGGGAATTTCTATATCAATTTTAATATTCCTGCCTTTTTTAATATCTCTTTTTTGTTTTTCTCTTCCTCCAAAACCAAAAAAATCTTCAAACATATCACCTAAATCTTCAAAATCAAATTCCAAATCTGGACCTTTTCTAGGAGATTTTCCCCAAAACCAATTAAAATCAAATCCGGGCGCTGTTCCAGGACCTGAACCACCCCCCTCAAAAACCCTTCCAAATTTATCATACTGAGATTTTTTTTCTTTATCAGAAAGAACTTGATAGGCCTCGTTTATTTCTTTCATTTTCTTTTCGTCTCCTCCTTTATCAGGATGATATTTGTGAGCTAATTCGTAATAGGCCTTTTTGATTTCTGCTGACGAAGCGTTATGGGAAATGCCTAATGTTTTGTAGTAATCCATCATGTTTTAGAAATTAGTTATATGGAAATTAGAAATTGGTAATGGAAATTGGAAAATGGAAAAGGATATCCGGGAATCCGGATATCAGGAACTAATTTTCTCCGGATCTCCTGATAACCTGATTTCCTAGTCCCGGATCTCCCGATATCCAGATGCCCTCCTTTGTTTTCCATTACCAATTTCTATTTTCTATACGTCTAATTTCCATTTTCGGATTTAGGATTTGTCGTGGTATTTTCCTTCCTCAGCATCTTTCCCCTTATCCTCTTTCTTCTTGTCCTCCGAAGCTTCAGCAGAGGAGGATGGTTCCTCTTTCTTCTGTGCTCCTTGGGTTGTTTTGTAAAGTTCGGCTCCAGCTTTCTGAATTACCTGAGAAAGATCCGAGGTTTTACTTTTTATTTCTTCTATATTATCACCATCTTTCACTTTTTTCAATTCTTCTACTTTCCCTTCAACCTCCTTTTTAGTGTTTTGGTCTATTTTATCTCCTGCCTCCCTCAGGGTCTTTTCAGAAGTATAAATAAGGTTATCTGCAATATTTCTCGCCTCAATTAGCTCTTTTTTCTTTTTATCCTCTTGGGTATGAGCTTCAGCTTCTTTCTTCATTTTCTCTGCTTCCTCCTTGGAAATTTCACAAGACGCTTCAATTCTGATTGATTGACTTTTGTTAGTAGCTTTATCCAGGGCTGAAACGTTCAAAATTCCATTAGTGTCAATATCAAAGGCAACTTCAATTTGAGGAATCCCTCTCGGAGCAGGAGGAATTCCATCCAACATAAACCTTCCCAGGGTTTTATTATCTGCAACCATTGGTCTCTCTCCTTGAAGAACATGAATTTCTACCGAAGGTTGGTTATCGGTAGCAGTAGAGAAAATCTGTTTTTTGGAAGTAGGGACAGTAGTATTCTTAGGAATTAAAATAGTATTTACTCCTCCCAATGTTTCAATTCCTAAAGAAAGAGGAGTTACATCCAGCAAAAGAACTTCTTTCGCTTCTCCACCCATAATTCCTGCTTGAATAGCGGCTCCAATTGCTACTACTTCATCCGGGTTAATTGACTTATTGGGCTCTTTACCGAGAAAATTCTTTACTGCTTCTTGAATAGCTGGGGTTCTTGTTTGCCCTCCAACCAAAATTACCTCTTCAATATCTTTAGGTTCTAATTTTGTTTCTTTTAGGGTTTTTTTAACTAACTCAATTGATTTGTCAATATATTCTTTCACCAAGTTTTCGAATTGAGCCCGGGTCAATTTCAAATAAAGATGTTTTGGTCCAGAAGAATCTGAGGTAACAAAAGGAAGATTAATTTCTGTTTCCAGGGTCGTGGAAAGCTCAATTTTTGCTTTTTCAGCTGCTTCTTTGATTCTCTGCAAAGCTAACTGGTCTTTTGACAAATCAATTCCCTGTTCTTTTTTATATTCTGAGATTATCCAATTCATCACCTTTTGGTCGAAATCGTCTCCACCAAGATGAGTATCTCCTCCGGTACCTATAACTTTTACTGTCTCTTTTGAAACATCCAGAATAGAAATATCAAAAGTTCCTCCGCCAAAATCATAAACCACAATTTGCCGACTTTTTGCTTTGGTCAAACTATAAGCTAAAGCTGCAGCAGTAGGTTCGTTTATTACTCTTTTTACATTAAACCCGGCAATTTCTCCGGCAACCTTAGTTGCTTTTCTTTGAGAATCATCAAAGTATGCGGGGCAAGTAATTACAGCATCTGTGATTTTCTCACCCAATTTTTGTTCAGCATCTTGTTTTAGTTTTTGCAAAATCATTGCAGAAATCTCAGCTGGTCTATGCCATTTATCTCCCATTTTAACCTCTACTCCCCCATCTTTTGATTCTCTAATTTCGTAGGGCAAGAGTTTTTTGTCTTTCTGAATTTGAGCATCTGAAAAACGCCTCCCAATCAAACGTTTAGTAGAAAAAATAGTATTTTGGGGATTGGTAATTTGTTGACGCCGAGCTAAAACTCCCACTAATCTTTCGCCTTTTTTGGTCAATGCCACAACCGAGGGAGTTGTTCTGGCTCCCTCTCTATTCTCAATAATCTTCGGCTCACCGTTTTCTATTACAGCCATTGCCGAAAAAGTTGTCCCAAGGTCTATTCCTAAAATTTTTGCCATAAATTTTTATTTTGAAACCCGCACTCGGGCTGGCCTCAAAACTTTATCCTTTATTTTATAACCTTTTTTAATTTCATCAACGATTATACCAGATTCTTTTCCTTTTGTCTCTGCTGTCTCAACAGCTTCGTGAAAATTAGGGTCAAATTTTTTCCCCAAAGATTTTATTTCTTCTATCCCCCGTTCTTTCAAAAAATCCTCAAATTGATTCTTTATTTTTAAAAATCCTTCTATCCATTGATTGTTTTTTAATTCCTCAGGAATTTTTTTCTCAGCAATGTATATATTATCTAAAATCGGTAAAATTTTCAATATTAAATTTACATTGACATATTTCAAAAATTCCTCCATCCTTTCTGTTTCCCCCTTTTTATAATTCAAAAAATCGGCCCGTTCTCTTTTCCAATTAGCTAAATATTCCTCTTTTATTTTCTGACATTCTTCTAATTCTTCTTTAATTTTACTTTTTCCGCTTTTCTTCTTTTCCATAATTCTACCTTACCATTTTATCAAATTATATCCAAAAGTCAATAAAATGTTCAATACCCGACATTTTTGATGTTCAATGTCGGGTATTATTTTCTAAAATATGTTAAAATTATTTAATGAATAAAAAATATAAGATTTTAATAATCTTATTGATTGTTTTGGGAATTGCTTGTTTCTTTAGATTGTGGCAATTGAATAATATTCCTCCGGGGCTTTATCCTGATGAGGCAATTAATGGAAATGAAGCGATTTCTGGTCCAGGCATGGTTTTTTATCCTGAAAACAATGGCCGAGAAGGTCTTTTTATTAACTTAATCGCTTTATCTTTTTCTATTTTCGGGGTAAGTATTTTCTCAATAAGAATTGTCCCAGCAATAATTGGAATTCTAACGGTTTTGGGGTTATATCTATTAACTCAGGAAATCTTCCAAAATACTAAATACAAAATACTAAATACTAAATACATCGCTCTACTCTCTTCTTTTTTCTTGGCTGTTTCTTTTTGGCATGTAAATTTTTCACGAATTGAATTTCGGGCAATTTTAGTCCCTTTCCTCTTAACTTTTGGTTTTTATTTTTTATTTAAAGGATTTCGTCTTAAGAAGTATTTAAATTTACTAATTTCCGGATTATTTTTAGGGCTTGGATTTTATACTTATATTGCTTATAGATTTGTAGTCTTATTACTAATAATAGCTTTAATAAGCTGGTGGCTAATTTATAAAAAACAAAAACAGCAAAAAACTTTTATATGTTATACTTTATACTTACTGCTTACTATTTTTATTGTCGCTCTTCCAATTGGAATTTATTTTCTTGAAAACCCCGCCCAATTTTTTGGACGGGCAGCCGGAGTGTCAATTCTTTCCCAAGGAAATCCAATTTATAATTTAGGTAAATCGCTCATTCTCCACTTAGGGATGTTTAATTTTTACGGCGACGGAAACTGGCGTCATAATTTTTCCGGCTCTCCCCAACTTCTTTGGCCAATCGGAATATTTTTTCTAATTGGTTTTATCTACTCTCTTTATCGTAATTATAAAAGCATACTATTACATAGAAGTATACTTTCGGAATTTTTTCCCTTTGGGTTTTTAATTTCATGGTTTCTCATAATGCTTTTACCTGGAGTTTTAAGCTATGAGGGAATTCCTCATTCACTGCGAGTTATTGGGGTAATCCCGTCCGTCTATATTTTTGCCGCTTTTGGGGCTTTCTGGCTATATAAAAAAATAAAAAGATTTTTTAAAACGAAATATCAGACAATCGCGCTTTATTTGTGTCTATCAATTATTCTTTTATCTATCGCTTACGCTCAATTTGATAAATACTTTTTCCAATGGGCTAAAAGACCGGAATTGAAAGGAGCCTTCGCTGAAAACTATGTCGCCATTGGAAAATACCTAAATTCTTTGCCCGACGATGTTCAAAAATATGTAATTGTAAATCAATCAGGAGTCCCTGTACCCTGGCCGAACGGCATTCCAATGCCGGCCCAAACTACAATGTTCATTGAAAGAACAAAATATCCAGAGCCACAAGCTATTTATTTATTGCCAGAAAATATAAACCAGATTAAAATAAATAAAGAGACAGTTATCGTCCCTCTGCAATACGACAAGGATTTATTTTCTAAACTCTTCCAGGAGTTCTCTTCCGGGGAAGTCCAGGAAAAAAATGGGATTCATTTCTATAAAATAAATAAATTATAAAAAAATATGTCTAATCGTCTAACTAATATTATCGCAATCTGTCTTTTAGTTTTTGTTTTTGTTGTATCTGTTCTCAGTATAAAAAACGACTCTTTGACAATGGACGAACTCGCCCATCTGCCGGCCGGATATTCTTATTTGACCCAAAAAGATATGCGGCTTAATCCCGAGCATCCGCCATTGATAAAAGATTTATCTGCCCTGCCTCTACTTTTTATTAAAAACATAAAATTTCCTTCCGAAATAAAATCCTGGCAGGAAGATGTTAACGGCCAATGGGATTTTGGTTCTCATTTCTTATTCAAAAGCGGAAATCCAGTTGATAAAATGATTTTTTGGGCAAGAATTCCAATGATTTTAATTTTGATTTTACTTGGGTTTTATGTCTTCCGTTGGGCAAAAGAACTATTTGGAAACAAAACCGCTCTCCTTTCTTTATTTCTATTTTCTTTCTCCCCCACTCTTCTTGCTCACGGCAGATTAGTTACCACTGATGTGGGGGCAGCCGCCGGTGTATTTATTGCCATTTATTATTTTCTAAAATTTTTAAAAGATACCTCCCGAAAAAATCTAATTATAGCTGGAATTGTCTTAGGTTTAGCTCAATTAGCAAAGTTTTCTGTAATTCTACTTTTCCCTTTTTTCGGAATTCTGATTATTGTCTGGGCGATATTAAAATCTTCCGGTTTTAGAAACTTTTTAAGAGTTTTTGGCAAATATCTTTTGCTTTTTATTTTAATTATAATTATCGCTTACATTTTAATTTGGGGAGTTTATCAATTTCACACTTGGAATTATCCCCCAGAAAAACAAGTAGAAGATACTCAACATATACTCACTTCTTTTAAAATTAAACCTTTAACCAATTCAATCGTCTGGATGGCAGATAAACCAATTTTAAGACCGGCCGCCCAATACTTATTAGGTGTTTTTATGGTATTACAAAGAGCAAGCGGCGGAAATACTACTTATTTTTTAGGTGAAGTATCGGCTAGTGGCTGGAAAACTTATTTTCCAATTGTTTATGTTATCAAAGAACCCTTAGCTTTCCATATTCTCTTAATAATGGCTCTTTTATATTTGGCTTGGTTAATTAAAAAGCCGTTTTGGCACAAACCTTTAAAAAAAACTCAGAGTTGGATAAATAGCCATTTTGCTGAATTTGCAATGCTTGTTTTTATCGGAATTTACTGGGCCACAAGTTTATCCAGTAATCTTAATATCGGCGTTCGTCATCTTT
Organism: uncultured Candidatus Saccharibacteria bacterium; assembly: GCA_964447515.1. Lineage (GTDB taxonomy): Bacteria > Patescibacteriota > Minisyncoccia > Minisyncoccales > GWA2-38-27 > CAYUSS01. The sequence continues at coordinate 42,101 of CAYUSS010000004.1, read as the reverse complement.
TACCTGTCTTTCCTTTTACTATTTTATTAGTAAGCAAAGCCACAACGCTCTGGTTAAAACCACCTGTTTTAAAATTAAAAATGATTTCTTTAACTTTACTTTTAACCTGGCAGGCAATTAGTCTAATTGCCATTTATCCTTACTTTCTTGCTTACTTTAACGAGTTAATCGGCGAACCGGCTGATGGTTATATTTACACGGTTGATTCCAATTTAGATTGGGGGCAGGATTTAAAGAGATTAAATAAGTGGACAAATGAAAACAAAATTGATAAAATTTATCTTGATTATTTTGGCGGAGCAGATGCCGGATATTATCTAAAAGAAAAATATATCCCTTGGTGGGGTTCAAGAGATCCTAAAGAAATGCCAAAAGGGAGTTATCTCGCTGTCTCGGCTACTTTCCTCCAAAGTGGAAGAGGAAAGCCGGCTCCTGATTTTAACCAACCTTCTGGTTTTTATCGTTGGCTTGATAAATACCAACCTGTTGCAAAAATCGGTTACTCAATTTTTGTCTATTATATTGAGTAAAAAAACACGGGTCCGACCCGTGTTTTTTCATTGACCATAGTTTTCCGGAAATACATAAATTTTTTCAAATCTTAAATCTACATATTCAATATTCCTCCTTTTGTCAGGAGGAATTTTTTCTTCTAAAAGAAAATCAAGTTCTTTCAGCTGCCAGTCTATGTCTTTTTTGGGATTAAAATAAATCTCCCAACCTTGGGCGGTTTTAGCATTTAATCTCTTCTCAGATATTATAGAAATTTCTCTCAAGGGAATTTTCAAGTCATTTTTTAATTTAGACTCAATTTTTAAAATCTGATTTAACTGTTCTTTTTCAATAACTTTTTTCCCTAATTGAATATCCTCAATTGATGAAACTAAATTTCTAATCCTTAAATTTTGAGAGGAGACCGGGTCTCCTTTTTCTTTTTCAAAAATTATTCCTTCTTTATCAACATAGAAATAATTACTATCCTGACCCTGCACCTTTTCTGTATTGTTTTCAACAGATTCAATGCTCTCTGCATTAAGGGTGTGGGGCTGGCACCAAACTCCAATAGCTTTTCTTTCTTCTATCTTGACCGTTACAATGTCTGGAAAATCTCTCTTTAAATCAGTATCGCTAATTTGGGGAAATTTTTCTAAAATCTCCTTACTCATTTCTTCTAAATTAGCTAAAAAAATACTTTTTGAGTTTAAAAAAAATATCTTTTTATTAATCCGGTTGTTAATAATACTTTTAAGGTTTTCAGTTGAAACCTTTTTATTGCCTCTAATGCTAATTTCTTCTATTTGAAAAAAAGAAGAAAAAATAACCAAATAGAAAACAACCCCTAAAATAATTAAAACCAAACAACTTAACCAAAAAACCCGAGAATAAAGTATTAAACGGATTATTGATTTTCTTTTTTTAGCTCTGTAAAATTTTTTATACCTGTATTTTTTCATTATTTAATATAAATAACAGAATTATTAAGCGAGGCAAAATGATTTTCTTGAGCATGAGGTGGGTGGATGTGGTCCCCCGCCCCGCTGCAGCGGGGCGGGGGTTGTTCAAGAAAATCATTTTGCCGAGCGATGATTTTTTTCACAATCCTCTTTTAATTTTTCTCAATTTTTCAAAAATGTAAGTCAGCCAGTAAAATAAGGAAAAGGGCAAATCCTGGGTCTTAATATATTCTTTCCTACAGCCGCCAAAGCCCATTTTAAATAAGGTTAAACCTACCCAGGGATGCTTTGACTTTGATAGTTGAGATTTATCTCTGACCTCCGGAGCTATTCCCCAGAAATTATAGCGACTACAACCCCGTCTTTTTGCCTCTTTTATTATCTCCCATTGTAAAAGATAAGAAACCGGGATTTTCCCATACTTTGATAATGAAGCACTGTGATGATAAAAAGCAATGTTTTGCCAAAAAACAATAATTGCCCCAGAAATAACTTTCTCTTTATACTTAGCCAAAAAAATAGATATTTGTTGAGAAGGATTAAAGGCCGAAAATTGATTTCTTAAATATTCTAAAGAAAATGGAACAAAACTATGGCGAGCAGCTGTCTCTTGATAAATTTCATTAAAAATTTTCAGGTCCTCAATATTCTGGCTTTTGACAATTTCAAGAGCTTTGTTTTTAAGCCCCTGCCTTATTAAATAGCGAGTGGTTTTTCGCATATTCATTAAAAGCTCTTCTTCTGAGGGAGTGATATTCAATTCCCAGGTTACTTCTGGATGGATATGAATAGGGGCATTTTTAAAACCAAGTTTTTTAAAAAAAATAATATCTTCTCTATTTCTTCTCCAAATCGGTGCAATCCTTAGGAAACCCGCTTTTTCGCTTTTAGCTGTTTTTCTAACTTCCCCTAATAATGTTTCCAATACTTGATACTTGATACTTGATACTTGATACTTTACTACTGGTCCGTGAGGCACAAACAAAAAAGTCCCTCTTTTGGCTCTGATTTTTATCACTAAAGCTACTGAAATCAGTTGGTCGCTCTCAAACACACCGAATCGCCAAATTTTATTACCCATCATTTTCTGAAACTGACCCCAATTCCAAGAATCTAAAAAAGTTTTCTCTTGAGATTCCAAAAGAAAATTCTCCCAAACCTCTTTATTATTTATTTCTTTTATTTCCATACCTCTCTTCCCATCCCGTCCCGCCGCGCTGGCGGGGCAGGGTGGGGAAGCATTTTCATATCTTTTTCAAAAAAATTACGATTTTTTCGGCATCAACTTTAGAAATATTAATATGAGTGGGTAAATTCAAAGTAACCCTAGATAACTTCTCAGCTTTAGGGCAGGTGCCGGGTTGATAGCCGACTTCGTCTAATTGAGTGTCATCCGGAGCAATTGGAGCTGTATACCAATCCCCTATTAAAAGATTTTTTCGCCAGGCCTTTTTGATTATCTGATGGGCTTTGGAATGTCTTAAAGTAAATCGCAAAAATATGTGTTCTCGTCCTTGGGGAATTTGAGGAAGTTCAAAAGAAAAGTTTTTTAGGGCTTGAAAATAGAAATCAGCGATTTTTTTGCGATGTTTGTTAAATCTTTCTAATTTCCTGAATTGATTAAGGGCTAAAATTGCTAAGGCATTCGGCATTCTTTTGGGAAAATAACTGGGTTTTTCCCCTCTTTTCTCTTTCCAATGAACTGCTTTGGAAAGAACACGAAATATTTGGCACAGAATCAGAAAATATTTTCCAAAAATTCGATAAGTTGGCAGAATTAAATAATTCATTAAAACTGGATGTAAAAGTTGTTGAAATATCCAATAACAAAATGGATAGCCGCAATTTTCCTGAAATTCTTTAATTTTTCTTGCCAATTCATCGTCGTTCGTTATTACCATCCCACCGTAAACCGAGGAAATAATCTTATCCCGAGAAAAACTGAAAAAAGCGGCTCTGCCAAACAAGCCCACTTTCTTTCCTTGATATCTAGCTCCGAGCGAATGAGCACAGTCCTCAATTAAAATTAGATTATTTTCTTGGCAGATTTTTGAAATTTCATCCATATTGGCTGGTAAGCCGAAAGTGTGCTGGACTACCGCTACCCTACTCCGGGGAGTGATTTTATGCTTCAAATCCTCTACATCAACATTAAATGTCTGTTCGTCGCAATCAACGAAAACTGGTTTCAATCCTTTCCAGATTATCGGGTTTACTGCTGCATTACAAGTAAATGCCTGAAGCAAAATCTCGTCTCCCCTACTCAACTCCAGCGAATTCAAAGTCGCCATAGAACCTGACCGTCCGCTGTTGAAAGCAAAAGCGTATTTGACCCCGAAATATTTTCTAAACTCATTTTCTAATTCTTGAATCGCTGTACCTTTTCTCCACTTCCAGCACTGAAATAACAATTTCAAAGCCAGCCGAATATCATCTTTTTCGGTATTTGGTGAAAGAGATATAGAAATAGGACGAAAAGGATTCATTTTATTAATTGTTTTGGCACTCTACTCTCTAAGAGCACTATATCATTCTCTCCGCCAAAAATATTTAATTTTTCAATAATTTCTTTTGGGTTTTTAATAAACAAAATATTTTTTCCCTTTAGTCCAGTTTCAATTGCTCCTTTTTTTATTTCTTGAAAGTAATCTCTAGTAGTGATTAGGGCTAAATCGCAAACCTGGCCGATTTTTTTGCCGATTTTTTTGTGAATCTCTGGACCGGCTTTTCCCAACTCAATTAAACAGGGCATTACAATTGCTTTTTTGCCTTCCCAATTTTTTAGATGTTCCAAATCAGCAATCACTCCATCAGGGTTTGCCGAATAAGTAGCATCAATAATATTTAAATTCTGCTTAGATTTTTTAAGCTGGGCTGTTCCTTGTTTTGGTCTGATTTTCCGGCAAGCTGCGGCAATCTCTTCTAATCTCATTCCTAATTCTTTGGCGCAGCAAACAGCTAACAAAATATTTTCAATATTTTGCCTGCCTAATAAATTTACTCTAAAATTGGCCGAATCTCCGCCCTCAGAATTAACTTTAAAGGAAATAAATTCTTTTTCAACTTTAATATCTTCTGCCCATATATCTGTTGATAACATTTTTCCGGTCGTGGTCAGAAAAATGTTATCTGGCTTTCTGGTTGTTTTGGCTTTTTTGTAAAGTTCAAAACAATACTTATTATTGCCATTAAAAATCGCAATTCCGTTTTCGGGCAAACTCTCTATCAGCTCAAATTTCGTATCAATAATATTTTCCCGGGAACCAAAGGTTGCCAGATGTTGCTCATTTATACCGGTTAAAATGCCAATTTTAGGTTGAACCATCCGGCAGGGTGGCTTTATTTCCCCTAATTTATAGGCAGCCATTTCCACTATAAAAATTTGATGCTCGGAAGTTAAGTTATCTAAAACACATCGAGCAATTCCTGGATCAGTATTCTGGTGTTCAGGGGTTTTGAGAATTTTGAACTTTTCTTCTAAAATAGTGGCTAAAAATTCTTTAGTTGAAGTTTTACCATAACTCCCGGTAATGCCAATAACTAAAAGGTCTTTAAATTCTTCTCTTTTTTCTTTTGCTTTTTCTAAAATTCTCTTTATTAAAATAGAGGCAGGGATTTGAAAAAATAAAACTAAAAGAGAAAAAATTATTGGAGCTAAAATAATTAAAATCAGAAGCAAAAGATAAAACAAATATTCTGGTTTACCATCCCAAATTTTGCTAAACAAAACTTGGGAGGGTAAAGAAAAAAGCTCAAACAAAATTAAAAATCCAATCAATATGCCAGAGACCAAAATAATAAAGGTCTTTTGGGTCAATTTAGGATATCTAATACCATGTAAACTAAAAATTATTTTTTTTATTTTTTGAGTTCCAAAGTGGGCCCTGAATCTTCCTAAACGATATTCTTTTAATTGCCAAAGCCAGACCCAAAAAAAGAGCAATTTTATGAAAATAAAAAACCAAAAAACAGCAATAAATATTTTCATCGTAAAAACCTGGTTATTATTTCTAATAATTTCTCCGGGTTCTCTAAATGGGGGCTATGAGCGACTTTTGGCAAAATTTCTAATTGGGAGTTTTTTATATTTTCTTTAAAAATGTAAGCATATTTCACTGGAACTATTTTATCTTTTTTGCCCCAAACAATTAAAGTTTTTACCTTAATTTTAGAGAGCTCGGGCAATAAATCCTCTCCCAAAACTTTTTTCATTGTCCCCCTCATAATGTTATCAGCTTTTAAATAATCTCTATGGCCTATAAGAATATAGAATAGTTTTCTAATGCTATTTTTTAATATTCTCAGGGGTTTAAAAGCAAAAATAATATTTCCTATTTTAGCTAAGAAAAGAATTATCTTTGTTTCAATATCCGGTTCTATTTTAAGGCCGGCAGAGGCATACAATATTAATTTCTCTGTTTTTTTAGGATAATTAACAACAAATTTTATAGCTACTCTTCCGCCAAAAGAATGGGCTATAATGGAAATTTTTTTAAAATTCAGAAAACTTAAAAAATCATTCAGCCAATTCCCGTAATCAGTAAGATTCCAGGGTCTGGGGGGAGTTTGACTTTTTCCAAATCCAGGAAAGTCAGGACAAATCACTTTATACCCTTGAGCAACTAAAATTTTTTGAATTTGCAGCCAGGAATCTGAAGACGCTCCCCAACCGTGTAATATTAAAACGGCAGGACCCAGGCCTGCAATTTTATAGCTTGTTTTTATTCCATTGATAAAAACTTCTTTTTCTTCCATTAAAATAGTTACTTAATAATTTTCTTTCCAGCCATATACTTCTGAAGTACCTGGGGGATTTTCACACTGCCATCTTTTTGCTGATAGTTTTCAATAATAGCGATTAAGGGTCTAGGAATTGCAAAAGCAGTACCATTGACAGTATGAACGAAATTCAATTTTCCATTTTTATCTCGGTAACGAATGTTTAATCTTCTAGCCTGGAAATCAGTGCAATTACTTGTGGAATGAGTTTCTCGATATTTCCCTTGTCCTGGCAGCCAAGTTTCAATATCATACTTAGCGGCTGCTGGAAATCCAAGATCCCCGGTACAAATATTAACCACTTGATAAGGAAGAGCTAATTTTTTCATTAAATCTTCTTCTATTTTTAGAAAAAATTGATGTTCTTTTTTAGAATCATCTGGTTTAGAAAAACTAAACATCTCCACTTTATCAAATTGGTGGACTCTAAAAATTCCTCTGGTATCTTTTCCATAAGAACCGGCTTCTCTTCGGAAACAAGAAGAAAAACCTAAATATCTTTTGGGAAGCTCTTTTTCTTCAAAAATTTCATTAGCATGCATAGTTAAAAGGGATTGTTCCGATGTTCCGATTAAAAATAATTTATCTTTGGGAAGATAATAAGCTTCCTTTAAGTCAACTGCTTCAAAATAGCCTGTTCCCCGAGCCATTTCTGGTTTTAACATCACTGGCGGAATCACTGGCGCAAATCCTTCTTTTATCAATGTTCCCAGAGCTAAATTTATTAAAGCAAATTCTAATAAAACTGCCTCATTTTTTAAATAGCCAAACCTTGTCCCAGAAACCTTGGCTGCTCTCTTTATATCAATTAAATCAAGTTCCTCAGCAATTTCTAAATAATCTTTGGGCTTAAAATCAAATTCCGGCCTCTTTCCTACTTTTTTCAAAATGACATTATCTCTTTCATCTTTACCAACAGGTACATTATCTAAAGGTAAATTAGGAATTTGATATATTAATTTTTCAAATTCCTCACAAAGTTTTTTCAATTTTTCTTTTAACTTGTCGCTTTTTTTATCAACCACTTGCATTTTAGAAATAATTTTCTGTTTTTCTTTTTTATTTTTTGCCGCTGCAATTTTTTTACTGGCTTGATTCTTTTCAGCCAATAATTTCTCTAACTCTGCTTGAATCTTTCCTTTTTCTTTATCTATTTTCAAAAGCTGGCCAATGTCAACTTTGACCTGTTTCTTTTCACAGCCATTTTTAATTTTATCCGGATTTTCTCTGATGAATTTTATATCTAACATACTGCTTTCATTATAGTAAAAAACAAAAAAAGGCGCAACCGAGGAGTTGCGCCCGGGACCCTGTTGGGACTTTTGAAAAAGTGGCTGGGCCCTTTCAAGTGCCTGTTATTAGAAAGGAAGTTTGAGCTGCTTTTGCTCCCGTCTAGATAAAGAAAACTCTGGCTGCCTCAAGTTTTCTCTGGAAACACCATCTAAGATGTCCCCTGCTATTCTACACATCTCCTTATAATCTGAATCAGAGACCCAGGGAATTTTGTCAAGCACAGTTTTATCTTGGATTCTTGAAACTACTTTCAATTCCCCATTTTTTTTCAAGAACCTCAAAACAATGCCTCCAGAACTTAGCTCTACTGATAAAGCCACCTTCCCTTTCCTGAAAACATCTACAACCTCAATTGCTCCCATTTTTCACTCCTTATTCTATTGTCAAAATTCTTTGTTTTCTTCTTTTGTTATAACTTATTTTTTAACAAATGTCAAACAAAAATCAATATTTGGAGAACAGTTCTCCGTACAACACCCGATGTTTGCCTTGGCGGCTTCACCGCCAATTCCTCAACATCGGGTGTTATGTCTTATGACTTTGGTCGCATTATTGGAAACAAAATTACTTCCCTCAAGCTATGGGAATCGGTTAAAAGAGTCACTAATCTATCAATTCCCATTCCGAAACCGGCGGCCGGCGGCATACCGTATTCTAAGGCCTCAATAAAATCTTTATCCATTCTCTGGGCCTCTTCAAACCCCTCTTTAAATATTTTCTCCTGTTCTTGAAATCTTTTCTTTTGCTCTATGGGGTCATTAAGCTCAGAAAAAGCATTAATTAATTCAAAACCAGCTATTACTAATTGAAAATTTGCTGTCTTCTCTGGATTTTTTTCAAGCTGTTTTGCTAAAGGAAAAGCTCCTAAAGGATGATGGATTATAAAAGTTGGCTGCCAGATTTTTGGACGGCATAATTTCTTGTAAATCTCATCTGCCATTTCAGCTTTCCCTCCTTTTGATTCAATCCCTAATTTTTTTGCTTCCTTTTTTAGGGCTTGAATATGAATTTCATCTAAATTGATTTTTGTATATTTTTTCAAAAGTTGAGTAAATTCAATTCTTGGCCAGGGAGGTTTAAAGTTTATCTCCCTACCTTCATATTTTATCTTAAAATTTCCAAAGATATTTTTAACCAAAGATGAAAAAAGTTTTTCCGTAAGTTTCATTAAATCTTTATAATCTGCATAGGCCCAGTAAAATTCCAAACTTGTAAAATCCGGATTATGGGCTCTATCCATTCCTTCATTTCTAAAACATTTCCCAATCTCAAAAACCTTTTCAAAACCGCCAATCAAAAGCCGTTTTAAATAAAGTTCAGGAGAAATTCTCAGGTATAAATCAATATCCAGGGCATTTAAATAGGTTTTAAATGGTCTTGCTTTGGCTCCTCCATAAAGGGGCTGTAAAATTGGAGTTTCCACTTCTAAAAATCCTTCTTCTTCTAAAAATTCTCTTATTTGTTTAATAATTTCTGAACGAAGTTCAAATTTCTTTTTAACTTCAGGATTAAAAATCAAATCCAAATATCTTTTCCGATATCTTTCTTCAACATCTTTTAGACCGTGCCATTTTTCCGGCAATGGTAAAAGAGATTTAGCCAAAATTTTATAATCAGCCGCTTCAATTGTTTTTTCTCCTCTCCTCGTTTTGAATAAAACTCCTCTAATTTCAACAAAATCTCCGATGTCAAAATTATCCAAGAAAAATTGAAAACTCTTTTCTCCTAATTTATCTCTTTTTAAGGAAACCTGAATTCTGTCTGAACCATCTTTAATATGGGCAAAAACAAGACCGCCGTGCTGCCTCAAAGACCTTATCCGACCATCTAAAACTATCTCCTTTTTTCCCCGGGAGAATTTAGCAAAATTTTCTAACGCCTCTCTACAAGTATGAGTCCTCTTCATCTGACTGGGATAAGCTAAAAGACCAGCATTTTCAATTGCTTTAAGTTTCTTGAGCCGATTTTTCCTAATTTCATCTATTGTAGCCATTAGTTCATTTTAACCTATTCTATATTTCCAGTCAAAACCCCGCACCGAGCTTCGCTCGGTGCGGGACAGGCAAAACGGCTCACGAGAGCGAGCCGTTTTTACTGTTTAAGGTCGGGTGTTCAAGGTCGGGTCTTGAACATTTTGAGGACAGAACATTATCTGCTACTGAATTAAATAACTGGTAATATATTCTCCGATTATTCTGGCTGCGTCCGGTTTGGAAAAGTCTTTAGTTCCTTCTGCCATTTCTTTTAATTTTTTAGGTTGGGAAGATAAATATTTCAATTTTTCTAAAACAAAGTGGGGAGTGAAATTCTTTTCCTCTATTACTATAGCGCCGCCATTTTTTGCAAAAACATAAGCATTTTTTACTTGATGATTCTGGGCCGCCTTAGGCAAAGGCACTAAAATGCTTGGTTTCCCTAAAGCTGCAATTTCAAAAATAGTTCCTGCTCCGGCTCTGCTAATAATGAAATCAGTTGCTTGATAAGCATAAGATAGCTCTTCTTCGTTTAAAAAAGCTAAGGGATGATAATATTTTTTTAAATTCTTTTTCATTACCACCTCTGCCTCGGCTTTTACTTGCTCAAAATTATTTCTACCGGTTTGATGAATTACCTCAAAACTCTCCAAAAGCTCTGACAAAATCACCAATATTCTATCATTTATTCTCTGAGCTCCTTGAGAGCCGCCTAAAATAAAAATTACTGGTTTTTCTCCTGTCAATTTAAATATTTTTTTAGCTTCTTCCTTAGAACCTTCTAAAATTTCTCTCCTGATAGGGTTGCCAATTGAAATCATTTTTTTAGCTGGAAAATATTCAGTATCTTTTATGGGAAACGAGATAAAAATTTCTAAAGCAAGCTTAGCGGCTATTTTATTTGCCAATCCAGGAGCAGTATCTGATTCGTGTAAAAAAATTGGCGTAAGAAGTAACCAGCCAGCCATAACCGTGGACACCGAACCATACCCTCCTTTGCTGAAAATAAGGTCAGGAGAAATTACAAAAACATGAGAAAATGCCTGAACGATTCCTATTGGAAATTTAAATAGAATATCAACAATATTACGCAAAGAAAAATATCTTCTAATTTTCCCAGCTAAAATTGTTTTTACTTCAATCCCTTCTTTAGAAAGAAGGTTCCCAAAAAATTTATCTTTTGGGCCAAGGTAAAAAAATCGAAATTTTCCCTGAGGATAATTTCTTTTAATCTCTCTGGCAATAGCAATTATGGGAAAAATATGTCCGGCAGTTCCACCACCGGTGAAAAGAATCTTCATACCGTATAGGGTGTTAGATAATTCAGCGTAGTTCAGCGTAGTTCAGCGTAGATATCAGCGTTTGTTCAGCGTTACCAACCTTTTATCGCTGAATTTGCGCTGAACTATACGCTGAAAAAACGCCGAAAAGATTTTGCTTTGCTTTTTCATATTCTATCATCTTTTGCTTGCCTTTGTAAGTATCTACACACGAGCGACGAGTAACGCAGAAGGTAACTCAAATTGGCTCCGCTAAATTGATGCTAGTTCGAACCCTGTCGGGCAACATTAAGCAGTATTCCCACTCCAATAAGCTCAACAATTAGATGTGAACCTCCATAACTAATAAAAGGCAAAGGGATGCCGGTTAGGGGCAAAATGCCAATCATAGCGCCGATACTAACAAAGGCCTGGATACAAATCCAGGAACTTATTCCAATTGCCAGAATCTGAGAAAATTTATCAGAGCTCTTTTTGACAATTTTAAATGCTCTCCAAAGGAAAAATAAAAAAAGAAAAATTAAAACCAGAGAACCAATAAACCCTGTTTCTTCTGCATAGATAGCAAAAATTGAATCTGACATTGTCTGGGGGAGAAAATCAATTTGCTTAGACGCGCCCAGTCCCAATCCAAAAATTCCTCCTGAACCTACTGTAATCAGAGCCTGCTCTATTTGATAACCTATTCCTATTGGGTCGCTTTTCATCCCTAAAAAAACTAAAATTCTCTCCATTCTATAAGAAGCAACTGTTATTAAAGCCAACATCACTCCGCTAAAAATTGAAGCCATTAAAATAATATGCCATAAAGGGGTAGTTGCTGAAAAATACATTAATAAAGCAACACAAATAATTACCCCTAAAGTGCTAATATCTGATTGGCAGCTTAAAAGAAAGATAATAACCCCTGCTATTATAAGGAAAGGAATCAGGGTAAACACCCCACCAGTTTTTTTGTGGGAATTTTTTTTTGTCCAACTAGTTAACCAGGCAGAGAGATAAAGAATAAAACCAAGTTTTAAAAACTCAGACGGTTGAAAGGAAACAAACCCCAAATTTAACCAACGCGGCGCTCCACCCGAAACAATGCCTATTCCTGGAATAAAGACCAAGAGCATTAAGATTAAATTTAATAAAACCAAGGGCCAGGCCCACTTTTTAAACCGGGATAAGGGAATTTTGAATGCAATAAAACCTAAAAGAATTCCAAGAAATAATCCATAAATTATTTGATGTGAAAGATAATAAGTTGTTTTTCCAAATTTTTCTTGAGAAAAAACTGCCGAAACGTTAGCCAAAACTAAAATCCCCAAAATTAGCAAGACGGCTACTACAATGGCTAAACTATAATCGAAATGACAAATTTTTTTATCTCTCATTTTTTAAATAATAGTACGAGAACGGTTCTCGTATTATTGCTATTTGAGTTTTTTTACTGCTTTGAGAAATTGCTCTCCCCTATCAAATTCATTTTTAAATAAGTTGAAACTCGCGGCTCCAGGAGAAAGCAAAACAAGGTCACCTTTTTTAGCTAAATTTGAACCCTTTTTTACTGCTTGATTCATTGAATTAACAGGATATATTTTAAACCCCGTTAGAGATTTGTGTAATCTGTGTTTTCTTTCCTTTCCCGTAATCTCTAACGGGGTAAAACTCTTTAACTCTTTTCTAATTTTATCAGAAGCAGTACCTGGCAAAAGAATAAGACAATCTATTTTTTTTTGAATCTCTTCGGCTAGACCTTTATACTTTAAATTTTTATCCAAACCGCCAGCAATAAGAATAATTTTAGAACCAGGAAACCTCTTTTTAAATGTATTTATTGCTAATATCACTGATTGAGGGGTGGTAGCGGTGGCATCGTTAATATATTTCTTTCCTTTCTTGGTAGCAATTAGTTCTTGCCTATGAGGAAGGCCTTTGAAATTAGAAAGAACCTTTCCAATATTTTTTTTAGGAATTTTGAAAATTTTAGCAACAGCAAGAGCAGCTGAAACATTGGAATCCTTAAACCCCGTTAAATTTGCTTTGCAACTATTTAACGGGGTAAAGAAATAAACTTTGGAGCGAGTCTCTGAGGCAAGCTTTCGTGCTTCAGGATTACCATAATTTAAAACCAAAATATCATTTTCGTTCTGATATTTGAAAATTGATTTTTTTGCTCTGATATAATCTTTAAAATTCTTATACCTGTCTAAATGGTCTGGAAAAATAGTAGTAATTACAGCTACTTTTGGACTCTTTTTTAAATCTTCAAGTTCAAAACTGGAAAGTTCTAAAACCACTTTGCCCCTGCTGCCAAATTTTTGAATTTTAGAAAAAACTTCTAAGGGGGATAGGCCAATGTTTCCGGCCAGAATTGTATCTGGATATTTGCTTGTTAAAAAAAGATAGATAAGAAAGGCAACAGTTGATTTTCCTTTAGTGCCGGTAACTCCGATAATTGGGGCTGGGCATAGGTCAAAAAATATACTGACATCAGTTTTTATAAGAATATCATGCTTTCTGGCAATTTTAAGATAAGGGGAGTTGCTGGGAACAGCCGGATTTTTAATAATTAAATCGGTATTGATGAAATCCTCTTCTCGGTGCCCGCCTAAGACAAATTTTATAGGCAGGTCTTTGAGTTTCTGGAGAGATTCTCTTAATTGCTTTTTTGTCTTAAGGTCGGTTACTAAAACTTTTGCCCCTTGCTTAGAGAAAAATTTAGCCACTCCTGCTCCACCGCCGTGCAATCCCAGTCCCATTACGGTTACTTTTTTATCTTTGAACAATTTCATAGAGTTTAATCAAAAATCCCTATCATTGCTTTAATTTTACTTTATTTTCTCTTTTTGGTCAAAACAAAACGGCTCGCTACGCAGTGAGCCGTTTTTAAGTGTTTAAGGTCGGGTGTTCAACGTCGGGTGTTGAACATAATTATTATTAGCCTAATAATCTTATGGCAACGCCTATTATCGCCATCACAACGCCGATAACCCAAAACCTCATTGTGATTTTATAATGAGGCCAGCCTTTGGCTTCAAAATGATGATGGATAGGAGCGGCCAGAAAAAGTTTCTTATGACGAATCTTTCTTGAAAGAAGTTGAAGAATCACTGAACCAGATTCAATAACCAATAAAAACCCAATTATCGGCAAAACCAAAACAGAATTAGTTAAAAAAGCTATTACGGTTAAAGCGCAGCAAAGTCCCAATATTCCTGTTTCTCCCATATAAAATCTGGCTGGAGGGATATTAAACCATAAAAAAGCCAAAATCGCTCCCACAATTACAACACAAAAAGCAGCGATATCAATTTGTCCTTTGAATAAAGCAATTCCAGCAAAGGCAGCGAAAATTGAAGCAAAAGCCCCTCCAGCCAAGCCGTCCAAGCCGTCAATCACTCCTCCGCTATAAGTTGCGAGCATTACCAGAACAAAGAAAGGGATGTACCAAGCCCCAATTAAAAAGTCGCCGTTGGCTGGAATATGAATAGCAGTATAGCCCAATTTAAAATAAAACCACCAGCCACCAATTAATCCAATTAAAGCAACCAAAATTAGGCGATATCTTAATTTTAAGCCGCCGCCAATATATTTTCCTTTACCCTCCCAAATTTTTCGAAAAAAAACTTGGAAGGGCGAGCCAAAAACTTGCAAAATATCATCTAATAATCCAACCAAAGAAGCTATAACCAAAGCAAAAAGAGGCAGCCAGGTCTGGGACCTGCTTAAAAAATTTAATCTTTGAAACCACCAGATATTAGTCTTTGAAAGCAAAAAGAAAGAAATAGCTAAAATCAAAGTAGTCCCCCAAATAAGTAGTCCTCCAAACCTTGGGATATTAGTTTCTCCTTTGCCATGAAATTTTTGAAAAAAAGGAAGTTCTTTTCCATCTATTGATTTAGTTCTAACTTCTTTACGCCAGAGTTTATGTTTATATAAAAAATGGGTTAAAATCGGAGTTAACCAAAAAGCTAAAATAAAAGCAACTGCTCCCAGAAAAAAAATTTTAATAACATTTATGGTAATTTCCGGCATAACCTTAGGAATAATGTTTAAATCCTCAACTTAAACACTGCCATTTTAAAAATTAAGGAGAGAAAATTGAAAACCAAATATCATTTTTCCATTCCGAGTTACCATCCATTCCTCCTAATGCCCATATCTTATCTTTAAAGACCAAAACCCCAATATCTTCCCTGCCTAACCAGGGAGCATTTTTTTGGGTTTTTCCCCAAGTATAACCATCTTCTGAATACCAAACATCATTATCTCCACCAGTACTTTTGCCATTAAGTCTTCCAATAATCCAAATTTTATTTTGAAAAACTACCGAGCCATGCCCTTGTCTCCCCCGCCAAGGCGGATTATCGGTAACTAATAACCAATTTTTCCCATCTTGAGAACTCCAGACATCCTGGTAAATTTCTCCCTCTAAATTCATACCGCCAATAAGCCACAATTTATTTTTAAATACGGTTACCGTATGATCCCATCTCGGCGACCAAGGCGCTCTTTCAGTAGCTTCAGTCCAATTAATGCCGTCTTCAGAAACCCAAACATAATTTTTTTCCTTTCTTTCGTCGTATCTTACTCCGCCAATTAACCATAATTTGTCTTCAAAAACAACTAACTGGTCTCCTTCCACTGCCGGTAATTCTCCTTTTGGTTCTATCTTTTCCCAATCAATTCCATTTTCTGTAACCCAGATATCATTTGAATATCCAATTTCCGGTCCCCAGCCCCCAATTAACCAGATTTTATTTTTAAAAACTATGGCTTGCATTGACCTTTTTTTACCCCAGGGAGCATTTTTAGTAACAAGCTGCCAATTTCTTCCGTCTTTTGAAGACCAAACATCACTATAATGAGGTACTCTCCAATAAGGAACATTGCCATTTTTATCTTGAAACCCATTTCCATTTAATCCTCCCATTAACCAAATTTTATTTTGAAAAACTACAGTACCATGGGAGTCTCTTGGAGACCAGGGAGCATTAGAGGTTATCTCTTCCCACTCCAATAAAGCCGGGTCAAAAGTTTTTGCCCCGTTAGAGATACCCTTTTTCTGTGCTTCTTCTCTACTCTCGGAATCTCTAACGGGGTTTACTTCTTCTTTTTTCTCCAGCCAATTTAATAATTTTCGCATTTCTCCAAAGCGGTCGTTTGAACCCAAAACTATATTTATTAAGTAATCTGATTGAGGGGTTTTAAGAACTAAAAGAAAACAACCATTAGCTTGAGGGGTTTCGCCGGTTTTCCCTCCAATAATTCTGTTCGACCAACCGAGAGATTCTTCTAAAAGCTCATTAGTATTAATAAGTTTTGGTCCATAAAGATTAAATTCCGGGGTAGAAAGAATTTCCCAAATTAAGGGTTTTTTAAATAATTCTTTAGTAAATTTAACCAAATCAGCAGCAGTTGAATAATTTCCCTCACATGAGACGTTAAACGTCTCATTGTTTATTTCGGTTTCCGGTTCCTTGGGGTCAATACCGGTAGAATTAACAAAAAAAGTATTCTCCAGATTCATTTTTTGGGCTTCCAAATTCATCAACTCAACAAATTTTTCTTCTGTCATCTCTTCGTAATCATTGGCTAAAGAGAAAGCAGCATCATTGCTTGATTCTATTAATAAGGGATAAAGTAAATATCTCACCGGAAAATTCTTTCCTGCTTCTAATTTCCCAAAATCCCCCGGCTGGTTAATAGCTTCTTTAGAAATCGTAATTTCTCTTGAAAGGTCATAATTTTCCAGAACAATAAGGGCGGTCATTAATTTGGTCAAACTAGCAATTGATAATCTCTGGTCAGTATTTTTTCCAAAAAGAATTCTTTCCTCTCCATTACCATTTATCAAAACCGAAATTGCAGCTTTGGCCTCAATTTTTAAATTTTTTAATTCGGTTTGTAGTCTTTCAAACCTTAATCTCTCTACTTCGTTTCTAGGAATTTGTTGACTTGCCTTGGCAGTAAATATTCCCGGCTGTTTAGATATTTCCTGCCAAAATAAAAAATCTTCTAAATTCTCTACCAAACTATTTATCCCCCACCAGAAAGCTAAACTTAAAATAAAAGAAATTAAGAAAATTTTTGTTCTCATCATCATTTATCATTATTTATCAACGAGGACGGGCCTCGTTGATAGACTCGTTGATATTATATTGATTTTTTCTTTTTTATTATTTTTATATTCAATTCTTTTAGCTGCTCTTCTGATACTTCAGCCGGCGCTCCCATCATTAAATCCCTACTGTCCCCGGTCTTGGGAAAAGCAATAACCTCTCTGACATTCGGCTCATTAAATAAAATAGCTAAAAATCTATCAAGTCCTGAAGCAATCCCGCCGTGAGGCGGAACACCATATTCAAACGCCTCTAATAAATGACCAAATTTCTGGTGAATTTCTGCTTTTTTATGACCCATAACCTCAAATACCGCCTCCAAAATCTCTGGTTTGTAGGACCTCAAACTCCCTCCGCCAATTTCAGAGCCATTTAAAACAAAATCATATTGGTGAGCCAAAATTTTCTCGGGATTTTTTTTGATCTTATTTATGTCGTCAACTTGGGGCCGAGTAAATGGATGGTGAACAGCATCCCATCTCTTTTCCCCCCCCTTCCATTCAAACATTGGAAAGTCAACAATAAAAGCAAAAGCTAATTCATCAGGATTATCTTTACTTTTTCTTAAATCTGGTTTATCAATTTTATATTTTTCCATTGCTCTGGCATAGGAAATTCTGGGGAAAGGAATTTTTTGAATTTTCTTTTCAGGAAATAATTTCTTAACCAGAGCTATATGAAGTCGTTCCGTCAAATCTAAAATTTCCTTTTGGCCCATAAAAGACATTTCCAAGTCCAATTGAGTAAATTCGGCCTGTCTATCAGCTCGAAGGTCTTCGTCTCTAAAGCAACGAGCAATCTGAAAATATTTTTCAATACCGGCTACTTGTAAAAGTTGTTTGTATTGTTGGGGCGATTGAGGCAAAGCATAGAATTTTCCCGGCTCTAATCTTGAAGGGACTATAAAGTCTCTGGCACCTTCTGGAGTTGATTTAGTCAAAATTGGGGTCTCTACTTCAATAAAATCCTCTTTTTGAAGAAAGTCCCTGATAAATTGAATAACCCTTTGACGCATCATTAAATTCTTTTTCATCCTTTCTCTTCTCAAATCCAAATAGCGGTATTTCATTCTTTTTTCTTCATTTATCCGGTATCCATCATCCTCAACAGAAAAAGGTAAGGTCTTTGCCTTAGATAATATTTTTATCTCCTCAACCATTATCTCTATTTTGCCTGTTTTGATTTTTGGATTTATCATTTTGGAAGGCCGTTTTGAAACCTTTCCGAGCGCTTCAAGCACCCACTCTGGCCGAATTTCTTTAGCAATATCCGATCTACAAATCAGCTGAACAATCCCGCTCCTGTCCCGAAGGTCAATAAAAATAATCTTCCCATGCGACCTTATTGAATGGACCCATCCACAAACTTTAATCTGTTTGCTAAGATATTCAATTGTTTCTATATTAAGAACTCTTTTCATTGTTTTCATTATGGCAAATTATTTGCATAATTACTACGTTCGGTTGAAATCCAAAAATAAATTTTTGCATTTCTCCCTCACTTGTAATTATAGAAAACTTTTCTTAATTTGAAAATAGCAAAACTGGTATTTTTTCTGTTTTTTGACAAAAGTTTATCTTTTGATAAAATAACAAAAAATAGCACTCACTATTACAAATAGAATGTACGACTATTAATATAAACTAAAAACAAAAAAGCCCAGCGATTATTGGTTTTTTTGTTTTGGGCTCCATTTTTTATTTTTTTATAATTATTCCTCGCCGAAAAATACTTTGTCCATAATTTCTGGACTTTTTAGTTTTTGAGCAGTGTTAGAAATAATAATTTCGCCTCCTCTCATTAAATAACCGCGATTGCAAATGTCTAAAACGCTTTTAATATTGTGTTCTACAACTAAAATAGTGATATTGAATTTCTGATTTAGTTCTTTAATTCTGGCAAAAGTTTCTTTTACCAGTTTTGGCGCTAATCCTAAAGATGGTTCATCAAGTAATAATAACTCTGGGTTTTGCATTAAAACTCTGGCCAAAGCCAACATTTGCTGTTGGCCGCCGCTTAAGGTATAAGCATATTTGTTTTGTTTTTCTTCTAAAACAGGGAATTGCCGATAGACCTGTTTTAAATTCCTGTTGATTACTTCCCTGCCCTTCTGAAGTATTCCCATTTGTAAATTTTCTTGGACTGTCATGCCAGTAAAATTTATTCTTCCTTGCGGAAGATAATAAATGCCCATACCAGTAAGCTGATAGGGTTTAAGTCCAATAACATTTTTGCCTTCAAATAAAATTTCTCCTGAAGTAATCTTAGTCAGGTTAAAAATTGATTTGAGTAAAGTTGATTTGCCGGCGCCGTTGGGCCCCATTAAAGCCACAATTTCTCCGGCCTTTATCTCTATGCTGACATTTTTTAGCACTGGTAAATCCTCGTAACCAGCATTTAGGTTTTTAATTTGAAGCATGGTATTTATTCCCCTAAATAGGCCTCTATAATTTCAGGCCTCTGCCTTATTTCTTCTGGTTGGCCTTGCCACAGAACTTCGCCATTGTCCAAAACTACTATCCAATCAGCTATTTTAATAACAAAATCGATATCATGTTCAATGATTAAAATTGTTTCGCCTTTGGCTTTTAATTCTTCTAAAATATCTTTAATCTTTTCTCTAATTTGAGGACTAACTCCTTCTACTGGTTCATCAAGCAGTAAAAGTTGATGGGGTTTTAACAGAGCAATGGCTAAATCCAGCAATTTCCTCTGGCCATAGCTCAAATCAGTAGCAATTGTTTCTAATGGTTTGCCTAATTCTAATTTATCTAAAATACTTTTAATCTTATCCATTTTTTCTTTTTCTATTCTGTTTAGGCCAGCTACATTGAAAAACATTCTGGTATCCTGATTGTCCTGGGGCATTAAAAGATGGTCCTGAATGGTCAGGTTTTTAAACAATTCCACCTGCTGGAAAGTTCTACTAATCCCAAGGTTTGAAATCTTATAGGGCCGAAAATGAGTGAGATTATTTCCCTGAAAAATTATCTTCCCATTATCCCCTTTAACTATTCCAGAAATAATATCCAACAGAGTAGTCTTCCCCGCCCCATTTGGCCCAATCAAAGCAGTAATCTTGTTTTTCGGAATCTCAAAAGAACAGGATTTCAACGCCTGCGTCCCATCAAAGTTTTTAGAAATAGATTGAATTTTAAGCATATTATTCTTTGACTTCTTTAATAACTCCGTTTTCGGCTTCAACAATCACAAGCGGGATATTGGCTTCACCATCTTCATCAAAGAAGATGTGCCCATTCAGACCATCAATTTTAATTTCATGAAGGGCATCAATGGGATTTTTTTCATTCTTTTGTATAGCATCAAGCACCAACAACATATCGTATCCAAAGGGAGCGCCCCAGTCGGGCTCCTGAACAAATTTTTTATTATATTCCTCCACAAATTCTCTTGTTTTTTCATTAACTAATGTTGATTCAGGCACGGTTGCATATGCATTCGTTAATAAGTTGCCAACCTCTATCCTAACAAAATTACTCGTCATGTTTTGGTTGGATATAAAAATAATGTCTTTGCCTAATTCTTCGCGCTGTCTGAATAAGCTAACATAATGAATATTATAACCAACAGAGTAGACCGCTTCAGAATCTGAAATTTTGATTAAAATAGTTCTAAAATCCCGTTCTGGTATTTCAAAGTTTTCTTCATGAGGGATGTTTCCTTTAAAATTTTCCCTGAAATGTTCTCTTATAGATTCTCCGTACTCATCATGAATAGTCAAAATTGAAACATTTTTGAAACCCATCTTATCTGCAAACTCTGCTGCCATAGCTGCGTATTGTCTCGCAGGTGGGAATAAACGAAAGGCATTTTTACTTTTTTGAGCAAATTCGTCCTGAGCAATTGCTGTGGCGACTAAAGGCTTCCCATATTGCTCCGCTACACTAAGAAGAGGGATAACAACCGCGCTTTGCAAAGAAACAATCACGTCGATGTCTTTTGTATCTAGAAGTTTTTTCAGGGCTGTAATTCCATCTTTAGCATTAGATTTACTATCCTCTACATGTAAAATTATATCGGGATTAAATTTTTCCTGTGCTAAAAGCAGCCCATTTAAGAAATCTTCACCCGTTGGAGAAGCGGGGCCGGTAAGCGGAATAATAATGGCAACTTCTAATTTTTCTTTTTCTCGCGGAACCGGTTTTTTATAATTCACAACAGCAATTACTCCGATTATAACAATTATGATAATAATCCAAATGATGATTGATTTTTTCATGGTTTTTAAAATCCTCACCCAAGGTCAACCTTACCAAATAATCCTCTTGGGCGATACATTAAAATTAGGATTAAAAGTAGAGCGTAAATGATTTGGCGGGCAGGACCGAGAATTGAAGAAGGCAGAGCGAAAAATCTTAGAACTTCAGGAATAAGTAAAATAATAACAGTAGCTGCAATAGAACCCTTTAGAGTTGCTAATCCGCCAACTAAAACAATGGTTAAAATTAAAATTATTTCATAAAGGGAAAAACTGGAAGGGTCAATAAAAGTGATATAATGGGCGTAGAGCGACCCGGCAATGCCAGCGAAAAAAGCTGAAACAGCCATTGCCTGCCACTTCATCTTAAAAGTATTCTTACCCAAAACTTTACAAGCTAATTCATTATCTCTAACTGCCTCTAATAATTTTCCATAAGAAGATTTAAGTAAAAGATGAAGAAAACCAACCACTAAAAAAGCAATCACTGCTACAAAGATTAAATAAGACAAATTGGATTGAAATACAAAACCAAAGATAGATGGTTTTGGAATTCCGGGAATGCCCAAAGGACCACGGGTCAATGATGTCCAATTTAAAAACAAAGAATAAATAACAAAGTTAAATCCCAAAGTTGCCAAAGCCAAATAATCACCCCTAAGCTTGTTGGTAGCCAGCATTAAAAGATAACCAAAAATAGAAGCCACAAAACCGGCAAGAATAAATATCAGCAAAAAGGGCAAAGAAGTATTTACGCTCAGCAGGGTTGAAACATAAGCACCAATGCCAAAAAAGGCAATATGTCCCAAATTAAGCAAACCAGTATAACCAAGAGCTAAATTCAAACTGGTGGCTAAGATGATATAAATGCCAATGATTATTAAAAGATGGATGAAATACGCTTCTATCATACTTTTTGTTCTTTATATTTTCCTCTTAATCCTAAGATGCCGGTTGGTTTAAAAAGCAAAAAGATGAACAATAGCACAAAGGCAATAGCGTCTTTGTAGCCAGATGGTAAAAACCAGATGCCAAAGTTTTCAACTAATCCGAGGAGATAGCTACCAAGAACGGATCCTGGCACAGAAGTTACACCGCCAATAATTGCGCCGGTAAAACCTTTAATCATTAATCCTGTTCCCATAATTGGCTCAATGTTTTGTTCTAAAGCCACTAAAATGCCAGCAATTCCAGCTAAGGCTGTTCCAATAATAAAACTTAAATAACAGATTCTTTTAGCATTAATCCCAATAATATTAGATAAGTTAGGATTATCAGCCACAGCTCTCATTGTCTTGCCTAAACGAGTTTTTTTCATAAAAAACCAGAGAATTAAAAGCAAAACAACTACCAATACAACAATTACTATTTGTAGAGGCGTAATTATTCCTCCCAGAATCTCAATTCCCTTTTTGATTTTAATGTATCCTAATGATTTAACATCAGCGCCAAAAATCAAAAGCATTAAGTTCTCTAATAAAATCAAAAGTCCCACTGAAGCAATCAAAAGAACGGCATTTGACGCCTTTCTTTTCTTTAAGGGCGTGTAAACTAATTTATAAACCAACCAACCTAAGAATCCAGCGACGATGATAGTTAAAAGGGCTGAAACATAGAAGTTTAATCCCCAAAGACTAAAAAAAGTATAAATTAAATAAGCGCTCACAGTAACAAAACCACCATGAGCAAAATGAACAAATCTATTTGTGGCATAAATCAGCGAAAAACCCACTGCCACCAAAGCATAAATTGACCCAGCAATAATTCCATTTATCAATAATTGTGTAACTATCATATTGTTTCAGATTATCATAAATTTGCCCTTCTTCCAAACGAAAAAGCCCGCCGCAGGCGGGCTTTTCAAAATTCGCATTATAATTCGCATATAATTCACATCATAATTCGAATGTTTACTCTCCATACGGCACAAACTGGCCGTTTTTAACTGTTTTGATTATATAATCTTGTTTAACGTCTCTATTTTCGTCAAAGCTAATGATTCCGGTAGCTCCTTGGTAATCTTTAATATTTTCTAAATATTCTCGAATTTTATCTATCTCTAATCCTTTAGCTTCAATTGCTTCAATAATAAGATTTACTGCATCATAAGCTGAGTCAGAAAAAATATTTGGTTCAGAACCATATTCTTGCTCAAAATCTGTGAAGAATTTTTTACCAATTTCGCTTCTAACGGATGACGTATAGATTACCCCTTCTAAAGAATCTCCCCCAGTAGTCTTTGCTGAGGGGTCCTCAATATTGTGGAAAGTCAAAATAGGGACTTCTATGCTTAATTCTTTTGTCTGTTTAGTAATTATCCCGAGCAATGCTGGAATATGAAAGACATAAAGGGCATCTGGATTTTGTTCTTTTATTTTCAAGAGATTAGTTTTAAAATCTATCATCCCGAGATTTATTAATTCAGTACTTATCAATTCGCTATTATATTTAGGTAATTCTTCCTCTAGAACTTTCTTAATTTCTAATCCTGCTTCAGCATTTACGGAAATGAAAGCTATCTTTCCAAAATTCTGTTTCCCGATAAATTCAGCCATTTTATAACTTTCTAAGGCAAATGTGGCAGAAGAAGTAAAAACATTTCTACCAAACCTGGAAAATGGAGAAGTTACAGCGCCAAAAGCTATCATAACGATATTTTTTTGATTAACTATTGGAGCTACAGCTTCTATTTCTGAACTCATTCCAGGTCCAATAATAAACTGTACTTTATCAATATAAATAAGCTTCTTAATAATTCCTGTAGCATTAGAAGGACTGTTTGATGTAGCGTCATCCTCAAATATTACTTCTATTTTTCTACCATCAATTCCACCTTGGGCGTTTTTCTTCTTAACTGCCATTTCTATGGCTTTTCTCTCGCTTTCTCCTTGAGAAGTAGCGGCTCCACTCAATGGCAAAATTGCTCCGATTTTAATCACTTCTTTTTCCGCCGGCTTCCTACCCACGCCATACCAAATTCCCCCGATGATGATAATGGCTGTCATAAGCCAAATAATTGTTTTTGATGTTTTGGTCATACGTTTTTGAAATTAGAAATTTAAAACTTGAAATTAGGATTTCCCAATTTCCAATTTCTTTTTTATTCATAATAGCAAACTTTTGTATTTGATAACAGAGTAAAAGCCTACGAGGAAGGTTATCTAAAAAAATGCTCGTCAAAAGACGAGCATTTTTTTAGAACAAATTACTTTTGTAATAAAAGTTACATCGTTGGACCCTCTGGCGGTGTTGGCGGTGTTGGCGGTGTTGGCGGCGCGGTAGGACCCCCTTTCTTGCCTTTTTTCCCGGATAGAAGATAAATTATTATTCCGACTGCTACAACTGCTACCACTATCCAAATAATTGTTGTTGTCATAGATTTTTTTAAATTTTATTAATATTTTATTTCTCTCGACCTAGCCCGGTCTGTCGGGCTTATTTCATTATCGCTTTTTTGTTTAATTTTTGTCAAGTTATTAAGTGGAAAACTCCAAGCGAGCGGCAGCGAGTGAGGAACGAGCGTTCAATGCTTTGGGCGCTCGGTTTCGCTTGCTAGTCGCTCGCTCAACTTGTATATATCCCCTGCTCCCATAATTATTACCACTTCCCTGCCTTTTAAATTTCTTTTTAAATAATTTATTATTTTTTCTTTTGATAAAAAAATTGTTTGAGGTCTGTCAATTGCTTCAACCATTTTTTTTGAACTCACTTTCTTTTTTGTTTTCTTTTTTTCTCTGCCGGCTACATCATAAATATCAGTGATAATCAATTTGTCAATTGGGTTTTTTCTAAAAACTTTAACAAAATCCTGAAAAAGATAAAATGTTCTTTGATATTGATGAGGCTGAAAAATGCACCAAATTTTTTTACCTGACCGCCTAAATTTTCTTCCAGAAAATTTGGGCGGGTAAAGAAATTTCTCTCTGACAGCTCTTAAAGTAGCTTCTATCTCGGTTGGATGATGAGCATAATCAGAAATAATGGTAATCTTTTTAGACAATGGCTTTCCGAGCATAGCGAGGAAAACATTCAAGGTTCTCGAGCGAAGCGAGAGGTTCTTATTGCTAATTTCTGCTTTTTCTATTTCAAAACGTCGCCAGGCGCCTTTATATTCTGAGAGCACTTTAAATGAAATTTTATCTGGAATTTTCAAAGCCCGAGCCGCGCTCAAAGCAGCTAAGGCATTGTAAACATTATGTTCGCCTGGCACTTTCAAAATTTTCCTTAATTTCTCCGCCTCTTTTTGCTTTAAACTATAGTTTTGAGTTTTGAGTTGTGGTTTTGAGTTCTGCTGTCGTAGACGAGCCGTAGGCTTCGATTTGAGTTTTGAGATATTTTTGTCTTCTCCATTCACTACTAATACTCCATCTTTAGACAAATGACCGATAAATTTCTGGTAAGTTCTCAGAATATGATTTAAATTTTTATAGTAATCCAAATGTTCTCTTTCAATATTGGTTAAAATAATAATCTGAGGCCAATAATTCAAAAAAGAGGCCTGCCATTCATCTGCCTCAATAACAAGATACTTACTCTTTCCTATTCTAAAATTAGTTTGACCAAATTCTTTCAATTTAGTGCCAATAATTACCGTAGGATCAAGCCCTGCCTTTATTAAAATCAAAGAAATCATTGCAGTAGTGGTACTCTTTCCGTGAGTTCCGGAAACAGCGATTGTAAAATATTCTTTTGTTAGCTTTCCTAATGCCTGGGGGTAACTCAAAACCTGTAACTTGCGAACTTTTAGAAGTTCGGGGTTACTTTCTGAAATTGCCGGACTATAAATTACTAAATCAACATCTTTTGGCAGATTTTTTCCCTGATGATTTCCAATAAAAAGCTTAGCTCCTTTTTTCTTTAAAAAATCAGTAGTTTCAGATGAAACTAAATCAGAACCACTGACTTTATGACCTTTTGCCAAATAATATTGAGCAAGAGCCGAAACACCTATACCCCCAATTCCAATAAAATGTATTTTCATAAATAAAATAAAATTATATGTTCAAGACCCAACCTTGAACACCCGACCTTGAATATTAGTATCTAAATCAGCCCAATGGAACTGATTCAAGTATGGTGTATTCTGGTCCTGTTTTTTTTAATACACTTTCCATCATTTCTATTGAATCCACTGAAAAAATTAAATTTATCTCTTCATTAACTTCTGGCCTTTCTTCGGGCTCAATTCGCTGCCATTCCCATTTTCTAATTCTCCCCAAGGTAATATGAGGAAAAAATTCTCTCTTCTCTGAAGAAAAATTGGTATTTTCTGAATCTAATAATAATTTATCTAAATCATCTCTTAAGGAGGCGAATTCAGCGGACTTTGCCCCTACTCCCCAAATCATTCTGGGCGGCATTTTTTTAGGCGGACCATAGCAAATATTATTTAAATTAACTGAAAATGAAGAACGTTGGGAGGCCACTTCTTTGATAATTTTGGAAATCTCTAAAAGCTCTTCATCTCTGATATATCCCAAGAAGACTAAAGTAATATGAATATTATCTGGTTTGGTCCACCTGATAGGTAATTCTGGCCATTTCCTCTGATATTCTGCCAGTTTCTTTTTTATGTTTTCTGGTAAATTTATAGCAATGAAAACTCGACGTCTTTGTTTCATAATATCAATTGAATTTTATCATAAAAAAAGTTAAAATTAAAGCGTGATGAAGGAAGCTTATCTCTATAAAAAACTACCCAATAGAAAAGTTCAATGTCAGAACTGCGCTCATTATTGTGCTATTGAGGAAGGAAAAAGAGGAATTTGTGGCGTAAAGGAGAACCAGAATGGTAAACTTTATTCTTTGGTTTATGGAAAGGCCTGTGCTTTAAATGTTGACCCAATTGAAAAGAAACCTTTTTTCCATTTTTTGCCTGGAACACAATCATTGTCTATAGCAACGGTTGGTTGTAATTTCAAATGCGGGAGCTGCCAGAATTATGATATTTCTCAAATGCCCCAGCTGACCGGGAAAATTGTGGGAGAAGAAATCTCTCCAGAAAAAATTGTTCAAATTGCCAAAGAAAGAAATCTACCAAGCATTTCCTATACCTACACCGAAGCTGCGATTTTCTCAGAATATGCTTTAGATACAATGAAATTAGCCAGAAAAGAGGGGTTAAAAAATAATTGGGTTAGTAATGGATTTTGGTCAAAAGAATTATTTGGTTTAATCTCTCCTTATTTAGACGCTGCTAATATTGATTTAAAAAGTTTTTCTGATGAATTTTACCGGAAATATTGTGGAGGAAAACTAGAGCCAGTTTTAAATATTCTAAAACGGTTAAAAAATAAAAAAATCTGGGTTGAGGTGACAACTTTGGTTATTCCAACTCTAAATGATTCAGAAGAAATTTTTAAAAATATTGCTAACTTTATAAAAAATGAACTTGGCTCAGAAACTCCCTGGCATGTTAGCCAATTTTGCGGAGCAATTTCCTGGAAACTCCAAGATTTAGCTGATACTCCAATAGAGACCTTAAAAAAAGCATTTAATATCGGGGAAAAAGCCGGCTTGAAATATGTTTATACTGGCAATGTCCCTGGAATAGAATCAGAAGACACTTTTTGCCCCAAATGCAAAACAAAAATGATTAACAGAATTGGATATCAAATTTCCCGTTATGACAAAAATGGGAAATGTGCAAAGTGCGGCGAAGATTTAAATTTAATCTTAAAATAAATTATATTCTCAAGTTCTCAAGAATACTAGAATATTATATTAGAATATTATGACAAAAATTGTTTTCGCAGCTATATCCCCTCACCCCCCTCTCCTCTTACCTTCAGTCGGCTCAGAAAAAGATAGAGAGGAACTTGAAAAAACTATTAAAAGCCTGGAATTTTTGGGAGAAAAATTAATGAAACTAAATCCCGACGCAATAATTATCTCTTCTCCTCATCTTGATTGGGGGTTTAATGTTCCTCTTTATTTTTTAGCAAAAGATTTTAAAGGAGAAATAAAAACGTATTTAACTGGATTAGAATCTCCAAAATCTTATTTTGAAAAAGGCAAAAAAGTTTACAAAAAACTTAAAAACGAGACCCGACCTCGTTACGAGGTCGGGTCTCGTAAATTAAACTACGCCTTAATTGCTTCTGGCGATCTCTCCCACTGTTTAAAAGAAGATGGTCCTTACGGTTTTAATCCTCAAGGCCCTAAATTTGACCAAGCTCTGATTAAGTTTTTAAAAGAAAAAGATATTGAAAATTTTCTAAAATTAGATGAAATGTATCCAGAAGCTGGAGAATGCGGCTTGCGCTCTTTTTCTTTTCTTTTAGGAATTTTAGAAGAAGCGGGAATAAATTGGCTGCCAGAAATTTTATCTTACCAAGGTCCTTTCGGGGTTGGATATTTAGTTGTAAACTTTAAATTATTATAAAATGTTTTATGCAATTTATTATTAAAAATCATTTAAAAGAAAATCCTGTAACCCTAATGAGAAGAGCCGGTTATTATTTTCTACAACAAAAAGAATTTGAACTATCTTTTATTCGACCATTGGAAAGAAGCGGGTATCCCAGATTTCATCTTTATTTGAAAATTGATATAGAAAAAGACGAAATAATTTTTAACCTTCATTTAGACCAGAAAAGACCTGTGTATAAAACAGCTCATGACCACGCCGGAGAATACGACGGCAAAGTAGTAGAAAACGAAGCTGAAAGAATAAAACAAGTATTGAGATAACCCAGTAAATATGAACTCCTACATTTTACTTGTCAAATCAGCAGTAGAAAATTATATTGGGAAAAAGAAGATTATTTCGCCTCCTGAAAACTTGCCAAAAGAATTTTTGAAGGAAAAATCCGGTGTTTTTGTTACAATTGAGAAACAAGAACAGCTTCGAGGTTGTATTGGCACTTATTTACCAACTAAAGAGAATATCGCTCAGGAAATCATTTATAATGCTATTGCCGCCGCTATTGAAGATTATCGCTTTGGGCCAATTCAAAAAGAGGAACTTCCCTATCTTTCTTATACAGTTTATATTTTAAATGAACCAGAATTGGTAAAAGACATAAAAGAACTTGACCCTAAAAAATACGGTATAATAATAAAAACAGTGCCTATTTCTAGGAGCCATGAGGGAAGGCGGCGGACGGGTCGGAGTCCTGGCGGAACCGATGTTGTGTTTAATGGACATACTTCGCCTAAATCTGGGCTTTTGCTCCCAGATTTGGATGGAGTAGATACAGTTGAGCAACAGGTTTCTATTGCCTGTCAAAAAGGAGGAATTGACCCAAAAAAAGAAAATATAGTAATTTATCGTTTTACAGTAAAGAAATATACATAAAGAATAGAAAAAATTAATAATTTATAAGAACCTGCCTTCGGCAGAACCTTGATTCGCTAAGGTATATAAAATATATATTCTTGAATTAAATTTAGCGTTGAAAAATATGAATAAAAAAATTGCTAAATTATTATACGAGATAGAAGAATATTTGAATATAAAAGGGGTGGCTTTCAAGCCAAAAGCTTATAAAAAAGCTGCTGATTCTTTAAAGGGTTTAGGAAAAGATGTTGCCGAGATTTATAAAAAGAAAGGTCTTAAAGGCCTTGAGGAAATTCAAGGAGTGGGTAAAAGCATTGCTAAGAAAATTGAAGAATACTTAAAAACCGGGAAAATTAAATATTACAAAGCATTAAAAGAGGAAACAGCCATTCGCCAGATTGTTACCTATTATTTTAAAACCAAAGGATTAAGTTTAGACGAAATCAAACGAAACGCTAGAAAAAGAAAAATAATCTATTCCCGTTATACCAAACCCGCCAAACAACTTTTGGAATTGGCCGGCAATATAGAAAAAGCTAAACAAGCAATTGATAAGGTTGCCAAATGGGCGAAATCAAGAGATTTGGACTATGCTATTGAAACTGTTTTTAAAAAATGGCTGGAATTAGATAGATTAAAGCCCAAAGAAATTGTGAAAAAACCTTTTTTTCAAGGGAACCCAATGGTTTGGTCAGAGACCAAGAAGAAATGGTATGTTATTGATGAGAGCGGCCAATGGTTAGAATTTGCCGGCAAAAAATCGGATGTTGAATGGCGAATTGTCAAATGAACAATGAACAAAAAATAACAAAACCTAAAATTGTCTTTTTAGGAACCCCAAAATTCGGGGCGATTATTTTAGAAGGACTTATTAAAAATAATTATAGGCCTATTTTGGTTATCACCGCTCCCGATAAACCGGCTGGCAGGAAGCAAGTTTTATCTCCCCCGCCGGTAAAGATTATTGCTGAAAAATATGAAATTCCTTTCTTACAACCTATAAAAGTATCAAATATCAAGTATCAAGTATCAAGTATCAAACCAGATTTAATAATTTTAGCTGCCTACAGGCAAATCTTGCCAAAAGAAATTTTAGAAATCCCAAAATTTGGCTGCCTAAACATTCACCCTTCTCTTTTACCAAAATATAGAGGCCCTTCTCCTATCCAAACAACTATTTTAAATGGCGACAAAGAAACAGGTCTAACAATAATTTTAATGGATGAGAAGATAGACTACGGACCCATTCTCGCTCAGCGAGAATGGGAAATCCCAATAACCAAAATTACTTACGAAAAATTAAGTAAAAAATTAGCTGAATTAGGTATTGAATTATTAGTTAAAACAATCCCCAAATGGATAAATAGCGAAATCAAGCCCCAACCCCAAGACGAATCCAAAGCAACTTATACAAAAATCATAAAAAAAGAGGATGGAAAAATTAACCGGTCAAAGCCAGTCCAAGAAATTGAAAGACAAATTAGGGCTTTTTATCCTTGGCCCGGAAGCTTCTTTTTTTGGAAAGGAAAAAGAATAAAGATTATAGAAGCTGAGGCAGTTGAAAAATTTCCTAAAGATAAATTTGCAGTTAAATGCGGAAAGGGCTATTTAATTATTGAAAAACTCCAAATGGAGAGTAAAAAACCAATGGAGATAAATGAATTTTTAAGAGGACATCATGACTTCAATCCCCTACTCTGAATTAAAAAAAGGAAAACAAATTATTCTTAATAATCAACCTCATCAAATAATTGAGGCCTCTTCTATGTTTAAAGCAAGAGGTCATTCAGTATTGCAGGCAAAACTGAAAAATTTAGTTAGCGGCAATATAATTTCAAAAACCTTTCACCCTTCGGATACTTTTGAAACAGCGGAAATCTCAAGAATAAAAGCTAAATTTTTATATTCTCACCGCGAAAAATTTGTTTTTTGCAAAGAAAATGATTCCTCTAATAGATTTAAGTTAACCAAAGAACAAATTGGCTCTGCTAATAAATTTCTAAAATCAAACCAAATTGTTGAAGGAATTATTTTTAAGGAAAAAGTAATCAATATCTCTTTACCGATAAAAATCCAGTTAAAAGTAAAACAAGCCCCGCCAGGGGTCAGGGGTAACAGGGCTGAAGCCGGCACTAAAATCGTTGTTTTAGAAACCGAAGCCGAAATAAATGTTCCTCTGTTTATCGAAGAAGGAGATATTATTGAAATCAACACTGAAAAGATCCAATATGTCCGAAGAATAGAAAAAGGATAACTTCCAGTTTAAACATTTATTGTTTCCGCTTCTTTTCTGCTTTCCGAACCTCTCTTTCATCCATTCCAAAATGATGAGCAATTTCGTGCCAAACCGTATTTCTAACGGCTTTTTTAATTTCCTCTCTGGATTTGGCAATCCTTTCAATGGGTTTTTTAAAAATAGTTATTTTATCGGGTAAAACCTGGCCGTAACCTCGCCTTTTTGTCTGAGGAATTCCCTGGTATAGGCCAAAAACTAAAAAACCTTTTTTGGTTCTCAATTTTTCTAATTGATAAGGAGAGGGTTCTTCCTCAATACAAATATCAACATTATTAAGTTTTTCCAAAAACTTTTTAGGGATTGCTTTAATCCCCTCTTCAACAATTTCCTGAAATTCTTCTTGGGTCATAATATTTTTTTAGAAAATTTTGATTTTGGCTCCCCTAGGGCCAAATAAAACCTCTTTATTTCCAACACTGTTGAACACAGTGATTACTTTTGTGCTGAATGAAACACCTGAAACCGCCAAAATGGCGATAAATTTCAAACAGAAATGAAAAAAATCCCCATAAGGGGATTTTTTTCAACTTTCTTACCAGCGATCTCTTCGGTTTCCGCCGAAGTCTCGATTTCCGCGATTAAATCCACCTCTTCGAGGACGAGACTCTAAAGGTTTAGCTTCGTTTACTGTAACGTTTTTCCCGTCAATCTCTTTACCATTGAACATCTCAATGGCTTTTTGAGCTTCTTCTTCAGAAGACATTTCAACAAAACCAAATCCCTTTGAACGGCCGGACATTTTATCGGTAATCACAGTTGCCGATTCAACGGTTCCAGCCTGAGAAAAAGTCTCTTTTAAAGTCGCTTCGGTGGTCTCGTAAGATAATCCACCAACAAACAATTTTTTTGCCATAATGCGAGCAAAGTGAAAATTATCTCTAGAATTATTGCAACTTGCGTTGCAATTATAATTTTGTAGTAAAAAATATCCCTAGAAGTATAATTGTTCCTTACGCTATTTATTTATGAGTAAGCCGACCACTGTTTTTATTTTCTTTCAGAGCTTACATAATTAATAAATATGCAAGGAAAGGAAAATTAACAGAAACTTACCTTACTACAATAGCTTACTGCTGACAAAAAGTCAAGTATTTTTGTCAAAAACCGTGCAAAGGACAATTTTAAAGTCAAATCTTTCCGGTCGCCCTAGTGCTATGCGGGCTTAGGACGTTCTAAACCCGTCATGAAAATAGCTTCAAAGTAGGCCTCTCTGTCTCCCAAACGGTCTCACTATCCTGCTCCCTCTACGTGACGCGTTTAGAACCATAGATTGGAATAAAATCAAAGAAAGGTTAGCAAATTTAGGATCTATTTTGTATAAATAATGTTAAGTCTATTTAGTAGAATTTTCTTAATTTTCTCTTATCTTTCACTTTTTCTTTGATTGGTTTCTTTTTATTCTTCTTTTTTTTAACTTTTTATTAAGCCTTTTTCTGTTATGCCATCCTATGCCCATTTTTTTTACCTTTTATTTTTTATTAGTTATATTATAACCTTTTCTTTTTTTCTTTTGCTTTTTTAGGAGAAATGACCTTCTTGTCTTTGCTCTTGCTTATTTTTTTGGGTTTAGAAATTTCCGTTTTTTTGATTGTTTTTTTCTTTTCATCCGCTTCCGCAGAGATACAGGGACTTAACGCTTTTAAGATTTTATCAAGTTTGGCGTTTATTATCTCAAATTGCTTGCTTACTTGGTCGGAACTTTTATCTTTGCCTCCCCTGCTAAAACATTGGCTGCAATAAATCGGTTTGTCACTCGTGGGCCTGAAAGGGACTTCGCATTCCTTTCCGCACTTGTCGCAAACCACTTTGTACATTCTTTTATTGCCGGAATTAAATCTTCCGGAATCTTTTCCGCTGAATCTTCTCGGTTCCGCATTTCTCTTGCTCCTGAAACAGTCACTACAGAAAACGGGTTTATCCCCAGTTGGCTTAAAGGGTACTTCACAGTCTTTTCCACATTCGCTGCAAATAGCCCTATGCATTGCTGGTCTTCCTGAATTCCGGCCGGCAAATCTTCCGCTATTTCCTCTCCCGCCGGATCTATTGTTTCGTTTAAAATTTTCCATATTTCTAATTTTAATTATAGTTTTAGCTAATTAGAGTATATACTTATAACAAATAAAAAGCAATAACACCTTAGCTTTTTAAACAAAAAATTTGCTCCGCACCCTGGATAAAATCCGAACGTATTTCAGTGAAAATCCGGACGCAGAATTTTGACTCTCGGGCACAACCCGTCTCGGTCGGGCTTTTTTTGTACAAAACTCGCAATTTTTTTAGTTAATTCGTCTTTTCCTTCGTTTGTTTTAGCCGAATATCTCAAAACAGGTATATCTCGCGCTTCTTTTTGGATTGAGGAAAGCTGTTTTCCCGCGGCGCCTTTAGTTAATTTATCAATTTTGTTTGCAATAATGACAATTTGATGTTTATTTGTCTTGAGAATTTTTATCATATCCCGATCAAGGACAGTCAAACCAACATCAGCGTCAATAATTAAGAAAACTGCTTTGGGCCTCACATTGGAAAACTCCACATACCAAAAAATCCTTTTGATCATTTTGTTGCGCTCCAATATTGAATGCTTGGCATATCCATATCCGGGAAAATCCGCAAAATAGAAAGAATCATTGATACGGAAAAAATTCGCTTCACGTGTTTTCCCCGGCATCTTGCTTGTTTTTACA
Organism: uncultured Candidatus Saccharibacteria bacterium; assembly: GCA_964447515.1. Classification (GTDB taxonomy): domain Bacteria; phylum Patescibacteriota; class Minisyncoccia; order Minisyncoccales; family GWA2-38-27; genus CAYUSS01. The sequence continues at coordinate 7,732 of CAYUSS010000004.1, read as the reverse complement.
AGGTCTTTTTTCCCGACTAAAGAGTTAATCACGCTTGATTTCCCTGCATTGGAGCGGCCAAAAAAAGCGATGTGCGGTAAATTGCCTTCCAAACCGTAATCGTCCCCGATAACACCTTTAGCAAATTCTGCTTTTGATATTTTCATAATTCTATTTAATTCTATCAAAAAACCGACTTCTTAGCGATTTTCTGAAGCTAACTCCCCCTATTGGACATGTTTAGAACTTTGGATTGGATAGAAATTAGGAAAGAGTTAGAAATTCGGATGCCCAATTTAACAAAGGATGGACAGTGATAGAACCCTGTTTTATAAAAAACCAAGCCCGAGAATGGGCTTGATTCTCATCTATCTGATTTTATTGAATCAATTCTTAAATGCGGGTTACGTTTGTTGCGTTGGGTCCTTTTTCAGAATCAGCTTTTTCAAAAGACACTCTATCTCCTACTTTTAACTCCTCGTAGGTTACGCCCTTAAGTTCGTTACTGTGAAAGAATAAATCTTTGTCTTCACCATCAACAGTAATAAATCCAAATCCTTTTTCTGTAAGAGTTTTAATTGTTCCTTCCATAATTGTGATATAAATTAATTAATTAACGTTTTAAGGTTTTATCCTAAAGTTTAGTTTCCTAAATAAACTCGACTAAATTTTCATTAGGTGACTATCTTATGTAAATAATACTAACACCTAAAAAATAATTAGTCAACTAAAAAATAAGGATTGAAAAATCATGCTCCCCATACAGAACGCATTCAGAACCATTGATTGGAGAAAAATAAGGGAAGAATTGGAGATTTTCAGGATTAGGGTGCCTGGGGTTGAACGATGTTAGAACCTGGTTTTATCAACTCCTCTTTTTGCCAATAGAAACGCCTAACCAGATACCAAGACCAAATAGCTCAATACCACCTAAGATGGCATCAATTGTTGGTGAAAAAAAGTAACCTGTGTCGGACATTAAAAATCCAATTAATTGGACAATAACTATAACCGCTATAATCGCTACTATGATGCATGTTTGTTTTTTCATAACTAAATTATACCAAAAATTCGGGTCGGCGACCAGATTAGATAGCTCTGGGGAACGAACAACGTTCGAACTTATTTGTTTAATTTGAATTTTGGCTGATTTTATTAAATATGCTAATATAAAAAAACTTTATATGAATAAAGCAACAGAAGTTAAAGATTTAATAAAAGACTATGGGAATTTTAGGGCTCTGAAAGGTATTTCTTTTGAAGTAAATCAGGGAGAGATTTTTGGTTTGATTGGCCCGAATGCTGCCGGAAAAACTACTGCTTTACGAATTATTTCAACACTGCTGCAAATTACTTCTGGAGAAGTGAAGGTCTTCGGCTATGATGTAATTAAAAAAGCAGACAAAGTTAGAGAGAGAATTAGTTATTTGCCGGAAGAAGCTGGTGCTTATAAAAATCTGTCAGGGAAAGCTTATTTGGAATTTATGGCTAGTTTTTATTCAAAGGACAATGAAGAAAAAAGAGAGATAATGGAGAGAGGAATAGAATTGGCTAAACTTGGAAAACGCCTAAAAGGTAAAGTAAGTACTTATAGCAAAGGAATGAGCAGAAGGTTGTTGCTCGCCAGGGCATTGATGATAAATCCTAAGTTGGCTATTTTAGATGAACCAACATCGGGGTTGGATGTGATAATTTCCCAGGAAATAAGAGGAATAATAAAGGACTTTGTTAAAAAAGGAACAACGGTTTTGTTGTCCTCTCATAATATGCTGGAAGTGGAATTCTTATGCGACAGAATTACTTTGATAGATAAAGGGCTAATATTAGAAACCGGCACCCCTCAAGGATTAAAAGACAAATATAATGCTAAAAATATCGAAGAAGTGTTTATCAACGCAATAAGATGAAAAACTTTTACAATATTCTCAAAAAAGAAATAAAGGAATTGATGACTAAACAAATGATATTTGGTTTGGTTTTTATGATAGCTATGTTTGGTATAATGGCTAATTTTATGAAAGGCATTAGGGAAAAAGACAATGAACTAATAAATTTAGCGGTTTTAGATTTAGATAAATCCCAATACTCAAAAGGCATTTTAGATAAATTATCGCAACAAAAAACTATAGAAATAGCAGAAATTACAGAAATTGATATTGAAAAAGCAATTGAGCAAGCAAAAGAAAAAGAGGCAAAAGTTCTTTTGGTAGTCCCGGAAAATTTTGGAGAAGATATCAAAATAAAGAAAAGGGTAGATTTAGAACTTTACTCTATAATAAAGAGACTAAGCATGAAAGGAATGATTTCGGATGCAACAATTAATGCAATAATAGGTTCTATTAACAGAGAAATATCAATAAATTTTATTCAAGAAGCTTTTCCTGATAAAAATCCAGGAGATATAATAAGTCCTCTAAATATAAAAGAGTTTGTGGTAGTAAAAGATAAAATGGTTTCTGGGAATCCAGTAATAATTGAAGGTTTGGTTGTGTCTCAATCAGTGATGATACCGGTTATTTTGATGATGTTAATAATTTATGCGGGGGGAACAATAGTAACTTCAATGGTTTCAGAGAAAGAAAATAAAACTTTAGAAACTTTGTTAACTTTACCGGTAAAGAGAACATCAATTGTTATTGGAAAAATGACTGGGGCGACAGTAGTTGCTCTTTTAATGGCGGGTGTTTTTTTAGGAGGTTTTAGATATTATATGTCATCTATAACGCCAGCTATTCCTAGCGGCAAAGCGATTCTTGAGGATTTAGGATTAACAATGACTCCTTTGTCTTATACCCTCTTGGGAATCTCTTTATTCCTGGCAATTCTTATTGCTCTATCAATATCTATGATATTGGGAATGTTTGCCCAAAGCACAAAAAATGCCCACATTATGAATATGCCTATTGTTTTATTAGCAATGATTCCTTATGTTTTACTAATGTTTCAAGATGTAGAAATGCTTTCTCTGCCAATGAAAATATTTTTATATGCTATACCTTTTGCTCATCCGATTATTGCTTCAAAAGCCCTCATATTTCAAAACTATCCGATTGTTCTTGGCGGAATAGCATATATGATTATTTTTGCTGCAGTTACAATGTATGTAGCAATATGGCTGTTTAATACAGACAGGGTTTTAACGGCAAAATTCTCATTAAAAAAACTGAAAATCAAAAGACTAAAACGGAAATAAAAAGCAGCGATTTTAGCGGGTGGCAAATTTAAAAAACACCCAAATCATTGGGTGTTTTGATTTTCGAAGCTCCCCACTCGGGTTCAGAACCATCTTTTGAGAGGGAAACCCGATGCTCCTTCTGACGGGGACGGGTCGCTTTGAAGCAAGCAAAATAAGGCCAGAATATGATAGAAAAGATAGTATTAAAGTGAATAAGGGCCGTGTCTCATTTTTCAGGGTTTTTAAGCTAAAATGAGACAAATGAGACACAGAAAGAGGGTGTTTGGAACTGTCTCATTTCCAGCGATAGATATGCACCGCTATATACATTGTCAGCATCCCTAACAAAAAGCCGCTGGAGAGTAGCTCAAAACTTTTTAACTTCGCCTCTCCTCCCACGGACCACGCAATGTAGTTTATAAGCACGAGGACGATAATAACGCCAATTACATACAGATACAGGGGAAACCTTTTTCATTAATTTATTCTACCAAAAAAACCGCCTCGGCAGGAAAGTGATTTCTGCTGAATTAAAATAATATTATTCAGTTAATTCTTCTATTTCTTTTTTACCCTCTTCTAATTCTTCCCTCTGTTCTGAATCTTCCTTCAACAGTAGTGCCTGAAATTCTCCCATATGGGTTTTTTCTTCTTTGGCTATATCCAAAAGAGTTTTCTTGATATTTTCGGTTTCGGTGACAGCTGCCATTTGTTCATAAAGATTTATAGCATCTAATTCGGCTATTATTCCCACTCTTAAAATTTCTTTATCAATATCCTCTTTTTTTACTTTCTCAAGATTAATAGGTATTTGTGACAACATAAATTTACATTATTTAATTTTTAGTTCTTCGACCTTTAATTCCTAATTTATTCTACCAAAAAACCGCCCAAAAGGCGATTACCTGAATTCTCTAATGACATTATGAAATTGGCTCCCCCGTTCAACAATTTTTAAAAAACTCATCTTAGTTCTGGAGAATAGGGAGTATATGGCGATGATGAAAGAGAAAGTAGCAGAGATTAAGAGAGTTCATAGAAGTCTTGAATTAGCCCCCATAAATGGGTGATGTGCATTCCTGTTGCGCCATAGCAGTAATTTGTTCAATCCACCGAAAAAAAAACAAGCCTTGATGGCTTGAAAAATCGTGGCTCCCGCCTGGACGATGTTAGAACCTGTTTTTAGTCAATCCCCCAGAATTTCTTTTCTCCTTCTTCGTCTACTCCGTAAAATTTTAAGTGTAAGAAATCCTTAAAGTCGCTTATAAAATGGCCTATCCCAAAAAAGAAAACCAATAATCCTAAGAGGTTTTTATAAAAGATTAGGCCTAAAATTATTAAAATTAACCCGTAAATCCAATGATGAGGCGCTTTTAAATATCCACCATAAATATGACCTATTCTTCCAATAGCGTATCCAATAAAAGCTATTAAAATATAAAATAAAATTTGAGAGATTTGCATTATATATTCTTAATTCTACCAGAAAACCGCATTCTTGAGAAAGCGGCCAAAGTGAGCTCCCCGGTCGGGTTCAGAACCATCTTTTGAGAGGGAAACCGAAGACCTTTCCTGACGGGAATAGGTCGCTTTGAGGATAAGACCCGTGTCTCATTTTTTCTGGTTTTTAAGCTAAAATAAGACAAATGAGACACTACTTAATGGTATTTTAAATATCTCATTCTTATCTAACCCAAATTCTATAAAAAGTTTTAATTCATTCAATAATAATAACTTCTCCATCTTTGAGCGCTTTAAACAGTATTTTATTTTCTACCATGTATTCAACGGCCTCTTTTGCCTTTTCTGTTTCGAGATGATCTGATTTATAGTGAGGGATTATAGAATAGTTAATAATACCGAGACCATCCCAAATAATTTCGGATTGATCTCCATAGGGTTTTATACTCGCATTATCTATTAAATCCATACCTTTCAAGGTTGGCCCCAATACACAAATTCCTGCACTATATCCTCCGTACAAAACATCATCTTTTTTAACAAGGTTTTTCAAAATAGTATCAAAACCGCTTGTTTTCATTGCTTGTCTAAGCACAAAAATGTTGCCTCCTCTTACCCAAATTACACCAAATTCAGCAATCTTTTTTTCTAGCTCACTTTGTTTGTTGAAATAGTTGCGTAAATCCACCAATTCAATTTCTACACCCAATTCTTTAAGTTGTTCTATATCATCTTGTTCGCTTTTCTTTCTTCTTTCTAGGTCATCTGAAAAATCAAGCGCATTAGAAATATATGCAGTCTTTTTATTTTCTGCAGGTATTAATTCCTTTAATTTGGCAATTTCATCACCTAATTTATAAGAAGATAAATAAAATTTCATATTATTAATAGAATCAATTAAAAACGTATAAACCTTATTTATTATATCAAAGAATCGCCATTCTGGCGATTCTTTATTTTGCTGGGCGGCTCGGTCGCTCGAACTGAGCACTAGCGTGCTCCGGGGCTTGGATTCGAATGAGTTGCCCGACCCGCTTCGCCTCAGCGAAAGCGAGGCGAGAGGCATTGCCTCCTCGCTTCGCTCGTCGCAATTCAGGAGCTTGGTTCTCAACAAAACCTCAAAACAAATTTAAAAGTCCCTCAAAGGGATTTTTAAATTTGCTCCCCATCGTGAACGATGTTAGAACCAGAATCAGGGAGACTGAAGGGATTTATATACCTGATTTAAATAGACGATGTTAGAACCTGTTTGATGTATTAAAAATATTCTTTTTACCTATTCCAATAATCCTTACTTGTTTCCCCCTAACTAAAACTGCCTGATTATCGGTTAGTGCAATGATAGGATATTTTGTTGTTTTGGCAGCTTGTTTAACGATTTTATGATATTTATTTTCAAAGTGTGCTGTTATTAAAAAAGGAACGAGATTCAATCCCCTTAAGTTTTTAAGTCCTACTGTGTTATTGTTTGCATTTTTCCAAGTAGCAGCCTCAATGGTGGGGCAAACGACATAACTGCCAGCGCTTAACCCAAGATATATCCCTCCCTTTTTTACAAAACTCTTTATCGCTTTATCAAGACCTGTTTTCCTAATTCTGTCTAAATAATCAAAGGTATTTCCTCCAAAAATAAAAATAACATCTGTGTTTTTTAAATCATCTTTTTTAATTTTTCTGTTCAATTGAAAAAATGTGATATTTTGTTCTGGTATTTTAATGCCCTTAAACTGTCTGAATTGCCTTAATATATATTTGTTCCGTTTAAAATACTTAACTGGAATTATAACCAAAAATATTCTAATCTCAGAAGGTTTTCTGTCTACCAATTTCAAAAACTCTTTCCCTATTTTAGGGTTTTTCCACCAACCAGCTGATGTTAAAAGAAGTTTCATTATTCTACTTTAGCAAAAAATCGCCAAAAAGGCGATTTTTGTTGGCTCCGGGGCTTGGATTCGAATGAGTTGCCCGAAAGACATTGCCTCCTCGCTTCGCTCGTCGCAATTCAGGGGCTTGGTTCTCAACAAAACCTCAAAACAAATTTAAAAGTCCCTCAAGGGGATTTTTAAATTTGCTCCCTTAGTCGGTCTCGAACCTGAATTTTAAAGGGAAAATCAGGGCTTTTTGAGAATGGAAAATTGGGTCAGCTCTATTTTTTCTTATTAAGAATATGAAAATGTGTATTAGGAGTAGTAATTCTTAATGGTCTTGGCATTATTCTATTATATCCTAAAAACAAAGAAATAGAGCTGACCCCTATTTCCGTAAAAACTGACCCCTATTTTTACTACTCGGCTTTCTCAAAAATCAAAAAATTCTGTTTTGGTAAAATATCGTAATCTTTAACAATTTTATATCCCGCTCTTCCTAGTTCATCTAAAATAGTTTGTTTTTGAGTCCCATGGCTTAATACTTTAGTCTTTTCCCGTTCTACAACTACCAATTTATTTTTTTTCTTTAGATATTTTTTCAACTCTCTAAAATATTCTATTCTATTTCTTACTTTTAGATGATGATAAACATTCCTTAAAAAAATCAAATCAACTTTTTCAGGTAATAAAACTTCGTCTTTAATGAAAACAGTTTCAATGTTATCTACACCTTCTTTCTTAGCTTCTTTCTTAGCTTCTTTCTTAGCTTTTTTATTAATATAATCTAAGAAGCTCTGTTTTACATCTAAAGCGTAAACTTTTTCAACTTCTTTGGCGAACTGAAAGGAAAAATATCCGCCGCCTGCTCCAATATCAGCTACTTTCTGAAATGGCTTCAATTTTAACTTTTCTAAAATTAATTTTGACTTACCCCGTCTCGCTTCCCTATTAAACATTCTTGCTACAAAATTCTCCATTATTTTAAAATTATACCAACTTATTAAATAACCAACCTTCAAATATTTTTTTTATTTTATTTTTCATTTTATTTTTTTTAATTCTAACTCTTTATCCTGAATGTAATTAAGATTGTTTTTTAATGCAATTATGGCCTTTTCGATCTCTTTTCCAAGATAAGCAGCATGGGCTAATTTTGAAATTAATTTTCTCTTAATAATCGCTTGCATTATCTGTGATGTAATTGTTCCGGCAAAGGTATGCTTTAAAATATTCTTTGAATTATAATACC
>CAYUSS010000003.1:19329-73645 GCA_964447515.1 uncultured Candidatus Saccharibacteria bacterium | reverse complement strand
TAAATTAAGAACCTGCTCGCTAACGCTCGCAGAACCTTGTTTCGCTAAGGTAAAACACATAATCTTAAAATAATTAACCTCGTAGAATGAAAACAACCGTTCTACAAGGTAAAAATTATGAAAGAAACAGAAGAAGTTGAAGATTTTATTAATTTAGGAGTAGTCGTTAACGATAAGAAAGAGGTTTTAATGATTCGTCGAGCAGAAAAAGAAACCGGTAGGGACAAATCCGTTCTAGAATGGGCTTTCCCCGGCGGAAGACAACGTTTAAACGAAACCAGGGAAGAATGTGTTAAAAGAAAAATATTATCTAGAACCGGTTATGATATTAATCCAATCAAACAAATATCTCTCCGTATGCACCCCCAGTTTTTTGTAATGGTTGTCTATCATTTGTGCAGATTAGTTCCCGAGAAACCAGTTATTAAACCCAAAGAAGGTCACAAAGTAACAGAAATCAAATGGGTTAAACCAGAGGAAATTAAAAACTTAATCACTACTGTCCTTGACCCAAATGTTGCTAAAGAACTCGGCTTAAGTTAAAAAAATAGAGTTGACCCCATTTTTACTCCACATGCCACAGTGGATTTGACAAGGATGAGCATTATGTGTTAATCTGAAATTAGCACATTGAATAAGAATAGAAAGGAGATGTGTCAAATGGCAAGAGCTGATTGTAAAAGGAGATACAATAACAAAAATTTAATTTTTGTTTTGTGTGGTCCTCCTGGAGCAGGCAAAACAAGCTTAAAAATACCCGTGTTAGAAAAACATCGTGATATTAGGCTCTGTCCTTCGGTTACTACTCGTCCTGAAACGAAAACGCTCTATAGTATCAAAGAATATCATTATATTACTGAGGTCGAATATGAGAGGTTATATAAAAATGGTGAGTTAATCACTAAAAAGGTACGACAATTTGGTTTTTATTACGGTATAAAGCCTAGTGAAATTATTGATATTATAGATAGCGGATACCACGTTTTGCTAGAAACGACTTTATGGGGCATAGATCAATTGAAAAACTACTTTAATAATGTGATATCAATTTTTATTGCTCCCCCCTCTCTTGCGGAGCTAGAACGGCGTTTAAAGAACAGAAAAAGAGAAGGTGACAAAGAGATCGCCTTGCGCTTTGATCTTGCTAAACAAATCCTGACTAATTTCAAAAGGAATATGGTTGACTATTATGTAATAAATGAAGATTTTGCAAAAACCATCGATATTGTTAACTCGATAGTAACTCAAGAGAAATTTAAAATCAGATAATGAGTCTGCTAGTCGTTTTTGAAATATTTATGAGCTCTTTGGCTAATGCCTAGAGCTCTTTTTTAATATCATTCTTACGATAAGTTTTAATTGAAACTTAGTATAACAATTCTGTTGTCAACCCTTTAGCAATTGTATTTTAGTTAGGATTGGCTCAAAAATTGCCAGGAAGAGAATTTTTTGGTAGAATAAATTTATGATTATAGGTAGGGGAGTGGGTATTATTTTAATAGCCAATAACGGAATGATACTTCTTCAGTATAGAGATAAAAACACCAGATGGAACCAAGATTCTTGGAGCGAATTTGGTGGTCAAATAGAAAAAGGTGAAACACCAGAGGAGGCAATTAAAAGAGAATTAAAAGAAGAGCTTGGGATAGAGCTAACAGATTTGAAATTTTTTAAAAAGTATAAACTTCAAAGAAAGAAAGGAATTTATGAACAATTTGTTTTTACTGCCTCGCTTAATTATCCTATCGATAAGTTAAAAAAACAACAAAAGGAGGGTGGAGATTTATCACTATTCACATATAAAGAAATAAAAAACTTAAAAATGGCTGATTACACAAGGAAAATATTAGAAGATTTCTTTAAAAGATCAATAAACAACTTTTAACGTTGGCTATTAAAAGATTACCTGAAAAAGAAGATCGATTATGGCTGACAATATTAATTATTTAGTAGTTAACGCACCAAATATTCCCCAAAACGATTCTTCTATTTTAATTGAACCAGTTGATGCGCTAACGCTTGCTACGTGGATACAACATAATCATAATGATGTTTCTTTCATCGACCTAGATCGTTTTGGCATCGAGGCACTTAATGGTTTAACGCCTAATTATAAAGTAGCATTAGTAGTTTTTGATTATTTAATACCTTTACATTCGTCAGGGGCTATTAAATGTTTTGATGATTTGTTTTCTGCAATATCAAAACTCGCAGATTATATTTTACTTGTTGGTCGGTTAGCAAGTTATTTTCCCTATGAAATACTGAATAAATTTTCTATGCTTTATGGATGTGTTGTTGGTGAACCAGAAATCGTACTGGCTGATTTATTCAAACACAAGAATTTATCTTTATTAGAGAGTAATCCCAATGTTATCACGCGCAAAAGCAAAAACCAGTTTAATAATTTCAAATTATCTTTTGCAGCAAAAAGGGAGAACATTTATAATCTGTTTCCTAGATCAGGTCCGATTGCTAATAGAAAATTATGTCAATTTAATGAATATATAGATGTTCATTCGATTATTTCTAGTAGGGGTTGCGATGGATGTTGTAAATTTTGTAGTACGCCTGGCTACTTAGGGGATTGGAGGGCGGCTTCCCCGCAACTGATTCTGTCAGAAATTAAACATTTGGTAAATTTTGGAGCTTACAAGATTATTTTTTTAGACGATAACTTTTCTACCGATCGAAACCGCGTTATGCAAATTTGCAAGCTTATAAAAGAAAATCGAATAAATATTATTTGGGGATGTCTGTGTCGGATTATTGATGTTAATGAGCGGTTACTTAGTGAAATGTATGAAGCAGATTGCAGGTGGATACATTTTGGAATTGAACACGGTGATTATAACATTCGTCGAAATTTAGGTAAAAATTTCTCTGACATGCAGGCAATTAAAATTATTAAATTTGCCCAAAAAATTGGAATTCGCATTCGTACTAGTTGGATTTTGGATTTACCAGAAGCTACCAGTGTTAGCGTAAAAAAGACTTTTGGGCTGGCGAAAAAAAATCTCCAGCCATGAAATCAAAATACATTTTCTTGCGTTAAGACCTGGCAGCGAATATTTCAGTAAAGAATTGAAACTTCAAAAATCTAATGGCATAGAAAATGAAATATCTATCCACAAAGGGCAACCTCATAATACTTTTGATGAGAAACTGAAAAAAGATATTATGGGGCAACTTAGTGAGTTTCAAGCTGAAATGTGTTCTCTTGGCTATCAATGGGTTCCAAATGTAGCATTCTGGAAAAAATTTAATGACGGTAATTATGTAGCTTCGCCCGACGAAAAATTTTTTTCAACCAGCATTATGAGATATGGAGTTGGATGGCGTAAATAAAGTTTAAAGTTAAATTTAAGGTTAAAATGAAAGGCGAAATCATAAAAGATGTAGTGGTTAGAGCGGCGCCCAATATTTCTCCTAACGCCGCACACTATGGCCAAGCGCTGTTATTTCTTGTTTCTTATTGGGTTGCCAAGACACTGCGAGGAAGAGCAATTGTACGAATTGATTGGCATTTTAAGGTAAAAGGTAGTATGCATAGAAATGCGAATAATCAGGAAAAAAAACAAAGAGAGACAGGTTTCAACAGAATTTATAAATTGGCAAAGCTCTGTGGTATATCAGAAGTAATTGATGAATATGGAATTCGACACCATTTAAATGGTATAGAACGTCCCCAGAAATATCGAGTTTTTAAAGATGAAGAAAACAATGTTCCTATCATTTACGAATATGGTTGGGATACATCGGATGCAAAAAAATTAAAAGAATTTTTAATAAAATTTCCACCTGAACTCGCACGCTCACCATTGATCCCCGTTAACAAAAAACTTCCTTTATTTATGGAATATACTCATGTTTGTTTGTCAACTTTTCCAAAGAGCTACATCAAAAAATTAAAAGAATTATGCATTAAAACAAACCAACTACCACGCCGTTTTCACAAAGCATATTGCCACATGCGAATGGACAGATTATTAGGTGTAACTCATATTATACGCGGAAACGATCCCTATTCAAATAGGATTTATAATGTGCACGAAAAGAGTATAAATAAAGAATGGAATATTCCGCTATTTCCAATAATAAAAATTCCATTAGTATATTACGATGGGCAAAAAGTTAGTGCATCTAAGGAGGACGGGATAACTGGTCTATTCCCAACCGATCGGAAAGATATCGAAAATATGATAGAAAGGCTTATTAGGCCCGAATATTTAAAATATTTTTTACCCGAATTTGATCCCGAATGGTTTGCAACTTTGTTAAAATCAAGTAATCCAATATTCGATGCCTACATTTGGTTATATAAAAGGAAGAAGCAAAAAGATCTTTACCTGAAATGGGAGAAACCAGAAAACTCTATTGCCGGAAATGTCGCTTGATGAAGAAAAAATTAGGCAGGTGATTTTGAATCTTTTAGATAATGCCATTGAATATACTGAACGGGGTAGAGCAACTATTAGATGCAAGATTTTAGCAGTGGTAAAAATAGGGTCAACTCTATTTTTTATTTTTAATATCATATAATTTTCATCATTTTAATAATCCATTGACTTAAATCTTGATTTTTTTCCATAGATTTCTGCCTTTTATAATTAGATTCTTATGATTTGGGTAACCAGAACTTTTTATTTTACCATGTAATTTAATAAAATCATCAGTATTTTGAACTACTACATTAAAAATTTCAGCTAAATCCCAAAATTTTCCTTCATTGGTACTTAAATTTTCAAACTTTTCAGGAAAAGTTTTTTGGGCAAAGTCATAGAAAATGAAATGAAGCATCTCATGAAAAATAGTGAAAAGTTGCATACCGCGATTGTCGTAAAGAAAAATTTGAAAACCGCCCCAAGCAAGAAAGCGAGGACAAAAATCAAAAATAGAAAAAAATCCGGTAAATTCCTTTCTGGGCCAAGGATGATGGTTGAAAATTTTATCAACTATTTTGAAAAAATCATTCTGCGACTGATTGAGATATATAGACGTTTTCTGGCTACGCCTTTTCATTTCATCAAAATGAGAGCTGTAAAATTCAGAAATATATTTATCTAAAAAATTTTTAGGATTTTTGACTAACTCAATTTCTAAAAGTTTTGGATGATGGGATAAAGCTCTTTCTTCCCAAAAATTACAACCGCCAAATTCCGAATCAGAATAAAAATCCCAAGCTAAGTCTTGATCTAATTCCTGATCGAATTTTAGTTGTATCGTTGGGTTTGACATACTATCAGGATTTATAAAAAGCTCACTAATATTATATCTTTTTTGTAAGATAAACGATAGTGAGCTCGAATTTTTAGTACCTTGTACTTACCCCGTTTGGGTTTGTTTAAGAAGGTCCCAAATGAGCCATTCCAGGGTTAGCTTAGCGTGGACGCAGAAGCGTTCATCGAGATCCCAAATTGATCCTTTTTCTATCTCGGCTTGGAATGGACACCCTCCGCCGCATATCCCAAGGGCAGGACAATCCTGGCACTGAGGCATATTTAGCGGGGAACGCATACTCCATTCACGGTAGGTTGCGTCCTTGCTGATGTCAAAGGCATTATCGTTGACATTGGTTGGAAAATATTTTCTCTCCGCGGTAAACCCATGACAGACACCAATGTCGCCATTGGGGGCGATGACAATCTGATTGCCACCAGTTGCTCCACAATCAAATGGCCAAACTTTCCTTTCAATAAATGCATTTACTTTTCGCATGATGCGGTCTTCGTAAACGCCTCTTTCTCTGAAGACCTGGAAGGCCTTGATAATAAATCGAGCAGCCTTTTCGTTGTAGCCCTCAATCATTTGGTTTCCAGTGATCATTAAATTGAAACCCAGGTTTGTCACCATGCATTCATCCAGAAGTATCCTGATGGTGGTGTCGAAGTCGGAGATGTTGGCTTCTGAAAGAGTGCAGGATGCTCCGATATCCATGCCGAGATCTTTGCAGATTTTGAAGCCCCTTCTAACATCTTGGTAGACTGGTTTCCCACTTGCGTAAACACGACAGGAGTTTGTTGCTAGTTCATCTCCATCAATTGATATTGAGACCTGAACATTGTTATCCTTAAGAATTCTGGCGATGCGGTTAGTTAGAAGGGTTCCGTTGGTAACCAAGTTGAGAATGGTTTTCTCCGGTAGTCTTCCTGTTGCCGTGTAGCTCCTGATTTTGGCCAGTAATATTTCAAAAACTGGCCAGTTCATCAAGGGTTCCCCTCTGTAGAAGACTATGGTCTTTTCCATTTCAAACTGCTCAGGGTCTTTCTGAATCATACGACAAAAGAAATCAAGTCCCCTAGGAGCGGTTTCTTGTGTCATGTGACTTTCTTTATACTCAAGAGCAGCCTGATTCTTTATGAAGCAGTAGCTACAACGGAAATTGCACTTTTTCCGTCAAAAGAAAGTAGGCCAAGTGAGGATAGGGTTTCCCGAGTAGGCCTAGAAAGTACTCAAGCGCTTGGTCGTCTTCGATTGGGTTTTGGATTAAAACCCTTGCGTCCTTTAAAGCCTCAATCATGGCAAGAAAATCATCTCGCTCTTTTGGGTCGATGGGTAGATCTTCTATACAGACGCCTCCTCTAAAGTTTTTTATGATCGGAAGAAATTCAGTCGGAACAAAGATGGGCATCATTCGGAGTGAGTGATAGCAGGCAACCAATGGTTGGCCGACAAAAAAGTGCGTAAACCTTGAAAGAAAAAGAGTGGCATTCTTCATAATTTTAACTCCTTTCTGTCTTTTGATCAATAAGTCTTCTCTATATTAACTGGGGGAGGAAAAACAGCAATTATCTTTCCCTCCCCCTTACCTAGGCCAAGAAAAGGACCATTTACCATGGCGACTTCTTGGGCCCGACATTATACCTACATGCGCATTTACATGCGCATGTCCCACATTTGGCTGCATGAGTAACCTTTGTGGAATTGCCAAGGATCTTGACAGCATCCTTGTTAGTTGGCACCACGGTCTTAATAATAGTCTCACCTCCTTCCATCCAGAGTATTCGCTTTTCAGGGCCGAGAACTATTCTCAGCGTGCTAATTTCATATTAGTAAATAATATCCCCCGTCAAGTTCGGTCTGGCGTTGAGACCAAAACAAAAGCCCAGCCCCGCTGAAAGCGGGGCTGGGTAAAGAAAACGTTTTATATGGTTTTAACCTCAAAAAACGCCGGGCGGAGAACTGTTCTCCGCCGAAAATTTCCCTTCTCTCCTGCGCTACGGCCGGGAGAAATTACCCCACCGGCAGCTCTACATAAAAAACAGAACCCTTGCCTATCCCTTCTGACTCTGCCCAGATTTTACCGTTGTGAGCTTCAATAATTTGAGAGGCGATATAGAGACCTATCCCCCTTCCGGTAGTATAAACCTTTTTGGCTTGTTCGCCTCTTTCAAAAGTTCTAATAAAAAGAGCTTTTAATTCTTCCTTGTCAATACCCATTCCAGTGTCCTCTATCACAATTTTCAATTTATAATTTTCAATTTTCAATTTTATTGTCACTCCACCTTTATCAGTGTATTTTATTCCGTTATCAACGATATTAGTAAGGGCTACTTTGAGTTTCTCAAGGTCGGCTTTAATCGAAGGCAGTTTCTTTCCGGGTTTTTCTAGTTTTAGATAAATCTTCTTTTTTTCTGCTTCAGGAATTAATTCTTCCATTATTTCTTTTAAAATAGGTTCTATTTGAATATTGGGTTGAAGATTAACTACTTCTTTCCCTAATTGGAACTGAGATATATCCAAGAGTTCATTTATCACCTTAGCTAACCTTTTAGATGAGATCTCAAGCCTCTTAAGCTTTTCTTTTATCTTTTTGTTTCTTAATTTTCCATAACTGCCTCCTAAAATTAGGTCTAAATATCCCCTCATTGAAGTTAAAGGAGTCCTCAAGTGATGCTGGGTAGCCATCATAAACTGGGTTTTGGCTTCATCTAATTTCTTAAGTTCCTTATGGGCTTTCTTTTCCACTTCATAGGCCTTTCTTATTTCCTCCCGATATTTAATTTCCTTTAAAACACTTTTAATCAAAAGCCAACCGAAAATAAGGAAAACACCAAAAAGCGCGCCTTTCCAAATATACTCAAAAAGCGTCTCTGAACCAATAACATTAACCAAAAGCAAAATAGCAATCGCCCCAACCAAAATCTGGGTTAGAACAACCTTTATGTCAAACAATTCTCTTTTGACAATAGCATAAGCGGTAAAGCCGAGGAGGAAGATAACAGAATAATTTCCAATTTGGTAATATCGAGCGTCTCTTTGCCAAAACGCTAGAATGACATTAAAAACGAGATTAGCAATTACAAATATCAAAATCCCGAAAAGAAAATACTGTAATTTTATTTTTTCTATTTTTAAAGATTTTAAATATCTTTTAATAAGAAGAAAAAGAACAAATACTGCTACAAAAAATACAAACCCGAAGTAAATAAAACTACCTCTTCCCAAAACTGGGACAACCCCAATGGGCACTCCAACAAAAGTTGCTGGAACCATCTCTTTAGCCATAAAGTCGGTAAAAACAGAAAGAAAAAAAATAATTAAACTGCCAGATGGAATGAGAATTTTCAAAAAGAGAAATTCTCTTTTTTCGCCTATAAATCTGATGAAAAAGAAATAAAACGGGATAAAAAAGAGAATAGCTATTCCATACGCTAACCGTCCTAAAAGCAAAGATAATTCCAGATTTTCCGTTGATATCCCGCTCAAATAACAAAGAGTAATCCAAAAAAGAGCTAATAACATCATTAGAGCGAACAGTTGGTTTGTCTTTGACCTCCTATTAGCAAAATAAACCCAGAAAGCAAGATAAATTCCGAAAGTCAGCACTAACACAATAAGAATTTTATTTAGGAATAAAAAATTAATCATATTAATATTTTCCCGATTAAAATAAGAGGAAGCCACAAAATAAATTCAAAATCGGCAAGAAAATAATTTGTTAAGTAAAAATTTTTTTTGTTTTCTGATTTTTTAAAATAATAGAAAGAGTAAGGAACTACAAAAAGGAGCATCAATGAAAATCTTGGCAATCTTCCTAAAAGAGAGCCAGAAACTATGGGAATAACCGAGAGAATAGTTATCCACCTCAAAAATATCAAAGTCTTCTCATTTCTTAATAAAATAGGAATAGTTAGTAAAGCTTGTTTTTTATCGCTTTCTACATCTTTTATGTCAAGAAAAATTGTGTTAACAAACATCCGCAAAAATATAAAGAGGAATATTAAAAAAAAAGAAATATTCATCAGAGGGTAAGAGTAATAAATAGCCAAAAATATTACCAGTAAACCCGTGATTAAAGAAAAACAAATATTTTTAAAAACAATTATCTTTTTAGTAATATTTTTAAAATATTTAGTATAAAGGAAAGCTACTATATATAGTAGAATAACAAAAAATATACTTATCATTTTATTAAAATAAACTAAAACACCAAGAACAATCAAGGACGATGAAATAATAATAAAAAAAATGTGGCAAAAATACTTTTCTAAATTTTTAGTTCTATCGGGGTTGGTTAAATAATCAATCAAGCGTTCTTTCCATCGATTATACAAAATGGAAATAAATACTAATAAATACACTATTATCAAAAAATCCCATGTTAACTTAATATTTAGTAAAATAGCTGACGTAGAAACAATACCAACAGCCCCTAGAGCAATCAAATGACCTCCGTAAATGAATTCGTTTAATATTTTTTTTATAATTTTTTTTATCATTAATTTCTCATTACAATAACTTCACCATAAATAATCTTCGTTTTTTTGCCATATAGAAAAAAATCTAAATATTTTAAAAATATTTTTTCTAAGGCAGGATTTAGATAAAATTTTCATAACCCCGGGTAGTGTTTTGAAGTAAACTGTGCTCCTATTCTCCATAACCTCTCCTAATTTATTAAGTGTTCGGTTATTAAATGAATAAAATATATTCCCTGCTTTTATTAGTTTTGGATTGGCAAAAGGCATCGATTTCATCTTTTTCTCATACAATTCTGCTCTATTTCCAAGAAGACACTCGGCCGCTATTTTACCTGAATACATTGCCTGGTTTATTCCTCCCTTAAAAATAGGGTCAACCAACCCTGCGGCATCGCCTAAAAGAAGTGTATTTAGTTTAAAAAATTTAAAATCTTTATGTTGAATAGAAACTGTTCCGCTTCTATTTTCTAAAGATTGATAACCGCCATAATAATTTTTGATTTTATTATTTAAAAAATCCTCAAATAATTCTGATAGGTTCCCCTTGTCACCCAAGCCAATATTGGCTGTTTTTTTTGATTTTGGGAAAACCCAGACGTATCCATCTTTGTATTTCTCATTATCAAAATAAATTTTTATTGTTTTTGTATCAAATTCTTTTTCCACTTCCAGTAAATATTCAACAGCAGGGATAAATTCTATTCTTCCTTGATTTTCTGGAAAAACTTTTTCTCTGACAATTGAATGAGCACCATCAGCTCCAATTAGATATTTTGCCTTAAAAATTTGCTCATTTTCGGTTTTTACCCCCCACAAGCTATTTTCGTATCCCAAATCAACCACCTTACTATCTAATTGAATTTCTGCTTTACATTCTTTGGCTAAAAATTTTTCAAAAGCCGTTCTATCTAAAACATAACCTATTGCCTCTTTATGAAATCTGCCAATTGCCTTGCCGTTAGGCATTATTCTTTCCACTTTATGGATTTCACAGGAAATCCAGGACTTGTCAGGTTCAATCCCTTGCCTCTCCAATGCCCAACGACTAATACCTTCCCCGCATTGAACAGGTTTTCCTATCTCTTTTTTTTTATCCAAAATTAAAGCATCATCCAAATATCTGCCAGCGATTAATCCTGCCGGACCTGCTCCAATAATAATGGTTTGATACTTTTTCTCCATACTATTTCTTTTTTCTTTGAAGTAAGCTACTACCTTAAAATCCTCTCAATTATTATAGCTATTAATAAAAATATTCTAATTTCCTTTATTCTCTTCCAATTTCTCCTCCGATTCTCTGACTTTCTTTTTCAATTCTGCCATTTTTAGTTCTCGGACAACGATTAACCTACAGAATTATTCTAATCCTCTTAATTAATTTAATTTTACTTGATTTTTTGAAAAATTGAAAGGTAAATAAAAAGGGTTCACTTTTTTGATCTCGACAGATCTTTGAAAAACACAATTGTCAAATAATTGAGATGGAACTTGACAACCAGGGTTTGAATATCTCAATTATTGAGCAATTAAAAAAGCCGGCCTTCCTAAAAAGACTGGCTTTTATTTTTTAAAACTTGTTAATCAAGCGAAAAGTGTTTATCAATTTTTTTGTTACCCCACATTAAAAAATCATAAACCTCTTTCTCAGACCACACTTTAAGCCCTAAGGATTCTAAAATCTTTTTGACGTGTTTTTCTGGATTTTTTATTGCTTTATTGCCAATAAATTCCGCTTCATAAAAATAATAGTTTTTAGGACATTTAACCAAAGAGAATTCAATATTCTTATATTTGAAAATATAAGTCTCCCTGATAGCAATTATTCCCTTTTTATATCCAAGAAGCGCTAGAAATTTTTGAGCTGCTTTAATCAAATCTGTTTTAATCGGCAAGATTATTTCTTCTCTTTTTCTTGCTCCCCAAAAACCTTTTTTAGCAACAATTTCAGAAACACCATCTGTGGTCCTTACCTTAAGGTCTAAGGTTTTGTCATTAGTAAAAAAAACAAAAGTTTTTCTCTTAGTCTTTCTGGCAAATCTTGTCTTTTTTCTAAAAAACTTAAATAATTCTTGAAACTTATTTTTTGTTAATGGCCCACGAAATTCAATTTCAACTGCCATATTTTTATAAATATGTATTAAATAATCTTTGTCTCATTATAGGATAAATAGTGTCGATAAATAATATCAACTCTATTTTTTATTCTTTTTCTTTTTAGAGAAATCCCGTTTTTAAAAGGTATTTTTTATCTATTTCTAACCACCATTCGTCACTTTCTACTTCAATAAGCCGTTTGCCAATTTTTTTAGCCATCTTTGTTTTCAACCTAGCAAAAGACTGAACAAGCCATTTTGAAGCTAATTTATTTCCTAACTCAAAAGACTCTTTCTCTAAAAGCATTTGAGCTAAAATATCAGCATCTCTGGCTATTTTAGCTTCTTTGGTCTTTTTTTCTTTAAATTCTTTAAAAAGATTAGGAAGGAAAAAAATTTTTAAGTTGTAGTCACGGGAAATTTCCGTTGTAATTTTTAATTCGTCATTTGGGATAGTGTAAAATTTATTAATTAAATTCTTTTCTCCGCCTCTAACCTCACATAAATCGTGAATTAAACACATTTTAATTATCTTATCCTCATCTCCTTTTTCTAATTTTGCCAATATCCAACCAATAATTGTTGTATAAAAACTATGTTCGGCGATATTCTCTTTAACGGAACCTTTTAAATAAGGGAGACAACCCCGAGGCAGGCGCTTTAATGTTCGATACTCTAATAAAAAATTAACAAGCTTCCTTACATTCTCTTGATTTTCTTGAAGAGAAATTTGTTTTTTAAGAGATTTCTTTTTCATTATTCATCTATTTCCAGTATACATGATTCATTCCTAAAAGTATATTCAGTGTGAAAACCATTTAATTCCCAACCCTTGTCTCTCGAGATTGTCTGTTGAGGCTTAACCTCAACAGACTTCACCTATTTCTTCCCCAAGCCCAACACCCAACGCCTTCGGCACGGGATGATAGAGATAAATCTAGAAGTAAATCTAAAGGTCTTGCCTCTACATCTTTCTCACTTTTCGGATAAAATTAAAGCAGAATTTTGTAAACTAATTCTTGGCTTAAAATAAAAATTAGAATCTTAGAATTCGGACCTTTTTAATATCTCTTTTGCTTTAAGTTGTATAATCTTCTCCCACTCTATTTTTTTATTATTTTTCAAAAAACTTTTTACTATTTGATAACCAATAGCGTAACCAGACCAAAGAGGATATTCTTTGTTGGCAAAAAATATTTTGTGAAAGTTTTTTAGGTTTGTTGAACGAAGAAATGGTTTTATTTTTTTGAATATCCTTTCTACCTCTTTGAGTTGAAGTGCGCCAGCCCATGGCGATATTTTTCCTCTCAATATAGCCATTCGGAAATTTTCAGCCAGCCCTTCGTTTATAAGGTTATCTAATAGGGTAGTCGACGAAGAAAGGGGAAAATATTGGAATCGTATTGTATGATTATATTCGTGCGCTGTTGTGTTATTTATTTCTTGGAAAAATGATTTCGGTTCTTGTGGCTTTGGATAAAGATACATATTTATAACATTAAGATATGGTGTAATTCCATCAACCCCAAACATTTTTTCTTTCACAAATAAACGAAATGTTGGAAAGATAAAAATCCTTGTTATTCCCCTTGAGGGAAGAAGAGTATAGGATTTCTTTAATGTACTTTCTATATGCGATACAATTTCTTTTATTGGGAATTGAGTAAAAAGGATATGCTTTTTGGCTATTCGGGTATTGAAGCCAAAAATTTTAGATAGAAGTGATGTCTGTAAATAGTGCTTTGTTCGGAATCCTGCATATCCAGTTGAGATATTAGAAATATTCAGTGTCAAATATTTAATAAAATCTTGCTTGGTTTTATTAGGTTTATTCTTATATTCTTCATAGTTAAGATAAGTGTATATTCCAGCTATTATTTTATTTTTAAGAGTAATTATTTGCATAAAATTTGAATAAAATAATAGGGTTGGATACAGGAATTATCCAACTCTAATTGTGGTTAAGAGAAATTTCTCTTCTCTTACCTTTTGTGGTGAAGAGCTGGGGTTACTTTGCCCCCTCCACATTTGCCACCACCGCACTGGCCGCCGCAATTACCACCGCCACCACCGCACTGGCCGCAATTGCCACATCTCATAGAGTTTTCAGCTAACTCCTTTGTCAAGTTACGCTTCGTCACCTTAATCTGCAACTTCTCTTTCATAAGAGACACCTCCTTTAAAATGTTCTACTTTTATCTTATTGCAACAAGGTCAAAACGTCAATAGCAAATAAGATAACAGTACTCACTCCTTATGCGAAAGGATGTATAAAGGGAAGATTTTCAGGCCATGGATTTTTTTGTGTCGACAACTTTTTAAGACGAGGCATCCCGAGAGGTTCCATACCATAGCCGAAGGAAATAGGAACTAATCCCAAAACGATAGTTCGTATCACCCAGATCCCGGCCTTTTTAAGAAGTGAAGAACTAAGATCTGCAGTGATTACCTCCTTCTTACCAACACTAAGAAGGTTCAGTAATATCTTAAGTTCATCGCCGGAGACCCTTGAGCTAACCTCGAGAGGTTGTATATTACCTTGCCAAAGAAAAGATGCTTTCTCAAGATGTTCTGAAGTTGCGTATAACGCCATATGGTCTGATACGCCTCTTACTTGTTTAGGGTTAGAAAGAATCTGAATTTTATTTGGCTCTCTTAAATCCCAATAGAGTTGTTTTTCCACCTCGGCTAACGCTTTGGAAATAGCTTTGTTAACATTTAAGTTGGAGGCAGCTCCGAGGACAAGTGATGGCTTCTGTTGGTGACTAACAGCTATTACAAGCATAACTGGCGCAATATCAAGGGTGAGATCAACGCAGTAGATTTGATATCCAAGTTTTTTGATCTCTTCCATCCGTTCTTGCTCCTTATCTGATAAAGAAGTCTTCTGAATAATAGGCTTGATTATACGATTGACCCATGCCACCATAAAGGCATCACGTTCAATAACTTCATATAGGCCCCGGAGCAAAGCATCTCTGAAGCTAAATCCCGCAGCTACTCCAGAGGAGTTTGCAAGGGTATAGGGTTGGGGAGTAAATTCTGTATTAATCGGGAAATATAGACATTCTATCGGAAGATACCGTTTTTTTCTTCCAGGAAATGTCATCACTTCCTTCCAATAATATTCTCTATCCTCTGAGAAAGGAATTAAGGGAAATTCTTTCTTGCTATGCTGCCTTTGTTTGTAAAGTGCTACTCGACGAGGATCTATCGCTTGTTTATCTATCTTATTAGCAGAGCTTTTTATAAGATCTGCATAGGGGATTATACCACTTATATGCCGTTCTAAAGCTTCCATTATTGACTTGAGTTCAGCAAGTTCTAAATCATCAGAAATTCCCGTTGACCAGTTAGTCTTGTATTTGGTACCAATTCCTCCTTCAGTATACTGACTACTAAAGAGAGGGGTATCCATTTCAAAAAAACGTGATAGCGACGGATCACACCAGTAGACTTTAGGTATTGGTGTATTTGTACCAACAAACTTGCTACGAACTTGCCACAGCCGCTTCAAGTTCTCACTACTTTCTTTTATCTGAAAATCGACTGGTTGGTTTTCAGAAAGAGTAATAGCACCATGTTTTGATAGATCCACAAAGAGCTTTTCCAAGTTTTCCTCTCCAGAGCGAAAAGGTTTTTCTCCCCGGAAAATAGATATGCATTCCGAGACATCTGTCTCGGATCCTTTCAACTCAAAAGCGATTACTTGTTCTCCATCACGGGAAATTAGTTCTAATCCTTCAACGGTTGGTCGAAGGATCCAATTTTGGTTAGTTTCAACCCATCTCATCATTGTTTCTCCTCCTTTCCTCCTGATACTTTATATCGATCCTACTGCTAATATTGTTATCGGTGACTCATCACGAGCATTGATTTCAAGAAAACTACATAACTTTTCGTCTAAAAAACCGCTTATTTCAACTGAGCCAAGATTCTGCTCAATGCAGTATAAGCAAACATTCTGAGCAAGATGTCCTGCTTCTAAAAAAATGTGTCTATACCCTCGATTAGAATACTTTTCACATCCGCGAGAAAAGCAAGCTGTTACAATTAAAAACAAAGAAGCAGTTTCAATTGTTTCATTATGTTCCAGTAGTAGTTTCTTTAATTTACCTCGGAAATTTCCTTTCTTTAAAAGAATTATATCTTCTTTCTCCTTGTGGAAATAATATAATCCTTTTTCTAGATAACCAATGTCGACTGAAGTGATTACATAGACTTCTAAAGGATACAAAGCTCCTCCTGACGGAACCGTTCTGTGAAGAATTGTACCGAATCCAAGATTTTCTTTTCTAATTACTCCATAAGCCGCCCTTAGAAGTCCTGATAGTTTAGTAAAAGGTATGTCTTTTAGAGAATATTTACGAATAGACTGGCGCGATTTCATGAATTCCAGTAAGGCGCTATTAATTTCTTGATAGGAAGAAAGAGATATCCGATCCCTTGACTTATAGGATTTGTAGTTTCTTTGTCTAAAAATATCAGCGATCTCATCTTCCGATAGATTCCGGAAGTATAGGGATGGATTCATAGATCGCTTGTGAAAAACCCAATAAAAGTCTTGACTATCGATAAGGATTTCATTCTCAAGAAGGATTTTTATTACTTCTATCAGAGAGTCGTCCTCATATTCATCCTCTAATTCCTTTAGTATATTTTCAAATCGATTCACTCCGTTACACAATGGAAGTAATTTGTTTAATACCTCATTACAACCTTCTACTGTAACTTCCTTATCATATGTCAGAAAAGTCATTTGGCTAGAATTTCTCGGATATCCATAAGCTATTACTAATGGTTGAATTTCTTTAAGTTTATCTTTTTTCATATCAGTTTGGCCTCCTTTTTGCTTTCAATATTTAGTTTCCAAGATGCTACATCAGAAGTATTCCAGGGATAAATTAAAAAGGCAAATTTTTTCATCTTGCTCATCTCCTTTCTTTTCAGAATTATTCAGTTGTCAAAACTGAGAAACGCTCTCAGCAACTGATTTTAATTTGACAAGACCCAATAATTTTGTCAAGTTTTTTGATAAAAAGTTCCCTGCCCCGCGCAAAGCGCTGGGCAGGGAATAGAAAACAAAGGAACAAAAAAACAGCTACTAAAACAATAACTGCTTTTTTGTTTTAATCGTGTTATGATAAATTAAAGAATGGTGCTAAAAAATGTGGCAAAAAGAATATAAAAAAGAAAAATTTTATTGGGGATTAAAACCAGAAAAGGGTTTAAAAGAAGTTTTAAAATATGCCCCGAAAGGTATTGCTTTAGATATTGGAGCAGGCGAAGGGAGAAATAGTATGTTCTTAGCAAAAAATGGATTTGAAGTTGAAGCAATAGATAAAACTAAAGAGGGATTAGAGAAATGTCAAAAAGTTGCAAAAAAATATAATCTACCCATAAAAACAAAGGTTACTAATATAAGAAAATTTAGATTTAAGAAAAACAAATACACACTAATAATAGCTATAGCAAGTTTAGATTTCCTAAAATTCTCTGAAATTAAAAAAATCATTCCTAAAATTAAAAAATCTCTTATAAGAAAAGGCATTTTTTTACTTAATTGTTTTTTCAATAAAAGATCCTGCTTTTAAACAGTGTGGAAAAAACTTAAAAATAATCGAAGAGAATACTTTCTATGTCCCTAAATTAAAAACCTATCGCCACTTTTTTAATAAAGAAATGGGTCCAAAATGGGGCCAGGCCCCTTTTTTAGGTCTTTCCCTGAGATTCAATGTTGTCAAAAGAAAACTAGTATCAACTCTATCTTTCTCTCTCAATCTTCCCTCCCAATCTACTGATTTTCTTTTTCAATTCCGTCATTTTTAGTTCTCGGCTGCGATTAACCTACAGAATCATTCCAATCCTCTTAACTAATTTAATTTTAACACTTTTTTCTCAAAACAATACCCCGCGCTTCGCGCGGGGCAGTTAATATGATTTAATTTTCCTTTGATAACAATTTTTAAGAAACCTATTTTTTCTCAAAATCCCTTTCTGTTAGTTGTGATTGACGAAGAATAGATTTCAAGGTACCGTAAGGAATCTCTTTTCTATTAGCCGGGATTATAACTGTTAAAGTTTTTTTCTTAAATTTACGAAATTTTACATGGCTGCCTCTTTGAGAAACGTAAATAAAGCCCCTCTTTTGAAGGACTTTAATAACTTGGATAGACGAATAAAGATTAGGCATGCCTGAGAGATAAATTAACTACCTCTGGCCTCTCAACCTTAGTTAGTCTGGATGTTTTTATATCTTCAAAATATAACCCCAAGGCTTCGTCTAAATTAGCTAATGCCTCTTTCTTGGTTTTACCAAAACTAGACACATCAACATTAAGACATTGAGCAACATAATACTTGCCTTCTTTCCAAACTACGTTTTTTAAATTTATTTTACGCATATATTTGGAACTTTAACTAATTTAATTTTAACAAAACTGAAAAATAAGTCAAATTTCTAATGAAAAAATACCATCTCTATTTTCTCTCTCAAATTCCCCTCCAATTCTCTGATTTTCTTTTTCAATTCTGCCATTTTTAGTTCTCGGCAACAGTTACATTTTCATTATATCCCATTTTTCTTCCAAACCCAACACCCTGCGCGGAGCGCGGGGCAGTGGGAAACAAAAAAACAGCTACTAAACAATAACTGCTTTCTTGATTTTTTGAAAATTTTAATGATTTTAGGATATTTACTCCCCCATAATTTGGATTTGGATTTTTCTTGCTCTTGCTCTGTCTAATTCAATAAATAGAATTCTCTGCCACTGGCCGAGTTGAATCTCGCCATCAATTAAATTTAAGGTCACAGCAGTCGGTAAGTTTATTGCCTTGCAATGACTATGACCGTTGCGGTATTCATTTTCGCAAAGATTAACTGTCCGCCGGCCAAAATCATCATGATTATAATTTATGCCCTGGGGAACAATCCTCTCTAAAAATTTCTTAATATCTTGTAAAAGCAGGGGTTCATTTTCCTGAACAAAAATACTCGCAGTTGTATGTAAACTCTGGATATTAATCAAACCGTTTTTTATATCACTCTCTTTTACAAAAGACATAATCTCATTAGTTAAATCAGTGGCATCAAACTGTTCTTTTGATTTAATTTCAATTATCTTGTTAGTAGTTTTCATAAATTATCTCTCTCGCCAAATTACAAAATCAACAAAATTTTCTAAAATTCTATTCCATTTATTTTTAGGCAGAGTTTTTAAGCCTTCTTTGGCTTTCTCGGCAAAACCTTCTGCCAGATGATATGCTTTTTGATGACTATCTGTTTTTTTAATTAATTTTATTGCTTCTTTAATGTCTTTGTTTTCTATTTCTTTTTTTCTAATTATTCTTAAAATCTTTTTTTTATCTAATTTTGAAAGTTTGGCTAAAGCAAAAAGAATAACAATATTGCCCAGTTTTCTCTCTTCTATATCTTTGCCAATTTTTTTGCCAAATTTCTCTTCCTCGCCAAATATATCAAGGATATCATCTCTAATCTGAAAAGCGACTCCTAAATTAAACCCATAATTCCTTAAAGCCTCAAGTTCTCTTTCTTTAGCTCCAGCACAAATTCCTCCAACCTGGCAACAAGCTTGGAAAAGGGCCGCTGTCTTTTTACTAACCATTTTAAAATAATTTTTATCAGTGACATTTAGATATCTATTTTTGAGTACATAATCTTCGTTTTCTCTCCCTTGTTGTTCAAATAAAATATCTAAAATTTCTCCGTCAACGATTGTTTTCATGGTTTTGGCAAAAAGTTCAGATATTTTTACTGGCTCCCTTGATCGATTGGCTGCCTGAAAGACAGCCGCCGAATAGTCAATGCCTATACACTGGGCTATCGATCTCCCAAACTTAAACCAGCAGGTAGGCTTTTCCCTTCTTAGACTACTATTATCAATTATGTCATCGATAATTAAGCTATAATTGTGCAAAATTTCTAGGCCAGCGGCCGGAAAGAGGGCATCTTTTATTGCTCCGCCCAATAATTGGCAGGTTATTATGCCCAGAGCTGGTCTTAATCTTTTTCCACCAGTGAAAATTTGATATTTAACAATCTCTCGGTTTTCTTTATCAACATAAGAATTCAAAAGCTCCTCGATTATCGGACCAACACTTTCCGCCGTTTTATTTAAAATTGAATCTAATTTTTCTTTTCTTGAATTTGTCATAGAAAGCGAAATATATCTAAAGTATTCATAATATTTTACTAATTTTTTTCAGAGCAATTTTCAGCCAAGGAGTATATTCGTCTGGGTTTTTCTTTATGTCTCTTTTAAGCTCTTTAGTCTCAATCCATTTCCAAGCAGCAACTTCTCTAGGATTAGGTTTGATTTTTCCGTTATATTTTCCTATTAAAATAGCACACATTTCATTTTCTGACCCAATATCTTTATAAGGGGCTTGATATTGGAATTTATCAATAAGTTTAAGGGAGCAACTAAATCCGAGCTCTTCTTCCAATCTCCTTTCCCCAGCTTTGACATAAGTTTCCTCTTTGGCAGGATGACTACAACAAGAATTCTCCCAATAGCCTGGCCATAGTTTTTTCAACCTACTTCTTCGCTGAATTAATAATTGACTTTTGTTATTAAAGACGAAAATTGCGAAAGCCCGGTGTAAAATTCCTTTTCCTTGATGACATTTTTCCTTGCTTTCAAAACCAATAACTGCGTCTTTTTCATTAACAAGTAGTAACTTTTTCATGTTTTATTTCCAATTAATTTTCTAACTAATTTAATTTTACAACTTCCAGTAATTTAATCAAGTTTTTTAAACCAGAAATGAAATAAAGCTTTGTTTTTTAAAATAATCTAACTACTTTAATTTGTTTTAGTAAACCCACCCTGCCCCGCGCAGAGCGCGGAGCAGGGGAATAGAAAACCGGGAAAACAAAAAAACAGCTACCGAAACGATAACTGCTTTTTAATGAAAACTCCTATAAATACAAAAGCATTATTACTTCACTGGTTAATTTCCCTTTGCATTGGACTTGTTTTGGAATTGTACCTACTTTTTTGGAACCGTATTTCTTATAAAGATTTACAGAAGATAGAGCCAACTTTATTTTTCTATAAATACTATTATTTAAATTTTTTTTCTATCCAAACCTGTACTGGTTGATGAGCTTTAGATTTACGAATATCAACAAGAATTTTTAGATATTTAGGGAGGATGCTTGTCTCTACTGTTTTAAATATCTTATGGGCCAGTTCTTCTACGGTTAGTTTCTTTTTAATAATATCTTTTATAACTTTCTCGATATCAACATATTCAACCGCTTTCTTTTTAGGATGATATTCAATTATAATATTACCTTCAAACTTTTTGTTTGTAATAGAACAAATCGCACTAAACGGGATAGTAATTCTAGTTCCAGAAATATAGAAATCAATATTAATAGTTTTCATATATCATACGGTTAAAGAAAAAAAACCGATAGAATAGTTTAACGACTAGCTCGGTTTTCACACTAGTCCTTTGTATGACTCGGTTTAGCTTGTTGCCGGCCGGTGTAAAACTGGCTACGGGTGACATCAAGCTTGCGGATATCCACTTTCGGTGTGGGTTGAAGCAGGAAGAGGTCGCTCTTGGAGCCTATTGATTTAGCTCCGTAATAGCGGTT
Organism: uncultured Candidatus Saccharibacteria bacterium; assembly: GCA_964447515.1. Classification (GTDB taxonomy): domain Bacteria; phylum Patescibacteriota; class Minisyncoccia; order Minisyncoccales; family GWA2-38-27; genus CAYUSS01. The sequence continues at coordinate 52,220 of CAYUSS010000003.1, read as the reverse complement.
GAAGTCTCTAATCTTCTCTTGGATGATAAGACCAAGCGAAGTGATTATTTGCTGGATTTTCAAACCCCGCTCAGTCTCTCGGCCCGTATATCCGTAGCACATAAGATAATACTTGAGAGAAAGGACCTCGGGTCTCTTCCGTACCCGGTTGCTCCCACTCTCAAGCGTTGCCTCCATGGCCCGAACGAGCCAGGTATTCACTGCTTCTTGCGTATAGGGTGGATCAAAGAAAGAGACATCGTATCGTTTAAATTTCGGCTTGGGGAGTGGATTTCGAAGATCGTGCTCAAAGATCTCAATTGGCAATCCTTCTCTCTGGACAACCACTTCCAGAAACCGCAGAAGCCGGCTGTCAATATCAACAACGGTGACCCTCTCGGCCCTGAAAAGCAAAGTAAAAGCCACAGAAGTTAGATCATCGTCGCCAAGAAAAAGCACTTGCTTTCGCGAAATGTCCGGGATATTTCCAAGCAACAGAGCACGCCGGAGAACTGTCTCTTCGGTTGCCCAAAATTGGTCAAGGTTTCTATCTGGTTTTGGACGAATCTCGCTGTATTTGGAGAAAAAACTAACAAGCTTTTCACTTTGTTCTTTTGTCGCTTCAAATTGTAACATGATTCACCTCCTCTTTTTTAAGGAACAACGGCCTATATGAATGACATATATGAATATATAACATAATTCGTCTGATTTATCAAGGTTTTTCAACTTGAAAAACTTCAGCGAATTTTTTAGTGGTGCTGGCCATTGATCCTCGATACATATTTAATCCCTTAATAGCATCAGCTAGATTTAAATATTTTAGTTGGCTTTTATATTCTGATAAGGCCTTTAATTTTAAATCTATCTCTTGAGTTATATTTTCTTTTATTAAAAAATTTTCCATGGGTGTCCAAACTTCATATAAATAAATTAATTCTATTGATTTAACTGGACTACCAAGATCGGGTAAATAAGAACTACTTGCTAACCATGAGGCTTCTTTCGTTAGTTCGTAAGCAATCCTATGCTCTTTGTCTTTTTCTCCCTGATGCGGCGCATAAATTAGATTCGGCTTGATTTTTCTAATAATTTTAATAAGTTTTTGAATAATTTTCCCATCTGCAGAAATATTTCTATCCTCCTCTCTCATAAATATTGTTTTCTCAACACCCAAAATTTTACAGGCATTTCTTGCTTCCTTTTCCCTAATCCTTATGGCATCTTCTCTCGATTTTATTTCAGGAATACCCGACCAGCCGGCAGTTACATAAACAACCCAAACTCTATCGCCTTTTTTGTGCCGGTTGATTATTGTGCCCCCACATCCAATTATTTCATCGTCGTGGTGAGGTGTTACTACTAATACATTCATATTTTTAAAAACTTAAATCTTTTAAACTCATAAATATATCCACCAAAAGAATTTTTATATGAATTTATATTCAATTTTTTTGAATCGTTATCCCCAGTCAAACCAGATAAATCAATAAGTCTAGCTTGTGAATCATTAATCAAGGCAATAATGAGAAAATTTAATGGCGATAATTTTCTGTAGTTATAATCAATATAATAATATCTAATCTCACTTATATCCTTTGAATTTAATAATAACGCACCCGCTATCTGATTCTGATTATGATAAACACCTACAACCTGAACATTGGGCACATTTATTAATTTATTAACTCTATGTTCTAATATTGGGTCTTCATTAGAATTAGAATACTTTTTTAATTTTTTTATAAATATTTCTTTTTGATCACTGGGTAATTCTTTTACAATTTTTAAATTTTGTTTAATCCCTTTTTTATAATCTCGCAATTTATCGCCTGCCATGGCTTTATTACAAAGAGTATCAATGCATATTGTCCAATAAGAATTTCTTTTCATAAAACCTTTATTTAATAGATATAACTCTTCTTGTGGCATTAAAACAGAAAAGACAACTTCAATATTCTTATCTTTTTGAATTAAGTAGTTTATAAAAGCCTTTATGCGCTGATGATCATAGAATCTTATAATTGGAGTCTTCCAAAGGAATAAACCATTTCGTTTCTTAACGAGAATAAACTTACCAAATATTTTACTATGTCTTTTAATAACCGCATAGGTTGTGTGTTGATTATTTTTTTTGAATATACACCATATTCCCGTGAATTTTGAAAGTTATTCATGATGGGATTCATTTTTAATGAATTCCATCGCTCTGGGCATTCTTCGTATTCTTCAAAAATGAATTGATTTAATTTATATTTATTAATAAAATCCATGAAGGTTTATATTTATACCATTGTTCTACTAATTTTTTAGCATAAATGCTGTATGCATCTTTTACAGATAAAATCATTAGGAGATTTTTTTCTGCCATCAACCATATCAATAATTTCATTTCTCTTGGTAGAATTTAATATCTTTCCAAAAGACTGTTTTGTTATATCTCCTAGAACACATTCTTTATTATAATCATTGCAACATAATATTAATTCTCCCGTATAAAGAAAATGAAGCCATTGATTAGTCCTAGCACATTTAAATCCCCTCAATGTCTTTCTCCTAAAATTAAAAGATAAATCATTTCTAATATTTCCTGATCTATCATTATATTGAAAATAAAATAATTTTGGAGGAGCCTTAAGCTTTAATTGTGCAAATATTTTTTCCCAAAAACGATAATATTCCTTTTTACTAAACCAATAGGGGGATTTTTCATTTTGTATAAAAGGTCGGCCAGAGCCTTGTATTTTTATATTTAATTTTTTATCGGCCTTTAAAAGAAAATTACAAATATTATTTAATACTTTTTTAAAATCAAGACCCATTATTCCTTTGTATGTATTCTCATTTATACCATGAAAAGAAATCCAAATTTCATTGTCTACATGTTTCAAAACAGCCACGAGCTGATCTGCATTTTTATTATTCAATAACGAAGCATTGGTTGAAATCTCTATATAATCAAAATTATTGACTCGTCTGATTTTTTCAATACGATCAAAAATTTTTGGGTCAGTTAATGGTTCGTTCATCAAGTAAGGACAAATTTTTTTAAATTTAATTACTGAAACTTCTTTTAGAATCTTATCAAACAATTCATCTGTCATAACACCCGGTTTTTTCTTAGCCATGATATTGTATGTGGACATATTACACATCTGCCAGTACAGGAAGATATTGTTTGAATTTGCAAGCCTATCATTTTTTTATCGTAATAAACTTTTCTCATAATATTTAACTCTACCAAAGATAATTTTAATGATTTAGCTTGCTAAAAACTTGCCTAACATACCCTATTCTATTAACTGGTCGCCAAATGAAAAAATAATACAAAGCTGGTAATAATCCTTTTTTACAAAGGACTTCATATGTTTTCACAAATTTTTTAGTGTGCGTTGAAACGTCAAAATAATTAGTCTTAGGCAATAAACCTAATTTTTCACTAACTTGTTTACCTCTGCCGTATTTAAACCCGCTTTTTACATCTTGCCTGATACTTATTGGCGCATGATAAATAATAGCTTCCGGATTATAGCGAATTCTTATTCCAGCTTGCTGTATTCTATAACTAAATTCAGAATCTTCTGACCATGGCACTTGTTCATGAAAATAATAACCGCCTATCAAATTTTTAATATCTTTTGAAAAAACTAACGGAGGAGAGTAAGCGTTGATAAAATCCGTGGTGGTGTATTCTCTAACTCTAGAAATAATTTTACTCATTAAACTATCACTTTCAAATACAACCAATCCCTTGGAAAGTCTTTCGTATTTCAACCCATTATAAAGTAATTCTATCGTATTTTTACCAAATACACAATCTGAATCCATTAGGAGAATGTTGTCTCGAGAAGCGTATTCAATTCCATTATTGTATGCTTTACTTAAATTGGCTTCTTTTATTTCGCAAATTTTTACATTTTGGAAATCTTTCAATATTTTCTTAACATCTTTACTATCTCCGTTTAGCGAAACCAATATCTCAACATCGTCTGCACAGGTTTCATATATACTTTGAATGCAATGTTTAATTTTGGTGTCGGTGGAACATGGAATTATAATTGTCAGATTAAGTTTGTCCATAATTTTTTAAAAACATTCAAGAATAAAAATACCGTTCTTAAATTTTTTATATTTTTATATTTTCAATCTCTCTTTTTCTGTTTTCTATCGCTAACAAAGTTTGAGGTGGCAGATTATTATAAAATCTTTTAACTTTTTTAGGAACAATATCCAAACACTTTTCTACAGCAATTAAAAAGTCCAGTTTTTTTATCCTGGTAAATTTCCCCGATTTAATTTCAGGAATCCATTTTTTTATAATAAATCCTGAAGGGTCTTTCATTGGATGAATTTTTATAAAAGGATCTATGCCAAAACCAGACGCTAAAAGAGACACTGCTCGTTTTAAACAAACCTCGCACTTTCCACATCCGCGACCATAATAACAGGTGGTAGTATCGTAAGGACTAATTCCATATTTTCCTAGCCAATGTTTCTTCCAGTAGGACAAAATTTCTGTTTTACTCACGTTAGCAAAAGGGGTTGCAACAACAATCTCTTTACTGCTATCTATAGAGAAGAGATTAGAAGCTTTTGCAAAAAAATATTTACTTTTATCAGTATTACGACGATGTTTCATTTCGTCCTTGTGCGCACATAAATATATAAAAACCTTTCTTTTAATTGAATGTTTTAAAATAGCGTTAGCAAAGCTTATGAAGAGAAAATTTCTTCCCGGTGTAATATAGTCCCAATCTCTCCAACCCTTAAGAATATATTTATGGATATCCATCTGAACCACAAGTGGATTTATTTTACGTTTGATCAACACCCTTTTTACAGCATCCAACTCTGCCCTGTTGTTCCTTTGACCAAAACTTATCCATAGAGGTTGGATCTGCTGGCCCCTATCAAGAGAATAAAGCAAACCTGCCGTGCTGTCTATGCCGCCACTAAAACATAATATGCCATCGTAATCATTCTTTTTAGGATTGCTATTCTTTTCTATAAGACCTTTTTTATCTATTATTTTTAAATTATATTTTCTGGGAGCAAATTCTTTATGATTCAAAACATAAGAAAGATATCGAGAAACTTTTTTTAAATCTATATTGGCATTAAACTTATCATCAACGAATATATAATCGCATTGCTTATATCCAGCTAACACTGTTAAGATAGCTACTTTAGTGAAAGCACCAAGTAAATCATTATTTTTAAAATTAATTAAATTAGAATTGATTTCCTGATAATCAATTCCTCGACCTATTTTTTGTCCGATTTGGCCTATTTTTATTTCACTACGATGTATCATAGTTTTAAAAAGCTATTGTTATTTTTGAATAATGAAATGATCTAAAACCAAATAATCTAACCCACTATTATAAAACATAGCTATAGCATTTTGGGGAGTGCAAATTATTGGCTCCCCTGTTTTATTAAACGATGTATTGAGAAGAACTGGAATTTTCGTGATTTTACTAAATTCATTAATTAATAACCATAATTTTTTGTTTGTTTTTTTAGAAACGGTTTGGGGCCGTGTAGAGCCGTCAATATGTACCACAGCTGGAATTAATGATTGTTTATTTTTTTTAACCCGAAAAGCTTTTAACATAAAGGGGGAGTATTGAGCATTCTCAAAATATTCATCTTCATATTCATTAAGAATACTTGGAGACAGTGGTCTCCACAATTCTCTACCTTTAATAATATTAATTTTTTCCCGTATTGATTTTTTAAGTGGACTTGCTAATATGCTTCTATTGCCCAAGGCACGAGGACCAACTTCCATTCTTCCTTGAAACCATCCAATTATTTTATCTTTTGACAATAGTCGTGCCACTTTTTTATAAGGATTATTTAGAACTTTATATTTTATTTTTCTATCGTCTAATATTTCTCTTATTTGTTGATTAATATAGTTAGGGCCTAAATAAACATGCTCTAATTTGGTGAAGTTTGCGTTTTTGTCATATAAGGCGGAAGCATATAAAGCAGCTCCAGCACTCACCCCAGCATCATTGGCGGCTGGAAAAATGTAAAGATTTTTAATTAATGGGCTATATAATAGTTTGCCATTGGCAACACAGTTTAATCCTACGCCGCCCGAGATACATAAATCATTACACCCAGTCATCGATAGAGAAAGGCTTGCCAAATGATCGACGGCTTTCTCTAAAATTATCTGCGCTGAAGCGGCGAGATTTTTGTAAGTTTGGGCTATCTTTAGATTAAGGACAATTTTATTTTTTGACTTGTCAAATTCATATTTAACACCATTCGGTAGATCAATAAATTCTTTTATCTTTTTATGCCATAAATTTCTAAGGGCGTCTTGTTCATCTAAACATTCTGAATCATATCTTAATTTGTGTGGCAACTTGATGGTGTACCCAAAATCATCAAATTTGATATTTTCAAAATCAAAGATGGGTTTACCATATGGAGCCAATCCCATCGTTTTACCGCTACCCAAAGAATGAAATCCTATGTATTTATTAATGCTTTCATAAAAATAACCAAGAGAATTTTGAATTGGGAAAGATTTTAAAATTTTGATTGTTTTATCTTTCCCATGAGCTATTGAAGTAGAAGAATCTTCTCCTTGACCATCTATTATCAAAATTGCTGCTTCTTTTAAACCGGAAGTAAAAAATGTACTAGCAGCGTGAGCCACATGATGCGGCACAATAACTAATTTGGGAGTTTTGCTATATCGAAATATTTTTCTGGGAAATATTATATCCAAAATCTCGTTATTATCATAATTAAACTTTTTCTGTCGCAAACTGTACATCAATTTATAGTCCCAACCAAAAGCAACTATATCTATTTCATTGGGAGTAATTTTTGCTTTTTTAAGACAATAGCCAATTGCGTTGATTGGAATTTTATCAAAGGCGTATTTTTGTCTAATAAATCTTTCTTCTTCAGCCATTGCCAAGATTTTTCCGCCTCTAACTAAACATGCGGACGCATCGTGGCTTCGTTCATACCAGCCATTAATTCCTAAAATAGTCATATTATTTAAATTTATTTCCGGTTTATTTAGTTAAATCACTAGAGCATTGTTTTTTGAAAAAGGTCTTCTTTTTTATTACTCATAGTTTTAAAAGGAATTTAACTCCCTAATCTATTTTATCATAAAAAAATAGTTATCTTTTCTAATAACCGTTCATATATCTAAAAGCATTATTACTTCACTGGTTAATTTTCCTTTGCATTGGACTTGTTTTGGAATTGTACCTACTTTTTTGAAGCCATATTTCTTATAGAGATTTATTGCTGGTTTGTTGGTGGAAAAAACACTTAATCTAATAATTTTGGGCTTGGGTTTTAACTCCTTTTTGGCTAATTTTAAAATCTCACCCATTAGATATTTGCCCAAACCAATTCCTCGGTAATCTTTTCTAATAGTAATGCCAAATTCTCCAACATGATTTTTCTTGCCTCTATTCAATTCAATTCCCGTGGTTCCAACAATTTTATTATTACATTCTGCAACTAAAAAAACTTTTCTATGGATTTTTACATTCTCCAGCATCTCTTCCAGCCATTTTCTTTCTTCTTTTAAAGATAATTTTTTGTTCAATAAAATCTTTGCTTCTTCTGTAATCAAAGAATTAATAAAATCTTGAAATTTTCTAACATTTCTCAAATCCCTCCTCAAAGGTTTCCTCAATTTTACTCCTTTTCTATTAAAAATTTTAGTTTCCATAAACATTAATTTATTTTAACATATTTTTAAAAAGCCGAAGTAACAAAGTGGGGCCCAAAATGGGAGCACAAAATGGAACAACAAAATAGGGTCTCAAAATAGGGCCCTCAAAATAGCACAAAATAGGCAAAATAGGGTCAGGGACCTTTTTTAGGTCTTTCCCTGAGGTTCAATGTTGTCAAAAAAACTAGTATCAACTCTATTTTTTATTCTTTTTCTTTTTTAAGTTTTTCTTCTATTTCTCTGATTTTCTTTTTCAACTCTATCATTTTTAACTCTCGCCCTACGGTTAATTGATACCACTCTTCCAATTTTCTTGCTCTTCCTTCTGCTATTTCTTTATGGGCTTCTGTGATTTTCTTTTCTCTCTCTAACTTTTTACTGAATTCTTTAACCTCTGAATAAAACCGGGCATTTTGAAAAGCAATTGAGGCCTGGGTAGAAAGATTTACTAAAAGTTCAAGGTCTTGGATGCTAAAAGCTTCTCCTGATATTTTCTTTCCTAAAATGGTTATTCCGATTATTTCTTTTTCAAAAACAAGAGGCAAACAAATCTCAACCCCTAATTTCTCCATTTTATCTTGGAGCCCCAAAAGTTTTTGTTTATCTTCTTCTCTTTTAGTGTCCTTAATCAAGAAACTTATTTCTTCCCTTACTAAAGCTCTCTTACTTTTTTCCAGACATTGTATAAAGAAAGCGTCTTGAGCTAAAGATAATAACTCTTTTTCTTGAAAGCCTATCATCTGCCGGGGCAGATAACCTTTTTCTGCTTCCCTGGTTAAGACTGCCCCTCTCTCTAATTTGAGAGTATTTTTCAAGGTGTTGACAATCAAAAAAGAGAGGGGCTTTAATTCCAATATCTGGGTTAATTCGTTCCCCAACCCAGTAAGAACCATCTGAGTATTATAGAAAGTATGGTAGAAATATCGAGCTGCTAATTTTTCATAAAATTTAGTAAGTTGAAAAAGTAAAAAACCCACCAAAGTAATAAATGGGACAAGGGCGTTAAACGATAAAGGAGTAAGCAATTGATTATTAATAAATACTATCAAGAATCCAGCAGCTACTGCCGTAATCAAAGAAAATAAATATGCTGCACCCTTACCTAATACTACTCTAATATCTAACAGACGATATTTAAGAATAGCGTAGCCAGTTAAGATAAGCCAGACAAAAGAAAGAAAAGCAACGACCTCTACAAAGACAACGGTCTTAAAAAGAAGGGGGACTAAAGCAACAGTAATAATTCCTCCCCCAACATAGATTGCTATTCCTAAAATAAAGTATTTTATTTGTAATTTTTTAAAACCGGTAGTTTTAAAATAGTATTTCAAAAGATTGACTAAAATAATTATTGTACAAAAAAGAATATATATCCTTCCAACCGGGTCTAATGGCCCTGGTTTCACTCCTGTTAAAAAGGTTCGTTCAACATAGTACCCTGGGATTTCAGCAAAAAAAAGGGAGGTGCTTGAGCCCAAAATAGCAATAACTATACCGATTAAATACAAAAGAGAAGATTTTATCTTCAAATATCTGGTTTTTTGAAAGAAATAATAAAGGAAGGTAATAAAGCCGGGCAATATTAAAACCCCGACCCAACTTACTCTGGCAAAAAATATAAACATTTGATAAGAAATTCCCCAGGAAAAATAGCCTCCAGCCAAAACGGAAATAAAAAGAGCCGAAAAGAAAGCCACAAAACCCAAATGTAAAGTGGCTTTGGTTTTGCCCCGGCGCCAAATTAATAAAGCTAATAGAAAGTTTAGCAAAGCTACCCCAGCTAAAAAAATCACTTTGATTTTTATAATAGTTGTTATCTCCATCCTATGTTTATTATATCTCAGCTTTCTTTTTAAACCAACACCCCCGGGCAAGGCGCGGGGATAGGGAAGTAAAAAACGAGAGAAATAAAAACAGCCGCCAAACGATAAATGCTAATGTTTTCATAGACAACCCCTTGCCGATTTGTTAGAATTTAAATATGTCTTCTAAGGTTTTTTCAGCGGCTGTCGCCGGGCTTGACGCCCAAATTATTGAAGTAGAAGTGGATGCCTCATATGGATTAAGGCATTTTGAAATTGTGGGTTTGCCAGACAAAGCTGTCCAAGAATCAAAAGAAAGAGTTGGAGCGGCAATTAAAAGTTCTAATTTTCAATCTCCTTATCAAAAAACCCAGAGAGTTTTAGTAAGTTTAGCGCCGGCTGACCTTAAAAAAGAAGGTTCCCTGTATGACCTTCCAATTGCTTTGGGGTATTTATCTGCTTCTAATCAAATTAGATTTAATCCCCAAGAAAAAATTCTTATTGGGGAGTTGGCTTTAGATGGTAAATTAAGACCAGTAAAGGGAATACTTTGTCTTGCTCTCGCTGCTAAAGCAAAAGGTTGGAAAGAAATAATCCTGCCAAAAGCTAATGCTCCGGAAGCTGCCCTAATTTCAGCTTCTGAAAAAAAAGAACAAAGTCCTAACCACCACACCAAACGAGGTGAGATGAAGTTCGCCGAAGGCGCTAAAATTGACGAAGTCAGTTCTCGTTCTGGTGCGGGGGTAAAAATAATCGGAGTGGAATCTTTAAAAGAAACTATTGATTATTTGGAAGGAAAAATTCAAATAGCTCCTTTTAAAGTTAATATTGAGGACTTTTTAGAAAAGCCAAATTATCCAATGGACCTGGGTTGGATTAAGGGCCAAGAAAGCGCTAAAAGGGCATTAGAAATTACTGCTGCCGGGGGCCATAATCTTTTGATGCAGGGACCTCCCGGTACCGGGAAAAGCCTTTTAGCCAGTTCTCTTCCTTCTATTTTACCCGACCTTTCTTTTGGAGAATCATTAGAAGTTACCAAAATCTACAGCATTGCCGGCTTATTGCCAAAAGAAAAACCTCTAATTAATTCTCGACCCTTTCGCTCTCCTCATCACACCACTTCTGAAGCAGCTTTGATTGGCGGAGGAAATCCTCCTAGAGCCGGGGAAATAACTTTAGCTCATCGGGGTGTTTTATTTTTAGATGAATTCCCTGAATTCCATAGAGATGTTTTGGAAAGTTTGCGGCAGCCATTGGAAGAGGGAACAATCACTATTTTAAGGGCTAAACACCATTTAACCTTTCCAGCTCGCTTTACTCTTGTTGCGGCTACAAACCCTTGCCCTTGCGGTTATTACGGCGACCCAAATAAAGCTTGCACCTGCACCCCTTCCCAGATTGCCAAATATAGAAGGAAACTTTCCGGTCCCTTAATGGACCGCATTGACCTTTTTATTAACGTCCCCCAGGTAAAGTTTGAAAAATTAACTGCTCCTGATGAAAAAAATTCTAGCCCTAAAATAAGAGAAAAAATAGAAAAAGCCCGAGAAATTCAGAGAGAACGGTTCTCCCTGACAAGAACCCTTGTTAACTCTGAAATGGAAATTCCTCAAATTAAAAAATACTGCCAGGTTGATTTTAGGTCTAAAAATATCTTAAAACGTTTTATTGATTCGGGAAAACTTTCTGCTCGAGGGTATCACCGGGTTTTAAAAGTAGCCCGGACTATTGCTGATTTAGACTACAACCCTGACGCCACAAATATTTCTTACGACCATCTAACCGAGGCCTTAATGTATAGAATCAGAGAAGATTAACAATGTTCAAGGTCGGGTCTTGAACAAAGTATTGAACAAAATTAAAACCCGACGTTGAGGAATTGGCGCTAGCCCGCCCAAGTTTTTCAGAGAAAAATTTAGGCGGGCCAGAGGCGCCAAGGGAAACGTCGGGTTTTGGAAATGTTCAACGTCAGGCGTTGAACATTAATTGTCACTTTTTCCAGCTTAGATAGGTCCCTACTAAATAGCTGGCTAAAAAGTTTTTTACAGTTTTGGGCCTAACTTCAAAATGAAGATGACATCCGGTAGCGCCTATAGTATGACCGGTATTTCCTATGTTGCCAATAATCTTTCCGGCACTTACCGGTTGACCGGAAGCAACTGAAATCTCAGATAAATGAGCGTATAAAGTAACTACTCCGTTTGGGTGTAGAATTGTAATATAATTCCCATATCCCCCATTCCATCCATATTTCACCCTTTGAACCGTTCCGCTGGCTACCGCTACTACCGGCTTTCCGCAACTATTAGCAATATCAATAGCATTATAATAATGAATCCCTTGAGTTATTTTCCCTTGACAAGGAAAAATAGAAAAATATGATTCTCCGACAGGAGTTGAGGTAATATAGGGAACCCTTGAGGGCATCTTTCCGTTAGGGATTATTAAAATATCGCCGATAAAAATATCTCCCTCATTTGAAAGTCCGTTAAAAGTAATAATTTCCTCAACTTTTCCTTTATATGTCTCGGCAATCGCGCCCAATATATCGCCATCTTTAACAAAATAAACAACTCCCGAAACCGGTAAAATGATCAATTCCCGTCCCACCTTAATTATTGACCTGCTACTCAAATCATTGGCCCACAAAATTGTATCAAGAGAAATATCAAACTTAGCGGCAATAGAAGAAAGACTATCGCCCGGTTCTACAATATATTCAATGATTTCTCTTCTCGTTTCTGTTCCTGTTTCAACGCCTCCCAATATACTTCCCAGGACCTGAGGGGTAATTGTTACTGGAGATGAAACCCCGACCATGCTATTTTCTTGAATAAAAGTCATTTCCGGGGATTCTCGTAAGAAATTTTTTACCGGCTCAATGAATAATCCCTGAGAAGATGTTGGAATTTTATCCTCTGAATCAGTTGTTAAACTTAAATTAAAAACTAAAATTCCGAATAAAGAAACAATTAAAAATATCCCTAAATATAATAGGAAATTTTTAGGGAACTTTTTAAAATCTATTTTAACCCCTTTGTCAAATTTCTTTAGGGAAGACATTATTTGATTATTGCGGCTTCGCCGCATAATTACTTCGTTCGGCTGAAAAAGAAAAATTTAATTCAAGATTATATTTTATAATTGCAATTGAGGGAGAAGAAGGAAAGTTTGCTTTCATTCTTTAACCGAACGCCGCAATTATGCAGCACAAGCTGCAATACCTTAGCGAATCAAGGTTCTTGAGGAGCGAAACGACGAAAGGTTCTTATTTTTCTTTTTTCCCTCACTTGTAATTATATTACACCGCAGATAATTAGAGGTCAAATGACTTTTCCACAGGCAGAAAATTTTGCTATAATAAACCAATGGATTTAACCTCAAAGAGAGTTATCAAAAACCTGCTTAAAAAGCATAAAATCCGTCCCTCAAAATGGCTCGGTCAGAATTTTTTGATTGATAAAAGCGTAATTAAAAAAGTTATCAAAGCAGCTGAGCTCTGTCCAGAAGATATTATTTTAGAAATCGGACCAGGCATTGGGGCTATAACCCAAGAATTGGCTAAAAGAGCAAAAAAAATAATTGCTGTAGAAAAAGACCCAAAAATGTGTAAAATTCTTGAGGAAACCCTGAAGGATTTTAAAAATGTTAAAATTATTAATAAAGACATCTTAAAATATCAAATAGCAAAAAGGAGCCTAGGGCTCGTCTACGACAGCAAAAATCAAAAATATAAAGTTGTGGCGAATTTGCCTTTTTATATCACGGCTCCGGTAATTAGAAAATTTTTGGAAAGTAATAATCCTCCCCAAGAAATGATTTTAATAGTTCAAAAAGAAGTAGCTCAAAGAATTTGTAGCAAACCTCCAAAAATGAATCTTTTGGCGGTCTCGGTTCAATTTTATAGCAAAGCCAAAATTATTTCCTACATCTCAAAAAAATCTTTCTGGCCCCAACCAAAAGTTGATAGCGCAATTTTAAAAATATCAGCCTTTAATCGGCCTAGAAAATCAGTGTTTAACCAGCGGTTCTTTAGAATTGTTAAGGACGGTTTTTCCCAACCCAGAAAACAACTTGCCAACAACCTATCAAATAGTTTAAAATTAAATAAGGAGCAAATTAAACTCTGGCTTTTTAAAAACAATATTCAACCTTCCCAAAGGGCTGAAACCTTAACCATTAAAGATTGGTTTAAATTAACTAAAATGTAATTATGCGGAGGAGCCGCAATAGTAATTCAAAATTAATGAACAAAAAAGTTCTAAAAATTATCTTTCTTTTTTGCTTAGTTTTTGTAATCTTTCTTTTATTTTCTTCTTTTGGTTTAGCTCTGAAAGAATTAGAGGTTGAATATCCTGAAGTTTTAGGAGAAAAACCGGAAACAGTTGGATTACTAGGATATGTAAGATATATTTTTAATTTCGCTATTTTAATTGTTGGTTTGGTGTCTCTGGCTGCTTTAATTCGGGGAGGAGTTGGTTATACTACCTCGGCAGGCAACCCCTCTAAATTAAAAACAGCTAAAGAACAAATTTTCGCTGCCACATTAGGATTAGTTATTTTACTCTCCTCTTACTTAATCTTAACCACTATCAATCCCCAATTACTAATATTTAACCTTCCTCCTTTGGGCCCAATAATATTGCCGGAACCAACCATCCCTCCGCCAATAGAGCCAGAAAAGATTTCCTTGATTATGGAAGAGCTGCCTCTGGGTCAGGCAGCAAAGGAGGGACTCTGGGAAGAAGAAAGAACCGAGGAAATAGAAAATCTTATTATAGATTTTGAAAATTTTCTCAACCGAGAAGCAGAAGTAAATGATGCTAATATAGCAAATAATACTTTTAATCGAATTTCTGATTTAAATAAATATCTAAAAACCCTAACTGATAAATGTCATTGTGAGAACCTTCGCTGCCTCTGCAGCAAACCAGAAACTGGTTGTTTGAGTATAGGATGTACCGGCGATCCCTGCCAAACAGACCAGGATATAGAAGTGGAACCAGACTCCCCTCGAGCCAAAATGAATAGCGTTTTAACAATAGATAGAGAAAAAATAAAAGGTCTTTTAGATTACCAAAAAGATATCATCACGCAAAAAGATTTATTAAGAGAGGAATTAAGAAAATTTCAGGAAGTAGAAGGAGGAGTTATTGCCTGCCTAAATCAAAATAGAGAATTAGTCACTCTAAATGGATATTTAAGCACTAAACAATTTTTTGAAGAAAGCGGAGATCAGGTAGTAAAAATCGGCAGTTATTTAGAACCAAAAGGGGACCCTCTCACTTTTTATTGCTCAAGCGGAGGAACTATTTTTGATTATCCCTACATTCCCGAAGCAGAGATTTCTCCTGAAGAAACTACTTTACCTGAAGTTTCAACTGGAATTGAAAAAATTAGCTGCCCTTTTGAATTTCCAGTGGGAGAAACCTTAGATAAAATTAGAGAATTAGCAATTATTGGTATCTTTAAATTAGAAAAAGTTTCTCTCCTGATTGAGGAAATGGTGACCGAAATACAAGGAATAGCTGAGCTTGCATCCCAATGCAATGAAGAAGAATGTGAAGCTTCCTGCTATTGTATCCCTAATCCTCTGTATCCTCTTCTTTCCCCTTCTATATGCCTCCAATGCATTGGGGGATGTCATGGAACTGCTTGCCCCAGAGAAGAAATTAGAGAAAAATCAGAAGAGATTAAAAAGACCGAAGAAAAAATTTTTGAAACCATTAAAGAAATAAAACAAATCTTCCCTCAAGTCCCTTTCCTCTTAAAAGCTCAAGAAAATCCTTCTAATTTAAGCAACCTTAGTATCTCGGTCGGTCTTTGCTATAGTTCCGACATTTATAATCCTGCCTGGGCTTTATTAAGCTGCGATGAAGCTCGGGGAAATTATGGACCCAACGGCCGCCTAATGGAAAACTGCCATCCTCGAAATCTTTATTGTTGCACCTCGTCTAAAGAAACAGTTATTAGCCCTCCCCCGACTGAAAAGCCCCCGGTTTATATCATACCCGCTAAAAAATTCCAACCCTTGGAGCCAGATTCAGAAAATTGTCCTGAGGGCTGGCTTTGCGTTGACGATGTAAAGTATTATAATCAATATAAAGACGCTTCTGAACCCCTCAAACAGCTTCTCTCTTGCATGCGGAAAAGATTAGATGGAATCCAAGAGCAAGAAGAATTGGAGGATACTATCGGACAAATTTCTTCTATTTCTGACAGTAAACTCTATCAAGGAACCTGCGATTGGGAAGGAGGCCCAGCAGAACCGGGGGGATGCTCCCATATTTTTGAAGCAAAACACGGGAAAGAAAGAATCTCTGCTCATTATGGAGGAACTGATTGCCGACACCGTCATGAATCTTATGCTGTAGATGTTGATGTTTCTGGGGATTTTCAAAAAAAATATGCCGATGAAATAGTAGAGGCAGCTAAAGAGTGCTTTCCGGGAGCTTATATCTTAGATAAAACTACCCATATTCATATAGGCATTGGAGAAATTTATCATTGCGGCTGCACTGATTCCTAATTAATAAATAACGGACAATGAACAAATTTTTTTACCAAAGGGAAAAAAGCATTCTTTCC
The DNA here is from genome assembly GCA_964447515.1 of uncultured Candidatus Saccharibacteria bacterium. GTDB lineage: Bacteria > Patescibacteriota > Minisyncoccia > Minisyncoccales > GWA2-38-27 > CAYUSS01. The sequence continues at coordinate 36,128 of CAYUSS010000003.1, read as the reverse complement.
GGCCTTTTAGTCCTAATTGTTTTAACTAACTTATTTATTCCTTTACTAAAAAAACCGGCTAACAAACCAGTCGCTTTAGCCCAGGGGATGGGATTTTTCCCTCGTTATCCTCTTAGGTTGAGATATACCATCGGAGAAATAAATCAAGCCAGTCAGCAGTTAGTTTATCTTAATGGAAAATTAAAAGATTTAACCGAAAAAACCTGTGACTGTGGAAATGCTCAATCTCAGTGTGAAAGAAAAGGTATGACAAACATTCAAGCTGTTTCTCCTTATAAGGTTTTCGGAGAACCCTGCCAAAGTAGAAGAGAAATTGAAAAGACCCAACTGGAAATTAGAAATAAAACTGACCAAATTTCTTATCTAAGAGAACTTCTTAAAAAAGAAATGGAAACCGGGTTAGAGGCAGAATTAAAAACCTTAAGAGAAGATGAAGCAAAAGAATTAGAAGATAACTTAAATGAGATACTTGATATACTTGATATAGATTCCGAACAAAATATTCTCTCTCCTGCTTTAGCCAATGTAGAGATATTGAACGATGCTCAATATTCAGTTGAAAAACAATGCCAGGCAAAGTGTAAAAAAGGAATAGCTTTTCAAATTATTGCTTGTATTCTCGGACTCTTTGGAGAAGAGAAACCCATAGAAGCTAAATTTGAGCTGGGAGCAACTTTGGAAAAAATAGACTTAGGAGAAATAACAATTGGAGAAATTGGACTTACTCTGCCAGAAAAAATTGAATTAGCAGATATCGCTAACATTAAAGATTTTGAAATTCCTTTAGGGGATATTAAGATATCTTTTCCTCCTACTCCGGCTAATGAGTTGGATACCCTCTCCTTGGAACCAATCATTTTCCATCCCTCTTCCCCCAGTTTACCTATATTTCCTTGGGCAAATTTTTCCTGTCCTCAATTAAGTGGTCAGGTCTATCAACCTCAGCCGACAGAAGAAGGAGCTCCTAATGATTATACTGACTTAGACCAGTACTTCAAAATATTTGCTTGGTTGTCTAAAGAATGTCAGAAGATACCAGGGCTGCAAGGCAGCCACGGTATACCTGATAAACGATGTTTAGATATAAACAATGTCCTTTCAACAATTATTAATAGGTGCGATGCTCTCTGGAGAGAATATTCTGAATGTTGTGAGACAGCAGAAGACCCTTCAGACTGCGGACAACCTCCTGGCATATGTTTGACGAACTATAAATCTATCCAATTTGAAAAACCCAAATGTCTGACCTGTCAAGGAGCTTGTACCACTTGTCCTTGCCAAACTTGCCGGGACAATCCAGACACCGGAATGAGATTAGATTGCCCTCTTGCTGTTTCCGCTATTCCCAGAATAAAACTGCCGGATATAAAAATTCCTGATATTCGCCTTCCCGAATTTAAGCTCTTGCCTTTTTTAATAGTGCACCTTCCTAATTTTATCTTTGAAGATTTAATTCTTCCTGACCTTGACTTCTGTAATTTTGATAACTGTCTAAGCCTTATCCCCCCCTTAATCTCTTCTTTAGAAATAGAACCTCAATATCCTTTTCTTATGATAGACTCTATTGAGATTCCATCTGTTTATGCCTCTCTTCCTGGCATCCCCGGTCTTTCCGGGCTTGAAGGCAAACAATTAGAAATAGAAATGGATAAAATTGAATTTCCGCCCATACCTCTTCCCTTGCCGGAATTTGACCTGACCAGGCTTATTGCTCTAAATTTACAAGTACCGGAAATCCCTATTCCTAAGCCTAAAATTACTCTGAAATTCTTAGGCTTGGATATTGATTTCCTAAATCTTTTCTTGGGATTGCTCGCTTCGGCAATTCATATTCCCGGTGGTTGTATTGCGGCTGGCATATCTTTTATTCCTCCTCTTTTAGAGATTAGATTCCCAGACTATTATTTTTACTGGCCAAGATTTCCTGAAATTCCAGATTTGTGTGATAATGAATATATCACTCTTGATAGTTTCTGCCAGGATATAAAAGAGGCCTTAGATAGGGACGTTCTTGATAAGCTCAGCGAAATCCAAAACATTCTCAATATAACTATTCAAAATAACCTTCAAAATAGATTTGATGAAATTTCCGGTATCTACCACGAATTAGTTGAAGACCACATTTCCCAACGATTAGAAGAAATAAGGATAGAGATAGAAGAGAAATTACAAGAAAGCTTCCAAGGGGCAATAATAGAAAATGGGATGTTAATAATTCCCCCAATTGAAGTTTCTTTAGGAGAAATTACTATCTCCATGGAAGAAGTTAATAAATATTTATTATATGGGATTCCAATGGAAATTGAAATTCCCTGGCCAGAAGAATTAAAAGAAATTAAACTAACTGAACCTATAACCTACCAACTTCCTTCTATCCCTTTGCCTGATTTAGGTTTCGCTTTAGAAGTATTGCTTAAAATTCCCGGCTTCCAGTATCCATCTCTTCATTTCAGCTTAGATACCTTGGGAAACTATCTCGGTTATGAAGGCCAATCCCCGTCCGGCGGAAATCCCTATCCGGTAGATAAGATCAACGCTAACTTAGAAAAAATTAGCGGAACTAATAAAAAAATCAGCGAATCTGCAGAAAAGATAGAACAAATTTTATACTAAGCCCGGCAACTATGAGCAAAAAAGAAATTATGAGGAAAAAAACAAGAATAATCTTCATTTTTACCGGCTTTTTTGTCTTTTTTGTTATGTTGGCCTTAACAAATGGTTTTGTTCAAGCAGCTGATAATGATAAAGTGCTTGAAATAACCTATCCCGAGATTCCCGGAGCTACCACTCCCAAACTGGTCTCTATCGGTCTTCCTGAATACGTGAAATACATTTTCCGCTTTTCAGTCTTTCTGATTGGTTTGGTAATTTTAGGGGCTTTAATTTATAGCGGTATCCAATACTTTACCTCTTTTGGCAATCCAGAAAAGCTTTCTGCTGCCAAACAAGGGATAATTTCTGCCTTTTTGGGGGGTATAATTCTTCTATCTGCTGTCCTTGTTTTCAACACTATCAACCCCCAATTAACTATTTTAGAATTACCAGACGTTCTGGTTCTTGAAGCAACGGTAAAACCTGGGATTTATCTTTGTAATTATAAATCGACGAATATTAGCGCTGCACTGGACCTATATATAAGCCAAGATAAAGAGAGAATTGATAAAGGAGCTGAATTATTAAAACAAATAATAACGGTTCCGGAGATCCCGAAACAGGCTTGTTATAGGGTAATTTCTTCAGGAAATTTAAAGTTTGTTTTCAAGCCATTAGAACACACTTATTTTACAATCCCTCGGAAAGAATATTATCAGACTGTGCCGGCAATAGGAACAGAGCCGGCTAGAATAGGAATAAAATGGGAATATGATTATGGAATAATTTTTCATGAAAAAGACAGTCCTTGGAGCAGGGAGAGCAAATGTATAATAGCTAAGTTTTATGACGAAATTATTCCCGGGTCCATAGGTAGTGGTTCTACAAAAGTTCGGGCTGTCACTCTTTTTGAAAAACCAGAGGTTGAACCAACGGGGGGAGTAATGTTATACCAATGCCTTAACTATAATGACACTAGCTTATGCCCTAAAGACATAGGAGGTGTTCTTGGCTATGGATACTTTCGAACAACAAATGATTGTGCAGAAAATTATTGTGGGAAAGTGAACAGAAGCGAGTTAGAGGACCAGAAATTAGCTAGGAATGAAAAGAAAGATGAGGAAGGAGCCAGGTCAATTCAATTTGACCCCGAGGGTTCTTATTTTGCTATTCTCTTTTCAGAAATAAATTTTGAAGGAGATATATGCCAAGTTATCAGCAATAATGACCCCAATCTCCTTGACCAGCCTATTGGCCACTGTGCTGCCAGCGGTCCGCTATTCCTTCCCGGGGGTAAAGGATATTGCCATGGGTACACTGGAGCAGAACAAGATACCATAGAAGCGCTTAGAGATTGTATACCCTGTCTTCAATCAATGATTGTAGTTAAGGGAAAAGTAATAAAGTAAACTATATTATATCTTATGGTTTTTTCCAAAAAATTCCGGTTTAAAATTAAAAATCTCTTATTTATATTAAGTTTTGCTTTTATTTTTCTCTTTTTGCCCGGCTCGGCCTTGGCACAAAGCATCTTTGACCTACCGGGAAGGATTATTGCAGGGCTCCCCGCAGCTATAATTGGAGTTGTTCTTCAAGTATTTGTTTTAATTTCCCATACCGGCACCGTTATTTGCGGAGCCATACTTGATTGGGTGACCGGCCCTAATTTTATCAGTTGGAGCTATACCCAACCGGTCAACAACCCGGTTATTAAAATCGGATTAGACATTACTAAAAATTTTGTTAATTTAGGATTAGTGGTTGCTTTAGTTTTTATTGCTTTTTCTATTGCTCTGAGATTAAAAGAATACGCTACTCAAAAAACCTTAGTTCGTTTAATTGCCATTGCCTTGTTAGTAAATTTTGCTCCGGTTATTTGCGGTTTGATTGTTGATGCCTCAAACATTGTAATGAACTATTTTCTAAGCGGGATAGAAAAAGGAGTGGGTAGTGTTTTAACTGGCCTCTCTGCTTTCGTAGATTCTATAGGTACTGATTTAGGTAGGCTTTTTATAGGCCCTATCACGGAAAAGATATCTATACTTGCCCAAGCAGTAGTTATGATAGTCGTAAATTGGTCTATTGCTTTTGCCTTCCTTTTATTAGCTGGTATCTTTATTTTTAGATATATTGCTATCTGGCTTTTAGTTATTTTAGCTCCTCTGGCTTTTGTGGCTTGGATTCTTCCGGCCACCAGAAAACTCTGGACAATGTGGTGGAGCCAGTTGATTCAGTGGTCAATTATCGGGATACCAATGGCTTTCTTTCTTTATTTAGCAATGGCTTCTTTCGCAGAATTAAGTGTTAAGTTCAAGGGGAAAATGACCATACCTGGTTTAGATTCAGCAACAACAGGCTTACTTGATACGGTCTTTCCTTATTTTATAATACTTGCTCTTCTCGGACTCGGTTTCATTATCGGTCTTTCCACCTCAGCAATGGGCGCTTCAGCAGCAATAAATTTAACAAAAAAAGCAGGAAAAGGGGCCGGAAAGTATGCCGGAAAGCAGACTGCCGGCCGATTTTTGGCTACCAAAACAGGTAAAAAATGGGCGGGGGCAGCCGCAGAAACCAGATTCGGAATTCCAAAAGTTAAAGAGGTAAAAGGTCCCTGGAAAAAAGCTCTTGCCGGTGCCGCTAGTTATGTTACCGCTGTCCCTCGTTGGGCAGCTCACGGCGCGGGTAAGGTTGCAACAGAATACGGAGCGGGTCAAGAAAATATAATTGAAGCAGAAAAAAAGAAAATATCAGGAAAATTTGGAAAAGATACTGACAGAGCAGCTGCTACTTATTCTACCATTCTACCCACCAACTGGCAGAAAAAAACTGCTATGGGCCAGTATTTAGCTGAAACTAAGGGGGGTAAGGGACTTGAAAAACTTAGTCCCCCCCAATTAAAAGAAGTAACAGGTTTAACCGCAAAATATAGTCCAGCCGGCCTAAGAAATCTATCTAAACATAAACCAGAATTAATTGAAGGAGAATACGGCGGAGAAAAACCGGACGAAAAGCTTGGAAAGCTTGTTAGAGATACAATGGTCCCGGATGGTGCAAGTAAAGATGAAGAAGGAAAATATAAAGATGAAGATGTTAAAGAATTATCAAAAGCAAAAATAGAAGAAACAGAGGGGTTCCAAGAATTGGTTACTGAATTAAAAAAGTTATACGAGATATCAGAGGAACAAGCAAAAGATTTAACTTTAATACGAAAAGCTGCTTCCAAAAAAGCGATTGATGCTTTAAAACCAGGCGACATTGATAATTTATCAAGAAAAACTATAGAAGCGCCAGATTTTGAAGAAATGACAGCAAGGTTCAAACCCTGGAGTTTTATAAATAAACTGGGAAGCGAAAAAGGGATGGATTATGTTGGAGAACTTCAGACTCATGCCCAAAAACACATAGGAGTAGAAGAACTGGCTAAAACCAACCCATCTTTTCTTAAAAGCGCCTATACGCCGGGAGGGAGGGCATTTCTCTATAATTGGAAGGATAATGAAGGAAAAGAAATTGAAACTATGGAACGAATGAATGAAATTATTAAAAAAGCGAAACTAGCAGCCCCTCCTCCCACACCAGCGCCAAAACCAGAAGAAGAGCCATCAGAGGAGAAACCAGAAAAAGGGGAAAAGAAAGGGCCCCCCGAACCGTCGGCTGGCCTATAAAATTATAAATAAAAGAGGGAAGCCATCGTTTGACGACTTCCCTTTTTGATTTTACTTGCTTCCTTTTTTGCCTGTCTTCTTGGCAACATCAATTGCTATAGACGCTTGAGCGATCGCTGGCAGTATTTTGTCTCCGCCTCGCCACTCAACCACCTGTGCTTGACCCTCCTCAATACTCCGGAAAAGACTAACATACTTATAAGCCATTTCATTGGAGTCTTTTTTAGAAAGCTTGACAGATGATTTTGGATCGTTCAATCTCTGCGCTATTTCAACATGGGTTTTGCCTGCCTCTAAACCATGTTGGGCAGCACGAAACTCTGCTTCTTTTGCTGCCATCTGCCCCTTAAAAACATTTTCTCTTGCCTGAATAATTGTCTTATCCAGGTCCCAGTCTCCAACGGTGATTTTGATTATCTTCAGGCCCCACTTTTTAGCTGCTCCCTGGAGATCATCAATCCAGGCTTTTCCGCTCCTTGCTTCTAAGGTTGCTCTGGCCTCTGGTCGGCTAACCTCTCTTTCTTCGGCCTCTATTTGTTTAATTTCTTCTTCTGTAAGCTTTCTAAGGTCTTCTATTTCCTCAATCTCTTCAAGTAAGTTAGAAGCTCCTCGACCAAACTTAATTCCCGTATCAATACCCAAACCGTTCCAAAAGGTTCTCAGGCCACTCTCTACTAAAGTTTTCATCGCATCTTTTACGTTTTTTATCTCATATACCATTTTCCGAGGAGCGTCTGGGTCTTCTTCCTCGTTACACTGAACATAGACATAAACGTCTCTTGGGGTTGCTGAGCCATTGAGAAAATCGATTTTAATTTCCCTTTTAAACAAAGCATAACGTTGCTCCCATACAGAAATAGCTTCCCTAGCCTTCATTACAACCGGGAGAACCGACACGAGCCCGGGTCCTTTAGTTATACAATAACCCCCGAATACTTCAATTATCCATCTTTCTTCCTCTGCTATACTTCTTAGGCTGCTGATGAGAAATCCCATTGGGAGTCCCAAACAGATAACCGGTAACATCCACACGTATCCTCCGAGTAGAATTAAAACCACTCCTGCTATCACGGACACTGTTAATACTAAATAGGCTGCCGCAACAATTAGTTTTTCCTTGTTCATCTTCCCTATCCTTTCTTTGTATCTTTTCTTTCCCTATTCAATTGTGAATTTGCTATTTTTTGGCTATTTGTATTATATTACACATCTATATTTTTGTCAAATTTTTTGTCAAGGATTGATTCGTTTGTCAACACCCGACGTTTTCTTTGGCGCCTCTGGTGCCAATTCCTCAACGTCGAGTGTTATAATCAAAAACCCGACGTTTTAAAGATTCAACATCGGGTTTTTTGGATGATTATATCTCCAATATTGGGTTTTTAAGTTAATTCAATCAACTTGATTTAATCGGCATTACCACGTAGATATAAGTTTCATCTCCAACTGGTTTTAAAACTCCTGGACCAGAGTCGCCGTTTAATCCAAAGATAATTTCTGAACTTTTTATATTTAAAAGCCCGTCTAACAAAAAACGATGATTGAAAGAAATTTCTGCCGGCTCTCCTTTTACCTCCCCTAAGATAGAAGAGCTGTAATTCCCGATTTCAGGGCTCTGGCTAAAAATTTCTATCTTTTTCTCTTTGGGGTCGGCTTTAATTTTTACTTCATTTATTTTGCCGGAAAAAAGAGAAGCGCTTTTAATTTGGTTTAGAAATTCGTTTTTATCAAACCTGAGAGAGGTTGTGTATTTCTTGGGGATAATCTCTTGATAATTCGGGTATTCCCCCTCTATTAATCTAGAGGAGAGTTGAATTTGGGGATGGCTGGTTTCCTCCATTAAAGATTCAAACATAATTTGATTAGGGGAAAAATAAATTTTTAATTCTTTATCCTTTTCTCCAAAAATATTTATAATTTCCTTTGCTGTTTTTTGAGGAAGAATTAGAGAATAATCCTTTTTTAGAGAAAAATAATTTTTAAAAAATATCTTTTTTTCTCCCAACCTAAAACTATCAGTAGAGGCTATTGTTATTAGATTTTTTTGAAATAAAAAATAAACACCAGAAATTTCAGGTTTTGCGGTTGAAGGTATAATAATATCTACGACCTGATTAATACCCTGGCAAAACGAAGAACCGTGGACAGAAATAGATTCTCCTTCAGTAATTTTAGGAATAATTGGAAATTCTTCGGAGCTAAAACCTTTTATTTGGGTTTTATAATTTTCACATTCAATAATTAAATTATTATTTTCTTTTTCAATATTTATTTTTTTATTTGGTAGTAAATTAACAAAATTGAAAAATAGGCGGGAGGGAATAGCGATTTTACCCCCTTTTTCAATTTTAGTTAAAGCCCACCAATTTATTCCAATTTCTAAATCAGTAGCACTTAAATTTAAAAAATTTTTTTCTGCGGATATTAAAATATTATTTAATATAGGAAGGGTCAAAGATTTAGAAGAAATTTTTTCAACTATATTTAAACCGTCTTTTAATTTTTCTTGCAGAATTGTTGTTTTCATAAAAATAATTAACTACTACTACTAATAATTAAATTATTAATTAATTATTATTGTTATTATTAGTGTATAGAAAATTTATATTTTTTATCTTACTTAGTTTGGGGATAAAAGATTAATTGTTAGATGAGATTTAATAAAACAAAATGTGAATTATTTTTATTCTTTATTTTATTAACCGTTTAATATTTGATGTTTAATATTTTTATCCCCAATTTTTTAACACTCGTTAATTAATTGCTCTTTTATCAAATGGACCTCTTCCCCAAATCTTTTATTTTCTTCTATCTCTTTTGATATTTTTTTATATGAATGAATAGCGGTGGTATGGTCTTTGCCTCCAAGTCTTCTTCCAATAAAAGGGAAAGAATTTTTTAACTCCTGCCTTAATAAATACATTGCTATTTGACGGGGTTTAACGATTTCTTTTTTTCTAGAGGCGGTCAGAAGGTCTTTTTCTTTTAAATCATAAAATCCGGCTACTATTTGGATTATTTTTTTAGGAGTAATTACTTTTGTAGGCGAGGAGAGTAAATTTTTAAGAAGGGCCTTTACCCCCTCAACGCCTAATTCTTGTTTATTTACTTTTTGATAAAAAATCAGACGATTTAAGGCTCCCTCTAATTCTCTAATATTTCTTTGAATCACAGAGGCGATATATTGATAAATTTCTTCCGAAAAATCTGCTTTTTTTTCTTGGGCTTTCGTTCTTAAAATAGCAATTCTTGTTTCAAAATCAGGGATACCAATATCGGCTATCATTCCTCCTTCAAATCGCGACCTTAATCTTTCTGCTAAAGCCAAAATAGCTTTTGGGGGGCGGTCTGAAGAGAGGATGATTTGTTTATTGTTTTCATATAAAACATTAAAAATATTAAAAAACTCTTCTTGGGTTTTTTCTTTTCCAGCCAAAAATTGGATATCATCAATAATTAAAATATCAACCTTTCGGTATTTTGATTTGAACAATTCCATAGTATGATTTTTAATCCCAGAAACAACTTCTGAGGTGAATTTTTCTGAAGAAGTATATTTTACCTTTTTCTTTTTAAAATCTTTTACAATTTCATTTCCGATTGCTTGCAAAAGATGGGTTTTGCCTAATCCTACCCCGCCATAAATAAAAAGAGGATTATAAACAGCTCCCGGGTCTTTTGCTACAGCAGAAGCAGCAGCGTGAGCCAATTCATTAAAAGACCCTACCACGAAAGAATCAAAAAGATAACGAGGATTAAGGCTGGTTTCTTTATCAACTTTGAATTCTTGAAATCTAAGCTGATCAATCTCTGGCAAAATAACAGGTTCTTTTTTAAAGGACTTTAAACCTGTGTTATTCACAACATAATTAACTTCTTTGATTTCTTTATTTATATTATATAAAATTTTAAAAATATATTTATTATATTTATTTTCTAACCATTCTTTAACAAAAGAATTTGGCACAGAAACTATTATTTTAGCATCTTTTTGAGAAATAACTTGAGTGTCTTTAAACCAGGTAGCGAAGTTGGCTTGGGAAATATTTAACTGAATTTGGGCAAGCATTGTTTGCCAGAGTTCTTGATTAGTCATTTTCATAGAAGCAGATTTATACTGATAATTGCGCGGATTTACGCAGAATTATTTCCGCGTTCTTCTGCGTTGGGATCCGCGTGAAGCGGAACCCACCTAAACTTTTACGAAGTAAAATTTGGGTGGGCGAAGCAACCTGGTTCTATCATACCATATGTCAAAATAGAAACAAAATAAGAACAAAAAACTTAATTTTGTTAACAAATAGGGGATAATCTGTGAAGATCATTTAAGCATTTAAACATCTTAACATTTAAACCCCGTCAGAGATTCTGAGAACAGAAAAAAACCACAGGAAGAATTAAACATAAATTCATGAATCTTTTTTGTTTTTTTGAATAAATTATGCTAAAATGTTTAAATGTTTAAATATTAATATGTTAATATGAGTATTACCTATCAGCCAAAAAAAAGGAAAAGAAAGAAAGTACACGGTTTTAGGGCTCGGATGAAAACAAAACAGGGAAGAAAAATATTAAAAAAGAGAAGAAGGAAAAAAAGGAAGCAACTTACGGTATGATTATGTTGCCTAAGGCAAATAGATTAAAGAAAAACAAGGATTTTGAAAGGGTTTTCAGGGTTGGGGAAGGGTATAAAGAAGATTTTTTATTTCTAAAAATTAGAGAAAATAATTTGGAAACAAGTCGTTTTGGATTTGTAGTTAGCAAAAAATTTTCCAAAAAAGCCCTAATCAGAAATAGAATTAAAAGGCAATTAAGGGAAATAGTTAAACTAAAATTATCTAAAATTAAAAAAGGAATAGATGGAGTGATATTAGTTAGACCTGGTTTAAGAGATAAAGATTTTTGGGAGCTTGAAGAAGTAATAAATAAGCTTTTCAAAAAAGCAAAACTATATTAAATTAAATGTTAAAGATTTTAATTTTAAAAATTATTAAATTTTATCAAATTTTTATTTCGCCTGTTTTCGGAAAAGTTTGTAGGTTTTATCCGAGTTGTTCTCAATATTCTTATATAGCTGTTAGAAAGTACGGAATTGTTAAGGGGATGTGGAAAGGAATAAAAAGGATATTAAAATGCCACCCCTGGAATACTGGAGGAGTAGATTTACCATAATTTTAATTTTAATATGGAAGTATTTATCAATATTTTCAAGACAATTTTATATCAGCCCTTATTTAATGTTTTAATTTTGTTTTATAAATATCTGCCTGGTCATGATTTTGGCATAGCAGTAATTGTTTTGACAATTCTAATTAAATTTTTATTTTATCCCTTAGGGATTAAAGCGATTAAATCTCAAAAAGCTCTTTCAGAACTTCAACCAAAGATAAAAGAAATCCAGGAAAAGTATAAAAAAGACAAAGAAACACAAGCCAAAGAAACTATGAAACTTTACCAGAAAGAGAAAATAAACCCTTTTTCTGGTTGTCTTCCTCTTTTAATCCAATTCCCGGTTTTAATTGCTCTTTTTTGGGTTTTTAAAACATTTCAAGGAGGACTTACTTCTACTGAACTTGAAGTTTTGTATCCTTTTATCTCTTGTCCAGAGATAAACACCAAGTTTTTAGGGCTTATAGATTTAGTGAAACCCTCAATATTTCTGGCGGTTTTTGCCGGGATTGGCCAATTTTTTCAAACGAAAATGACTATTCCTAAAATTGAACCAGGCAAAAATAAAACTTCTAATTTTTCCAGTATAATGCAAAAACAGATGAAATATTTTTTCCCAATTTTTACTGTTTTTATTCTTTTTAAACTTCCCTCAGCTATTGGTTTATACTGGCTGGCCACTACCCTCTTTACAATAATCCAACAATATTTTACACTCAGAGACAAGAAACAGCCAATAGAGTAATCTGATTATTTGAATTATGCTTAGTCAAAAAGATATATTAGAAATAAAAAAAGTAAGCCAGGAGTTTTTTGGAAAAACAGGCTTGGAGATTGAAATGCGGGTTTTATCATTGAAAGACAAAACCATTCCTATAAAACTAAAGGTTGAAGAACCGAAGCTTTTGATTGGTCAGAATGGTCAAACCTTAAATGAAATCCAGCATCTTTTGAAAACGATATTAAAACGAAAAGTTCCAGGAGATTTTTATATCAATCTTGATATTAATGACTATAAAAAGAAAAAAACAGAATATCTGAAAGAAACAGCTAAATCTTTGGCTGACCAAGTTGCTTTAACTAAAGAAGAAAAAATGCTGGTTTCAATGCCGGCTTATGAAAGAAGAATCATCCACCTTGAGTTAGCCGAGAGAGCAGATATTACAACCGAAAGTATTGGCAGAGAACCTGAAAGAAGGGTGGTAATTAGACCCTATCCTTAGCTGCCGGGCTTGCTCTTTGCCCGACATTAAGCGGGCTTACACAGGTTAGACCTGTGTTTTTTTTAAACAAACATTCGGATAACCCAGGTCGGAAGAATGTCGCTTATTATAGGAATACGTTCAATAAGAAAGGGGATAATAGCTGTCTTAAGGGGGACTTTAGCAATTTTAATCAATAAAAATATAAAAATTAATTCTAAGGGCAGTTCCCATAATTGGTCAACAAAGGGAATGGGAATGAGGTCAAGGGTTTCCATTAGGAGAGCAAAGAAAATTAAAACCATTCCTCCTGGAGAAAGAAGGACATCGGTGGGAATTTTACTAAACCATTTCTTTTTTAGGCGAATTCCCTTTTTTTTGTATAGCAGTCGCGCTTTTTCCAGTTCCTCAATTCTTCTTTTTCTGTATCGCTCTAGCCGGTCGTCCTCCAGCGGTTCTTCTTCTGGGTTTTCTTCTTCTGGGTTTTTTTCTTCTGGGTTTTTTTCTTCTGGCATTTTAACCTTGTTCTAATTCTCTTTTGGCTTTTTTTATTTTGGCAACTTCTTCCGGGGCAGTAGTAATTATTTGGTCTTCAGTATAAGAAGCAATTATTTTTATCAAAACATGTTTTGTCCCGGCAAAGAATATACCTTCTCCTACTGGTGTTTCTAATAATATCATTTTTTCTTGTTCGGTCAGATTAAAGGTTTTTTTAACTACCTCAATAGTTGCCGGGCTTTGTTTCATCAAAAGCAGGAGAGAGGAGTTAGTGATAATCGGCTTTCCATAATCGGACTTCATAAAATCATTGACATCCTGAGTAACAGTAGTCACCCCTAACCAATATTTTCTGGCTCTTTTAACTGTTCCGAACAGGAAAGAGGCACCGTCTTCGGTTTTCATTAACCACCATGCCTCGTCAATTATTAAGAGCCGTTTCTTTAATTTAGAAGTAATTGTTTTCCAGATATATCTTAAAATCATAAAAAGAGCCATAGGTCGCAGTTCGTCTTCCATATTACGGATACCAAAAACAACCAATCTCTTTTCCATATCTATATTAGATGGTTGGTTAAAAAAGCCAGCGTAAACTCCTTTGGTAAATCTATGAAGACGTCTAACTAAAGATTCGGTTCCCTCCATTGCCAAAAGCACTTCTTCAAGGTCGCTCATTAAGGGGAAGGGGGCTTTTTCTGTTCCCCAAAATACTGGATTAGAATCCGGGGTTATATCTTTTGCCGCATAAGTTTCAGTTAGGGCTCGGTCCATAATGCCATCTTCTTCAGGAGTTAAACCGCTGAGCATAACCCTGAGCAGCCCCACTAGGTTAATAATATTTGTTCTTAGAACATCCTCTGGTTTTTCATCTTCTCGGGGTTTCGCTAACTCAAAAGGATTAATATGGTGGGGTGAAGCCAAAGAAATATCGAAGAAAGAACCGCCAACCGCGTCTGATAAAAACTTATATTCGTTCTCCGGGTCTATGATAATTACGTCGGTGCCAAGCATTAAATATCTTAAAATTTCTAATTTGATGGAGAAGCTCTTTCCACTGCCGCTTGTCCCGAAGATCACTGAATTCGCGTTAGCTAAGGTAAAGCGGTCAAATAAAACTAAGGAATTGTTATGTTTATTAATTCCATAAAGAATTCCTTCATTGGAACTTAAATCAAAAGAAATAAAAGGGAAGGTGCTTGATAAAGGAGCCGTGTTCATTAGAGTAGAAACAGCTAAGGGATCTAAATTGTAAGGAGAAGTGCAGATAAATCCTTGTTTTTGTTGGTAAAGAGCAGGTTTAATATAAATTAGACGAGATTCTAAAATTGATCTTAGATTAGTTTCAATATCTCTCAATTCTTTTTCCCTATCGCCATAAATAGTAATATAAAGACCGAACCGGAACATTCTCTCTTGAGCTGTTTGAAGCTTATCTCTCAAATCTTCTAAATCGTGATAAGCAACCTCTAAAACCGGGTCGCGAATTAATCCTTTTTCTTCTCTTTCTCCGATTTCTGCCTGGACTTCAGTTACTCTTCTTCTTAATTTTTTTAGAATTCTTCCGCTTTCAACCGGGTAAAGATGAAAAGAAATATCCATTGGGATATTTAGATTTATTATTGGAGAAAGCCATCCTATGCTTAGATATCTTGGATAGGAGAAAACAAAATAACTTTTAGCAAACCGTTCTCCTATTCTAAGATAGTTTTGTTTAACCTCAATAGAAGAAGGAGCCACAATATCAGCTATTTTAAGCGGCTCTTCTTTAACAAATTCTGAGATTTCTGGCTTTCTTTTTTTTAGAAAAGATAACTTCATAAATGTTAGTGGGCTAATTCGCTGGGAATTTCCGGGTAGTATCCTCTTTCTGCTTCTAAGGGATGGTTTAAACTCCAGAAAAGTTCAATAAGTTCTGAAGTATTTAGAGGAACGGCTTGAAGTCCACAAGCCATTAGTCCTAAAATCACAAATTCTACTCGTTGCAAAAGTTGGATTTTGCTTCTTTGAAATACCTCTTCAGTTAAACTAGGAATTTTAGGCAACTTTTTCTTTCCTTCAATCATTCGGGTTTCCATAAGAGAAAAAGGGACTATTAAATAAAAAGTTTTTTGCATAATAGCCCCTTGTTTTGTTATCTCTCCAATAAATTTTCGGTATTCAGTGATTTGTATTTTAAGTAATTCGTTTTTTTCTTCCCGCTCAATTTTCTCTAACTTGTCTAAATAACCAACAATATTAAGACGTCTTGATTGGATAAGGATTTGGCAAAAAAAATCTAAAGAATTAAGAAAATTCTGAAATTGATACAAGATAGCATTTTGTCCCTCTGTTGATTTTAAAGCAAAATTTAAAGAGGAGACCATCAAAACCGATCTCAGTCCCTTGTTTTTTAAAATAATAATTCCTTCTCTAATTTGCCCAAACTCTAAAAAATCTTGGGTTGAGGGTTGCGCCATACTGTATGATACCAATCTACGAATGATATGCTAATCTACTGATTGCTAATGATTTATTTTGTTTATTCGTAATTCGTAGATTGGCATTAAATTCGCATATTAGCATCATGTTTATCTATTTTTTGTTTCCAAACTAGTGAATAAATCTCCTAATCGACTGCCCTTAGCAATTTTTAAAGGTGATTCTTTCTTAATTTTTATTTTTTTCTCCTCAAATTTTTTTCCTTTTTGAAAAACTTTTGGGGGCGTAATTTTTTTTCTCCAGAGATAAATTTTCGGCTTAAAAAGAAAAATAAAAAAGTTTTTAATATAGACAGGCAGAGAGGTTTTGTTGATTTTTAGAAGAGCTAAAGCAAATCCTCCTCCTACCAAAATTATTGATATAATTATAAAAGCAGCTAAAGGCAGGATGAAATAAAGAAAAAGACAAATCCCGCCGGCTATTCCAATAAAAATAAATTGCCTAAAAGTAAAAGGACCCACTATTTTTGCTTTTTTTTCTATAAATTGAGGAACAGTAAACTCCATATTATTTAATCGGTTCTTTATATATATCTTGTTCTCTATGTATATCTTGTTTTTTTGGTTTTCTTTTGGCTTGAGCAGTTTTTGAGGGCAAGGGAAGTGCTTCTGGCTGCAGACCGGGTTTAATCTCTATTTTGTAGAGGGCCTCTAGACTTTTTTTAAGCGGCAGGAAGAGATATCTGCTAATTTCTGAAGCAATTTGTTCCGCTTGACTGTTCTTCAAATTTAGTTCTTTTTCTAAAACACCTTGGAGTTCATTCGGGGGCAAGAGACCAAGAAAAACATAAGCCAGATTTTTAGTGAGCTTAAAAATTATATCTTCATCCATGACGCCATTTTTAAGACAAATTTCCCGAAGGTTGCGAGTATTCTCTTCAGAAAAAAGAGCTTCCTGGAGATCTTTGGGAAGGTTTTTGTAAAGTTGCGAAAGTTGCTCTTTAGGGTATTCTGGCATGTTTTTGTAACTTGTAACTTATAACTTGAAACCCAAAAAAGTTACAAGTTATAGGTTACATGATTTTTTAATTATTGCGGCTTCACCGCATAATTACTGCGTTCGGCCGAAAAAGAAAAATAAATTTTTCTTCTTCTCCCTCGCTTGTAATTATTGTGGCTTCACCGCATAATTACTGCGTTTGGCCGAAAAAGAAAAATAAATTTTTCTTCTTCTCCCTCGCTTGTAATTATTGCGG
>CAYUSS010000003.1:0-19229 GCA_964447515.1 uncultured Candidatus Saccharibacteria bacterium | reverse complement strand
GGCTTCACCGCATAATTACTGCGTTCGGCCGAAAAAGAAAAATAAATTTTTCTTCTTCTCCCTCGCTTGTAATTATAGCATAAACAAAAAAAGCAACAAACCCCGTAGAGAAATTTCGACAAAGTTTTTCTGAAAGAAAACCTTATTTCACGAAGTGAATCGAAATTCTTCTACGGGGCAAACAGCCAAACCTATTTGCCTGATTATAATTGATGTTATAATATAGAGTAGGAGGAGGGCTTTGCCCTCCTTACTATATAAATGGTTCGTTCGGTTAAAATGCAAAAATTCGTTTGTTCAAAAACAAAAATGAATTTTTGTTTTTTCGCTCACTCATTTTTGCATTTTTCCCTCGCTGCCATTTATTGAAAAATGCATGTTACTTTTGTTTATCCGGATTTTTTAGTCACTCGTAGGTATCAAAAGAGCAACCGATTTCAGGTTACTCGGGGTGGGTGGTACTCAGAGGGATTAGCCTCTTTATCAGCCGTTTTGAAGTCAGAGGGGCATAAGGTTTCTTTGATTCATTTGACCAAGCCGGTTGAGAGAAAAGATTTTGAAGAACAATTAAAAAAGAAAAAGCCCGTTCTTTTGGCTTTTACGGTTAGAACCAGCGCTTTTCCTTATGTTCAGGAATATTTAAGATGGGCAAAGGAAATAAATCCTTTTTTAATTACTTTTCTGGGGGGATATCACCCTACTATCGCTCCTGAAGAATGTATCAACGCAGAGGGAGCTGATTTTGTTTGTGTAGGAGAGGGGGAAGGAGCTTTAACTGATTTGTGCCGAGCTTTGGAGAAAAAACAAAGTTTTGATAACATCCCTAATTTATTGGTTAAAAAAGGAAAGCAGATTATTAGAAATCCTGTCAGAAACTTAATTTTTCCTTTGGATAGTTTGCCTTTGCCTGATTTTGAATTATTTGATTTTCCTAATTTAATTTCCAGCCAAACTAAAGTTGCTACGGTGCTAATTTCCCGGGGCTGTCCTTATAATTGCGCCTACTGCTGTAATCATAAAATAAAAGAAGTTTATCCTGACCCCTGGCACTATACTCGTTTTCGGAGCCCCAGAAATGTAATATTTTATTTAAAAAAGTTGTTGGACCTCTATCCCTGGATATCTTCCATTAGATTTTTAGATAATATTTTCGGCATTGAGAAAGAATGGATAGAAAGGTTTTCTAACCTTTACAAAAAAGAAATTAATTTACCTTTTTCCTGTGACCATCGGTCTAATTTGGCTACTTTTGAAATATTGAGATTATTAAAAGAAGCAGGGTGTTTCCAGATTTATTTCGGTTTAGAAACCGGAGACGAGGAATTAAGAAAAAATGTTTTATCCCGCTACATAAACAATGAGCAAATTATAGAAACGTTTAACAACTGCCAGAAGTTGGGCATAAAAACCTTGGCTTATAGTATTGTCGGCTTGCCGTTTGAAACGCCTTCAAAAGTTCTTAAAACCATAAAGTTAAATGCTCAAGTTAATCCCGGATCAATGGTAGTTAATATTTTTACACCTTATCCTTATACAAAATTATATACTCTTTGTTTGGAGCAGAAATTTATAGATTCTAAACCCATAGATTATAGAGATGAAGTTTTTATTGACCAGCCCCAATTTTCCAAAAAAGAAGTCTTATTTTTATCGTTATACTTTAAATTTTTGGTCAGGAGCTATTATTACATTCAAAAAATTTCATTTTTACAGTCAGTTTTTGATAAAATTATTTTAGGGAAGTGTTTACCGAGAAAAGCGCTAATTATTTTGATGAAAATCTGGGAAGCTGTTAGTAATTATTTAAAAGATTTTCTCAGAAAAAAAATGCCTTCTCTTTATATGTTTATGCGAGACCGCATCAAGAAGTAGAAAATGTCATAGGGCTGGCCTATGACATTTTCTACCAAGAGCTTCTGAATCAAATGTCTTGGTTGGGAAAATTCTTCTTCTTACTAACCTTATTATTGACCTTAAAGGGTCAGAGGTAACTTTTATTACTTCGGGGATATATTTTAAACTAAAAAATTTATCGGCAAAAAAAATCAAGGGCCGCGAAAAAGGAATTTTAAACAAAAAACTATAAAAATTTTTCAAAATATGGAAATAACGAAAGAGAAAATCAATCTGCTCTTTTCGAATAGTTGGAAGAGACAAAACCGAATAAGAATAGAAGTTTTTTGGGATTTTCAAATCTTCCCCTTTTTTTAAAAAACCCCTTTGAAGACAAAGTTCATTGAGATAAGTCCCTGGATAGGGATAAAAAATAGAGACCACCGATATATCAGGTTCAATTTGGGCATTTAATTTAATAGTTTCTAAGATTTCTCTTGCTCTTTCGTAAGGCAGACCTACCATATTAAAAGCCTGGGCTTTAACTTTTTTTTCTTTTATTAGTTTAAAAGCCTTTTTAATTTGTCTAACCGTTATTCCTTTATTCATAACTTCTTTTAGAATAAAGTCATTGCCCGATTCCACTCCAAGTCTTAAAAGATGTCCCCCGCTCTGTTTGAAAAGAGTTAAAAATTCCTCATCAATTAAATTAATTCTTATATCAATTGAAAAAGGAAGTCCTACTTCTTTTTGATAAAGCGGAATAAATTTTCTAACCCAAGTTTTTGCGCCAAAAAGTAAAGCATCATCAATGCGAATAAATTTGATAAAGGGATAATTTTTAACTGTTTTTTTTATTTCTTCTATAGCTAATTGGGGAGAACGGAAACGAAAATAATTTTGGGGGTTGGGATAAAGTTTGCGTAGAGTAGGCTCACAACAAAAGGTACATTGATAAGGGCAACCTCGCGAAAATATAAAAGTACCGATGCCTTGTTTCTCTAAATTAAGATTAGGATAATCAAAAATTTCTCGGTCAAAAAAAGGAAGACTATCCAAGTTTGAAATAAGTGGCCTGATTTTATTTTTATATATCTTTTCTTCTTTTTTAACCCAGATATTTTCAATATCTTCAATATTTTGCCCTTTTGCAAGTTTTTGACAAAGCTCTATTAGAGCCATCTCCCCTTCTCCCCTACAAATCATGTCAATATTTTTATCCTCTAGAACCTCCTTAGGAGAAAGAGTTGGATGAATTCCTCCGCAAATAATTGGGACCTTAGTTATTTTTTTGGCAGCGGCAGCATATTTCTGAACAAAAGGAAATGCATGGGTAGTGGAAGAAAAACCAATTAGGTCGGGTTTTAAAACTTTTATTTTTTCTTGGAACTCTTTATTTGAAACCTCTTTAGTAAATTGAATAAGAGAGGTTTTATGGCCAGCTTTTTTTAAAACCGAAGATAAAGAAGCAATACCATAATGAAAATAGCCGGCGTAAGTCGGTTCATCGGTAGCTATATCTGGATAAACAAAAGTAATACGCATAAGACCTATGGGACGTTTATCATTCTCGGAGAGGGGTTTCTAACCCCGTTAGAAATCTCTGGCTTCTAACGGGGTTAACGGGGTGAAATTTTCTTTTGCCAGTTTGGGCAGAACTTCTAACAGAAATGCTCTCCAGATAGGACTTGCTGTTACCACTCCCGGTTTTTTAGCCATTGGAGTATTATCGTTATTCCCGGTCCAGACACCGACTGCAATTGAAGGAGTGTAGCCAATAGTCCAACCGTCCCTGAAACTGTCTGTTGTTCCGGTTTTAACTGCCACATCATAATTCTCGAAATGTAATACAGAATGAAGGCCAAGCACTGGAGCCCTAGCTTCATTATCTGAAAGTACGTCGTTAATTAATCTGGCCGCTTCTGTTTCTAAGACCCTTCTTGGGGTTTTTTTGTTTTCTTCGACAATATCTCCTTTTGAGTCCTCAATTTTCAAGACAGAAATTGGGGGAAATCTTAATCCTTCGGTTGCGAAAACTCCGTAAGCAGAAACCATATCAAGTAATTTCACCTCGCCTCCTCCTAAAACTATTGATAAGCCATAGAAAGAAGCTGGTTTAGTCAAAGTAGTGATGCCAAATTTTTTGGCATTGGCGATACTATCGTCTAAACCGGCTAAATAAGCCAATACTTTGACTGAAGGGACGTTTAATGATTGGGCTAAGGCCTGCCTTAGAGTTACTGGTCCTCTAAATCTGCCGTCATAGTTTTGGGGAATATAATGTTTGCCTCCCCAGATTCCAAAATCAGTCTCTTCGTCAACAACAATATATTTATCGTCATAGCCTTTTTGAAAAGCAGTAGCATAAACAAAAGGCTTAAAGGCAGAGCCTGGCTGGCGGCCTATATTGTAAGTAGCTACGTTGACCTTAGGACCAAACAAACAATCTACTTCCGGAGTTAGCTCACATCCTTCAGGCTCGGGTTCTCCAAACCAATCCTTTGAACCGACCATAGCTAAAACTTCTCCGGTTTTTGGGTCAATTGCTACTAAAGAAGCATTATAGGATCCATATCCTTTATTTCTCTCTGCTCCGTCGGTGACAACTTGTTCCGCTGTCTGCTGAAAATCCCAATTTAAAGAAGTATAAATCTTAAATCCTCCTCTTTCTAAAAAATCTTTTCCATATTTTTCAAAGATATAATCTTCTACATAGAAAACAAAATGAGGAGCTTTAATTGATGGGCTAATTTCCCTAAACTTTATTTCTTCTTTTTTTGTTGTCTCGGCTTCTTGCTCGGTTATATAATGTTCTTGAGCCATTCTACTCAGGACATAATCTTTTCTGTTTAGGAGGTCGTCTTTATGTTCTCCGTAAGGATAAAAATAACTGGGAGCTTTAATCAGGGCAGCTAAGGTAACGGCTTCAGCCAAAGATAACTCTTTAGCTGATTTATTAAAATAGGCCTTTGAAGCTGTTTCTATCCCGTAAATATTGGGGCCAAGAGGCACCTGGTTTAAATACCATTCTAAAATTTGCTCTTTTGAATAACGTCTTTCTAATTCCAAAGTTAAAATAATTTCTCTTATTTTTCTTTTTATAGTTTTTTCAGTAGTAAAAAAGGTGGAACGGATGAGTTGTTGGGAGATTGTAGAACCTCCATAAAGCGGTTTTCTTAACTTTATATCTAATTTGATAGCCCGGAAAATTCCTTCAAAATCCAATCCCTGATGGTTATAAAAATTGGCATCTTCAGTTGCAATGGCCGCATTTTTCAGATATTCCGGAACTTCTTTCAAGGGGATAATTTCTCTTTTTTCTTCCCCGTATAACTCATAAAGCAGGACTTTACCGGTTCGGTCAAAGATTTTAGTGGATTCAACAAAAGACCTTTCGGTAAATTTCTCCGGCCGGGGCAGGTCCTTGGCGTAATAAATAAACAAAATTAGAAAAGTAAAAGCTAAGATAAAAAAACAAAAGAAGAGAAATATAAAAATCAAGGAGATTATTCTCTTCTTCTTGTTTTTCAGGTAAACTTTCCGATAATATTTTCTCTGGGCCATAGCTTAGATATTAGATATTATTAGATATTAGATGTTAGCTAAGGGAATTTAATATTTAATTTTTCTTTACTAAATTTAGCATTTTTTAGTCCGTTTTTCAATGAGGAGAACTTGATAGAGAGCTCGACTACTCATTTCGCCCCCGATCCCTCTTTTTATTTCAAGATTATATGATTATTCCTTAGCGAAAAAAGGTTCTTGAGGAGCGAAGCGACGAAAGGTTCTTATTCCAAGACTAAGACCCACCCACCACCCTTTTCCCACCGGCCCACCCTAAAAAGGAATTTATACCTTAGCGAATCAAGGTTCTGCGAGGTCAAAGACAATTCTTTGTCTTTGACGGGCACTTTAGGCGAGCATTCTTGCGAGCCGTTAAAAAGTGCCCAGTGTCTTTTAGCGATCTATACGAGGACGGGTCTCGTTGATGAGACCCGTCCTCGTTTTAGATTGAATTGATTTTTATGGGAAAGATGGTAAAATATAAAAGTATGGCCATCACTACTATGAAAAAAATTGCAGAAGTATTATCTAGAAATGTTCAGGAGGTGATTGTCGGAAAAGACCTGGTCAAGAAATTAAAGGAAGGAAAGGTTTTACGAGTGAAACATGGGGTTGACCCGACAACCAAGGATTTGCATTTAGGGCATGCGGTTACTTATTGGAAACTTCGGGATTTTCAGGAAATGGGGCATAAAATTGTTTTTTTGATTGGTGATTTTACCGGCAGATTTGGTGACCCGACCGAAAGATTAAAAACTCGGGCGTTAAGGACAAAAAAAGAAGTTCGGGTATTAGCCAAAGATTATCTCAGGCAGGTTGCTAAGATTTTAGATATGAAAAAGGTTGAAGTCCGCTACAACAGCGAGTGGTATGACAAATGGAATTGGGGACAAGGCCTAAAATTTATGTCTCAATTTACTACAGCTCGGATGTTGGAAAGAGATATGTTTGAAAAAAGGATTAAAAAAGGAAAAAAAATTGGCTATCATGAGCCGGTTTATCCAATGCTTCAGGCCTATGATTCAGTAATGCTGAAATCTGATTTAACAGTGATTGGCACTGACCAAAGATTTAATGAGCTCTTAGCTAGACCTCTTCAGGAGAAAGCTGGCCAAGTGCCCCAGGACTTGGTGATTGTCCCCTTACTTTTGGGAATTGATGGAAAGCTGAAAATGAGTCAGAGCTTAGGCAACCAAATTAGTCTTAGCGATCGGCCGGAGCAGATGTATGGCAAAATAATGTCTATCCCCGACAAATTAATAATTCATTATTTTAAGCTTTGTACTCGGCTTTCTGAAAAAGAAATAATTAAAATTGAACAAGCCCTAAAGCAAAAAACAATTAATCCCAGAGAGGCAAAGGCTCGGTTAGCTCTTGAAATAGTCAAACTTTATCATGGTCTTGGGGAGGCTAATAAGGCGGCCCGAGAGTTTGAAAAAGTTTTTAGAAAGAAAGGAATACCTTCTAAAATGCCAAGGATTGCAATAAAGCAGAAGAAATTAAGCATTTTAGATTTATTAGTCAAAACAAAATTAGCCTCTTCAAAATCCGAGGCCAAAAGATTAATTTTACAAAAAGGAGTAAGAATTGATGGTAAGATTCAAGAAGATTGGAAAAAGATTGTTGAAACTAAAAAAGGAATAATAATCCAGGTCGGAAAGAGAAGATTTATTAAATTAACTTAATGTTCAATATTTCCAAAACCCGACGTTTCCCTTGGAGCCTCTGGCGCCAATTCCTCAACGTCGGGTTTTAATTTTGTTCAAGACCCGACCTTGAACATCGATAATTGAAGGACGCAGCAAATTGCTATTCCTAAAGCGTCAGCGGCATCGTCTCCCAATTTTTTATTAGCAAATTTGGGAGTTTTTTTAAAATTAAGCAGGACTTTAATCATTTCCTGGACCTGTTTTTTTTCTGCCCTTCCATAGCCGGTTATTGCCATTTTGACCTGAAGAGGGGTAAATTCATAAACTGGAATTCTTTTTTTGGCAGCAGCCAGCAAAACCACTCCTTTTGCCTGGCTTACAGGCATAGCTGTTTTTAGATTTTTAAAAAAATAAAGGCTTTCTACTGCTAAAACCTTTGGCTTGTGTTTTTTAATCAGTTTATTAAGTTCGTTGTTTATTTTTTTCAATCGTTCTCCTGAAGATAAATCTGGGCTGGTTATTATACAACCATAATCAACTGCCTTGAGTTTGGTTTTTATTTTTTTCACAACACCCCAGCCAGTGATTGCAATTCCCGGATCAATACCTATAATAATCATGTTTTTAGATTAGAATAAATATCTTGGACCGCCTCGTTTTCATCAAGGGCTTCAAAAAGTTTTTGGCAGGCCTCTTTTTCTTTTTCTCCGACAGCAATCATTTCTTTGGCGACCCAATCCAGGGAACTGGATTCAATTTTAATTTGTTTCTCCTCCAGATTTTTTTTCACTTTTTCTAAACTTCCTGGCTTAGTATAAACATCCAGAATACTGTTATGCCAGTAAATATCTTCTGCCCCGGTCTCAATTGCCTGCAGTTCTAATTTTTCTTTGTTTCTCAAATCTTCATTTTGTAATTTAAGGTCTACAATTAGACAACCCTTTCTTTCAAAAAGCCATTTAACCGAGCCCTCACCGGCCAATTTCCCATTATTCTGATTTAAAATTTGTTTTACCTCCGCCAGGGTTCGGTTTTTATTATCAGTAATTCCTTCAATAATAAGTGCAATTCCTCCCGGTCCATAGGCCTCAAAGACAACTTCTTCAAGTTTTGCTTCTCTTTTAAGTTCTCCGGTGCCCCGTTTAATGGCCTTTTCAATATTATCTTTTGGCAAACGAAATTTTTTGGCTTCTTCCAAGGCCTGTTTCAATTTGGGGTTCATTTCGGGGTCGGCTCCTTCTCGGGCAGCAACCGAAATCAGCCGAGAAAGTTTTGAAAAAATCTGTCCCCTTTTTTTATCCTCCGCGCCTTTTTTATGCATTATCGTTTTAAAATGGGAGTGGCCTGACATATTATTTAAGTTAATTTTACTTTTTAATTTTACCCTGATAATTAAGTTTTGTCTAATTTTTGATTGACACGCCCTGACAAAAAATCCACGACCGTGGATTTTTTGTCAGCTTTAATTATCTTACTTGCATAATTATTCAGGGATTTTTTAACTGTAACTATTCACCCAATTGAAGCTTAACCCTTCCTTCCCTTAATCTTCCCCCCCCCTCTTTTTTTTGGAAAAAAAGAAAGGGATTATGAGTATTACTTCAATAGAGTGAGTAGTTACTTGGTGGGGGCATGTAGTTGCCTTTTGGGCGTTTTTTTTGGTAAGATGAATTTACTGTTATGGAAAGCGGGAGTAAATACTTTTATTGCTGGAATAACCGTCAAGAATAAACATTCACAAAAAGCGCATGATTACGCACAAAAATACAAAATCAATATTCTTGGCGGAACACATTATTCAACCGAAAAGTTTGTCTGTATTACGGTGTATGATTATTTTAAAAAATTAGGATTACCTTCTGAATTTATTGAAGATAAATCGGTATTAGAAGAGGTGTAAAAAAATACTATGGTTAAAAAACCCGAAGATAATCACTGGAGTAAACCAAGTAAACAAAATCAGCATAATGATTATCTGTTTTCTTTTAATACAATGCTTGCAAAGAATGGCTATATTTACATTTATAATTATTTGAATTTGCCAAAAAATATTAAAGAAAAAATAGAAAAAATATTAGAAGATAACAATTTAGAATATATCTCTATAAAAAAGGAAAATTTTACTTTAGCTATTCCCCAATTTGTTTCTAAAAATAATTTGGCCAAACCAATAGGGAAAATTATAGGCTGTATTGATCTCAAAAAATTTAATATTGAAAAAAGATATGATCAAATGCATTTTAAAATCTATAAAAAAATTCTTAATGAAGAAAAAATAATAAAAAAAGCTAGACAACTCGCAAAATTTATAAGATTAAATAAAAAAGAAATATTTGATCTTCTGCTCCGTTATGAAACTTATGAAGTTGCGGTAGATGAAACGGAAAGAACATTAGATTTACTAGAAAATCTCTCAGAGAATAAAAAATATTTTAAAAAAGAAGTGGGTCCGGTTACAACTTTTCTGCCGCGGAATCAGCCTCTTTATGCTTTTTCTTGTTTTGTAATTGTTCCTTCTTTAATGGCCAAAGAAGTTCACGTTAAGCCACCCACAGCAATGGGTTGTTTCTTTTTTGATTTGATAAAGCTCCTAAAAATTAGAAAAAATTTCCCAAATATACATATTCATAAAAGGGAAACAAGGGAAAAGTTTTTGCAAAAAAGGATAACTAAAATAAACAATCAACCAGTAACAGATGTTGTTATTTTTACTGGAACTACCCAAAATGCCAAATATTTAAGGAATTTATTTGATCGAAAAACTCTTTTTATAGCCAACGGCTCTGGCCACAATCCTTTAGTTGTTAGTTTTGATGCAGATATTAAAAACGCTGTCTTCAGTGCCATGCGCGTTCAACTTTATAACTCAGGACAAGATTGCGCTGGACCAAATGCTATTTTAGTCCATAAAAAAGTTTATAATAAATTTTACAAAGAACTAAAAAGAGAACTTAAAAAGGTTAAGTTTGGCAACTTTAACAATAAGAGAAATACTGTTGGCCCAATTGCTGAATATGGAGATCTAAAAAAAATACAAGAACTATTTATAGAAAATGCACAATGGTTAGATCCAGAGTTTTCTGGAATTATTCATACTAAATTTCGCTTAATCGAGCCAACCATTATTGCAAAACCATTAAGTGAGGGGCCTAATTATATTGAACAATTTGCCCCGGTATTTTTTTTACAAAAATATGAAAAAGATCAAGACTTAAAATTGTATTTTGAAACTCCACAATATGCTCAAAATGCAATGTTTATAACATTATTTGGTTCAAGTAAATATATAGATAGTTTGATCGATAAAAAAATATTTAAAAAAAGAATTCTTCATGATAAATGGACAATTAAAAAGAATACTGATTTGCATGCAAGAGGGGTTGAAAGAGGTACTCAACCATATGGAGGATATGGAAGTGCGGCTTCAAGTCTTAGTATTTATGGTAAAATAATAGCTAAGCCTACCCTGCCACAAAGAGACATTTACGAGCAGCTTGTTTCGCCAGCCTTAGAATGTGAGAAATTATCTCAGAAAAGAATATATAAAGGAAAATCTAACAAAAAAATAATCAAAAAGCATCGTATTATTTTAGCTAAACCCAAAAAGGAAAATGACAGTAAATTAATTAGTAATTTTCATTCTAAGCGGATGCATAATATATCATTAGAATCTATAAACCAACACTGGAGTCAAATAATTGCAAAGAGGGTTTCAAAAAATTTTCCCAATAAAGAAGTTTATGTTTGTGTGGCGGGTGTTACTCCTTCAGGGAAAGTTCATTTTGGTAACTTTCGAGATGTAATGACTTCTTTGGCCGTAATTAAACAACTCCAAGCCGAGGGTAAAAGAGCTCGTTTGATTTTTTCTTGGGACGATTTTGATCGCTTTCGCAAGATTCCCCAGAGTATTGAAAATTCTTTTAATAAATATATAGGATTGCCATTAACTTCGGTACCAGATCCGCAAGAAAAATATAATTCTTATGCAGAACGCTTTGAAAAAGAATTTGAGCAATCAATGAAGGATTTAGGTATAAAACTTGAATATCGTTATCAAGCTCAGGAGTATAAATCCGGTCGTTATGATCAACTTATTATCCACGCATTAAATCATCGTCATAGAATTGCTGAAATCTTGCTTTCTTTCATGTCACAAAAAGGTAAAAAAGAAAAGAGAATTAATCCGAAACAATTTAAAAAAAATTACTATCCAATTTCACTTTATTCTCGTTTTAGTGGCAAAGATACCGTTAAAATATTGAATTATGATGGGAACGTAAAGATAAAATACCAGTGTCTAGAAACCAAAAAAACTGATGAAATTGATATCAGTAAAGAGCACATAGTTAAATTATCTTGGAAAACCGACTGGGCGATGCGCTGGAAAATAGAAGATGTAGTTTTTGAACCCGGAGGAGCTGACCACGCCTCACCAGGCGGCAGTTATGATGTTTCCAGCGTTATAGCTAAGAAGATATTTAACATTGAACCACCAATTTTTACTGGCTATCAGTTTATTGGTTTAAGGGGATTAAATGGAAAAATGTCTGGCTCAAAAGGCAATGTGGTTTCGCCAGGTCAGCTTTTAAAAATCTATGAGACACCATTATTAAAATGGCTTTATTTAAGTAAAGCCCCTGATAGCGTTTTCACTCTGGCTTTTGATAGTGAGGTTTACCGACAATACGACGAGTTTGATATTGAAGTTAAAAAATACAAGAAAAATAAACTTACCCTGCCATACAAACAAGGTTTAGAATTAAGTATCGGTACTGAAAAATTTTATACCAACCCAATTCCTTTTCGCCAAACGGTAGCTTTAGGACAAATTACACAATGGAATTTAAAAAAAACTATCAGCTTATTAAAAAAATTAAAGCTTAATTACGATAAGGAATCAATCAAATCCCGCTTGATAAGAGGTCGCACTTGGCTTGAAATCTACAACCCTAAGCAAATAATCAGTTTGCTAGAAAATATTAATCAAGGATATTTTAAACAAATGTCTCCTAAATCAGTCAAACACGTTAGGGAATTAAAAAAAACGCTTGAACAAGGAATTTCTTCAATAAAAAAACTGGAAAAAATAGTTTACAGCATTCCTAAAGATTCAAAGCTCACCTTAGAAGAAAATGCGCTATTGCAAAGAGCCTTCTTCAAGGATGTCTATAATCTTCTGTTTGGCAAAGATCAAGGCCCACGTTTAGCAACTTTTCTTTGGGCTGTGGACAGAAAAAAGATCCTAAGGCTTTTAGATATTTAATATGAAAGTTAAAATTTCGAAGGCTAAAATCTTAATTAGAAAATTAATACATAAACATTTTTCCATTAATCTATCCTATTCATTTTTAACTGGAAGCTTGGTGTTAAAAAAGCATATTTTAGGGAAAAGTGATATTGATTTTTGTATTGTATTAAAAGAAAATTCGCGGAAAATCTCTCGAAAAAAATTGAGAGATAAAATAAATCTTTTAATTTTAGATTACTTAAAAATTCATAAAACTTTTAATTTAGAACCAGACCTTTTATTCCCAGGAATTGAAATTTTCACTCCCAGTCAATTAAGAGATATATGTATCGGACGAGGATTTAAGGTCAGGAAAAATAGGATTTATTTTGATAAATTAGGAAATAGAGATTTTTTTGAAAATATTAACTTTTGGTATAGAACTTGGCTAGGAATGCATTGTTGGAGCGAGTATTTAATTGGCAGTGAAAAAAGTTTTTTAAAGAATAGAAATAAATGTTGTGAATTTGTTTTTAAAATTTTCTTATTAAATCTCCCCAAAAAATTCAGAAAGGAGGATTTTAAAAAATTAATCCTTCAAAAAGAAAATATATGGAAAAGTTTTGGAGCAAAGAAGCAAGAACGTTTAGCAATTATAGAGAAATTTTTTTACCCTCAAATTAAAAATTTAATCGTAGAGAACATTCTTAGAATAGAAAATGACAAACTTGTCATTAACAAAAAGAAACTATTAGTTTTTCAAGAAAGGATAGTTACTTCTCTAAAAGGAAGAAAATTTTCTTCAGTACCACTTTTTTCTTTACAAGAATTAAAAACTTTTTCTTTGCAAGCGAAGAAATACCAGCGAAATCTATTAATATGGAAAAATTCATAAATTTTATTTACGACTATTTGTTTAAGAGCAGGAGTGAAATAAGTGAAGGAAAATTTGCTGCAAAACTTATAAATACGAAAATTGAAAAGATGCAAAAAAACAATGTATCAGATTTAGATAATTTAATAGAAAAAAGATATTACAAAAAACTATTAGCTCAAATTAAAAACTTATTAAATATAAATTCTTTTAAGAATCACAAAATCTTAGAAATGGGTTCGGGGTCAGGGGTTCTTTCTTTATATATGATGAGAGAAGGGGCGAAAGTGACTCTACTTGATTCTTCAAAAATTGCCCTTGATTACTCTTTAATGATGTATAGAACACTTAAACAAAAAAAGGGGGGGGGAGAGGCTGATTTCATTTGTCAAGATATTTTTCACAAACTTTCTTCGGAAGAGAAATTTGATGTTATCCATAATAGCGGAGTAATAGAACATTATGATTTTTTAAAAGCGAGAGAAATTGTTAGAGCAATGAAGGAAAATACTAAAAAAAATGGATACGTAATTGTAGCCGTGCCTAATTATTTTTGTCCTAATTTAATTTTTACCTGGGCGAAATATAGGAAAGGAACGGAGCAGTTTTATAGTAAAAATAAATTGAGAAAGATAATAGAAGAATCGGGCTTAAAGTTTATAAAGATTGAGACCTCTACTTTTGTTTATCCTGATTGGGTTCCCCGGTTTATTACTCAAAAGTCTCAAAAAATAGAGAGTTTTTTAGGAAAATATTTAAACTTAGGTTTTTTATATATTGGGGTAGGGAGAAATGGTTCGTGTTGAGTAATTCAATTATCTGACCGATAAGCCCTATTTCTTCTTTGGGGTTAACCCTTAATGACCCGTTCTTTTTTGTGTTTTATACTCGAAAAATGGGAGTGGCCTGACATATTATTTAAGTTAATTTTACTTTTTAATTTTACCCTGATAATTAAGTTTTGTCTAATTTTTGATTGAATTAGCTTATTTCCATAATTGGTTATTGATAGTTTTTCAACTTTTAAGAAATTAATAAATTTGCTATTATACAAATAGATAGTAATAGTATAAAACAAATTAAAGGTCGGTCTTGCGCTAAAATAAATTTAGTGTGCCTAAATAATATTTAAATTAACCCTGTCAAATAACCCCACCCCGCAAGTGGGGCGAGGTTACCGCAAAGCGGTATTTGACAGGGTTAATCAAAAAAATGGAAAAATTTAAAATTTTAATAATCGGAGGTTTAGCAATTGCTTTAGTGCTTAGTGTACTGGCTTTGATTTTTTCTCTGAAGTCGTATTCAGCCGTCCAGGGATTTAAAACAGAAATAGAAGAAATGAATTCAGCCTTCAAAGAGTTAAAACCGCTAGCCGACAGAGCCAAACCATTAATATTAACCTTTGAGGAGGTTTCAAAATTAATGCCCCGGTTACAACGTTTTTGGTTAACTCTTCCAGGGGAATAATAAAAATCTCTAAGATACTAAATAAAAAATACGGCTATTGCAATAGCCGTATTTTTTTGTCTTTCTTTTTTAAATAAATTTTAAGATTTTAGTAAATAAAACAAACAAAAATTTGACAACTATGTTTGATTTGTAATATAATGTAATTGGAATTAACAGTTTTTTCACAAGTTAATATGGAATGAGAATAACCAGAAAGGAGAACATAGAGATGAAAGCAAAGATAAGAGCAATCGTCGGATTGCTGATAGCAGTTTTTGTGGTTTCTATTGCTGTCGATTCATCTGCGGCGAAGAACAGCAAAGAAGAGAGAGATCCTCGCTATGCTATGCGGGGGAATATGGAGAATATTCAAAACGGTATACGCCAGCAGATGGCGAATAACCAGAAGGATATGAGAGCAGTAAAAAATAACGGAGGAGATAGAAATTCTCGTTATCGTGCTTATCGTTATAGATTAGATAAGAGCCTTGCTGTTTTTTGGTGGAGAGAATTGAGAGAAAAATTGGAAAAAGCTGCAAGAGCCCAAGGGATTAAAGGCTCAGTTAGCGTGGCGGGAGAAATGTTTGTAGGTCGTTACAGAACAAAAAGGGAGATACTGAACGATAAAAGACCTGCCGATGTTCAGTTGAGAGAGTTGGAGGAAGAATTTAAAAAAGCTAGGAAGATTGCCAAAGGGAACCAGGAAAAATATCTCCTAAAAAAAATCTATGAGGCAGAAGAGGCAAGATATATCAGCTATTACTGGTGGGCCGGTAAGCGAGAAATAACCAGACACCAACGTAATTTCAAAGATGCTGAGGAAGTTTTTCGGAGAAGTAGTATAAGGGCAAAGATTGAGTCCCTAACAGCCCTTTTAGAGGCTAGGGGATATATAATACAAGCCAATTTTGAACGCGCTCTTCTCAAGGAGTCCGATGGGGTCTATCCATATTGTCGTTCAGGCTTATTCCCGACGCCACGCCCGTGGGCATCAGTGCGACTTCCTCCTCCTTGAGATAGCCTTTGGCGAGTTAGTTGCGAAGCAACAGTAAAAGGTATTTAGGCGATAGTCTGTAAGTTGTTCCAAAATTAGTCAGCCCAAAATGAAGGCGCTACTAGAGGCGGAAAGTAACTCTGCCTCTTTTTTTTATTCTATTTTTTGTTTTCCTTGTTTTAGAAACTGAAATACTTTTTGTTAGAAATGCTCAAAATTGATTTAGACCTGTGGAAAACTTTCTTGGATTTTTTGCAAAAACAGGTAAAATGAAGTACTATAGATATAGAATATGACTCGCATTATTTTTAAATTACAAATAATTTTCGGCTTGTTCTGCCTCTTTTTTTTATTTGTTGCTCCGTCTAAAGTATTAGCGGCTGAATGTACTTTAGATAATAAAGATTCACACTGTCCTGGCAACGCCAAGTCTGTTTATATTACCGAGAATTTTAGTGACACTGTTATCCTCCCAGGAGAAACTTTTACCTTAACAGATTTTGAAGGAAATCTTTTAGATTCAGGACTGCGCGTGGATATGGGTAGTAGTGCTTTTACGGTTAGCGGTGCCAGCGAGATTAGTTATGATTATATTGCAACTAATGGAGCAGATGTAAATCTAAGTGGAGATTGGATAAAGTCAGGGAGTGGGTTTGTTTATACCGGCGTTTTAGAAGGACAAGGCGATTCGGGCAATGTTACTATTATTGCTACTAAAGTCGGCGGTCGTGGTTGCTACGACTTCATTGGCACTATTAATACTTACGGCTGTGGTAATAATGCCGGTAATGTAACAATTACTGCTGACTATATTAATGTTGGTAATATTTATAGTTACTCCTTATCTCCTGCCGATGGTGGGTGTAATGGTTTTGATGAGTGTGGGGTTGATAGCTATAATTGCACTTTTGGAAATGCCGGGCAAATAACGATTAATAATGCCATTAGATTTTTGGCAGTTGACCTAAGAGTTCAGGGCTTACATCCAACCGATATAAATATCAGTGCGACAGATGCGATTGACGTTAATAATATAATAACCTATGGAGGATGTGCTTTGAAAGGCGAAGCTGATGATTATCCTTGTATTTTTCGTCCTTATACTTGCCAAAATCCGGGTCCCGACGGTTATGAACCCCCTGATTGTCACGAAGAACAGAAGAGAACCTATTGCGCTGATGCTACTGCCTCGGGAAAAGTGAGTTTAAGCGCAAATAAATTTGTTAAAACAGGGGATATTAATACTAGTTCTAAAGAATTTGAATTCAACGTTAAATCTGGCAAGGGTGGCGATGTAAACTTAAACGTTCCTAATGGCTGGATAATGCAAGATCCTGAGGACTCTGATTATGGGGAAAATGTAGGTGGGGTTTTTACTGGTAAAATAGACACAAAAGGAATTGTTGCCGGTAATGTAACAATTAATACGGGGGCAAATGTTAAAGTTAATGGTAAGATTTCAACGAACAATACTGCGCCTGAGGCTTTTCCCCAAGAAATATCAAATTTTTCAAAAAGCTCTAAGCCGGGAAATGTTAATATTACTGCAGGCCGGGATATGAATATTCTTGACTCAATAGGAGCCTTAGGCAAATATCCTTTTGCTCCTGATGGCGGAGATGTTACTCTTACGGCTGGAAATAAATTAAGATTATATAGCTCAATAGATGTTTCAGGTAAAAGTTCTGGCTTAGATCCTTGGTATGTTATAGATGGAGCAACTTATGGACAATGCACTTCATTAATCTGGCTTTTAAACGGAACAAATGCTGGAAATATTTACGGAGGTAGCCCCGGGGGCAGCGCTTTGGGTAAATACGGTGATGGCCCTAGAGGCGGTAACGGTGGTAACATAACAATTTCTGCCCGCCAGATAGCTTACGACGAGATTAACTCGCCATTTCTGAAGTTATTTGCAAACGGCGGCATAGGTGCTCCCGGAGGAAATGGCGGGAATAGTTTTTATTGCGAAACCCTAGGTTGTGTTGCCCCAGCAGGAAATGCAGTTGATTATATGCCGGTTCACGGCTATGGGGGAAAAGGAGGGAAAGGAGGAAATGGCGGGAATATAAATGTGAATATTAGCGATAAGACCTGTCTAAGGGCCATTGAGTTGTATGCTAATGGCGGTCAGGGCGGTAAAAGTGGGGACCATGGAAATATTCCTGGTTATGCTTTTCAATATCCGAGCACAAGTCCCAATAATTGTATTTTAGGCGGAGAAGAATGGCCAGGGTATGGGTGGAAAGGCCAGTTTATTACACCAAGAGAATCAAACCCAGAAGCAGGTGATGGCGGAAATGCTGGAATAATATCATTAAGAGCGCCCCAAGGCTACTTTGCGGAGGACGAGGGCACTATGATTATAACATCGGCTAATGCTTATGCTCAGGGAGGAAATGGAGGTGGTCTTGGTTCTGTCGCTGATACAGGCCCTTATCCATTTTATTGCGTTAGTCCACTAAACCCCGATGAGGTGCTGTCTAATGTTAAGGCAATTTATGCAGACTGTGATTGTTATGAAGGAGGGTGTGAAGGAGAGCATGTTGGAGATGGGGACTATTTTATATGCGATGATAAAATTCCTCAAACACCTTGCGGAGGAGTACTTACTTCCTTCGCACTTTGTTTGTCAAATCCCTTAAAAGATCCCGATATATCCTGTATATCCCCGGGAGGACTTAATGTTGCCCAGGCATTAGAAGGAGCTTTTGATGGCAGGAAAGGAGCCGCTGGCGGTGATGCTGGTTCAATTGATATCTCTACTTTTCTGGAAACTGGTGGTCCTCTACCCTATAGTTCTGCCGGAGCTTTTGCTTCTGCTGTTAGTAATTGTGATTTTTCTGCTTTTGGAGGAAAGGGCAAGGAGGGTTCTCGGGGGCAAGACGCGCTTGTTGACCCTCCCGGCAAAGGCGGTGATAGCGGTGATGGAGGAAAGGGCGGTTCTATTACTGTTCCCGGCGTTGATACTTTTGTTTCTCTTGATGCTGATGGAGATGGTATTGCTGATGCTATTGCCGGCGGGAAAAAAGGAGAAGAAGTTGGCCCTGGAGGTGGTCCCTGGCCAATGATACTACCTGTAGCAGATAATCTTTGCGCTTCAGTCGCGATTCGCTATACAAGTTGGGGAAGATTATGTAATAGGGAGTGTACGTCGTCTCATAATGAGTGCAAGACTAGCGAGGACTGCGAGAGCTACGAGGAGTGCAAGGCTATTGAGGGTTATAATGACCAATGTTGTGATTGTATCTCGGATTTTTGTTTAAAATCTTGTGGAACAGGCGAATCGTCAACCGACACCTATAAAATTCAATATAATTATGGAATAACAGATGGCAATTATGGAAACGATGGTGATGGGGGAACTAAACAAGAGGGTTCTTTATGTAGTACGGCAGATATTTGTGGAGATGACCCTTTTGTTGAACCAAGGATTCCCCCTTGTGGCAATGGAGTGATTGACCCTGGAGAACAATGTGAAGCTGACACTCATTGCGCAGCTAATGAATACTGTGATTCAAATTGTCAATGCCAACCGTCTGGTCCTGAATGTGGCAATAACATTATAGAAGGGACAGAACAATGTGACGGCACAGCTGATGATGCCTGTCCCGGTCAATGTCAAGCTGACTGTACCTG
>CAYUSS010000002.1:0-77790 GCA_964447515.1 uncultured Candidatus Saccharibacteria bacterium | reverse complement strand
CGAATCAAGGTTCTGCCGAGCGTTAGCGAGGCAGGTTCTTAATTCAAGAATATATAATTTATTCCTTAGCGAATCAAGGTTCTGCCGAGCGTTAGCGAGGCAGGTTCTTAATTCAAGAATATATAATTTATTCCTTAGCGAATCAAGGTTCTGCCGAGCGTTAGCGAGGCAGGTTCTTATTTTAGAATAATGCTGTTTTCAAAAATTTTAAGAGAAATTAAGTGAACAAAACAAAAAAAACAGTCCGAGAACTATTCTCGGACTGTTTTTGTTTACTTTAATTCTACCTTTCCGCCGGCTGCCTCAAACTTCTTTTTGATTTCTTCGGCTTCTTCTTTCTTTGAATTTTCTTTAATCATCTGAGGCCCTGTTGCTACGGCGTCAACCAAGTCTTTGGCTTCTTTCAAACCTTTTCCTATTAAATCTCTAACTACCTTAATTACTTCAATCTTTTTATCCCCTACTTCCTTTAATTCAATACTGAAAACGCTTTTTTCTTCTTCCCCGGCGGTAGCTCCAGCGGAGGCGGGAGCAGTAACAACCGGAGCTGCTGCTGAAACTCCAAATTTCTTTTCCAAAACTTTCACTAATTCAGATAAATCCAAAACAGACATTTTTTCTATTTCTTCAACGAGGGCTTTAAATTTCTTTGGCATTTTTACCCCGTTATCTGCTTCAGCAGATTTTTCGGGGTCAATTTTTTCCTCTTCTTTTTCTTCCTTTTTTTCTTCCTTTTTTGACTCTTCTTTTTTTTCTTCAACCATATTTGTTTAGGTTACTTAATTTATTTTTTAATTGCGCTTAACGCACAAATCAGACCTTTAATGTTTCCTTGAAGAACATTCACAAAGTTTGACACTGGAGCTGATATGCTTCCAATAATCCTTGCTAAAAGTTCTTCTCTGGAAGGTAACTTTGCTAAAGTAATAATTTCTTCGGCTTCTCTAAATTCATTTTCAAAAAGACCTCCTAAAATTTTTAAATTTTTATTTCCTAATCCAAATTTATAGGCAATTTTAGCCGCTGTAATCTTGTCTTTAAAACCAAAAATTAAGCCAATTTGGCCTTCTAATTTTTTGATATTAAAATCAAACTTCTTTTCTTTAAAAACCCTATCTAATAAAGTTTTCTTGGCAACAGTTAATAAGCAATCAACTGCTTTTAATCTTTCTCTCAAATCAAAAAGTTGTTTGGCTTTTACACCCTCAACCGCAACAAAAACCATTGCTTCTTGCTCAGCAATTTTTTCTTTTAAATCTTCTATAATTTTTTGTTTCTGTTCTTTACTTAAAGCCATAATTAATAGAAATTACGGGTATTTTACAAAGCCATAAAAAATCTGCGGACTATCCACAGATAACAAAACTAACTTTTGCTTTATCCTCGGCAGGACTTATTTACCCCGTTAAACAATTTCATCTTCGATGAAATTGCTGCGAAGCGGCGTTTAACAGGGCGAGCCTGCTGTCTGTGGAAAATTCTTTATTAATTCACTTTTGTTTCTAAAATTTTTACCCTTTTCTCTAAAACTTCAAAATCTTCTAAATTAACTTTCCTTCTTAAAGAAGTTTTAATGATTTCTATGTCATTTTTAAATTCAAGAATATATGATTATACATTAGCGAATCAAGATTCTGCCGAGCGAAGCGAGGCAGGTTCTTATAATCTCAATATCAACAAGCAAATCAAATTTACTATCAAAATCCTCTTTTACGACATCTATATGTCTTTTTACTTCTTTAGTATGCTCTTTTAAAATTTCCTTAATTTCTTCTACCATATTATTAATGGTATTCCTCTTAAAAAAAATGTCAACCCCGTAGAAGAAATTTGACAAGGTTTTCTAAAGAAAACCTAACTCCGTAGGCAGTCAAATTTTCTCTACGGGGTCAATACCTATTCCTCAATACAAAGGAGTTTTTGATGGGTGTCGCAATACTTCCCTTGATACATAGTGAAAGCATTAATAGCTGCTTCTCCCCCTGTTAATCCGCTAGATAGTCCTCCTAAAGCAACCGCATCTGTATGCTTTCCCCCGGGCGTATAACAAGTAGAAACTGGATAGTCTGGTTGCACAAATTTATCTCCCTGAGTCCAATTCTGACAGGTAGCAGTAAAACTATATTTTTCAGCAAGATCCCCAGAAACATTAGCAATTAAGATGCAATTTTGTTTACTTTTCTCATCAACTTTCCCAAGCCAGATATTTTTCAAATTTTCTAAAAACTCCTTTCCCAATTTCTCTTCATTAATTATTAAAGCGTCTGAAAGTCTATCTAAAAACTCATCAAAGTTCTTCCCCAAAAGCCGATGACAGGTGGCTTTTCTCTCGATTAAAGTAGCTGCCGGCTCGGCTTCAATAAAAATGCCCTTTGTTCCTCTTGGAGTTTTTTCCATTCTTCTGACAGCTAATTCTTCCTCTTTATCTCCTCCAAGAAAGGCCTGCCAGGTTCCCTCAAAGCCTTGTTGTTCGGCTTGTTCCTGACATATTCTATCAGCCCCTTCAAGTCCTTCTAAATTTCCAGTATATCTATTTTCGGTAATAAAAACTCTTCTTAAATCTGGTAAATCACCGGGAAGATAAGGCCATCCATTTTGGATAGATACGCTATCGCAACTGGCAAGTTCCGGGTAAACAATTGCGAATGGTCTATCTGAATAATCTATTCTATTGCCTTTTTGCCAGGGGTATTCAAAGACGGCAACCCAATAATCATCTCCATATTCCTGACCAGGATAAATCTTCCAACCATATTCCCCTAATTCGGCATAAACATTTTTAGCAATCCATTTTGGCTCTTCTCCTTTAAACAAAACAATACCAACTTTTTTTATACCTTTTGCCTTCCAGGTAATCTTATAGCTCTGTCCGATTCCCCATTCTTCACCTCCATCAGGTGTTTCAATTTTGATACTTTTTGTAAGGTTGGAAAAAAACAGAAAAAATATAAATCCAAAAACTATTAAACCAGCTATTATCAAAACATAAATTAAACTTTTTTCAAATGCAAATTTTTTTAATAATGACATGTTCATTAATTTAGATATTAGATTCAACTGGAGGGCAGGGGGGATTAATTTGCGTTCTTAAACCTTCTTTAATTTCTTCTCTCTCCCCGGGACCGTATCTCTCTGAAGGGGTTGGAAAAACCCCTAAGTAAAGATTTTTAGAACTTTGTTCACAATTCTCTATCCAGCATTTATATTGTTCTTCTTCTAAAAGCTGTTCTCTTCCCTCTGTTTGCCCAATATAAATTATATCATACTCTTCATTTTTTTTACACAAAACTAAATAGAGAGCAAATTTTTCTATAAATTCATTTTTCTTTAATAACCAGGGCCCATTAAAATAATATCCATCAACATTGATAAATTGAGGCGGAGGAGGAAAGTTAACGGCAAGAGAGGGAGGAAATTCTCCCGGAGCCGGCGAAGGTCGTAAGATTTCTCCTCTTCGAAGAAAATAACTGACTGAAAAGAAGACCAGAGCAATTATTAGAACGGTCAAAAAACTATAGAGAGAATTTAATAAAATTCTACTACCTTTCTCTTTTCTCGCTTCATCGTCCTTTGCCGTTAACAACATAATCCCCCCACGTATAAATATAATAAAAACAATAAAGAGAATAAAAGTAAAAACTAATATGGGAAGATTTGTTAAAAAATCAAAATTATTCATTAATCTGTCGAACAACGAACAGCGAACAATAATATTGACATAAAAATTTCATTGTTCACTGTTCTTTGTTCATTGTTTCAATTATTGCCTGGCCAAACTCCTTAGCCGCATTGGGTCCATTGGCGGTAACTATTTTTCCGTCAGTAACCACTGAATCTGATTGGAAAATTGCTCCCGAGTTCTCTAAGATTTTAATTCCGGATTTATCCATAGCAGAATTCCAGACCGTTGCTTTTTTCCCTTCTAAAACTCCAGCTTTTGCCAAAATAATCGGAGAAATGCAAATTGAAGCCAGAACTTTATTTTGAGAAACTGTTTCTTTAATTATCCTATATGATTTTTCATTATCAAGATTTTTAAGACATCCTGAACCACCAATAAAAACTACTGCATCAAAATCAACTGGATTTAAATTCTCAAGTAAAAGATTAACTTCAACATCTCCTCCATTGGCACCGATAGCAGTTCCTGGCTTAGTACTAACAGTGGTTACCTTGGCTCCCGCTCCCTCTAAAATCCCTTTTGGAATAAAATACTCTTCATCACGAAAATCTCGAAAGGCAATAATTATTGATATTTTTTTATCTCCTAAAATTTCTGGCATAGTATTTTTTTCGAAAGAGGAAACTCTCTCCCCCTCTTTTATTAAACTTTGATAAACTAAAACTCCACTTATAATTATTATAGCAGTCATTACAATTAGAAACAAAATCTTTTTCATTTTAGATACTTTGCCTTAGCGATATTGTGTTTTTTTAGGGTTTCACTGAAAATCGTTTTCCCTTCGGGAGTAGATAAATAATAAAGATATTGACTATCTTTGGGATAAATTGCCACCAAAATACTTTCCAAACCAGGATTACAAATAGGCCCCAAGGGCAGCCCTCGGTTTAAATAAGTATTATAGGGCGAGAGAATCCTCGTATCATCAAAAGAATAGCGCCATTTATTAATTCCCAAAATATAAGCTATTGTAGCGCAAGATTCCAAGGGCTTTCCTATTTTTAATCTTTTCCAGAAAATACCTGAGACAATTTTTTTATCTTCAAAAGTTCTAACCTCTTTTTCAATCAAGGAAGCCATTATTACTATCTCAAAGATTGATTTTCCCTGGGAAGCGATTTCTTCTCTTAATTCTGAAGTTAGTTTCTTTTCAAAATTAGCAAGCATCTTCTCAATAATTTCTTCAATTCCATCTTCAGGAGAGACCTCATAAGTATCAGGAAAAAGATAACCTTCTAGGCTTACATTCTTGGGTTTATCCTTTAAAAAATCGTATTCCTTACTAAAATCTTCCGGTTGAGGAAGGTCGCTTACCTGGGAATAATCAATTAAAGGAAAACCAACCAGTTCAAAAAGTTCTTCTGCCTGAAACATTCCTTTATTTTCAAAATACCAGCCAATATCTCTTAAATTCCAGCCCTCAATTATAGTGATTTCCTTTTTAATAACCTCACCGGAAACAAATTTATTTACAATTTCGGGAATATTCATTGCTCTTGAAAGTGAATATTCTCCAGCTTTAAGGTTCCCTCCTATGTCTTTGGCTAAAACATAAAATCTGAAAAGCGAACTCCATCTAATTAAACCTTGCTCTTTCAAATGGGCGGAAATTTCTTTTGCTCCCTGGCCTTTTTTAACTAAAAAAGTTATTTCTTGAGTAGAGCCGGCTTCCTTTGGTAAACAAATTCCTGCCCAAACAAAAATACAACCGAATAAAACAATCATTATAATTAAAATATACTTTCTCATTTTTCTTTTTCAATTAAGGGAACAAAAGCAAAACCGGGATATTCAATTTCTTCAAATTCGCTTTTAGATTTTTTTTCTAAAACCCAAATCGAAGATTTAATAGGAGCGACTATCTTACCATTGATTTTTATTTGTTCTTTCCAGGATTGAGGAATTTTTTCTGCCGAGGCAGAAGCCAGGATTCTATTAAAAGGAGCTTCTTTTTTATAACCCTTAGAACCATCCCCACAAATAAATTCCACGAGCCCTTTTTCTATAAAATTATATTTTGCTACATTTTGCTCACCAAATTTTTTTAATTCCGGAATGAGCTCTATGGAGATAATTTTTCCAGAGGCTCGCTCGCCTTTAGGCGAGTGGGATTCCAACCCTCCCTCCACCCTCCTGCCTTCGGCAGGCACCTCGGACGTGGTGGGCGGGTTGTAGTCTGTCCCCACTATCTGAGCTAAAAGAGCCGTTGTCCATCCAGAACCAGAACCAATATCTAAAATCTTTTCTCCGGGTTCTGGCTGTAATTGTTCAATCATAAAAGCAACCACTAAGGGTTGGGAAATTGTCTGGCCATGGCCAATAGATAAAGCTTCGTTTAAATCCGCTAAATTTTTAATATCTTCTGGTAAAAAATCAATCCTTTTTATTTCTTGAAAAGCTTTAATTATTCTCGGCGTCTTTAGCCAGCCATCTTTAATCAAAGAATCAATCAAATTCATATATTCGGGTGTTCAAGGTCGGGTGTTGAACATCTTAAACATTTCTTATAGAGTCAATTTAACAATTTACTATATAATTACGGCGCTCGGTCGAAAAATGAAAATTTATTTTCATTTTTCTCCCTCACTTGTAATTATTGAAGGATGTTTTAATTTAAATTTTATTCTCTGGGCAAAATTCAAGCGGTTGAAAAATAAAATCCCGTCCAAATGGTCAATTTCGTGCTGAAAAACTCGAGCCAAAAGCCCTTTAGCTTTTAATTTAATCTTTTTAGCGTTTATATCTACGCCTTCAACTTCTATTTCTTTGGCTCTTTTTATTTTTAGAAAAATATTAGGGAAACTCAAACATCCCTCTTCACCTATTTCCGTCTCCTGACTCTTTTTTAAAATTTTGGGATTAACCAAACTTAAAATGCGCCGATTCTCCAAATTAAGCACCGTAATCACTCTTTTTGATATCCCGACCTGAGGAGCAGCCAACCCAATTCCCTGCTCTTTTTCCATTGTCTGAGCCATATCAACAATAAGTTCTCTGAGTTTTTTATCAACTTTTTTTACCCCGTTAAATTGCTTCGCACCGCCTTCGGCGGATTTAACGGGGTGAACTTCTTTACACTTTTTCCTCAAAACCGGCTCATTAA
This sequence comes from uncultured Candidatus Saccharibacteria bacterium, assembly GCA_964447515.1. Taxonomy (GTDB): domain Bacteria; phylum Patescibacteriota; class Minisyncoccia; order Minisyncoccales; family GWA2-38-27; genus CAYUSS01. The sequence goes on along the minus strand of CAYUSS010000002.1, from coordinate 71,005 downwards.
ATTTTTTAATTTCCAAAATCGCCATAATTATGTAGACAGTCTGTTATTTTTATTTTATCTTATTTGAACCAAAATTAAAAGAAAAGATGCGCGCCGATAGGCGCACATCCAATTTTGCGGGAGCGGTAGGAATCGAACCTACAGTATTCTTCTTTTGGAGAGAAGTGGTTTCCCAGTTAACCGACGCTCCCCGAGAACCGTTCTCGGGATATTACTTCTTCGTCTCTTTGTGCACCGTATGCTTCCTGCACCATTTGCAGAATTTTTTCAAATCAATACACGGACTTGACAAATTATAACTAAATATATTATAATATATTTAGACAACTTTGTCTAATAGAACATTCAAAAAGGAGGTGAAAAGTGTTGTCGATTCCGTATGCGGTGTATCTGTTCGTGATTGCTACGGTGTTAGCTTTCCTTGATTTCCAAGTTGAGGGAAAGTACGGATGGGCAGCCAAGCTTCCTTGTTGGCGCCCTAAAAATCCGAATTCCCTTATACCTAGAATCTATTCGTGGTTCATGGAAGGAAGACCTCTCACCGGCTATCACATTGCCTTCTTCGGTGTGGTGTTTGTTTTTCTCCATCACCCATTCTTTGGAGGGATTTCGTGGAGTCTATCCTTGGAGCTGGAGACTATTTCGATGTTTTCTCTGGTGATGCTTTTCGAGGATTTTCTCTGGTTTGTCTGGAATCCATTCTATGGTTTAAAAAGGTTCAACCCTCAAGCCATAGAGTGGCATAAGAAATGGATCGGACCCGTGCCTACGGGATATCCAATTCTCGCAACAGCATCTTTCATCTTCGTGCTCATGGCTACACGGTTCGAAGGAGGCAACATCCTAAAAGATTGGGGGATAACCTTTGGAGTCTTTATGGGGTTAACTCTCATCAGTTGTCTCATCTCACTACGGGTGAGACGGAGCCAAGCGTAAGCTCGGCTCTTTTTCTTTCCATGATTATCACTTCTTCGTCTCCTTATGTAAGGTATGTCGTCTGCACCACTTGCAGAATTTTTTCAATTCTAACTTCTCCTCAGCCATTTTTTTTGATTTTTGAGTAAAATAATTTATTCTCTTACACTCCTGACATTGAAGTTTTATAAATGGTTTCTTTTTTGCCATGATTTTGAGCCCACGCGCAGATTTGCACTGCGGACCTCGTCTTTACCGAAGACGTGCTCTTCTAACTGAGCTACATGGGCGAATTTAATTGGGTGCGGTCGGAGTCGAACCGACGGGGCTCAAAAGAACAGCGGTTTTACAGACCGATCCCACCCCCTATGGGACTACGCACCCTAATTATTTGTTTATTCTATCACAAAAATCGTTATTTTTCAATAATTGTAAGTGAGGGAAAAGAAGAAAAATTCATTCTTCTTTTTTAACCGAACGCCGCAATTATATAGTATAATTACTCTATAATTTTTTTGTGTTTTTTCCGCCATTCTTCAATTTTTTTATGATTGCCAGATAATAAAATTTTTGGAACCTTCCAATTCAGACCCTTTTTTGAAAAAAATAGCTCTGGCCTGGTATATTGTGGATATTCAATAAATCCCCTGCCCCCGCGGCCGGGTTTTGTTGGAATTCTTTCTTTGAGCAATTGTTCTTTTCCAATAACTCCGGGAATTAAACGAGCCACTGTCTCCATAACAATCATTGCTGGTAGCTCGCCACCCATTAAAACGTAATCGCCAATGGAAATTACATCATCGGCAATATATTTAGCTACTCTTTCGTCAACTCCTTCGTAGCGACCGCAAATCATAATTAAATGGTTTAATCTGGAAAACTGGTAAGCCATTTTCTGATTAAATTTTTTACCGCGGGGAGAAAAAAGAATTACTTTTGATTTTTGGCCCCCCGCCAATTCTCTCTTTGCTCGGATGCTGCGAGGCAAGCTTTTTTCCCTTAAATCAGAAACCGCCTTGAATATTGGCTCTACTTTCATAATCATTCCAAGCCCCCCACCAAAAGGCCGGTCATCAATAGTTTTGTGTTTATCAGAAGTCCAATCTCTTAAATTGTGAATTTTAATTTTTATCAATTTTTTCTTTAAAGCACGGGCGATTAAACTCTCTGATAAGTAAGAATTAAAAATCTCAGGAAAAATTGTAATGATACCAAACTTAATCATAAAACTTGAAACTTGAAACAAATGAAAACAGTGCCACTTATCATAATAGCACTGTTTTCTGTTGATGTAAACGCAAAACACGCTTAAATCTTCAAATCTTCTAAGGTTTCTTCAGTTGAAGCCTTTTTCTCTTGAGCAGGCGCTCTACCGCCTTCCGGCTCTTCAATCTTCAAGTTCACTCTGGCGTGGTTTTTAAGGCCAACAATTCGAACTAAAGACCTAATAGCTCTGGCAGTAGCACCGCCTCGACCAACAATCTGTCCCATATCTTCTGAATTCACTTTCAAAGAAAGTAAAACTCCCATTTCGTCAACTCTTCTTTCAATTTTGACATCTTCTGGATTGTCAACCAAGGCCTTAACAACATATTCAAGAAATTCCTTATCACTAGTTTCTTTTGCCATAGTTGTAATTCGGTATAATTAACATTAATCCGACCTTTGACCTACCTCTCCATCAACAATTCGGAGAATTCGGCTTATACTATTGTTATAATCTTTTGGAATAAATTGTCAAGCTTTTTCTAAAAAAAGAGGCCAGCGAGAACTCTTGCCTGCTGGCCTATTGGAACAGGTAGTGCTTATTCTTAGAGCATAATCCACCACCCCTCCTTAGTGAAATGAAGAACTCCCTCTCCCTTTAGAAACCGCCAGAGAAACAGCTCATACTTCATCGGATCCTTCCACTTTTTCCGGAAGAAACGCCAGCGGAAATGGTGGAAAAACGAGTGTGAATAAGGATTGTATTTCGTTTTTTTCATCATACTCCTCCTTTTTCAAACAAAATGTATCTTTCCTGTTAACGTTTTTATTATAGCAAATTATTTAATCTTTGTCAAGACCAATTGGGGCTTTCTGTTCTTCTTTTTTGGGTCCTTCGATTTTTGATTTTTCCTTTTCCTCTTTAGGTTTTTCTTCGGGTTTTTGTTCTGCGGGTTCTGCTTCAGGTTTCTGTTTCTGCTTGGTTTCTTCTTTTGGCACCTCAGCTGGTTTCTCTTCGGTCTTTTTCTTTGTTTTTTCCTCTGTGGGCTTTCCCCCCTCTGACGTGGCAGCAGGCGGGACGGTGGGCGGTTTTTCTTTCTTGCCCGTCGTAGCCCCCTTCGCCGAAGTAGCTTCGGCTACGGAGGCCGAGTCAGCGGAAGCGGGTTTTTCTTTTTTCTTCTTATGTAGGGAAATCTTCTTCCCCTTTAAAATCCCCTCTTTTATTAATAAATTGTAAACCGTGTCTGAGGATTTGGCTCCTACTGATAACCAATATTTGATTCTTTCTTTTTTCAAAACTTTTTCCTTAGTTAAAGGATTCCAAAATCCAACCTCTTCCACAAAACGACCGCCTCTTGGAGGTTTTTTCTTATCTGTAACTACAATTTTGAATAAAGGTTGATTTTTTTTACCTATTCGAAAAAAACGAATTCTTAACATATATTTTATTAAACTGTTAAAGCGAGCACAGCATCGTAGGCTTTACCAGCCCTTTGCTTTTAAACCCTCCTTAGCTGCTTTTTCCTCGGCTTCTTGCTTAGAGAATCCTTCACCCTTTGCTACTAAGCCTTCGCCGAGAAAAACACCCACAATAAAGTGTTTAGCATGGTCTGGCCCCCATTCTTTTAAAATATTATAAGTAGGAGTTACCCCTACTTTTTCCTGAGCTTCTTCCTGAAAATGCGATTTAGCATCTCTAAAAAGGCCAGCTTTAATAATATGGGGCAATTCTTTGAGTAAGTGCTTCTCAATAAAATCTTTACAAGAATTTATCCCCTGGTCAAGATATAAGCTTCCAATAAAGGCCTCAAAGGCATCAGCTAAAATGTATTGCCGGGCCTTGCCTATTTCCTTTAATTCTCCCTGAGAAAGCAAAAGAAAATCATTAAAACCTAAGTCTTTAGCAGTCCTTGCCAATATTTTAGAATTTACTAATGCTGCCCGCCAACTGGTCAATATACCTTCTTGCTCCTTGGGATAATTTAAAAACAAATATTTTGTAACTATATGTTCTAATACCGCATCTCCTAAAAATTCTAATCTTTCATTATTAGAAAGCTCAAAATCAGGATTTTCATTTAAAAAAGACCGATGAACAAAGGCCCGAGTAAGTAAATCTTTGTTTTTGAATTTTAAATTTAGTTTTTTTTCAAGTTTTGAAAAATCTTTCATTAATTTATTCATTAAGTTCTTTGTAGACTGTTCCCAGGACACCGTTAATGAATTTTCCAGAACTCTCGCCTCCAAAAGTTTTAGCCAACTCAATTGCTTCATTCATAGCTACTTTTGGAGGAACTTCTTTTTTATCTGTATATAAAAGTTCGTATAACCCAATTCTTAAAACATTTCTATCAACAATGGTTATTTGCTCAATTGGCCATTCCGGCGCTGCTTTTTCAATAACTTTATCAATATCAGAGAGCTTGGAAACAATGCCGTTAATTAACTGCCAAATAAAAGTTTCATCCTTAAGGCCCGGACCGAATTCTTTAATATTTTTTTCAACAATCCCTTCTAATCTTTTTGGGTTTTTCCCGGAAAAGTCCCACTGGTATAAGCTTTGGAGGACTATTGACCGTGATAGATGACGACTAGCCATACAACTTATTTTAACATTTAAGCATTTAAGCATCTAAACATTTTGAATTTAATTCTGTTTAAATGTTAATATATTTAAATGTTTATATGGTTTTATTTTCGAGACATCCCTTCCATTGTTAAAGATTTGTCCTTTGCCTCTTCCTTACTCTTGGCTGCTATTTCTTTTTCTTTTTGTTTTCTGTCTTTTTTAGTTAATTTTTTCAAAACATCAATTACTTCTTCTTTTTTATAATATCCACAGTTCCAGCAAACAGTATGGGAGCGAACTTTTTTACCGCACTTTGGGCAAATACCTAAAACAGGCTGCTTTAAATAAATATGCATCCTTCTATTATCTCTTCTTGATTTAGTTTTTCTTTGTTTAGGTACTGCCATCTAACTAAAAATTATTACATTATTATAATACTACATCATTATTTAAAAATCAACACCCGACGTTTCCCTTAGCGCCTCTGGCACCAATTCCTCAACATCGGGTGTTGAGGATATTGATGTTTGACTAAACAAAATGAAAAAAGTAAAATGATGTAATCACTATGAAGTTTACTCATCTCCATGTTCACAGTCATTATAGTTTGCTTGACGGTCTGCCAAAGATTGATGAACTTTTAGATTATACCAAAGAATTAGGAATGGATTCCGTGGCTTTAACTGACCACGGAGTTTTATATGGAGCGGTAGAGTTCTATCAAAAAGCCAGGAAAAAGGGAATTAAACCGATAATAGGAGTAGAAGCTTATGTTTCTTTTGAGAAAATGAACCAAAAAAGACCAAACATAGATAATAAAAGATATCATTTAATTCTGCTGGTAAAAAACGAAGAGGGATATAAAAATTTAGTCAAGCTTGTAACCAAAGCCCACTTAGAAGGTTTTTATTATAAGCCGAGAATAGATGAAGAACTTTTAGCAAAGCATTCTAAGGGTTTAATTGCTTTAACCGCTTGTTTAGCGGGAAAAATTCCTCGTTTAATTTTGTCAAAAAAAATTGAAGAAGCTGAAAAATTAGCTCTAAAATATCAAGAAATTTTCGGCAGAGATAACTTTTATTTAGAACTCCAACATCACCCCAATATACCAGAACAAAAAACTGTAAATAGAGAACTAATTAATATTTCCAAAAAATACGGCATTCCTTTAGTAGCGACTAATGACGTTCATTATCTAAAAAAAGAAGATAAGGAAGCCCAGGATATTCTCATGCTAATTAATACCGGGGCTAATCTTAACGATCCCGAACGGCTTACCCTGAAAGCAGATGATTTTTCAATGAAAAATCAAAAAGAAATGGAAGAAACCTTTAAAAATATACCCGAGGCAATTGAAAATAGCCAAAAAATTGTAAATGCCTGTAATTTTCAATTTGAATTGGGGAAAACCAGGCTGCCTTATTTTGAAGTGCCTAATGGAAAAACTCCGGACCAATATTTAGAAAAACTTTGCTCTCAAGGATTAAAAAAGCGTTACGGCTCCAATCTCAGTAAAGAAATCATAGATAGATTTAATTATGAACTTTCAGTTATTAAACAAACCGGCCTTGCTTCTTATTTTTTAATAGTTCAAGATTTTGTCAATTGGGCTAAAGAAAACAGAATTATCGTCGGACCAGGCCGGGGGAGTGTCGGGGGGTCTCTGGTGGCTTATTTACTGAATATTACCAATATTGATCCCCTGAAGCATAATCTTTTATTTGAACGTTTTTTAAATCTAGGAAGGACGGACAGCCTTCCTGATATTGATCTTGATTTTACCGACCGAAGAAGAGATGAGGTCGTAAATTATATCGCCCAAAAATATGGACGGGATAAAGTTGCTCAAATTATTACTTTTGGAACAATGGCGGCACGGGCAGCAATTAGAGATGTAGGCCGGGCTTTAAATTATACTTATAGCTACTGCGATAAACTTGCCAAAATGATTCCCCTTGGATTCAATTTAGATAAAACCTTGAAAAACATTGAAGAGTTTAGGAATATTTACCAAACCGATGAACAGGCAAAAAAATTGATTGACTTAGCAAAAAAACTGGAGGGAGTAGCCCGCCACGCCTCAACTCATGCCTGCGGTCTAGTAATATCTGGACAACCCCTTTTAAATTTAATCCCCTTACAATATCCTACCCAAAATGATGAAAATATTATTACTCAATATGAGATGCACTCAATTGAAAACCTGGGACTTTTGAAAATAGACCTTCTGGGATTAAAAAATCTAACTGTTATTGAAGATACTTTATCTAGAATTTATGTTCTTAGAAACAAACTTAAGGTGGATATTGAAAATATCCCCTTTGATGATAAGAGGGTTTATAAGCTCTTACAAAAGGGCAATACTATAGGTATCTTCCAACTGGAATCATCGGGTTTACAAAGATATCTAAAGCAACTGAAACCAACTAAATTTGAAGACATCGTGGCTATGGTTGCTCTTTACAGGCCAGGCCCAATCCAGTTCATTCCAGATTACATTGCCCGAAAAGATAAAAGAAAAAAAATAGAATATTTACATCCAAAATTAAAACCAATATTAGAAAAAACTCAAGGAATTTGTATTTTTCAGGAACAGTTGATGCAGATTGCTCAGCAATTAGCCGGTTTTACCCTCTTAGAAGCAGATGTTTTAAGAAAGGCAGTCGGGAAAAAGATAAAAAGTTTGCTGAACAGCCAAGAAGAGAAATTCATCCAAGGGATGATAAAAAACGGAATTCAAAAAGAGATTGCTCAGAAAATCTGGCAGTGGGTTTTACCTTTTGCCCATTATGGGTTCAACAAAGCCCACAGTACGGCCTATGCTACCATTGCTTATCAAACTGCCTATTTAAAAGCTCATTATCCAGTAGAATTTATGGCTTCCCTTCTAACTTCAGAAAAAGCAGATGTTGAAAGAATTGCGGTTTTAATTGAAGAATCTAAAAAAATGGGGATTGAAGTTCTTGCTCCAAACATCAACGAGAGTTTAAAAAACTTCACTGTTGTTCCTTCTCCGGGAATTTTCCCTCTAAAAACCGGAAAGGATAAGATAAGATTTGGGTTTTTAGCCATAAAAAATGTCGGTCGAAATATAATTGACGTTATTGTTGAGGAAAGAAAAAACAATGGTTCCTTTAAAAATATTGGAGATTTTCTTCAGAGGATTAACTCAAAAAACCTAAACAAAAAATCTTTGGAAAGTTTAATTAAAGCTGGGGCCTTTGATAGCTTGGCAGAAAGAAATCAACTTTTAGACAATTTAGAAAGGTCGCTTGAATGGGCCCGAGAAACTCAAAAAACAAAAATGAATGGACAAAAGGGACTTTTTGATGATAATCTAAAATTTAGTAAGAACGAAATCTCTCTCCTCCCTAGTTCGGCGGCAACAAATTTTGAAAAGCTAAATTGGGAAAAAGAACTTTTAGGCCTCTATGTAACTTCTCACCCCTTAGAAGATTTTAGAAAAATTCTTGAGAAAAAAACTTTCTCTCTGGCAAAAATCAGCGACGTTTTAGTAAATAAAAGAATCAGAGTTGGCGGAATTATTTCTGGAATTAAAAAAATTATTACCAGAACTGGAAAACCAATGCTTTTCTTAAAATTAGAAGACCTAACCGATAAAACCGAAGTTGTTGTCTTTCCTGGAATAATTGAAAAAAATCCTACGGTTTTCCAAGAAAATAAAATTGTTCTTATTTCAGGAAGAGTTGACAACCGAGACAATGTTCCCAAAATAATAGCCGAACAAGTTGAAGAAGTAATAAATACATGAAAACAAAAATTGATACTATTCGCCATTCCTTAGCTCACATAATGGCTTTGGCTGTCCAAGAATTATTTCCCGGGAGCAAATTTGGTATTGGACCGGCTATTGAGTCGGGCTTTTATTACGACTTTGGCCTAAAAAGCAGCTTAGCTCCTTCGGATCTGCCGCGAATTGAAAAAAAGATGAAAGAACTAATTAAAAAAAATTTGAAATTTAAGAAAAAAATAGTTTCCAAAGCAGAAGCCAAAAAAATATTCAAAGACCAATCTTATAAATTAGAACTAATAAACGAGCTCTACGAGGCCCGTCCTCGTAGTAAAGTTTCTGTATATCAATGTGGTCATTTTATTGACCTTTGCAAGGGACCCCATATTAGGTCAACCAAAGAAATACCAATCAATGCTTTTAAATTAACAAAAATTGCGGGTGCTTATTGGAAAGGAGATGAAAAAAATAAAATGCTCACCAGGATTTACGGCATAGCTTTTGAAAATAAAAAAGAGCTTGATAAATATTTAAAGCTTCAAGAAGAAGCGGAAAAAAGAGACCATCGGGTTTTGGGACATAAATTAGAGCTTTTTATGTGGGATCAAGAAATCGGAGCCGGACTTCCTCTTTGGCTTCCCAAGGGGGCTGTTCTCCGCCATATTATTGAAGATTATTTATACGAAGAATTAATCTCCAATGGCTATCAGTGGGTGGTAACTCCCCACATTGCTAATTTAAATCTTTGGAAAACTTCAGGCCATTGGAATTTTTATCGGGAAAATATGTATTCCCCCATCAAAATTGATGAAGAAGAGTATATGCTCAAGCCGATGAACTGCCCTTTCCATGTTAAGATTTACAACTCCAAAATCAGAAGCTACCGGGATTTACCCCTCCGCTACGCTGAATTAGGAACTGTTTACCGTTATGAAAAGTCCGGGGTTTTGCACGGCTTAACTCGGGTTCGAGGCTTTACCCAAGATGACGCTCATATTATCTGCACCCCTGAACAATTAAGCGATGAGTTGGCTGGAAATTTAAAACACGGTTTAGAAATTCTAAAAACTTTCGGCTTTAAAGAATTTGATATCTATCTTTCCACCCGGCCAGAAAAATACGCTGGGACCATTAAGAGCTGGGACAAAGCAACCAAAACCCTGAAATTTGTCTTGAACAAACTAAAATTAAAATACAAGACTGATGAGGGTGGCGGAGTATTTTACGGTCCGAAAATTGATATTAAAATCAAAGACTCTTTAGGCCGTGAATGGCAGTGCACCACAATTCAGTTTGACTTTAATCTGCCAGAGAAGTTTAAAATGGCTTATGTGGACGCAAAAGGAAAAAAACGCGAGCCATATATGATTCATCGGGCCTTACTCGGTTCTATGGAAAGATTTATTGGTGTTTTATTAGAGCATTATGCTGGTGCCCTGCCTTTGTGGCTGGCTCCGGTTCAGGTCTGGATTATTCCGCTCGGCTCCCGCCACGAAAAATACGCCCAACAAGTTAAAAAGGAGCTTAGCTCCTTTAGAGTGAAGATGAAAGATGAAAACGAAACCGTCTCTAAAAGAGTGCGCGAAGGCGAACTCCAAAAAATCCCATATATCTTAGTAGTTGGCGATAAAGAAATAAAATCTCAATCTGTCCGCGTCCGCTCCAAAAACAAAGATTTGGGGATGATGAAACTTGATAAATTTATTGAAAAAATCAAAAAAGGAATAGAAAATAAAAAATGACAATAACAAAGGAAAAGACAATAACAATAACGATAACAAAAGTGATATTTACTTATAATCAAATTTCACAATAAAAAGTCATTGTCATTGTCATCGTCATATAACTTATGCCTGAATTTTCTCAGCCAACTCAAAAACTTATTCAGCAGTATCAATTTTGGCATCAATCTCTCCAACCCAAAGAAGGAGTGCCAACAATTCATGTGGATGAAGTCGCCTCAAGAGTGGCCGCTTTTTACGAAAAAATAAGAGGAATTATAGACTGGAAAGAAGAATATCTTTTAAAAAGAAGAGCAATTGAAAGAATATTAAAAAGAAGACTTTTTTCACAGATAGATATAGTTAATGGAGGTTTTTCTAAAAATTTAATTGCTAAACCTCTAATCTTAGAATTAATTCGGGGCGGACATTTCCCAAATAATAAAATTGAGGAAACAAAAATTAAAGAAGTTCAAGGGATAATTGATAAATATGTTTTTATTCTAAATCATAGTCCCTCCCAACAAAAAAAATCAAAAATTCAACTTTATACCTGGTTATCTTCAATTGCTGCCTGCGAAATAGAGGAAATCATCAGTCCTTCCTTGAGAGAAAGAGCTTTAATAAACTATATGTTTGAATTAATGAAAGAACGGATTAAGCTCAACCCCGTTAGAGATTCCGAGGGAAGAGAAAAAACACAGAAGGAAAGTATCTCTAACGGGGTAAACCAAGAAACCTTAGCAATAAAAGGAATGAATGAAAAAGAAAAAAACATCCAAATTTATATTGCAGTCCAGCAGGCCTTATTTAAATTGGATTGGCCAATCATCAGTTACCATCTTTTAAAATATCAATATCCAAAATGGAAAAATTTTTCAGAAACCGAGCTTAAGGAAATTACCAGAAATATTTATTCAATTCGGGAAACTATAGAAAAAGATTTGAATCATCCTTTTGCAGGCAAGTTCTATCAAATCTCTGAAAAATATGATACTCCTTATTTGCTTTTGGGAGATATTATTTCTGAAGAACCAATGGTAATAAAAGAAAAAATCTCAAAACCGGAGATTTTAGAAAGTTTAATCAGGAAAGTTTATAACAAGAGATTAAAAACTCTTAAATCACGATTGGGCAGAGCTGCTTTCTATGCTACTTTATCGATTTTTCTTACTAACATTGTCTCCCTCCTGGCTATAGAAATTCCTTTTAACAAATGGGTTACCGACTGTGCTTTTTATCCTTCAGCTATGGCCATAGATATTGTTGTTCCCACTGTTTTAATGTTCTTTTTGGTTATCACTATTAGACCCCCAAGAAAAGGAAATCTTGAACAGACAATAATGGAAGTTATGAAAATTGTCTATCAAAGAGAAAAAAAAGATATTTACGAAATAAAGGCCTTCCCAAAAAAAAGTTTTATTTTTAATGTGGTAATAAAGCTTTTCTATCTTCTTGGCTTTTGTATTATTATCAGCTTAATAGTTTGGGGGCTTTATCAGATAAACTTTCCTCCTCTTTCTTATTTAATTTTTATTATCTTTTTCTCTTTAATTACTTTTGCCGGAGCAAAAATCAGACAAAGAGCTAAAGAATTAGAGGTGATTGAAGAAAAAGAAACATTTCTTCCTTTCCTTGTTGACTTATTTGCGGTGCCTATAATTCAATTAGGAAAATGGCTAACAGGCCGCTGGAAAAGATATAATATTATAGCTGTCTTTTTCACTGCTTTAATTGATATGCCCTTTTCAGTTTTCATAGAATTCTTAGAACAATGGAGATACTTTTTGAAGGAGAAAAAAGAGAAAATCCACTAACATGATGCTAATCTACTAATTTAATACCAATCTACTAATTGCGAATATAATTAGTATTATTAGTAATTCGCATAATTGGCATTAAGTTCGTAGATTTTCATTATACAATTATGTATAATTCAATAAAATTTATTTTAATCTCATCAATAATCTGCTTAGGATTAGGAATAGGTTTTACCGCCTTTGCCCAAGAAGATTTAACCGTTGAAACAATTGAGCAAGAAATAATGGAAGAGGCAGCTCTTGATGAAGAAGTCTCAACTGAAGATTTGGACGTAAAAGAGCCAAAACTCTTACCAGATAGTCCTTTTTATTTCTTGAAAAATTGGGGTAGAGGAATTCTCTCCTTCTTTACTTTTAACAAAGTAAAAAAAGCTGAATTGAAAGCGAAGTTTGCCAATGAAAAGCTGATAGAAATTAAGAAAATGGTTGAAGAGAAAAAGAGTACTCAAGCCGTTAAAAAGGGTCTGGAAAATTATCAAAAAGAAGTGGAAAAAGTTAAAGTGGCAGTAGACCAAATAAAAGAGAAAGCAGCTGAGAGTCCGGAAGTAGACAGTTTTCTGAATAAATTTACCAAATACCAGATTTTGCACCAAAAACTCCTCCAGAAATTAGAAACCCAAGTTTCTTCAGAGGTTTTTGAAAAGATAGAAGAAGCGAGGGAAAGACACTTGGAGAAATTTGGTGAAGTAATGACCAATCTTGAAGATAGACCAGAAAAAATCAGAGAAACATTAGAAAAGATTATAGAAGTGATAAAGGGAAGTAAATATAAAAACTTTAAGAATTTAGAGGTTTTGATAGAACTCGAAGAAAAAGTGCCCGAACAAGCCAAAGAAGCAATTCAAAAAGCCCAGGAAAATGCTCTGAAAAGATTGAAGGGAGATTTAGAAAAAATGTCTCCCGAAGACCAAGAAAAATTTAAAGAATATATTGACAAAATAAGCGGGGTCAAAGAAACACAGCTCAAAATATTAGAAAACCTAAAATTTGAATTAAAAGAAAAACCAGAACTTAAAGAAAAGATTATAGAAGCAAAAGAAAGAATACAAAAAAGATTAGAGGGGAAAAAAGCAACTGAATAAAAATTTTGAAGCCCAAACAAAAAAAACAGCCCTTTCAAGGACTGTTTTTTTGTTGTAAAATAGCAAATACTTCACATAATTAGTATGAAATACTTCATTATTACTTTTGGCTGCCAGATGAACAAATCAGATAGTGAAAAAATTGCTGCAGTTTTGGAAAAATCTGGACATAAGCCGGTTAAAAAAGAAAATCAGGCTGATTTAATTATTATTAATGTTTGTTCCGTCAGACAATCAGCCGTTGACCGAGTTTATGCTAAAGTAAATAAATATTATAAAGCCAAAAAAATTATCTTGACTGGCTGTGTTTTGGAAAAAGATAAAAAGGCACTGAAAGATAAAGTGGCTGGTTTTTGGCATCCTAGCAGTTATTTTGGATGTCAGCCGCGATACCAAAGCAATTTTACTGCTTTTGTGCCAATTATGACTGGTTGTAATAATTTCTGTTCTTATTGCGTTGTCCCATATACTCGGGGACGAGAAATATCACGCCCTACCTCGGAAATTATTCGCGAAGTAGAATCTTTAGTCAAAAAGGGCTATAAAGAGGTTGTTTTAATAGGGCAGAATGTCAATAGTTATAAATCCAAAATCCCAAGCATCAAATCCCAAATAAATTCCAAATCCAAAATTCCCGCCTACGCCAAGGCTACGACGGGCAGGCAAAAATCAAAAATAATAAATTTTCCTAAATTATTAAAAATGATTAACGACATACGAGGCGATTTTTGGCTGCGGTTTATCACCAGTCATCCTAAAGATATGTCTGATGAGTTAATTGAAACAATGGCAAAAAGCCGAAAAGTTTGCGAATATGTGCATTTGCCAGCTCAGAGCGGCGATAATCAGGTTTTAAAAAAAATGAACCGGCATTATACTGTTAGTCATTATAAAAATTTAATTAAAAAAATCAGACAGGCATTTAAAAAATACCGGCCCGGCGAATTGCCTGTTGCTATTTCCACAGACGTTATTGTCGGGTTTCCTGGAGAAACAAAAAAACAATTTGAAAATACCGCTAAATTGATGAGAGAAATAAAATTTGATATGGCATATATTGCCCGCTACTCTCCCCGACCGAGCACGCTGGCTGCTAAAATGGAAGATAATGTTTCTCCTCAAGAAAAAAAGAGAAGAGAAAAAATTCTTACAGACATGCTCAAAAAAGCCGCCTTGAAAAAAAATAAAAAATATGTTGGCAAAACTGTGAAAGTCTTGATTGAGAAAATCAAAGATGGCTTTGTTTTGGGCAAAACAAGGAGTTTTAAGACGGTGAAAATTAAACAAAGAATAAAGAACAAAGAACAAAAAATAGATATTGGCAATATAGATACTGTCAAAATCGTCAAAGTTGATTCTTTTGGATTAAGAGGAGAAATTTGTTATCATCAAACATCATGAAAAAACTAATTGTTATTTTAGGACCGACGGCGAGTGGGAAAAGTGAATTAGCGGTGAAGATGGCTAAGAAATTTAACGGCGAGGTGGTTTCGGCTGATTCGCGGCAGGTTTATAAAGGGATGGATATTGGAACTGGCAAAATCACAAAAAAAGAAATGCGAGGTGTCCCCCATCATCTACTTGATGTTGCCAGCCCAAAAAGAAAATATACTGTTGCCCGATTTAAAAAAGAAGGACTACAGGCAATTAAAAAAATCCATAGAATAGGTAAAGTCCCTATTCTCTGCGGCGGAACCGGCTTCTATATTCAAGCTGTGGTTGATAAATTAATAATTCCAAAAGTAGAACCAGATTGGAAATTGAGAAAAAAATTAGAAAAGAAAACCATAAAAGAACTTTTTGAAGAACTAAAAAAAATGGACCCGAGAAGAGCCAAAACAATTGAACCAAAAAATAAAAGAAGATTAATTAGGGCATTGGAAATTGTGATTAAAACCAACAAACCAGTACCGACATTGAAAAAAGAAAAATCTGATTTTGCTCTTTTAATAATCGGAATTAAAAAAACTCCGGAAGAATTAAAAAAGCTAATCGCTAAAAGATTGGTCAAAAGAATTAAAAAAGGTATGATTAGTGAAGTAAGGAAACTAAAAAACTCCGGCCTTTCGTGGGCTAGATTAGAAAGCTTCGGCTTAGAGTACCGTTGGATTGCCAGATATTTACAAAAGAAGATAAATTATGAGGAAATGATAGAAAAGCTCCAAAAAGATATTGAACACTTCGCTAAAAGGCAAATGACCTGGTTCAAACGCGACAAACGAATTAAATGGCTAAAAAATTACCGAGATGCAGAAAAATTAGTAAAAGAGTTTTAAGACAAAAAAAAGAGGAAGATTCCTTTCTCTCTCTTGACCCTCCACTTTTCAAAAAAAGTGGGGGAGGTAGCCAGAATTGCTAATTAATTTAAAATAATCTTTCCATCCTGCCCGGGCTAGCCGACCATTTCTTTTAGTAAGCGATTAACTATTTCGGGATTAGCTCTTCCTTTGCTGATACCCATCACCTGCCCTACTAAAAATTGAAGGGCATTTTCTTTACCTTTTTTATACTCCTCAACTACTTTTTGATTTTTTGAAATAACATTTTCTATTATTTTTTTAATTTCTTCTTCATTGGTTAATTGAGTCCAGCCCTTTTCTTTAATAATATGGGAGGGGTCAGCGCCTGTTCCAAACATTTCTTCTAAAACCTGTTTGGCTATTTTGCTGGTTATTTTCCCTTCGTAAATTAAAGTAATAAGCTCAGCAAAATTTTCCGGAGTGATTAAAAAATCTTTTCCAGAAACTAGAGCTCTTTTAAGTAATCTTTGAAGGTCAGTAATAATATAATTTGTGGCAAGTTTAATCAGTTTGTTCTTTTCCTGTTCAGAAATTTTTGTTTTAAATTCAACTATTTTTATCCAGTTTATCAATTCTGAAACTACTTTTTCAAAATATTCACTCAAATCTTTGTTTTGAACAAAAATCTCAATTTCTTTTTCTAACAAATTATATTCTCTAACAAACCTTTTTCTCTTTTGTTGAGGTAACTCAGAAATCTCTGCTCTTATCTCTTGAATAAAATTCTTATCCAAACAAAGAGTCGGTAAATCAGGTTCTGGAAAGTATCTATAATCATAGGCATCTTCTTTTTCTCGTTGACTTACTGTTTTTTGTTTTTTCTCATCCCAGCCTCGAGTTTCTTGAACAACCTTTTTACCAGAATCTAAAACCTTTGTCTGTCTTTCAATCTCATAATCAATTGCTTGCTCTACTGTTCTAAATGAATTTAGGTTCTTAATTTCTACTTTGGTTCCTAACTTTTGACTTTTACTTAAACTAATATTTACCTCCACTCTAAGTTGTCCTTTTTCCATATCAGCGTCAGAAACTCCAAGGTATCTTAAAATTAATTGAAACTCTTGGGCAAATTTTCTTGTCTCTTTAGCTGTTCTCAAATCCGGCTCAGTAACCAATTCCATTAAAGGGATTCCGGCCCGATTAAAATCAATCAAAGAATAATCTTCCCCTTGAGGATGAATTAATCTTCCCGTATCTTCTTCAAGGTGAACTCTGGTTATCCGAATTTTTTTACCATTGATTTTCAAAAAACCTCCTTTACAAATAGGCTTATCATATTGAGATATTTGGTATCCTTTTGGTAAATCAGGATAAAAATAGTTTTTCCTGTCAAATTTTGAATCTTCGGGAATTTGACAATTCAAAGCCAATCCCGTTTTTATTACTTTTCTTACCGCTTCTTTATTGATGACCGGAAGCGTCCCCGGGTGTCCCATACAAATAGGACAAACATTGACATTGGGATGTCTCTCATTAGGATCGTTCTTACAAGAACAAAACATTTTTGAGTTTGTCTTTAATTCCACATGTATTTCCAGGCCAACAATGGATTGGTAATTCATAATTCAAGATTATAATTGCAAACGAGGGAGAAAAAGAAAAATTTATTTTTCTTCTTCAACCGAGTGAAGCAATTATGCGACGAAGCCGCAATATGTTTTCTATACCTTAGCGAATCAAGGTTCTGACGAAGTCAGGTTCTTAATTCAAGATTATAATTGCAAACGAGGGAGAAAAAGAAAAATTTATTTTTCTTCTTCAACCGAGTGAAGCAATTATGCGACGAAGCCGCAATATGTTTTCTATACCTTAGCGAATCAAGGTTCTGACGAAGTCAGGTTCTTATATTAATTTTATCAAATAATGAAAAATGAAAAAAGCTCCAAATCTATTTGGAGCTCTTTAAGCTCGCACTTTGACCATTTTCGCTTATTTCAAAATCATCAAAAATCACCGGCACTCTTTTTTGGACATCTTTCAAAAGATTGAGCATTACCCTTCTTATTTCCCAATGGGCACTATTAGCACATCTTAATTTGAAAATATGCCGCCATTCTCTAAAATTAGCAGTGGCAACAATTTGAGCTTTTATACCTATCGGCAAAACCTGCCTGGCATCTTGAGAAACCCAATCTGCCTCTCTTAAGCCCCTATACATTTGTTCATTTAAATTCATCCAATCCTGAAAAGAAACTTTGATAGTGTTACCATCTGAAAGATTAAGTAAGACCAGTTTTTCGTCTAGATTTTTATCAGGCGGAATTACAACTCGAAAATCACTTTCATCAACATATCTGGTTGATTCTTGAGTATAAGAAACCAATCTATGTCGGACCAACTCATGGGTAAAACCGCGACAAATATTATTAAACTCCACTGTCATACAGGAATGCTCAATTACTGACTCATGCCCTCTTTTCCTGAGCATCTCAACGAATTTTGCTGCTGACTCATCAGTAATTTTATCTCTACTTTGATAAGCAGTACGGCCGGCAATTTCAATTAACTGCAAAGGATTTTCTCCTTCCAACCCGGCCATAATTGATAAAATCCGATGAGAGCCTTTATTTTGTAAAATCTCTGCCATTTTACTCTCCTTTTTTAAAAATTTTTGAAAGAACGACCTTTTTAATTTGGTTGAAAACTTCCTCAATTGATTTTTCGCCATCAACAACATTAACATTCTCAAATTTAGTTGTCAATATTTTATAATTTTCCCATACTTTAGCAAGTTGTTCTTTTTTCTCAAAAAGAGTTTTTTCTTTTCCCCGTTTTTCTATCCTTGAAATACAAATCTCAGGATTGACTTTAAGAATTATTGTTAAATCTGGTAATAAAAAGTTCTCATTCATTTTAATTAATTTATCTAAATCAGCTCCATCAGCTGCGCCGTAGGCAAAAGATGAAAAATAATATCTGTCAGATATAATAATTTTCTCTTGTTTTAGAGCTGGAATAATTATATTTTTCAAATGTTCTTCTCTGTCTTTGGTAAATAATTCTTGCAATTTTAGGGGATCTGATTTAATTTTCTTTTCTAAGATTTTTTTTAATTTTTTTCCAGCTTCAGAGTCTTGAGTTGGTTCTTTTGTTAAAACTACCTGATAATCTTCTTCAATAAAAAAATCTTTTAAAAATTCTGCCTGAGTGCTTTGTCCCGAGCCATCAAGCCCATCAATAACTACAAATTTTCCTGAATAGGGATTTTTAATCATAATTTACAGTTAAAGTATATCATAATTTAGATTTTAAAAAAAGAGGGTTCTTGGTCTTTAAATAAGAACCCTCTTAAAACATTCACGTCTCTACATAGCGGATGTAGAGACCTACTCCTTGAATAGCGCTTATAATCTTTCTGCTATATTTTCTCTTTGGCAAAACCATTTCTCTTATACCAGCCCTGACAATTAGCTCAAGCAAAGATTCCTTTGGTTTACCATTAAGATATATTGTGGCTCCTTGAGTAGAGCCTAACCCTGAAGCCAAAATATTGGCAATGCTTAATTCCTCAGGAGAAGTCTCATTGGATACTGCGATGGTGAAACTTGTAGAAATTATATTTCCGTTCTTAACTATAACACAAGCCCTTCCCTTCTGTTCGGGAAGATCAGCCAAAGATTTCACTACCCTCATATAAGCAATATCTGCCCCTTCAATTTTTTTCTGATATTCAATCGTTCCTTCTCTTATTCCAAAAAGACCAGTGGATCCAAATCCTCCAGATCCGCGAATAGTAGAAGAAAGTTTTTCTACTCTTCTCAAAATAGGTATTTTTACCTCTGAAAAAACCAACTGAGCAATTCGCATATCCTTTTCTATTATGAAAGGGCTCTTTTTGTTTCGATTCCTCAAAAGAACCCCCGCTTCGCCTCGAAAATCAGGATCAATGGTGCCCGGAGAATTTGAAAGCTCGATATCATATTTACTCGCCAAGCCGCTTCGGGGTCTAACTTCACATTGCCAATTTTCAGGTATAGCAATTTGGACTCCAGTACCAACCAAAACAGCCTCTTCAGGTGACACTGTTACAGGTAGGCTACTTTTTGCTCTTTTAGTTCTTCTATCTAAAACTCGGGAGGCAAAAATATCATAACCTACTGCATAATTTGTGGCTCTCTTCGGAAACCTCGCATCTTTTCTAATCTTTCTTACCTTTACAATATCCACCGTTTATCTCCTTTTTAGTTTTCAAGGTTCATTTTTTAATTTTTAACAATACATTATTGCCTGACATAAATTAATTTATTGCTGGCTATATTTTTCTATTGTATTATCAACGATAACTACTTTTACACCGGCGCTTTTGAATAATTCCAAAGATAGTTTATCAGCATGATATCTTTTTTGCGCCACTACTCTTTTTATGCCTACCCGCACTATTCTCATAGCACAGTTATAACAAGGAACCATTTTGCAATAAATTGTCGCTCCCTCAAGTTTTATGCCGTCTTTAGCACACTGCAAAATAGCATTTTCTTCGGCATGCAACGTCCTCACGCAGTGTTGAGATTTATTACCCTCCTCGTCAATTACTGTTCTCATCATATGCCCAACATCATCACAATGCGGCTGGCCCGGCGGCGCCCCCACATAACCCGTAGCCAAAATAGTATTCCCCGGACTTACAATAACTGCGCCGCTACGACCCCTATCACAAGTTCCCCTTTTGCTCAATGGCTCCAACAAAGCTAAAAAATATTCCTCCCATGCCGGGCGGACATGTTTAGATTTTGTTTTATTTTTTTTCATTTTTACGCTTATTATCCTTTATCTTTTAACCTATCAGCTATCACTTATCACTTATCACTTATCTCTATGCCCATATTCTTGGCTGTTCCTTCAATTGTCTTCATAGCTTTTCCAATGTCGGTAGTGTTCAAATCTGCCATTTTCTTTTGGGCGATTCCTTTTAATTGAGCACCAGTAATTTTAGCAACTTTAGTTTTATTTGGAACACCTGAACCCTTTTCAATCCCGGCCGCTTTTTTTAAAAGTTCAGAGGCAAGGGGCTGCTTTATTTTAAATTCATAACTGCTGTCCTCATAAACAGTAATCTCTACTGGGGCAGTAAAACCTGATTTATCTCTTGTCGCCTCATTAAACTTCTGGCAAAACTCAGCAATATTTATCCCATATTGAGCTAAAGCCGGTCCAACCGGCGGGGCGGGCGTTGCTTTAGCCGCCGGAATCTGCAGTTTTATAATAGCTTTAATTTTTTTCATAAATCAATACTAATATACGAATTATACTAATTTAATTCGTATCATTAGTATGTATTCGTATATTGGTATCGCTCATTAGTATATTGGCATCGCATTATAATTTTTTAATCTGTAATGAGTCCAATTCCACTGGGGTGTCTCTACCAAACATATTTACCAAGACTTTCAACTTTCCTCTTTCTTCATCTATTTCTGAGACTTTTCCATCGAAATCTTTAAAGGGGCCGTCAATAATTTTTACTGTATCCCCTGCCTTAACTTCAATCTTATATTGAGGTGTTTCCGCCCCTACTATTTTCTTCAGGGTTTCAACTTCTTTTCCTGAAACCGGCACCGGCGTAGTCCCTACCCCGACGAAACCAGTTACATTAGGGGTATTTCTGACAACATACCAAGAATCATCAGTTACAACCATTTCAACTAAAACATAACCAGGGTAAATCTTTTCTTCAATTACTTTTCTTTTGCCATTTTTAATTTTAATCTTTTTTTCTTTTGGTACTAAAACATTAAAAATTTTATCTCCCATATCAAGAGATTCAACCCTTTGCTTCAGGTTTTTGGCAACTGCATCTTCATAGCCAGAATAAGTATGGATGACATACCAATTTTTTTGTTGAGGTAAACGTTGCTTAGGCATTAATTTAAGATTATATGTTATTCATACTTTAGCGAATCAAGGTTCTGCGAGCGCAGCGAGCAGGTTCTTACAATATAAATTTATTAAGTATTGTTGTAAAAATAAAATCAGAGACACCTAAAAATGCAGCTACTCCTACAGAAACTCCAATAACAATTAAAGTATACTTTATGGTCTCCTGTTTTGTTGGCCAGTTAACTTTTTTCATTTCCAACTTAACTTCCTTTAAAAAAGTACTAATTTTTTTAGGAAGATTGCTAATTTTCATAAATATGATGCTAATCTAAGAATTTAATGCTAATCTACAAATTGCTAATAATTATTCCTATGTGCGTGTTCGCATAGAGCGAACGAAGTGAGCTTACGCTGTTCGGACACTTAAAAAGGCCTCTTTGGCCATCATCTTTAGTAGGCTTAATAATAACTGAAGATAAACTTAATGTCAAGAATTTTAAACATCCAAATTTTTTACTTTTTTGGCGTAGGTTTGGATAAACTTTTTTCTTGGTAACACCTCTTCACCCATCAAAGTATCAAAAATTCTATCTGCTTCTTGGACGTTTTCGATTTTAATTTTTAATAAAATACGACTCTCTGGATTCATAGTGGTTGTCCACAATTCCCCTGGGTTCATTTCTCCTAAACCCTTATAACGTTGAATAGAAGGGTTTGTAATTTTCTCTTTTTTTAATAAACCTAAAACTTTCTGTTTGCCATCTTCGGTATAAACATATTCTATTCTTTTCCCTGCCCGAATTTTATATAAAGGAGGTTGAGCAATATAGAGATAACCTTTTTCAATTACCGGTTTGAAATAACGATAGAAAAAAGTTAAAAGTAAGGTCCTTATGTGATTCCCATCACTGTCGCTATCAGCCATAATAATTATTCGATGATATCTTGCTTTATCAATATTAAAATCCTCGCCAATAGCCGTTCCTAAAGCAATAATTAAAGCTCTAATCTCTTTTGAGGATAAAACTTTATCTATCCTGGCTCTTTCAACATTTAAGATTTTGCCCCGAAGGGGCAAAATCGCCTGAAACTTTCTATCCCGACCCTGCCTTGCACTGCCTCCGGCGCTCTCTCCCTCCACTATATAGAGTTCAGATTCTTCAGGTTTTTTTGAGATACAATCAGATAATTTCCCCGGCAAAGCAAGACCCTCTAAAACTCCTTTCCTTAAAACAGTTTCCTTAGCAGCCCTGGCTGCTTTTCTGGCTTTAGCAGATAGAATACATTTTTCAATAATAGCTTTAGCGTCTTGAGGATTTCTTTCTAAAAAATCAGTTAAATACTCAGAAACTACTTGCTCTACAGCTACCTTAGCTTCGGGATTTCCTAATTTCGCCTTGGTCTGTCCTTCAAATTGAGGTTCTTTTATTTTAACTGAAATAACTCCGGTTAGACCCTCTCTTATATCTGCTCCCGATAAATTCTCATCCGTCTTTTTTAGAAAATCATTTTTTCTGGCGTAATCATTGAAACTTCGAGTTAAAGCAACTCTAAATCCAGTCAAATGAGTGCCTCCTTCCCCGGTATAAATATTATTAGCAAAACTTTCTTCATAGCATTCATATTCTTCAGTATATTGAAAGGCAGCTTCAACAATTATCTCATTTTTTTCGCTTGAACAATAAAAAACATTAGGGTGGCGAGGGGTAGAGGTATGAATTAAATATTCAATATAAGAGGCAAGACCACCTTCAAAATAAAAACTGTAGCTTGATTTTTCTTTTTCTCTTTCATCTCTAAAAGTTATTTTAATTCCTTTAGTCAAATATGCCTGTTGACGCAGATGATTCAAAATTTCTTCTGAATTAAACTTGATTTCTCTAAAAATTTCAGGGTCTGATTCAAATATAACAGTTGTCCCGGTCTGTTGACAGCGACCTATTTTTTTAACTTTTGTTTTTGCTTTCCCCTTGGAATACTCTTGGCAATATCTAAACCCTCCTCGACAGACCTCTGCTCTCATATATTTAGATAAAGCACAAACAACTGAAACACCTACTCCATGTAAACCACCAGCTACCTGATAGGCCTTTCCTCCAAATTTTGCTCCGGCATGTAAAGTGGTCATTACTGTTTCTAAGGCTGATTTTTTTGTAACAGGATGTTTTTCTACTGGAATCCCCCGACCATTATCAACCACCTTCACTCTATTATTTGGTAAAAGAGTCATTTCCATCTGATTTCCATATCCCATCATGAATTCGTCAAAACAATTATCACAGCATTCCCAAATTAAATGATGTAAACCATCAGGACCAGTTGAACCAATATACATTGCCGGTCTTCTTCTAACCGGCACCAACCCCTTTAAAACATAAATATCTTTAGCGCTATAACTCTCTTCGGATTTTTTTCTCGGATTAGCTGCCTTTTTGGGTTCTTTTTTTATTGTTTTTTTAGGAGACATGCTTAAAAAATTTTAGAATTTTAGAATTTAAGAATTTTTATTAAATGTTAGAATTTTAAAATTATTAAATTTATTTTTAAATTGTAAAATTGTAAAATTGTTATCGTCGTACCTGCCACTCGGGATCTTTTTCTAATAACCTGATTATCTTCTCCTGCACCTTATCCACTTCTTTTGACTTCAAAGTTCTATTTTCCGCTTGATAAATTATATGGAAAGCCAAGTTCTTTTTTCCTCGGGGAAGCTCTTCCCCTTCGTAAATATCAAAAAGGTCAACATCTCTTACCAAAGAACCGCTAACAGCTCCAATTTTGTTTAAAACCTCCACCACCCTAACACCTCTCGGCACCAACACTGCCAAATCTCGAACCGCTGACGGATGCTGAGAAATTGGCTGATATTCATGTTCTTCAGAACAAAGTTTTACGAGCTTTCCAAAATCTAAATCAAACAAAACTATTTTTCCTTTAAGATTTAAATCTTTTAAAACTCTGGGAGAAATTTCTCCTAAAAATCCAATCTCTTCTGAACCAACTTTGATTTCTGCACATTTTTTTGAATGCCAAATTATTATTTTACTCTCCTCTGGAGTTTGCCGATAATCATCATACCAGACATCGCTTATACCAAGTTTATTTAATAACAAATCAACAGTTCCCTTTAACCGATAAAATAATTCGCCACTATTCCCTTTTTCAGCAATCAAAGCGGATATCATTTTTCTTTCAACCATTTTTGGATTTTTGCTGTCGTAGACTCCCCGTAGGGTCCTTTTTCTGAATATCTTTCCCAACTCAAAAACTTTGATTTCATCAAAGTATCTAAAATTACTTTCTACATTCTTTAATAAATTAGGAATTAAGCTTGGCCTCAAATATTTTTGCTCTGAACTAACTGGATTCTCTAATTCAATAACCTCTCTATTTTTATAATCAAAAATTTTAGATTCCTTATCTCCAATAAAGGAATAGTTATAAATTTCTGCAAAGCCAGCTTCTTTTAAAATATTTTTTATGATATCCTCCCAAAAAATTTGGAAGTTTTTTTTCGGAGGGATTAAAGAGACAACAGGAAAAGTAGCTAGAATTTTCTGATATCCGTAAATTCTACCAATTTCTTCAATTAAATCCTCTGGTATAAAAATATCAAGCCTAAAAGTCGGCACCTCCACTACTAATTGCATAGGGCTGACTTGTGTTATTTTAAATTCTAATCTCTGGAAAATATTTTTTATTTCTTTTTCTGGTATTTTTATTCCCAATAATTCTTCAACATAATTTAAATCCAGTTTAATTTTCTTTGGTAAAACTTTCTTGGGATAAACATCAACCAAACCCGAGGTAATTTTACCTTTAGCGATCTCCTGAATCAAATCAGCTGCCCGATTAATTGCTATTTCTGTTAAATCAAGATCAATTCCATGCTCAAATCGCCAAGAAGCATCGGTTTTTAAATTTAATTTCTTAGAACCCCTGCGAACAACCCGGGGATTAAAGTTAGCTGATTCCAAAACAACAGTTTTGGTATTTTTATCTATCTCTGCTTTTTTGCCTCCTTTTACTCCAGCAACGGCTAAAGGTCTTTTTTGGTCAGCAATAATTAAGACGTCTTTGTCTAAGTTATATTTTTCATCATCAAGCGTTACAATTTTCTCTCCTTCTCTTGCTTTTCTGACAATTATTTCTTTAATTTTACCACCTTCAATTTTATCAAAATCAAAAGCGTGAAGAGGCTGACCAGTTTCTAACATTACATAGTTTGCAATATCTACAATATTATTAATTGGCCTCAATCCACAAACTCTTAATCTCTCTTGAATCCATTTTGGCGAAGGGCCAATTTTTACATCGGCAACAACTCTGGCAGTATAGCGATAACAATCTTCTTTGTCTCGAACCTTTACTTTAATAAAGTCCTCGGCTTTTAGTTTTTTATCTTCTTTTATTCTTGATTCTTGATTCTTAATTCTTAATTCTGTTATAGCCGCGCACTCACGAGCTATTCCTATGTGAGAAAAACAATCTGGTCCCCTATTTGGTAAAACGTCAATATCTAAGACAAAATCTTTGCCTACTTTTTTGACTTCTTCCACTTCAAAACTATGCATAGTCAAAACCTCTGCCAGCTTCTCTGGTTTTGGTAACTTCTTTTGAAAAAACGATTGCAGCCAATTATATGAAAAAATCATAAAGTTAACAGAGGGCGACCCTCTGTAAAATTTAGAACTGTTGAAGAAATCGTAAATCCCCTGAATAGAACAATCTAATGTTATTGATTTTATACTTCATCATAGCTAACCTATCCATCCCTATTCCAAAAGCAAATCCCTGCCAATTTTTGGGATTTACTCCGGCTGCCTTCAAAACATTAGGGTGAACCATTCCCGCTCCCATTAATTCTACCCAACCAGTTCCAGAACAAACTTTACAGCCCTTGCCCCCACAAACCAAACAGCTCATATCTACTTCAAAACTCGGTTCAGTAAAAGGAAAATAACTTGGTCTTAAACGAATTTTAACCTCCTTTTCAAAAAACCTGGAAAAGAATTCCTTAATAATCGCTTTGAAATTGGCTGTAGCAATCTCTTTTCCGAGCATTAATCCTTCCAATTGATAAAAGTTAATTTCATGACTGGCATCGGTTGCTTCGTGACGAAAAATCCTACCAGGGACAATAATCCTTAAAGGAGGATTATTCTTTTCCATATACCTTATCTGAACCGGACTTGTATGAGTCCGCAAAAGTAAGGGTTTTTCTTCTGTTTTTATCCACAAAGTATCCCAGACATCCCGGGCCGGATGGTCTTTGGGAATATTTAAAGCATCAAAGTTATACCATTCATTTTCAATCTCCGGTCCTTCAATCACTGAAAAACCCATTGCCTGAAAAACCTCCTCAGTTTTTCTTTTAACCAGGGTCAAAGGGTGTAAATGACCCAGAATAGGTTTTTCCCCGGGAACCGTAACATCAAGTTTATCCTCCGTAGCTTTAGCGAAGGAGAACCCCTTCTTTTCAATACTCTTACTCTCCCCTTCTATCAAGGAGCTAATCTCCTTTTTCAATTGATTAGCCAATTTTCCTTGTTTCTTTCTTTCTTTTTCTGGGAGATATTTCAGAGAGCGCAAAATTAGGGTAAGCTCTCCTTTTTTACCCAGGTATTTTCTATAAACCGTATCCAATTCCTTTAAATCTTTGGCTTCTTTTACTGCTTTCTGGGCCTCAATTTTAAGTGTTTTGAAGTCAATTTTTGCCATAATTTACCATAATATCTATTTTCATTTTACCCTAATCTCCCCTTAAAATCAAGCCATTTTCTGTGGATAAAAATAGTCAATTTTGAAAATAAAAATGCCACTGGGATCTAAATCCCAGTGGCTTTGTTTTTATGCTTTTCCAGTTAGTTCTCTCCAGTGGGCTTTTGGCCTATAGCGGACAGAACCAGCTTTGCACAAAGGACAATCTTCTGGCTCAACTGCCCAGATTTCTTTTTCAACTAAAGCAATGATTTCTCTATCACCGTAATCAGCCGGGAGTCTCGGGGGACGATGGACAAGGACACCCACAACTGGTAAAAATTTAACCGGCTCTGGATTTCCTTCCTCTATTGCTCGCTGAACTCCTCTGAATGTTCCGCTGGTGGTAATAAGTTCTTCAATCTGAAGAACTCTTGATCCTCCAGGAATTACCATCCGTTGCCAGAGAAATTTTTTCTCTTTAGGGACAATTGGATCTTTCTCACAAAAACCATGAACCGCTCTCAATTCCTTGGCCACTTCATAAGAAAAGGTAATAGCTGCATAGGGCGAACCAATTACCCAGTCTATATTAGAGGGTTCCTCATAATTCTCGCGAATGTCCTCAATTAACAGCGTGGCCAGCTCTATTGCCAAAATCTCATTGAGATTTGGATATTTCAGGACCCGCATACAGTCGAAAAATCCATTACTACACTTTCCAGAAGTTAGCTCAGCATGTGGGTTCTTTGGGTCCCCATCATGCATCCAATAGGCATCACAGGCATCAAACCACTCAAGAATTTCTTCTTCAGATAGCTCTCTGTCATCAAAGTCTCGTGGATTGAGATTTCTCAGTTCAGCTAAAGTAATTCCTGTCATTTTGTTTTCTCCTTTCCTTATTAAATTTTTAAGTTGCTCTTTATGAATTTAGATTATGATAAATTGAGTAAAAAGTCAAATTCATTGCTCCATATTTTTTAAAAAAAATACAGCTGAAATAATTATTTCAGCTGTATTTTATGCGGGGACCACGAGACTCGAACCGGTAAAACTGGCGCGGGCGATGGGATTTGAACCCACGATCTCCGCCGTGACAGGGCGGCACTTTAAACCAACTAAGCTACACCCGCATATGCCGGTGGTGGGACTCGAACCCAACGACCTAACGCTTATGAAGCGCTCACTCTAACCACTGAGCTACACCGGCGTTGCGGGACCAGGAGTTGCACCTGGGTCTCGAGGTTATGGGCCTCGCAAGATACTACTTCTCCACCCCGCAATTGTATTCTATTATATTTTTTGAAAAAAATCAACTATTTTCAAAACCCGACGTTTCCCTTGGTGCCTCTGGCCCGCCTAAATTTTTTTCTGAAAAACTTGGGCGGGCTGGCGCCAATTCCTCAACGTCGGGTTTCAACCACAAATACAAAACCCGACGTTTAAAAATCCTCAACGTCGGGTTTTAGATTAATGTCGGGTTTTAGATTAAGATGGAACGGTTTTATTTATATTAAAACATCTCAAGGTCTCGGAGAGCTTTTTCATAAATTTCTAACATTGTTTTTGCCTGAGCCAAAATTAATCGATAATCAGGGTCGTGGACAATATTATTGCGGGTTTTATGGGCCTTCCAAACCTCCTCCAGATTAGGTAAAACAGACGGGTCTATTTGCTCCAACCTTTGGACAAAATTATCTCCTTTATATCCCATTCTTTCCAAAACGCTTTCTAATAAACCATCTGCCTCAATTACTGCTAATTTATATTCGGCTTCTCTGTCGGTCTCTAATCTTTTAACAATCTTATTCCACTGTTTAAAGGTTTCTTTTACTCCAAAGGGTCGATAAGTGACAAACTCTGTTAATGCCTCTAAATAACGATCCTTCATCCAGCTGCTTCTCAGAAGAAGAATAATAATGCTTAGCAAAAAAAATGAAGAAATAACTATAAAAATAATTCTGAGATATAAAAGAAATCCCCTAAACTCAGGATGTATAATAAAATAAAATATCTTTTCCATTTTACCTACTTATTCAGTTAATTGACCAATTTTTAAAATTTTATTTTCCTCAAATGGTTTTCCAATAATCTGCAAACCAACCGGTAACTTTCCAACAAAACCGACCGGGATTGAAACAGCCGGTAACCCAACCAGACTTACCGGAGCAGTAAAGATATCGCATAAATACATTGAGAGAGGGTCAATAATTTTTTCTCCGATTTTAAAGGCAGGAGTTGGAGCAGTTGGAGAAAAAATAACATCAACTTTTTGAAAGGCCCTATCAAAATCTTCTTTAATTAATGTTCTAACTTTCTGGGCTTTTAAATAATAAGCTTCGTAATAACCAGCCGAAAGAGCGTAGGTCCCCAGCATAATTCTTCTTTTAACCTCATCTCCAAAACCCTCTACTCTACTCCGTAAATAAACGTCTAATAAATTTTGTCCCTGGTTTTTTGAGAGTCCGTATTTTATTCCATCATATCTGGCTAAATTAGCTGATGCCTCAGAAGTAGCAATAAGATAATAAATAGGTACAGCATATTTTGTATGAGGTAAACTAATTTCTTCTATTTTTGCTCCAAAATTTTCAAATTTCTTAATGGCATCTTTAATCACTTTTTCGACCTCTTTATCTATTCCCTCTACGAAATATTCCTTGGGAACGCCGATCTTTAAATCTTGTAATTTGTAACTTGTAACTTGTAACTTTTTATTTATTGCTACACTGGTTGAATCTTTTGGGTCCTTGCCGGCAATTGCCTCAAAAACAATTTTAGCATCCTCGGTTGTTTTTGTTATAGTCCCTATCTGATCCAAAGAAGAAGCAAAAGCAGTTAAACCGTAACGGGAAACTGCTCCATAGCTGGGTTTCAAACCCTTTACCCCACAGAAAGAAGCAGGTTGCCTAATTGAACCGCCTGTATCAGAACCCAGGGCATAGCAGCATAAATCATCAGCTACGGCAGCTGCAGAGCCCCCTGAAGAACCGCCAGGTACCCGATTTAAATCATGAGGATTTTTTGTCGGGAAAAATGCTGAATTTTCAGTTGAAGCGCCCATGGCAAATTCATCTAAATTTGTCTTCCCTAAAATCACTGCCCCAAGTTTCTTAAGTTTTTCTATACAAGTGGCATCATAGGGCGCAATATAATCTTCAAGGATTTTTGAAGCACAAGTTGTCTTAATCCCTTCAATCAAAATATTATCTTTAACAGCTAAAGGAATTCCAGCCAATAAAGGAATATCTTCACCAACAGAAATTAAATCATCAACTCTTTTCGCTTGAGAAAGGGCTAAATCTTCAGTCACTGTTAAAAAAGCGGAAATCTTTTTATCCTCAGTTTTTATTCTGTCCAAAAAGGCCTTAGCTAGCTCCAAAGCAGAGAACTTTTTCTTTAAAAGTCCATCATGAGCTTGAACAATACTTAATTGGTGAAGACTCATGCTTTAAATTGAAAATTAAGATAATATAGATTTCACTTTCACATATCTATCTTTTCTTTCCGGGGCTGCCACTACTAATTTATTCTTTACTTCAGTTTTTTGGGATTTTTCTATGTCTTCTCTTGTAACACTTGGTTTTCTCTTTAAAAAATGTTCAGCCGGATGAAAAGTTGGTTCAACTTTGGAAACATCAACTTCTTCTAATAAATTAAAATAATCTAAAATCAAAGAAAGCTCCTTCTGAAATTTCTCTATCTCTTTCTCTGTTAAGCCCAGCCTAGATAGTTTGGCAATATGTTTAACTTCTTCTTTAGATATCATTATTTGTAAATTGAAAATTGAAAATTGAAAATTGAAAATTTTTATCGGGGTGGTTCCATATCCTCTACCCCTGTTAATACTTCATGCAATTCATCGAGTTTTTCCAAAACCATCCCTGCCCCCCTAACCATTGCTGTTGTTGAATCTTCAATAATTTTAGTAGGAATTTTTACTTCTTGTTGAACTAAAGTATCCAATCCTCTTAAAAGACTGCCGCCACCAGCAAGATAGATCCCTTTTGACATAATGTCAGCTAAAAGTTCAGGGGGAGTTTCTTCTATTGTGGTCTTTACAGCTGTAACAATTTGTTTTACCGACTTTTCTAAAGCCCGCTTTATATCTTTATCAGAAATCAAAATTTCTTCTGGAAGCCCGGTTATTATATTTCTGCCTCGTAGGGGAAACTCCGCTCTCTCTTTCAAGGGAAAAGCAGAACCAATTCCAATTTTAACCCTCTCGGCTGTCCTCTCGCCAATTAATAATTTATATTCCTCTTGAACAAATTGAACTATATCTTCATTAAGTTTATCTCCGGCGATCCGAAGACTTTTTGCAATAACTATCCCGCCAAGAGAAATTACCGCTACTTCAGTGGTGCCCCCTCCAATATCAACGATGAAATTACCTCCTGCCTCTTGAACGGTTAACCTGGCCCCAATAGCATCTGCCATTGGTTCTTCTATTAAAAATATCTGCCTGGCGCCAGCATTTTTGGCAGCATCGCAAACTGCTTTTTTCTCAACCTCGGTTACTCCATAGGGAATTCCGATAATAACCCTGGGCCGGGAACCCAAAACAAATCTCCTCTTGTGAACCTTCTCAATAAAGTATTTTAACATTTGCTCTGTAACTTCAAAATCAGAAACGACTCCATCAACCAAGGGCCTGATGGCAACAATATGAGCCGGGGTTCGACCAACCATTTTTTGGGCCTCTTCGCCGATTGCTAAAATTTGACCTGTTTTTTGATTTATGGCTACTACTGAAGGCTCATTAATAACTATCCCCTTACCTTTAACATAAACTAATGAGTTAGCAGTTCCCAAATCAATAGCTATGTCATTTGAAAAATAGGAAAAAAATTTATTAATCATGTAATTAGACCGTTGAATAATTCCGCGTTGTTCAGCGTAGATATCGGCGTTGTTCAGCATTAGCATAGTTTTATCGCTGAACCACGCTGAACTATACGCTGAAATTACGCTGAAAAATAATTATTCAACACCCTAATAATTTGAATTAGAAAATTCTGGCGATATCTTTTATTGTTACATAAATCATTAAAGTTATTAATAGACAAAAGAAAACGACAGTAATTTTTTGCTCAATTTTCTGACTTACTGGCTTTCCTTTTATTTTCTCAATAACAAGAAAGAACAACCACCCGCCATCTAAGGAAGGAATGGGCAAAACATTAATTAAAGCCAAACAAATAGAAATTAAAGCTATAAAGTGCAAAAAATAAGTTAGTCCTAAACTTCCTACTTGAGCGAATAGTTCAAAAATTCCCACCGGTCCTCTTAATTCAACACCAGCAGGTATTCCTTTACCCTGAAACAAACTGGAAATAGTCATTCCCCATCCCTCAATTACCATCCGAGTTAAGTTACCAGTAGCTAAAATTCCCTGAACTGGAGCTTGGTACCAGGAATAGGACTTCAGGGCTGTTCTGATCAAAGCCACTCCCATTGCTCCCTCGTCTTTAGGGGGCGTCTCTCGGGGAATTAAGGAAACGTCAAATATTTCTTTTCCTCGTTGAATTGTTAAAGCAATCTCTTGGCCTTTGTATTTTTCTGTAAGTTCTTGAACTTCCTTTATCTTACTGATATTTTTGATTTTTGCTGTCGTAGACGAGTCTACGGCTCCTTCTTGCTCTCGCTTGCGAGGAACTTGTTCATTTTTGATTTTTATTATCGCGTCTCCAACCTTTATTCCCGCTTTTTCGGCCGGAGAAGCCGGAGCAACAGCCATAATTTGAACCTTTGGCTCAACTAAATTATGATTTTCATCATCCCCTATCTGCGTCGGAATGCCCAAATACATTACAATAGTCAGTAAAATTGCGGCGACCACCCAAAAAGAAATAACACCGCCTAAAATAATTAAAGCTTTTTGCCAAAAAGGCTTGGTGGTAAAACTACGAGGATCGTCAATCCTTTCCTCGTGTCCGTAGAGCTTAACAAAAGCTCCTAATGGTAAAAGATTTAAAGAATAAATCGTTTCGCCAAATTTTTTACCAAATAATCGAGGAGGATACCCTAGGCCGAACTCTTCAACTTTTACTCCAAATTTCTTCGCCAATAAAAAGTGCCCTAATTCGTGAAGAATAATTAGTCCGATAAGACTTATAAAAGCAATGATAATGGTTAAAAGCATAATAATTTAACTTATTCCAATATTTCTTTCTTTTTTCTCTCTCCGAGCTCTTCAATTTTTTTATTATATTCGTCAATTAAATCTTGAAGTTCGTCTTTTGCTCGAAATTTATCATCCTCTCGAATCTCTCCTGCCCGGAATTTATCTTGAACTTCTCTCCAAACTGTTTCCCGCCAGTGTCTTATAGTTCTCCGCGCCTCCTCTGTCTTTACTGCCAGCCCTCTTAATAAATCCTGGCGATACTCCTCGCTCAAGGGTGGGAAAGAAAGCCGAATTATATCCTTATCTACAACCGGAGATACTCCAACTTTTGATTGAGAGATGGCTGCCACCATTGGCTCAATATATGACTTATCCCAAGGCTGAATTATAATTTCTCGGGCTTTTGGACAGAAAATAGCCCCCAACTGCTTGAGCGGCGACTTGCTGCCGGAAAAATCCACTAAAATATCTTCAACCAAAACCGGAGAAACCCTTGAGGTCCTAATCTGAGCAACTTCTTTTTCTAAAAAACTCATTACTTTCTCTATCTCTGGTTTTACTTTATCAATTATTTCTTTGTACATAGGGTTTACACGGGTCCGACCCGTACAGGTTGCACGGGTCGGACCCGTGTTTATTTATAATTCCATTAATAAAATCTCAAGGGCTAATTTCGAATTGACATTAGTGGTTGAAACCAAAAAATTTGTGCTTTGAATAAGTTTAAGGATTTTTTTAATTTTGGGCAAAGAATTTTTCTCTTCGCTAAGCAGTATTTTTCTAAAATACTGAAGCCAGATATACAAAACTTCTTTGATGGTTTGAGGACTTTGTGAAGATAAATTTTTAGCATATTGGAAACGAAAAGCCAAATCAGAAACACTAAGTTTTTCAATTTCCTTAGTTTTTTGTTTAAAATCGCTGACTTTTTTCAAATCTGAGAAAAAATCCAGTGCTAACCCCGGCCTTCCCAGAGAAAGCGAAGATAGTTCGCTCGCCTGGCCAGGAGTGGCACCTTTTGTTTTCAAATAATTTTCAATTTCCAAATGTTTTACTGGAAAAAACTTCAATCGCTGAACTCTTGAGAGAATTGTCGGCAATAACATCTCCGGATATTCAGTTACCAAAATCAAAAGAGTTTTGCCTTTTGGTTCTTCCAGGGTTTTTAAAAAACAACTTTGAGCTGCTCTGGTCATCAAATGAGCTTTATCTATAACTGCCGCTTTAAAGGGAGCTGAATAGGAACGGAGGGATAATTTCCAAATAAGGTCTCTTATTTGAGATATTTGAATTCCCTTTTTTAGGAACGAGATTAAAGAAAAATCGGGATAAATCCCCCTTTCAATATCTTGGCAGGAACGACAGGTCTGGCATGGCTTTTTATCATTCTGGCAATTTAAATATTTAACAAATTCAATAGCTAAAGTTTTTTTTCCTAATTTTTCTTCACCAAAAAATAAAAAAGCCTGAGGAATTTTATCTGCTTCAGCCAGACGCTTTAATAAGTTCCATTGTTTTTGATGACCCAATATCATATAACTTGCAACTTGTAATTCGTAACCCAAATCTTGTAACTTATAACTTGTAACTTATAACTCAAGAGGGTTACAGGTTACAGGTTATAAGTTACAGGTTACAGGTTTCGAGATTTTATTTCTTTGTCATTATGCTCTTTTTATAGGCCTCAAGGTTTTCAAGCACTACTCCAGTTCCCTTCGCTACGCAAAATAATGATTCATCAGCTAAAAAACAAGGAACACCAGTAGATTGAGCAATAAGTTCGTCAATATTTCTAAGCATTGCCCCCCCTCCAGAAAGAACCATTCCTTTATCTATAATATCGGCTGAAAGTTCAGGAGGTGTATCTCTCAAAACCGTTTTAATTACTTGAACAATTTCATGAAGTCGGTCAAAAATTGCCTCTTGAATTTCATTAGATGAAACTATAAGATTTCTGGGCAATCCTGAAATTAAATCTCGACCTCGAATTTCTAACTTCCTCTCAGAAACCTGTTCGTCTTTAGAGGATTTTTCTGACAAGGCGCTACCGATTTTTATTTTTATTTCCTCGGTAGTTTGCTCGCCGATAGCTAAATTATGTCTCTCTTTGATATAATTTGAGATTGCCTGGTCTATTTTATCTCCACCCGTTCTCAAAGAAGAGGAAGTTACTATTCCTCCAAGAGAAATCACAGCCACTTCTGAGGTCCCTCCACCAATATCAACAATCATATGGCCCGAGCAAGAATTGATAGGAATTCCAGCGCCAATCGCAGCTAAAATAGGCTCTTTAGCAACATATACTGCTTTGGCACCGGCTGTCATCCCAGCTTCAATCACCGCTCTTTTTTCGGTTGAGGTAATGCCGGCCGGAACCCCGATTAATAATTCTGGTTTCAAAAAATTGAAAGACCTTGTTATTTTTTTAATAAAATATCTTATCATTGCCTGGGTAACGCGATAATCAGCAATCACTCCATCTTTTAATGGTCGGTAAACTCTTATAGTATCTGGAGTCCGGCCAGTCATTTCTTTGGCTTCTTGTCCCACTGCTAAAATTCTATTTTCAGAGACACTAACTGCTACTACTGAAGGTTCGTTCAAAACCACCCCTTTACGAGGAATAAAAACTACAGAGTTACAAGTTCCCAGATCAATGCCAATTTTTTTAGAAAACATAACCCTACGAATTTACGAATTATTACGAATATACGAATAATAGTCTGAGGGCAGGTTGCTGAGGGGGACACTTCGCAGCCGAGCCCAAGAATAGATTTGAATTTTCTTCTAAGGATATTAAGGCTCGGCGAGAATTAGCAGCAGCTGATGATAACTTTGTTCTACCTTTTAGCTGACTGCGTACCCCCCGAAGTAATCTGCCCGAAGACTATTTCTCTGATATTCTTTTAATATCTGCCCCCAATTTCTGAAAGCGCTCCTCAATACGTTCGTATCCCCTATCAATTTGATAAATATTACCAATTATTGTTTTTCCTTTAGCTATTAATCCGGCAATAATCAGGGCAGCTCCGGCTCGAATATCAGAACTGGGAATTTCAATCCCCTTAAGCAAGGTGGGGCCGTTAATTATTGCCCGGTGAGGGTCGCAAAAAATTATATCAGCCCCCATTTTATTTAATTCTTCAAGGTATTTAAGCCGACTTTCATATAAGGGGTCGTGAATTAAGGTAAGACCTTCGGTTTGAGTAGCTAAAACTCCAAGTTCCGGCAGTAAATCGGTGTGAATGCCGGGATAAGGTGAACTTTGGACTTTATCCATTTTAAGTTTCCTTGAAGGAAAAACCTTGATTGTTTTTGGGCCTAAAATTTCAATTTTCGCCCCAAAATCCCGAAGATGCTTTAAAAAAAGTTCAAGAAAAGAAAACTCAGCGTTTTTAATCAAGACTTCTCCCTGGGTTGCTAATGCTGCTACAATAAAAGTTCCTGCTTCTATGGGGTCTGACATTAAATAATGATTAAATCCTTTTAATTTTTTTTGACCAATAATATTCAGGATATGGACCCCACTCGGTTTAATTTTTGCTCCCATTTTTTTAAGAACTTTGGTTAATTCTTGAACCTGATAATCTTGGTCAGCAATTTTCAAAATAGTTTTCTTGGCCCTAAGAACAGAAAACAAAAGAATATTTTCGGTTGCAGTAACACTAAATTCCCTAAGAATAATTTCTATAGGCTTAAATTTTAATTCCTTAACACCCGACGTTTCCCTTGGCGCCTCTGGCGCCAATTCCTCAACGTCGGGTGTTGTAAAGTAATAAAATTTATCTTTTGATGAAACTTTAATACCTGCCTGAGAAAAAGCATCTAAATGGCTGTCTAAGGGTCTGGCACCAATTAAACAACCACCCGGCGAAGGAATTTTTATTTTGGCAAATTGGGCTAAAAGCGGCCCTAAAATTAAAACCGAACCTCTAAGACAACCAACAATATCCCAGGGAAGTTTTGAAGGATTAATATTTGAACATTTTATTCTAATTTTTCTTTTCCCCAGCCAAGAAATTTCAGCTCCCAACCCTTCTAAAATCTTCAGCATTTTGAAAACATCCTCAATTAAAGGAAGGTTGCCAATAATACAAGGTTCTTTAGTCAAGAGGGTGGCGGCTAATATCGGAAGAGCGGCATTTTTTGCCCCTCTGGCCTCAATGGTTCCTTTTAAAGTTTTTCCTCCTTGGATCACAAATTTTTCGGTCATAATTTTTAGAGTGTTGAATAATTATTTTTCAGCGTAATTTCAGCGTATAGTCCAGCGTGGTTCAGCGATAAAACTATGCTAACGCTGAATAACGCCGATATCTACGCTGAACAACGCTGAATTATTCAACGGTCTTAATTTTATACTAAAGCAAAATTTAAAATTTGGCAAGCCCCATTAGAATTCTGTCCATACTATACGGGAAATACACGAGTCCGACCCGTGTATTTTTTGCATCTAAACATTAAAACAAAAAAGTGTTAAAATAAGCCTACATTAAGATGACTAAAAAAGTTCGGACTATTTTATTTTTATTTCTGGCAATTTTGTTCTTAATAGTTGCCCCGGTAACTATTTTATATTATCTGGGTTGGCATTTTGATTGGGAAACAAAAAAAATTATCCAACCGGGAGTTTTTTATTTTAAAATTTGGCCCAAAAATAGCCAAATCTACCTTAATGAAGAGTTTGAAAAGAAAACTGACTTTTTCTTTGGCTCAGCTCTAATTGAAAACCTTTCGCCTAAAAAATATAGTATAGAAATTAGAAAACAAGGGTTCCATAGCTGGAAAAAAACTTTGGAAATAAAAGAAAGAGAGGTCACCGAAGCAAAAAATATTATTTTAATTTCAGAAAACCCTAATTTTACAATTATATCCAAAGGAATAGAAAGTTTTTATTTTTCTCCTGATAATAAAAAAATAATTTTAAAGGAGGAAACAAATACGAACCCTGAAAATCCTCAAAACCCTGAAAGCTCAAGCTTGCTTGCCAACCGAAGCCTTGGCGAAGGATGGGCTTTAAAACTTTTTGATTTAGAAAAAAATGTTAAAAGTCTTTTAATTGAAGAAAAAGATATTTCCCTTCCTGCCCGCAGTAGCCTTGGCGAAGGCGGGGAACAAGTTCAACTAATTGATTTAAAATTTTCTCCTGACTCAAAAAGAATATTACTTGAAGTTGGAATAATTTCAACACCCGACGTTGAGGAATTGGCGCCAGCCAACTCAAGTTTTTCAGAGAAAAATTTAGGCGGGCCAGAGGCGCCAAGGGAAACGTCGGGTGTTAAGATATATTATCTTTTAGAAATAGATAAGGTTCCGGTAGTTTTAACTCCCCTTGATTTTTTAGGTCCGGATGTGCAGGAAGTTTATTTTAACCCAAAAAATCCCCAAAAATTATTAATATTAAAAACAGGAAAATTAAGCGAAGCAGATTTAACCCTGTTAAATCCGACAAAGTCGGAGCGGAGCAATTTAACAGGGTTAATTGATAAAAAAATCTCTTCACCTCATTTTGAAAATATAATTACTTGCTCGGTTCTTAAAAACAATATTCATTGTCTTGATAACTCGGGTTTTGTTTTTAGAACTGATTTCTCTTTTTCTCCTAAAGAAAAATTAAATACAACTCCCCTTCCTCCAAAGAAAGAAACTGAATACAAAATATTCGGAATAAATTCCCACATTTTTCTGAAAGAAAGTAATATTTTATATTCTCTAAATAAGGCTCAAAAAACTTTTGAAAAACTTTTTGAACCAGTTAAAAACTTAAGATTTTCACCGGATTCCAAAAAATTAGTTTATTTCAATAATTACGAAATCTGGATTTTGTTTTTGGAACAAATATATAACCAGCCCCAAAGAGAGGCCGGAGAAAAAGTATTCTTAACTCGTTTTTCAGAAAAAATTAATGAAATTTTTTGGTACACAAATCACTATTTAGTATTTGATGTTGGAGATAAAATAAAAATCATTGAAATCGACAACCGAGATAAAATAAATATTGTTGATTTTGCTGAATTTCCCTCTTCTAAAAAAGGAAAACCTCCTAAAATATTCTGGAATCAAACTAATAAAAAATTATATATTTTATCTGAAGAAACTTTATATAGTTCAAAAAAATTAGTTCCCTAAAAAACGAGACCCGACCTCGTGACGAGGTCGGGTCTCGTAAATAGTTTAACTTTGAGATTCTATTTTTGTCTTTAAATCTTCCCAGCTCATTTCGCCTGCCTCTCCTATATTACAAATCTCTCTAAATTGGCAATATTTACACTGCCAATTATTTGGATAACCAGAGAAGCGCGAAGGGATAATGTTGGAATCAATTTGTTTTCTAAGATTGGTTAATTCGTCCAAAAGAGACTGAGCTTGGGCCTGATTATAGCCAATTACAAATTCCTTTAACTGTTGGTCATCTTTGTTGACATAAAGCAATATTCCTTTTGAAATTTTAAAATAATGTAAATAGAGCTGAATTTGATTAATATTTTCTTCTTTTGGCTTATCTAAATACCTAAAACCCATACTATTTATACTTTTAA
Organism: uncultured Candidatus Saccharibacteria bacterium; assembly: GCA_964447515.1. Lineage (GTDB taxonomy): Bacteria > Patescibacteriota > Minisyncoccia > Minisyncoccales > GWA2-38-27 > CAYUSS01. Next base: position 31,461 of record CAYUSS010000002.1, on the reverse strand, counting down.
TATCAAGAACATACAGTTCTTTACCATCGCTAATTACTGCGTCGGCCCTTCCTGAAACTAACTCTTGGGGAGGAATATTTACTTCTGAAGCTACTACATGAATATCTTTAGTGCTGAGTAAGGACTCCATAATGAGTTTATGGATATGGTTGCCGTGCTCAAATAACCTCAAAATATTTGCTTCCATCTCTTTTCTGGGAGCATTTTTAAATTTAAAAAACACTGAGCGAGAACATTTTCCAGCATCTGAAATATAAAAATGATGTTGGTCTTTATCTTTCTGCCTGTCCAAATAAAATTTATCAATAATTTCTCTTAGCATAATTTGAAAATTATCTCTTCTTCCACTGGGGGGCTCGGCGGGCGCGTTTTAAGCCGAATTTCTTTCTTTCTCTTGCTCTTGGGTCCCTTGTTAAATAGCCTATCCTACGGAGCCGCTTGCGAAAATCAGGATTAAACTTTACTAAACCCCTGGCTATTCCATGCCTTACGGCTTCAGCTTGGGCAAAAATTCCCCCTCCTTTTACCTTGACCGAAATTCTAAACTTATCAAGAGATTTCATTTTTCGGAGAGAATCGGTAGCAACCTGTTGAAGTTCAGGAGTAAAAAAATAATCCTGATAAGGTTTTTCGTTAACTAAAATCTCCTTTTCCCCTTTAGTAAAAATTCTCACCCGAGCTACTGCTGTTTTTCGTTTGCCAACACTTTCAAGATATTGCGCTGGTTTGACAGTTTTTTTCTTGGTTTCTTTTTTCTCAGCCTTTTTCTTTGCAGATACTTTCTTTTCTTCCTTCTTTATTTTTTCAGTTTTCTTGGGTTTTTCCTTTTTGGTAGATTTTTTGGTTTTAGTTGTTGTTTTTTTCATAAACCAATACAAATTTGCGAATAATAGAGCGAGGCAAGATGATCTTCTTGAGCATGAAGTGGGTGGGTGTGGTCCCCCGCCCCGTTGCAGCGGGGCGGGGGTTGCTCAAGAAAATCATTTTGCCGAGCGATATTTTTCTGAGGGCTTGATTGCTAAGTGATCACTCTACTTTTAAACGCTTTATCTGTTTAGCTCTTAATTTATTTTTAGGCAGCATCCCAAAAACTGCTTTTCTTAAAACTTCTCCGGGATTTTTTTTAAAAAGTTTTTCAAAAGAAATCCCTTTTAATCCCCCCAAATAGCCGGTGTGATGGTAATAAATTTTCTTTTCCTTTTTTTTACCTGTTAACTTGATTTTATTGATATTTTTAACAACAATAAAATCTCCCATATCTTTATTAAGGGCAAAATCTACTTTCTGTTTACCACGCAATAATATGGCAATTTGAACCGCCAATCTTCCTAAAACCTTATTGCTGGCATCAATGGTATGGGTTTTACGTTCCATATTTATAGAAGCAGAATAACGCGGATAGTAACGCAGATTTACGCAGATAGCCTTCCGCGTTTTTCCGCGTAACTATCCGCGTGAAGCGAAGCGATCCGCTTCTACTTTACCAGCTCAATAATTGCCATCTTTGCTCCATCTGATTTTCTAGGTCCCAACTTAATAATCCTTGTATATCCTCCTTTTCTCTCCTTATATCTGGGGGCAATTTCCTCAACTAACTTCTTAACTAAATTTTTTGAAAAATATTTTGCTAAAATTCGTCTGGAAGCTAAATCTTGCTTTTTTGCTCGGGTTATAAATTTTTCTGCAAAGGCTGAAATTTCTTTAGCTTTTGCTTCAGTAGTCCTTATTTTTTCCTCTAAAAAAAGAGCTCTGGCTAAAGATTTTAACAGGGCTTTTCGCTGATTTCTTTTTCTTGAAAGTTTTCTACCCTTTTTAAGTTTACGCATTTGATTTCTTCTTTTTGGGCTTTTTCTTTTTCTTTTTGACTACGCCAGCTTTTTTGGCGGCCCTATCTTTAATAGAAGCCTTAGCTTTAATAGGAGCGGGTTTCTTTTTAGGAGCTCTCTCTTCAGGAAGCTTCTTTTCTTCCAGGACCTTGAAGCTTTCTCTAAGCAAGGAAAAATGTTTTACTAAAATTTCCGAGGCCCGATAGAAGGCTTCTTTAGGAGTAACTGTTCCGTCGGTCTCAACTTCTAAATATAATCTATCAAAGTCTGTCCTCTCTCCTACCCGCATATTTTCTACTTTATAACTTACCCTTCTAACCGGAGTAAAAATGGCATCAACGGGTATAACTCCAATTTCTAATTTTTCCTGTTTTTTCCTCCGTTCAATCGGCTCATATCCAATACCTTTCTCAATCTGAATTTCCATCTCTAACTCTGCTTTTTTATCAGTTAAAGTAGCGATATGACAAGATTTATTTATTAATTCAACCTGACTGGGATAATCAAAATCAGAACCCTTGACTTCTTTTTCTCCTTTAATTTTCAGGAATGCTTTTTGGGGTTCATCGGTGTATATTTTAAATCTCATTTGCTTTAAATTCATTATAATGTTGATTACATCTTCTAAAACTCCGAATATTGTTGAAAATTCGTGCTGAACTCCTTTAATCTTCATTTGAGTTACAGCTGCTCCTGGTAAAGAAGAAAGCAAAACTCTTCTAAGACCGTTACCAATAGTTACTCCATAACCAGGATATAGGGACTCAATTTCAAAACGAGCCCAGTTATCTTTTTTGCTAATAATTTTAGCTTGTCGTGGTAAAAGTATCATATTCTGTAGAAGCAGATTTACGCCGATATCTACGCTGATTTACGCTAAAATATATCGGCGTTTATCGGCGTTGTCATCGGCGTTTATCAGCTTCTATCTTAGCGGGAATAATACTCAAAAATGGTGGAAAGCTCAGCTGGGGAAGCTGCCTCTTCTAAAAACGGTGTTTCAATGATTTCCCCTTCCAATTTTCCAATATTAATCTTAATCCAAGAAGGAGGTTTATATTTTTTTAAAATTGTAGGAAGATTTTGGAAAATAACTTTTTTGCCAGACCGGGGATTTAGGCTAATCTTATCACCTTTTTTTGTCTGAAAAGAGGAAATATTAACCATCTTTCCATTAACTAAAAAATGATTATGACTGATAATTTGATGAGCTTGACTGCGAGAAGAAACAAACCCCATTCTAAAAACTACATTATCTAAACGACTCTCTAATTTTTTCAACAATAAGGCGCTTGTGTCCTCTACCTTTCCTCGTTTTTCAAGAATTTCTTTTATATATTTTCTAAATTGCTTTTCTTTTAAATTATACCAGACTTTTAATTTCTGTTTTTCTCTTAATTCTTTTCCATATTCAGAAACCGTCCTTCTTCTTCTTTTGCTTTTCATTCCTGGCGGATATGGTTTTATTACCATTGGGCACTTTGGCGATAAGCATTTATCGCCTTTAAGAAAAAGTTTCTGTCCTAACTTTCTACAAATTTTACACTTATTATTTTTCACTTTATGAAAAATACTGAAGTTACGCAGATTTTACGCTGAATTTTCAGCGTTGTTACCAGCGTTACCTCAGCAGTTATTACACCCGTCTTGCCTTAGGCGGCCTACAACCGTTATGTGGTATTGGAGTTACATCTGTAACAGAAGAAATACCTAAACCGTGAGTGACTAAAGACCTAATAGCTGATTCCCGACCAGACCCTATTCCTTTTACTAAAACTGATACCTTTTCAATTCCTAATTTTTTAGCAGCTGAGGTTATTGCTTCAGCTACTTTTGAGGCAGCAAAAGGCGTAGATTTTTTCGTCCCCTTAAACCCAATAGAACCGGCGCTAGCCCAAGTTAAAACATTTCCTTGTAAATTAGTTAAAGTAATCATAGTATTGTTATAAGAAGAAGAAATATAAACCCTCCCCTCTTTCGTTTTGGGGATAGTCGAAACCTTAATCTCTTTTCTCATTCCCGCTTCTATGGTTTCTCTCTCTTTCAAGAGTTCTTCTCTGGTTTTTTTTACTATACGTTTTTTCCCCATTTTTTCACTTCGTGAAAAACGCTGAATTTTCAGCGTTACCTCAGCGGTATTACTTGGATCCCGGAGCCTGTCTTTTCCCTGAGCTTACTGTCTTTCTTACATTTCCCCGAACAGTTCTATTATTAGTTCTTGTCCTTTGCCCTCTAACCGGCAATCCTTTGCTATGACGAATTCCTCGCCAAGAACCAATCTCACGCAACCTTTTAATATTCAACATTATTTCTCTTCTAAGCTCTCCTTCAGTTTTATATTTCTTTTCAATAATATCTCTAAGTTTATTGACCTGTTCCGGGGTCAAGTCAGAACTATGTTGATAAGGATCAATACCTGCTTCTCTTAAAATTTTTCTACTGGAAACTAAACCTATGCCATATATATGGGTTAAAGCTCTTTCTATTTGTTTTTGCTCAGGAATATTAATTCCGGCTATTCTCGGCATAATTCTTGTAACTTGTAACCTATAACTTATAACCCAAGAAAAAATGTAAATTATTATATAAATAAATCTTGGGTTACGCGTTACAAGTTACAAGTTTCGAGACTTCTAACCTTGGCGCTGTTTGTGCCTGGGATTTTTACAAATTACATAGACCCTTCCTTTGCGCCTGACAATTTTACAATTTTTGCAAATTTTTTTTACCGAAGACCGAACCTTCATAGTTTGTAGAAACAGATTTACGCCGATATCTACGCTGATTTACGTCAATTATTTTTCAGCGTTTATCGGCGTTGTCATCAGCGTTTATCAGCTTCTATTTTCCCCTATACACTATTCTTCCCCGATTCTCATCATAGGGGTTCATTTCTACTATCACTTTATCACCGGGCAAAATCTTAATTCGGTAAATTCTTAATCTCCCGGCTAAATGAGCAATTATTTCTTTCCCTTCATCTAACTTTACTCGAAAATGAGTACTTGGTAAGGACTCTAAAACAATGCCGTTTTTCCGATAAACTTTTTTATTAGATTTTCCCATCAATGATTCTAGCTTAACAAAGTTCTCTTGATTAGTCAACCCCGTAGAGAAATTTTGACTGCCTCCGGCATTTAAGTGTTTTGCGTTGCAAAACACTTTGTCAAAATTCTTCTACGGGGTCAACCCTTAATCTTAATTCAACTTTATCAAGGTCACCTGGAATTTTTTTCCTCCAAAGAGGCCAAGATTTTACCTCGACTTTAGTTATCTGAGAATGGTTTTCCAAAAATATTTTGGTTTCTTTAAAAGATTTTCCTAAAAGAGCTTTTTTAAGTTCTTCCGGGTCAATATCTGAATAAATTTTAGCTTTAATTTTTAAATTTAAAACAATCTTCCCCGATTCTATATCTACTGATTCAAGAGAATAATCACTTTCTAAACTTTCTTCTTGGAGTTTTTCACCCTCAGGAATATTTAAATTAACAAGACTTTTAGCAAATTTTTCTATATCTGATTTTTTAAATCCCAAGCCTTCCGAACTAACCTTAACTTGAAGATTAAATGATTCAGCCTCAGCCAAAGCTTGCATCAAACTATTACTTTCTACAATCTTTTGAGATATTGCCCTATCTAACAAGACAAAATCTAAAGGAAGAGCTGCTTTTAAAAAATCCTTGCTTTCTTTTTTCAATTCCTCGGCTAAAGTATTTCTGGCTCTCTCTAAATCCTCTTCAGTAATCTGGGAAACCTCACCTTTAAAACCACCCATCATGGAGGAAAAAGATTTTCCATAAAAATTAGTATATTTCGGGGTCCCTGCAAATCCAGGAATAGAAAAGGTGGAAGGGCCAATGTTATATTCTTCTCCTACTTCGGCTGCTCGAACTTCTATATCAGTATAACCAGGAATAAGCTTTCCTTTTTCGGAGTTTCCTCCTGAAATCACCTCTTTCTCAACTGACCTGAATAATTTTCCCTCAGTGGAAACAAATCGAGTATTAGGAAGCAAGCCCTGGGTAAGTGTAGAATAAGCGTTATAAACTCGAATTATACCCTTTGCTTTTTCTTCTTTCAGGGTTTTACCCGAAGTAGAAAATTCTTGGGAAGAAAATTTTTCATCTTTAAAAATCTTTCCGGGAATAATCCCGTCTTCTAACCAAATATCCGGTTTAAACTGGTCATAATTTGAATCAATAGTAACCGTCTCTTCAAAATATAAGATTTCGGCCTCTGGCCAAATATTAACCTTTACCTTAGAAAAAAAGAAAAAACCCGAAAGTCCTATTAAAATTAAAATAAGGGAAAATAAAACAAAGCCCTTTGAAAGAAGTCTCTTATCTTTCCAATTTTTGCTTCGCAAAATTTGGGAGGGCTTGGTCCTTTCCGCCTTTTTCATTCGTCTAAAATCCCGAGAGGTATCTATTTTTTGAGGAGGAATAATATCAAAAAATTTCTTCATTATTAATTGTCAATAAAGTTGGAGTATATTGAGGGGTTTTTAAACTTTCTGTTCTATCTTCAATATTTTTAAAATCTTTGGGGAAAATAAACTTTATCTTACTCCCCATTTTCCTCAAACTATCTTGAATTTCCGGAAGTTGACTTCCTCCTCCAAAAAAGAAAACAGTTGAAGGAAAAAGTCCTTCAATCTTCATTTCTTTGATTCCTGATTTTAAACCTTCATACCAATCTCTCTGCTCCCCTGCCAAAATCTCTTTAATTCTTTCTCTAATTTCAGGACTTAAAAGTTTGTTTGAATATCTTTCTTTTAAATCTCTGGCTCTTTCTTCATTTATCCCTAAAGTATTGGATAAACTTTGAGAAAATATTTTTCCTCCCATTCCAAATTCATTAATTCGTTCTAGATTGCCATCTTTTACTAAAAAAATCTGGGTAACTTCTCCTCCAACATCAAGAAAAATGACGTCCTTTTTTATCCCTTGAATAACTGGCAAGCCCTTCACCTTTTCCGGAAAAAAGGTGAAGGGTAAATTTTCAGGAGGATATATTATTTTTACTCTGTTAGAGATATCTTCCTTCTGGTCTTTTGCCTTATTCCCAGAATCTCTAACGGGGTTTAAAATTCCTAATCCTAAATCTTCAATAATCTTCTTTATATTTTCTAAATAATTTTTTGCTAAAAAAGCACTTAAAATTTTAAACTCTAAAATTTTCCCTTTGTACCCTTGAAATGTTGATACTGCATAGCCATCAATTTTCCTCCCCAGAAATTTTAGAGAAATCCCTTGAATATCTTGAGGTAAAATACCAAATTCTTCAGCAAATTTTTGAGAAATCTCTTTTTGAACATTTCTTAAAACCTGGTCATAAATAATTTTTTCCTCTACTTCGGAAATTTCTTCCTTGGCCTTTTTTCGTTCAAAAAACTGAAAAACAATCCTTCCTTTTAAAATAGTAGCTGGCAAGCTTAATAAAGTTAAAGTAGTTCTAATCCCGGCCTGTTCTTGGGTTTCCTTGATCGCTTTTGAAATTGTTTTTTTAAGAACCTCTTCTTCAAAATCCCTGCTGTCAAAGACTCCAGATTTTTCAAAATATTGTTGAGAAGCGCCTAAAACAATAATCTTTTTATTATCTTTCTTTGCTAATTGTTCTCTCTTAAAAATCAAGGCTTTTATCGCTTCAGTGCCGATATCCAAAACTAAAAAAAATTTATCTTTTTGTTTTGGCTTCAAAAATCTCAAACTCATTTCATTTGGAAGAGCGGGTACTATAATTTTACCTCGCATCATTTTTTTTAGCAAATTTTTAAGCACAAGGTCTCCGCAGCCAAACCTGCGGAGACCGGGTCTCTCTGCAGAGACCAGGTCTCCACGTTAAGATTTTAAAATCGCGCGGATTCTTCTAATGCCTGCTCCGGATGATTTCTCTTTGATAATTTTAAATTTACCAAGCTTAGAGGTTCTTTTTACATGAGGACCGGCACAAATTTCTTTTGAGAAACCGCCAATAGAATAAACATTTACTCTTTCAGGACGCCACCCACTCACCGCCCGTTTAAAAGCAAAAGCTAAAGCCCCTGATTTTATTGCCTCTTTGTAAGACATTTCTTCTTTTTTAACTTCTAAATCTTCTTTAATTTTCTGATTAACAATTCCTTCAACTTTTTTAAGTTCTTGTTCGGTCATTTTAGATGAATGAGAAAAATCAAACCGAAGTCGTTGAGGAGTAATATTAGAGCCCATTTGTTTAACAGAAGTTCCCAAAACTTCCCTTAAGGCCTGATGTAATAAATGAGTAGCGGTATGATACTTGATTACCTGAACAGAATGGTCAGCTAAACCGCTTTTGAATTTTTGCTCAGCCCCAGCCCGAGAGAGTTTTTGGTGTTTTTTGAAAGCTTCCTGAAAATCTTGGCAATTAACTGTTAAACCATAATGGACTAATTCTTCTTCAATCATTTCTAAAGGAAAGCCAAAAGTTTCGTAAATATAAAAGGCATCTTCTCCTCCAAATTCTTTTTCTCTCTGATACTTTTTATTAACTAATTTCTCCAATTCTCGCAACCCTTTAGCCAGGGTCTTTTCAAACTTCTCTTCTTCTTTAATTAACTGCCCAGAAATAAAATCTTTCCCTTGCCAAAGATGAGGATAAATTTCTTTATAAATATCAATCACTGTTTCAGCAATTTTGTGAGAAAATACATCCTTAATACCCAATTGCCGACCATATCTAACTGCTCGCCGAATTAGTCGGCGGAGCACATAACCTCGCTCAACGTTGGATGGCTCAATGTTTTCGGCTAAGATAAAAGTAGCTGCTTTTAAGTGGTCAGCGATTATCCTGTAACTTGTAACTCGCTCGCCCGCTTCGCCGAAGCTAAAGCGAGGCGAACCCGCTTCGTCTTGCGAAGCAAGGCGGGCGGGTAACTTGTAACTTGTATTTGTTAAAGTTTCAATCTTTTTGATTATTGGTGCAAACAATTCCATTTCATAAACATTGTCCTGACCATTCAATATGGCTACTGTTCTCTCAGCCCCCATTCCAGTATCAACATTTTTTTGTACTAATGGCACATATTCATATTCTATTTCGTCATTATGGTTTTTGGGTTTATTTCTTTTTGAATTTTGATTTGTCATTTTGATTTTCTTATTGTATTCCATAAAAACATCATTCCAAATCTCAACGTATTTGCCACAATCGCAACCTGGCCGGCAATCGGAACCACATTTATCTTTGCCAACATCATAGAACATCTCGGTGCAGGGACCACAGGGGCCGGTCTGACCTGCTGGACCCCACCAATTCTCGTTTTTTGGTAAAAAATAAATTCTCTCTTTGGCAATACCTAGTTTTTGCCAAATTTGAGCTGATTCTTCGTCTCTTGGAGCATCTTTATCGCCAGCAAAAACTGTTATGCTTAATTTTTCTTTTGGAATTCCCAACCATTTCTTCTTAGTTAAAAATTCAATGCTCCATTCAATTGCCTCTTTTCTCCAATAATCACCAACTGACCAATTCCCTAACATTTCAAAAAAAGTTAAATGCCAGGAATCGCCGACTTTATCAATATCACCGGTACGCAAACATTTCTGACAATTAACTAATCTCTGGCCAGCTGGATGTTTTTCCCCTAATAAAAAAGGCACCAAGGGATGCATCCCAGCCGTAGTAAAAAGCACAGTCGGATCGTGCTCTGGAACCAAAGAAGCGCCAGGAATTATAGCGTGCCCTTTTTCTTTGAAAAATTGAAGATATTTTCTCCGCAATTCTTTTGCCTTCATATATCTTAATAATAATAAAAATTGCCCCTTTGGGCAAGTCTACTTCATGAAACATAAAACCTGGAATAAAATCAAAAATCTAACTGACTATGACTATATGACTAAATTTTGTCATCGTCACTGTCATCATCATTGTTTGTTTTAGCTGTATCTATCGGCTACTATCGAGGCAACATAAGCCTCCGGTTTGATTTTTGGTTCAAATCCATTCCCCCGAATAAGTCCGGTTAATTCTTTTATCATATCTTTTGTCTGACCATTTTCACCGATATCAGCGTGAATATAACGGAATTGATAGCAAAAATCTTTGTTTCTTAGTTTTTGAATTTTCTTTTTAAAATTCTCTCTTAAAAATAAAGCTAAATCACAAGACAATAAAACTTCTTGTAAAACACGATTTTTCCAATTAACAAATCTCTTATTAAAATTAGAAGTATATTTTACTTTCTTAAGAAAAAATCTTCCTCCCTCGCCCATTCTCAAAATCGCCACAACTACTGGAAAATGCGGCTCATTTCCCGAGGAAGAATCACAGCCAACAATAATATCATATGATCTCTCTGGTTTTTCTGCCATATATTTTATCATCTCTTCCATTACTTCCTCTACTGTTAAATTTCCTCGAGTTGGATTAAAAAAATGACCTTGTAAAGCTCTTTCCATAATTAGCCTACGAGACTCAAGCCTCGTTGACCTTAACACTTTAACATATCCCAAGAAAAGAATCAACTCACTGCTCTGACTATCCTAATAAGCTCTTTTGCGTTTAAAGAAGCTCCTCCGACAAGAAGTCCTTGAAGATGAGCCTCTTTTATATAACCGGCAGCATTTTTACTATTTATACTGCCTCCATAAAGAATTCTAATTCTTTTAGCGGTTGGAGAATTGTAGAGCTTGGTAATAATCTTTCTGATGAGTAAGCCCATTTTCTGAGTTTCTTCAACATCACAAGGTTTTCCGGTTCCAATAGCCCAAACCGGCTCGTAAGCAATACAAAATCCTGAAACCTGTAACTTGTAACTTGTAACTCCTTTTAGGGCTAACTCTATTTGCCTTTTTAAAACCATCTCTGTTTCTCCTTTATTTCTCTGTTCCCTGGTCTCCCCTATACATAAAATAGGACTCATTTTAATTTTAATTACTGCTTTTAATTTTTTATTTATTATCTCGTCTGTTTCCTTAAAATATCTCCGTCTTTCAGAATGCCCGACAATAACATATTGACAACCCAAATTTAAAAGTTGGTCTGGAGAAATCTCGCCTGTATAAGCGCCTTCTTTTTCCCAAAAACAATTTTGCGAACCTAATTTGACATTTGAGATTTGAGATTTTGGATTTAGCAAATATACAAACGGCGGGCAAATTACTACTTCTACTTTTTTATTATTTTTTAATCCTCTTTTTAGAGAATTAAAAAGCCACTTGGCTTTGGCCAAAGTCTGCGGATTCATCTTCCAATTTGCGATAATTAATGGCTTCATGAATTCATTTTTTACTGTCTGTTGGTATAAAATTCGAAATTTACAGGGGGTCGAAATTTACAGGGGGCGACCCTCTGTAAGTTTACTTCTCTAATGATAGCCGCTTGAATTTTTCTATTAATTTCCTCACCTCTCTTTTATATCTCACCCAATTTTCTACCCACTCTTGACAACCTTCTTTTCCGCCTATTACTTCTAACACAAATTTTCTCTCAGTAACCGAAGGGAAATTCTTTTTTCCTAAATAATCTTGGTAACTTGACCATTTGTATTCTTCTAAAAATTTAATCACTTTCTCAGGATCCTTCACTCCTTTTTCCTTCCATCCGGGTTCAACACAACTGGTAGGATTGGTATGAATGTAAGTAAAGACTACTCTTAATTGGGTATCATTTTTAATGGGGGTAACGCTAAATCTATCTTGGAAAAAATGTCCTTTAATCTTTGTTCCATACTTCCTCTTGAAATATGATGCGTAGCCACTTTCCACTTTTAGCATAAAGTTACTAATCCCGCCTGTTTTCAATTGTCTCAACAACAAATGAATATGATTTGGCATCAGACAAAAAGCCAACACTTCAACTAAAAGATCCCTTTCGTCTTTGAATACCATGGTCTCGTCTCTCTTAACTACAGTTACAGGGGGCGACCCTCTGGGGATTTCTTCTCGGATAGCCTTTTTGAAACGTTTTCGAAGAGCTCGACGTTCCCTAATAGTAATGGGTTTAGTAGTATTGAATTCATAAATACAAAATATCCCTCGATAATAATCATCGATGTCTAAAAAAAGTTTTTCTTCGCCCATTCTTCTTATTACAATATGATATATCTCGCCATTTACAAACTGTCGTACTTTATGGGGCATATTTCCCTAAAATTTATTTAATATTTACAGAGGTTAATATTTACAGAGGGTCGCCCCCTGTATCCTAGGGGTCGCCCCCTGTGTCCTATTATCAAATGCCAACAGACCATATTATTAACTAATCTTTGGCTAATAAACCGTGTTTTCTCACTCCAACCGCATAAAGTTTTTTAATTTGAGCCGAGGACAAGGTTTCTTTGTAAATGCGGACTTCGTCAATGAGACCGTTAAATTGATAAGTTGTTCCGTCTGAAGATGCCCCAAATCTTGTAGGAGTTGTCAAACTATCGTATGACGTCAAAGAATACTGTTTAATATATTTACCATCTATATAAACCTTAACAACAGACCCATCCCAACTTGCAGCTAAATAATACCAAGTTCCTAAGGTTGCTTTAATTGTAGTTTGCCCCGCCGCCCAACCTACTCCGGTGTTGGCTCCGATAGTAGCAGTTAAATAATCATTTGAATCAACACCCAGCCAATATTCGCTGTTACCTATAGAACTAGTAGAACTTTTATGCAAAACACATTCGTAGCTACTTCCTTCACCTATTTTTTTAAACCAAGCTGATATTGTTAATGATGCAGGATCAACAATAAAATTATTATTTACTATTACATAATCACTGCTCCCGTTAAAAGAAAGAGCACCTCCTAAAGCATTATTAGGTGTATCACTGGTCCGATCAGCTCCATTAATTGTTCCATCATTATTCTTTCCGCTCATATCTTTTACTGTTGTCCCGCTACCCTCGTTAAAATCCCAAACACCTACTGCGTAAGCTCCAAGAGCGTGATGGACTTGAGCAGCAAAGTTAAGGCCCTTGGCGATTCTGGCTCTTTCTCTGGCGTTCTTTAGAGAAACCAAAACAATACTTGCCAAAAGTCCGATTATGGCAATGACAACTAAAAGTTCGATTAAAGTGAACGATTTTTGCTTTTTCATATAAATTATAAATTAAAGAGCAGAGAACAACATGTTTACCGCCTGTTGGTGTTTGATATCAACAGATTGAGTCAACAGACTGAGTTTATTGTTTTCTTAAATATTCTGCTGCTTTTTCCGGCTCAATCGTTGAAATCTCTATTTGAGTCCCAATCTCAAATCCAGCCCAAATAGATGTCTTTGGTAAAATCGTCCAATGCCAATGATAACAATCATACTTTCCGTTATCAGAAGGAGCAGTATGTAAATAAAAATTATAAGGGGGATTATTCAGGGCTTTAAAAAGTTTACTCAAAGCTTTCTGAAATGCCTCGGCAAGGCTCCATTTTTCTTGTTCTGTTATCTGTTCAAAATAAGGTAAGTGTTTTTTTGGCGAAACGATAATCTGAAAAGCGGTCTTGGAAGCAAAAGGACATACTACTAAAAAATCCTTATTTTCAAAAACAATTCTTTTTTTAACTTTCCTTTCCCATTCGTTCATTTGGCAATAAATACATTTTTTATGCTTTTTATAATAATTTTGAGAATTCGAAAGCGCTTCCTGAAGGTCAATATCAATAAGAGGAGTAGTGATTATTTGAGAATGAGGATGGGTAATAGAAGCACCCGCCTCTCTGCCATGATTATGGAAAATAGAAATATGATTAACAAATTTTTTGGGCATCAGATCTAAATATCGCGATTGGTAAGCGTCAAACACTTCTTTTGTTTGGTCTACTGAGAATTGAGCCATCTGTTTTTCATGGTCGCGGGTAACTACCACTTCATGGAAACCAACAGCATTCATTTTTTGATATAATTCCCCCTCGGTTCGCTTATCTAACTTAGCGAAAGGCATAAAAGCTGGATATTTATTAGGAATAACAATAATTGTCCAATCTTGAGGAATTTCTTCCCAGTTTTTAAAGGAAAATTTTTTTCCTTTGGCAATAATAAGGGTCGGTTTTTCTTGAGAGATAATTTGGCAAAAAGGACAAGTTTTCTTGGAAACTTTTTCTTTTACCGGTTTCTCTTTCTTAAAAGTTTCCGGCCTTTTAGCCCTGCCGGTAGCGACAACAACCCAATTTCCGCTTATCAAATCTAACCGCAGCTCCGAGGGAAATTTTAGTCTTTTAGCTCTTTTTGGCATATTTATATTTATGAGTAAGCAGGTTCCACCTTATCTTAAGTAAATCAAACCCCATTTTTACCATTCCTTTTAATTTTACCTTACTCTCGGGATCATTTATCCAGACAATTGGAACCTCTTTAATTTTATATCCTAATTTTTTGGCAATTACTAAAATCTCTACATCAAAAGCCCAGCGGTCAATCAGGCATTTAGAGAAAATATCGTCAACAGCTTTTTCCGAAAAATACTTAAAACCGCATTGAGTATCCCAAATTCCCCAGAGGCCGGAAATTGTCTGGACAATTAGATTAAAAACATTCCCAAGCATTATTCTATACCAGGGCTGAGGCACCGGAATTACCGCTCCTTTAATGTCCCGGGAACCAATTATAATATCGTAACCTTCTTTAAAGTAAGGCCACATTTTCTCAACCTGCTTAATTGAAGTAGAATTGTCAGCGTCCATGAACAATCTATATTTGCCTTGCGCATCCAGCATCCCCTGTCTAACCACCCAGCCCTTGCCGTGATTTATTTTATTGTCGCTTAGTTGCAGATTTCTAATCTTTGGCATTAAACTTCTAACAATAGCGGCGGTTCCGTCTTTTGACCCATCATTAACAACAATAATCTCGTATTCGTAAGTTTGCTTCCCCAAATACTTATCTATCTCTTTTAAAGTTTTCGACAACCGCCTTTCTTCATTATAAGCCGGAACAATAACTGACAAATAGGGTTTATCCATATTGTTAAATTATACCATATTTTCAAAAAAGAGAAATCCCCAATTAAAAAACAACGAGGACGGGCCTCGTTGTATAGTCTTGAAATAAAAACAGGCCAAGGACACTCCCTTTTTTGGTTTTAATCAGAAAATGAATTGTCCTCGGCCTTTGGAAGGTGGCCATCTTTTGATTTGAGTTGGTCAGGAGATGTATTGGCCATCTTTTTGAGAAATAACTTAATAAGACAGATAGGGTTAAGTTGGCACTTATTCGATTGGATTCGCCACCGCGGCATTTGCCTCATCTAACCCTATCCTATGCTGAAAAAGAACAGTTGGCCGGGGACACATATAAAATTGGGTTAACCATCTCTCTTCTTGTCCCCGGCCTTTGCCCACCAAATTTTGCAGAGCAAAATTTGGTGGGCTTAAGGGGTTCCAAAACATCTCTTGGGTAACAACCGAGGATCGCCTTGGATACCCCCTATTCTTCCAGCTCCTCTGGACCTTGTTCCTCTGGCTGGACTCGGCGGCGCTTGGGAATTTCTGTTTTAAGAAATCCCATCAGGCCGTCTTCCAGCTCCTGATTGACCCGCTTGAAATAAGCTGGCCATGAGGATTTCAAATACCACTCTTCTGGCTCCTGAGCCTGCCCAACTACTTTCCAGAGGTCAAAAAGATAATTGAGCAGTTGAGAACCAGTCCAGCGCTTTGCCCTTGAATCCAGATGTTTAAGAGTGTAATTGTAGACAGTCCTGGTCCGTCCTTGCTTATCTCTCATCTGCATGGGTACAACCTCAGGGTGAGCTTGAAGCTCCCGGGCTTTTTTCCAGAGATAGAGCTGGCGCCAGAGATGGTTCCACCTTGGCATCTGGTCAGTTGACCAGAGCCAGACCGCTCGATTCAAGTAGCAGTTCCAAGAAGCTACTTCGCCTTTCTTCCGACGGGGAAACCCGCCCTCTTTATTCAAGCCAAATCGAGCATAACCCCGGAGAGCACTCCGGCTCGGGATACGTCGAATATCAGCCACTTCTGAAAGAATTGAACCGCCAATGGACGGACCCAGCCCTTTAATCTGGGGCAGGGGTGAATCCTCGGCTGGGTGGAAGTGCTTCCAGAGCGGTAACTTCTTGACCAGCGAAGCTATCCGTTCCTCAAGCACTTTCTCACAATCTTTAGCTGCCTCAATAAATGCAGGGTTAGCCAAAATTATCTTGAGTTCAAGGAACTCCTTAGCCTCGGGCATCAAGAGCTCCAAGTCCCGCCAAGCAGCTTTGAACTGAAGCTGAGCTGGCTTGCGAAAGACATCCTGAATACTGATCCTGACCCGAGTCAGTGTCCTGATAAGGGCAATAGTCGGGTCAAGCTCCTGGAGAGGATAAAAGACCTCCCTTTGCTTTTCCCAGGCCTGCTGAACGGCTTGAGCCCGCTTCATAGCTGGAGCTTTGGGTTCAATACCGGTCAGCTCCTGCAGAAGGTACATAGGGATTCGCCTGACTTCCAATCCCAACTGGGCTGTCCGGATGAAAAGGCTCTGACCAGGACCGCCCATAATACCAAGCACAGTGGGCTTACCGTCGAACCCTTTCAGCCATTCAAGAGTTTGCCTGGGCCAGCGGAACTTCTGACTGCCCTCCTTGGTTAATACCTGAACTGTTTTTTGTTGTGAAGGGACCAAAACAACCACCTGGTTTTCCATAATTTACCTCCTTGTGTTTTTGGGTTCCAGGTTAATCGTTCTTATTAGTGATATTATGCACCCATATTATAATTTTGTCAATAGGTCACAGCCATTTTTAGTAACAGCTAACGTATGTTCAAAATGGGCTGATAAAGAATCGTCAGCCGTTTGATAACTAAAGCCGTCTTGAGTTTTTTTAATTTTGTAGTCCCCCATTGTTACCATTGGCTCCAAACATAAAACCATACCTTCTTTTATTTCCGGTCCGCTTCTTCTTTTGCCGTAATTTAAAATCTGTGGATCTTCATGTAATTCTCTTCCAATTCCATGACCGCATAAATCCCGCACCACGTTAAATCCCTGGTCCTCAACATATCGCTGAATAGTATTTCCAATATCACCAAAAGTATTGCCGGGCCGAACTTTTTTTATCCCTCTTTTCAACGCTTTTTTGCAAACCCGAATCAATCGGGCTGGATCCGGGTCCACTTTTCCAACCGGTACAGTAACCGCCATATCAGAATAAAATCCATTATACAATAAACCCAAATCTAAAGAAACAATATCTCCTTGTTCCAAAGTTCTCTCCGATGGAACACCGTGAACAATCTGCTCGTTTATTGACACACAAAGAGCTGTCGGGAAATTATTATATCCTTTGAAAGCCAGCTTTGCTCCGGAATTTAAAATCAGGCTTTCAGCAAGCCTGTCTAATTCTTTGGTACTAATTCCTGGTTCAACTTTCTTTTCCAATTTTTCCATAACACCGGCTAAAATCCTGCCGCCTTCTTTCATTATTTGAATTTCTTTTAGTGATTTTATTGTTATCATTTACCCTGTTAAATAAGATTTTTAAAGAAGTGGATAGGCTCGCTTAATTACTTCCAAAATGTCCTTATGAACGCTGGCAACTGTTTGTTGTCCATTGATTTCTCTCACTTTGATTTCCTGCTTTTTAAAATATCCAATCAAAGGAAGAGTTCTTTCTTTATATTCTTTCAATCTTACTTTAATAGTTTCGGGCTCATCTAAACCCTTTCTTCTTATCAACTTTGAGCCATCTAAAGGACACATTGTAAGTTTAATAGTTTCTTTGTTATATAAAATTGGATGACGCATTAATTGACAAATTCTTCTATGAGAATTTCTAAAAATCGTTTCTTTGGCACTGATTTCAATCAAAACTACTTTCGTATTCCCCACGCCATAAAGTTTTTTTAGTAAAAGCACTATTTCTTTCCCTTCATAAAGAGTTCGGGGAGAACCAGCTAAAACTAAATTTTTACCTAATTTAGACAAGCCCTTTATTTTTTCCTTTACCAAATAAGCAACAAAAGGAGGACTACACAAAACCCCCTCCTCCCACAATTTTTTTTCATTTAAAATGTCGTATTTTTCTCCTTTAAACTCAATAAATCTCTGGGAAGATTGAGGAGAAAAATTTTCAGCTTCTCTGAACTTTTCTTCCAAAATCTTGCTGGTTTCAAAATAATACAGATTCAGCTTATCTGCTAAAAGTTCGGCTTGGGTGCCTTTGCCGGCGCCTGGCGGTCCAAAAAGAATAATAACTTGTTTATTAAAATGTTTCATATTCGCGCATTTGGAGCTGGGCGTTAATTTGCTTCATAGTTTCTAAAACCACGCTAACCACAATAAGTAAAGCAGTTCCTCCTATCAAAAATCCAAAAACCATTATTCCTGTTATCCCTCCAACAATAGATGGCATTACCGCAATTGCACCTAAAGACAAAGCCCCAATAAATAAAACTCTATTTAAAATATAATGGATAAATTTAGCAGTTGACTCTCCCGGTCTAATTCCAGGAACAAAGCCGCCCATTTTTTGAAGATTTAGAGAAATCGCTTTTGGATCAAAAGTCACCGCAGTATAAAAATAAGTAAAAAGGATAACTAATAGAAAATATAAAATTCCGTAAATCCAGGGGTTTTGAAAAAAAGCAGCTATGCTTCCGGCAATATTCCCTACTGCTCCTTCTGTTCCGCTAAAAAAATTAGCAATCATTCCCGGAAAAAGCAAAATTGACATAGCAAAAATTATAGGGATTACTCCTGCTGGATTGATATTCAAAGGCAGATAAGTAGAAACTCCTCCATACATTTTCATTCCTCTAACTCTCTTAGCATAAGAAACCGGTATATTGCGTTTGGCTTCAGTAATTAAAACTACTCCGCTAATAATGAGCAAAGCCAAACCAAAAAAGAGCAAATAGTTCTGAATCTTAGCTGGGTCAACGCTAATATCAGTATAAGCTTGGTAAACACTCATTGGAAAACTAGCAATGATCCCAGCAAAAATTAAAAGAGAAACCCCATTACCAATCCCTTTTTCAGTTATTAACTCTCCTAACCACATTAAAAATAAGGTTCCAGCAGTAATAATCATAAGCGAAGCAAAAAGTAACAAGGGGGAAAGGGGACCAATGACTGGATCTGGTGGTCTCTGAAACATCTTTATCATTCCAAATCCTTGGAGCATAGCTAAGGGCACTGCCAATAATCTTCCATATTGATTGAATTTCTGCCGGCCGGCTTCTCCCTCTTCTTTATACATTTTTTCCAGTTGAGGGAAAATCATAGTTAAAAGTTGCATAATAATCACAGCGGTAATATACGGACCCAGCCCTAACATCACAATGGAAAATTTACTCAGGGCCCCACCTGTAAGCATACTTACAAGACCCATCATCTTAAATCGTTCAAAGAATTTCTCTAAATTCTCGACATTCATTCCTGGCATAGGAATATTAGCCATTAATCTAAAAACAACAAAAATTGCTAAAACAAAAAGGGTTTTTTTACGAAGGTCACGGATTTTAAATACCTGGATGATTTTGTGATACCACATATTCGCTTCGTTCAAATGCAAAAATCAAAATGAAATATCAAAATTCAAAAAAAATAAATCATTTTGCATTTTAGATTTTCATTTTGCATTTTGACTTTTAATTTTTGATTTTATTATGCCGCCAGCTTTTTCTATTTTTCCCATTGCGTTTTTTGATAGCTCACAGTTCTCAATAATAAGTTTCTTTGTTATTTTGCCCTTTCCTAAAATTTTCACCTTAGGTATCTTACCTTTTATTTTAGGAATTATTTTCTTCTCAAGCAAGCTTTTCGGAGTAACCAGCTCTGAATCGTTAAATTTCTTATCTAAAATTTCCAGATTAAGAACTGCTAAATTTTTCTCTTTCGCTTTGAACCTATAGCCTCTTAATTTTGGATATTTTTTTATCAATCCTCGGATAACCGGAGCAAACTTTCTGCCAGCCCGTGATTTCTGCCCTTTAATCCCTCTTCCTGAATAGGTCCCTCTTTTACCACCTCGTCCAATGCGTTTTTTCTTCTTTAATTTATGAATTGGTTTTAATTGATGTAATTGCATACCTCATTTTAACATTTAAGCATTTAAACAGAATCAAATTCAACGTTTGG
Organism: uncultured Candidatus Saccharibacteria bacterium; assembly: GCA_964447515.1. Taxonomy (GTDB): domain Bacteria; phylum Patescibacteriota; class Minisyncoccia; order Minisyncoccales; family GWA2-38-27; genus CAYUSS01. The sequence continues at coordinate 11,620 of CAYUSS010000002.1, read as the reverse complement.
ATGTTTACCGGGCTTAGATGATTTTAGTTTTGATAAGGCTAAAATGGTGGCTTTGGCATTGTTGATCTTGCTTCCTGTTTTCCCAATAGTCTTTGAAGAAATATTTTTTATTCCGGCTAAAGTACATATAACCCGAACCGTTCCCCCGGCTACCAATCCTCTTCCTTTTCTTTGGGGTTTAAGTAAAATTTTAGCTGCTCCGAATTTTGCTTCCACTTGATGAGAAATTGTTCCATTTACAATTGGTACTTCTATCAAATTTTTCTTTGCCTTCCGGGTTGCCTTTTCCACTGCCTGAGCAACATCCGTTCCCTTGGCAATGCCTAATCCAATCCTTCCCTTTTTATCTCCAGTTACCATTACTACCCGAAATCTAAAACGCCGACCCCCAGCAGTCATTCGGACTACCCTTGCCAGACTAAGCAACTTGGACTCAAACTCCTCCTTCTTTTTCTCAACATTAAATCTTCTTCTTGTTAATTTGTTTTTTTGAAAAACCATATATGCTTCTATTAATTAAAATTCCAGGCCTCCTTCTCTGGCTCCTTCGGCCACTGCTTTTACTCTGCCGTGATATTTATATCCTCCTCTATCAAATACTACTTTTTTAATTTTCTTTTCTTGGGCTTTCTGAGCAATTAATTTCCCAACCTTGGCAGCCAGAGCTGTTTTTTTATCTTTTGTCTGCTTAATCCCTAAATCACCGGCTGAAGCTAAGGTTTTACCTTTCTCGTCATCAATCAATTGAGCGTAAATATGCTTTGGAGACCTAAAAACACAAAGCCGAGGAACTTTATTTGTTCCGAACACTTTAGCCCTCACTCGCTTGTGCCTTCTTTTACGTTTTTGTTGCTTGGGTAACATTTCTTTTGTAACTTATAACTTGTAACCTGTAACTCAAGATTAAGTTTTTTCAAATCCTCTTGAGTCATAAGTTATAGGTTTCAGGATTTTATCCTGCCGCTACTGCTTTCTTTCCCGCTTTCCTTCTTACCTTCTCATCAACATATCTTATGCCCTTGCCCTTATAGGGCTCTGGAGGACGAACCTTTCTTATTTTAGCAGCTATTTGACCAACTAATTCTTTATCAATCCCTGAAACAGTAATAATGTTTTTTTCTATTAGGAAATTTATACCCTGGGGCTGTTTTATTTTAACCGGATGGGAAAATCCAATACTTAAGACTAAATCTTCTCCCTCTAAACTTGCTTTATAACCTATACCTTCTATTTGCAATTTTTTTTCATATCCTTTGGCAACTCCTTTTACCATATTAAAAATAAGAGTCCTGAATAACCCCGAAAAAGCTTTAGTTCTTTTAGTTTCTCCTTGGGGATTGATGAAAATCTTTCCTTCCTTCTTCTCAACCTTAATTTCAGGCCGAACCTCTTTTTGAAGTTCGCCTTTAGGACCATTTACTATAATTTTCTGACCCTCTATACTCACTTCCACATTTTCTGGTATTAAAATTGGTTTTTTGCCTATTCTTGACATAGAATTTTAGAATTTTAGAATTTTAGAATTTTTATTAAATGTTAAAATTTAATAATTTTAAAATTAATTCATTTTAAAATTTATTTTTAAATTATAAAATTGTAAAATTTTTAAATTAAAAAAAACACTAACAATTAACATACGGAATATGCTCTACCATATTTCGCAAAGTATTTCTCCTCCTAGTTTTTTCTTCCTGGCTTCTTTGTCGGTCATTAATCCTTTTGAAGTTGAAACTACTGCCATCCCATAGCCCCCTTGAACTCGTTTAATCTCTTTAACCCGACCATAAATTCTCTGCCCGGGTTTGGAAACTCTTTTTAAACCAGAAATAGCAGGACTTATTTGCTGTCTTCCGTCTTTAAGAAAGCTCTGGTATTTTAAAGTAATTTCAAGAATCTTTTTTATTTTTCTTCCTTTTCTCTCGATTTTTTCAATAAACCCCTGTTTTTCTAAAATCTTAGCAATTTTATATTTTAAATTAGAAAAAGGAATAGAAACCGTTGGATGTAAAACGGCCTGGGCATTACGTATTCTATTGAGCATATCTGTTATTGGGTCAGTCATGATATTAGAAATTGGTTATTAGAAATTGGAAATTGGAAATAGAAATTGGAAAATGGAAAAGGATATCCGGCGATCCGGGTATCCGGGGCTAGGATATTCGGGAATCCGGATATCAGGAACTAACTTTCCCCGGATCCCCTGATAACCTGATCTCCTAGTCCCGGATCTCCCGATATCCAGATGCCCTCCTTTGTTTTACATTATTATTTTCTATTTTCTACAACTATTTTCTAATTTTAAAATTACCATGAAGATTTTTTCACTCCGGGAATTTTTCCTTCGTTGGCTAACTCTCTGAAACATATCCTACACAATCCAAACTCACGCATATAACCTCGTTTTCTACCGCATCTAAAACAACGCCGAACAATCCTGCTGCTGTATTTAGGTTTCTTTTTAGATTTTGCAATCTGTGATTTTTTAGGCATTATTTCAAGATTATATGATGCTACCTTAGCGAATCAAGGTTCTGCCGAGCGTTAGCGAGGCAGGTTCTTAATTCAAGATTATGTGTTTTATTCCTTAGCGAATCAAGGTTCTCTGAGCGAAGCGAAGAGGTTCTTATTTTTTTATGGGAAATCCGAGCAACCTTAACAACTCTATTTCCTGTTCACGCTTTTTTGCGGTTGTCACCACGGTTATCTCAAATCCAAAAATAGTTTTAGCTTCTTCTGGAGAAATCTCGGGAAAAACAATATGCTCTTTAATAGAAATAGTAAGATTTCCTTCTCTATCAAACGATTTCAAATCAATTCCTCGAAAATCTCGAGTTCGGGGAAGCCCAATATAAATTAGCCGCTCTAAGAAATCATACATCTTTTTCTTCCGCAAAGTATTCATCGCACCAATTGACATTCCTTTTCTTGTTTTAAATCCGGAAATTGCTTTTTTAACCTTGGTTAAAACCGGTCTCTGTCCGCAAATTAAGGCTAAATCTTCTAAAATAGCGGTATAAATCTTTTTCTGCTCCTCTGATGTTTTGCCAGCAATCAACCTACCAAATCCAGTATTGACCACAACTTTTTCAATTCTTGGAACAGCCATCGGATTTTTATAGCCAAATTTCTTCATCATAGCAGGAACCACCTCTTTTTTGTATTTATCTTTTAATTTGATCATAATTACGAATGAGAAAGAAATGAGAATTGAGGGAGGAATAAATAAAAATTTATAATTACAAGTGAGGGAAGAAAAGAAAAATTTATTTTTCTTTTCTGACCGAATGCCGTAATTATATTAAAATATTTTTATTTATGACGACCGAAATTTTCATTTCGACCGAATGAAGTAATTATATAAGAACCTGACTTCGTCAGAACCTTGATTCGCTAAGGTATAGATATATATAATCTTGAATTAAGAACCTGACTTCGTCAGAACCTTGATTCGCTAAGGTATAGATATATATAATCTTGAATTAAGAACCTGACTTCGTCAGAACCTTGATTCGCTATTGTATAAATATATATTCTTGAATCAAGGCGTTAGCCTTCTATATCTCTTGTCCGCATTTTTTACATATTCTATATTTTCTCTTCCCCTCAATCTTATATCCTACCCGGGTTTCCTTTCTGCATTTAGAACAAATAAGTTTTGTATTGGAAACATCAATAGAGGCGGGCTTTTCTATAATTTGACCCTTTTCTCCAGACTTTTTTGGTTTTACGTGTTTTTTTCTTAAATTAATTCCTTCAATAATAACTCTACTCCTTTTAGGAAAAGTTTCTATAACCTTGCCTTTCCTTCCCCGGTCTTTCCCGGATATTATTAATACTGTATCACCTTTACGTATCTTCATACTATGTGATGCCAATCTACAAATGATATGCCAATCTACTAATTGCGAATAATGTAAACAAAATTATTAGTAATTCGCATATTAGCATTAAATTCGCATATTATCATCGCATTATACAATATCTTTGGCTAAACTGGCTATTTTGTCAAATCCTTTTTCCTTTAATTCCCGACATACCGGACCAGAAATCCTTCCTCCTTTTGGCTCTTTTCCTGCCTCTAAAATTACTGCCGCATTATCATCAAATCGAATATATGAGCCGTCAGAACGCCTAAAGGATTTTTTCTGTCTGATAATTACTGCTTTTACTATATCGTGTTTCTTTACCGGCCTTCTCGGTTCTGCAACTTTAACCGTAGCCACAATAATATCTCCGATTCGGGCATATCTATGCCGAGTGCCGCCTAAAACCCGGATGCATTGAATGAGCTTTGCTCCTGAATTATCAGCTACTTTTAACATTGTCTGTGTCTGTATCATGTTTTCTTAATTACTTTCCATCTTTTATCTTTACTCAAGGGACGGCATTCTTCAATAACAACTTTATCACCCAGATGATATTCTCCTTTCTCATTGTGGGCTTTATATTTTTTATGAACCTTGTATATCTTTCTATATCTCGGATGTTCTTTTAATCGTTCTACTTCAACTATTACTGTTTTTTGCATTTTATCAGAAACTACTGTTCCTTTTAAATGTTTTTTAGGCATAAATTTTAAGATTTAAGATTTAAGATAGTAAGTATCCTGGCGATATCTTTTTTAATCTGCCTGATTTTCCTTACATTTTTTACCTTACCTGACGCCAAATCAAAATGAAGCCGTTGTAATCTCTCCCGGTTTTCTTTGAAGAGCTTCCGCAATTCATTCTCTGGTTTTTGTTTTATCTCTGAGGCCTTCATAGTCTATCTCTTAATAAATTTAGTTTTAACTGGTAACTTATCAGTTGCCTTTCTAAAGGCCTCTTTGGCTTCTTTTTCCTTTATTCCTTCAATTTCAAAAATAATCCGACCAGGTTTTATAGGAAAAACATAATGATCAACTGCTCCCTTTCCTCCACCCATAGGAACTTCTGTTCCTTTCAGGGTTATCGGTTTATCTGGAAAAATCCTAATCCAAAGTTTGCCTCCTTTTCTCAAATATCTAATAATAGCTCGGCGAGCTGCTTCAATTTGCCGCGATGTTATGTATTTTGTTCCTAAAGATTTAAGACCGTAACTGCCAAAAGCAAGCCCGGTTGACCGAGTTTCCTTTCCTTTTGAGACTCCTTTTTGCCATTTACGATGTTTGACTTTTTTGGGCATTAAAATCGCCATATCATTCAAATTTTTCTCCTTTGTATATCCAAACCTTTACTCCTATCACCCCATAAGAACAATAGGCTTTGACCAAGGCATAGTCAACATCAGCTCTAAGGGTCTGGAGAGGAAGCCGACCAGTTTTTACCCATTCTCTTCGAGCAATCTCGGCTCCATTAAGCCGTCCTGATAATTCTACCCTCACTCCTTTAGCCTCTTTAGAAGCTGAAATCTTGCTCAAGGTTTGTTTCAACACCCTTCGGTAAGGAACTCTTTTCTCAATTTGCCGAGCAGCCCATTGGGCACTTAAGTTAGCAGAAATCCAAGGATTTTTAATTTCTCTAATCTCAATTTTTATCTGTTTTTCACCTCTCGGCTTTCCTTCGGGAAGGGTAAGGGGTTTACCCTTAGAATCTTTTTTTACAGGAGCTATCCCGAGTTTTTTCTCTAATTCTTTTTTTAACTTCTCAATTCCTTCTCCACCCCGTCCAATAATAAGACCTGGTCTGGCGCTAGAAATAATAATATTTAACTTATTAGGAAATCTCTCAATTTCAATTTTCTCTATTCCAATCTTGCCCAATTTTTTTCTTAAAAACTCTCTAATCTTAAAATCTTCCTTCAAATATTCTTGATGGTTTTTATAAAATCCTCGTGAATTCCAATCATTCATTCTCTTTATACGGTATGCTTTTGGATGAACTTTATGAGTCATTTTTATTAGAAGGCCTTTCTCCTGAAAATACGCTTTATTCCTCTTTCAGTTTTAGGCTTGGGAATTTCTTTTTCAGGTCTCAATTTCGGCTTCACCGGCTTTTCTTTCTCTTTTTCTTTTACTGGTTTTTCTCTTCTTTGGGAAACAACAGAAGGTTTCTTTACCTCTTTTGTTTTTCTTGGTTTCTTAACTTTCTTAACTTTCTTCCCGTGAAGGACTTTCTCTAATACTAAAGTGATATGGGAACTCTTTTTCTGGATTTCAGAAACCCGGCCTCTTGCTCTGGGCCTCCATCTTTTATATTTCGGACCTTGGTCAACAGTAATTTTAGAGATATATAAATCACTCGAATCAAGTTGGAAATTATTACGGGCATTAGCAACAGCTGAATTTAAAAGTTTAAGTATAGGCCTTGTTGATTTTTTAATAGTAAAATTCAAAATATTTTGAGCCTCCTCAATTCTCTTTCCCCGAATAAGATTAGCGACAAGCCGAACTTTTCGGGGCGCTATTCGTAAATATTTTAGTTTAGCTGTTATTTGCATTATTTCTTTAGTTTTTCTGCTTCTTTGACCGCACCTTTCTTTTCTAATTCGCGTTGTATTTTTCCGCCATGTCTTACAAATTTTGTAGTTGGAGAAAATTCTCCGAGTTTGTGTCCAACCATTTCTTCTGTTATATAAACCAGGATATGTTCTTTACCATTATGAACTCCAAAAGTAAAACCAAGCATTTCTGGAGTAATAGTACAAGCCCGTTTCCAGGTTTTAATTACTGTCTTATCGTCTGGTTTCAATTTCTTAACCTTCTTTAGTAGTTTTTCATCTACATATGGACCTTTTTTTAAACTTCTAGACATAATTACCTTTTTTTCTTTTTTCGTCTTTTAATTATATATTTATCTGTCCACTTCTTCCTTCTTGTTTTAACCCCTAAGGCGTGTTTTCCCCAGGGCGTTTTGGGATATTTTAAACCAATAGACGATCTTCCCTCTCCTCCACCATGAGGATGAGCAACCGGACTCATTGCACTTCCTCTGACTGCTGGTCTTTTTCCTTTCAAACGACTTATTCCTGCTTTTTTTATAATAGTATACCGCCATTCTGAATGAGAAACTGTTCCTATGGTAGCATAACACTCCCCAATAACCCTTCTAATTTCTTCTGAGGACATCTTTAAGTTAGTATATTTCCCTTCTTGAACCAAAACTTTAGCATCCCCTCCTGCTGCTCTAACCATTTTTCCTCCTCTCCCAGGTTCAAGTTCAATATTATAGACCATAGTCCCTGCCGGGATATTTTTTAGTTTTAATCTGTTTCCAGTTTTAATTTCAGTTTTTTCTGAACAAATTATCTGAGCTCCAATTTTCAACCCCATAGCAGCAATTCGATAGCGCTTCTCTCCATCGTTATACTCCAAAAGAGCAAGAAAGGCAGTTCGGTAAGGGTCGTACTCCAAAGCAATAACTTTTGCCGGAATGTCAATTTTCTCCTGGCCAAAATCAACTATTCTATAGCGTCTTTTTACCCCACCTCCTTGATGACGAACACTTATCCGGCCAGAACTGCTCCTTCCTGCGTGTCTCTTTAAAGAAACAAGCAACCGCTTCTCGGGTTTCTTTTTGGTCAATAATTTTATTGATGATATTCTCTTTTTTCTCATAATATTTAAATTGATAAGGTCTTTATGCCCAAGGTCGAATCTTAAATATGTTGTTATCTTGATAATATCTCTATTTTCTGGCCTTCTTTTATTTTTACAATCGCTTTTTTATATCCCTTTCTCCATCCTGTTTGTCTCCCTAATCTCCTTCGTTTTTTAGGTATCTTAATAATCTTAACCCCAATTGCATCTACCCCATATATATCCTCAACTGCTCTTTTTATTTCAGTTTTATTTGTTTTAGGTCGGACCTTAAAAACATATTTATTTTCTTTTTCAAGCATAGTTGCCTTTTCTGTTATGTGAGGAGAACGGAGAACCTGGTACGCTCTTTCTGAAATTTTCTTCTTCGGTTTCTTGATTTCCGGTTTGATAATTTCCTCCTTTTTTTCTAAAGGCCTCTTTTTAGTTTTTCTTTTCTCTACCTTCTCTTTTCCCTTGTCAAATAATTTCGCCTTCGGCGAAATTCCCGCTTTGCGGGATTTAACAGGGTGAATTTCTTTCTTTTTCTTTTTTTTAAAAAAATCTAATAAACCCATAGTTCAGCGAACAGCGAACAATAATATTGACGTCTATTGGTATCAAATACCAACAGACCATAATTGTTCATTGTTCTTTGTTCTTTGTTGTCTATACTGTTCATTGGCTAAATGTTTCTTTAATCACTTTTATCGCTTCCTTTGGTATAACTAAATATTTATAAGAAAGCAAATCTAAAACATTCAAATCCTTGGCTTGTATCGTATCAACTTTTTGGATATTTCTCACTGCTTTAATTATATTATTATCTATCTGGGGAAGAGCAATCAAAACTGAATTTAATTTGCAAGGTAAGCTATTTAATATCTTAACCATATCTTTTGTCTTTGCCTGCCCCGTAGGCCGAGCGCTCAATGTCTTGAGTGCTTGGTCCTTCAAGAGTTTTTCAATCTTTAAACTATCTAAAACCAAAATCAAATGAGCTTTAGCTTTAGCAGATAATGTTATAAATAATGCCTTTCTTCTTATTTTCCTAGGGATTCTCTTTTTATAAACTTTTTCTTTTCTCGGGCCAAAAGTTACTCCCCCGCCCCGCCAAATTGGCGAACGAATAGAACCGGCCCTGGCTCTTCCCGTTCCTTTCTGCTGCCAGGGTTTTCTGCCTCCTCCCCGCACCTCACTTCTATCTTTGGTATGAGCTGTCCCTTGCCTTTGGTTACTCATCTGACAAGCCATAACCTGATGAACCAAATCAGAATTTAGCGGAACCTCAAAGATTTCTTTAGGTAATAAAGTTGTACTAACTTCTTTGCCTTGTTGATTATAAACAGCAACTTTCATAAATGTCTAAATCCTAATGTCTAATGACAAATAAAATGCCAAATTTCAAATGTCCAATGTCCAATTTTTCTTTTTTGACATTTGTTATTGGTCATTGAGCATTTTATTAGAAATTAGATACTTGCCATTAGTCATTTTAATACACTATCCTCTGATTTCTAACAATGTTCCTTTTCTGCCTGGTATCGCTCCTTTTACTGCAAGCAAGTTATTTTCTGGGTTAATTTGCACTATTTCCAAATTTTTAACCGTTATTCTCTCCGAACCCATTCTTCCTGGCATTTTTTTCCCTTTAATAACTCTTTGAGGAAACATTGAGCCCACTGAGCCCATTGTTCTATGAGTGTGCTTAGTTCCGTGGCTAGCTGGTCCTCCTTTAAAACCCCATTTTTTTACCACACCGGCAAATCCTTTTCCTTTAGAAATTCCGGAAACCTTAACTATATCTCCTTGCTGAAAAATAGAAACATCAATTTTGTCTCCAACTTTTAATTCTTGCTTGCCAGAGTCAGCGGAGGTGGATTCTTTGTTTTCTGTTCTTTGCTCTTTGATGTATTTAAACTCTTTTCCCTTCTCAGTTTTTTTAATTTTCTTTGTCTTTTTTATAAATCCCAGTTGAACCGCCTCATATCCATCTTTCTCTTTTGTTTTTATCTGAGTAATATAACAGGGGCCGGTCTCAACCAAAGTTACTGGAATTACATTTCCTTTCTCATCAAAAATTTGGGACATTTTTAATTTTTTACCGAGAATAAACTTCATAGAATCAATGAATTAAAAAACTGGGAATAGCCCATCCCAGTTTTCTTAGCCTAGGCTTAAGTTGCGCTATTCGTGTCTTATGTTTTGATTTCGATATTAACTCCGGCCGGAAGAGTTAAATTCACCAAAGCATCAAGCATATTAGGGGTAGGATTTAAAATATCGATTAATCTCTTATGAACTCTCATTTCAAACTGTTCACGACTATCCTTATGTACAAAAGAAGAGCGGTTCACAGTGTACTTGTGAATCTCTGTTGGTAAGGGAACAGGTCCCAAAACCTCGGCTCCATATCTTAAAGCTGTTTCAATAATCTGTCGAGCACTATTATCAATAACCTTATAGTCGTAAGCTTTTAGTTTTATTCTAAGCTTTGGTTTTGCTTCTTCAACTACTTTCTGCTTCTGTTTTGTAGGCATCTTAAGAACAATTTTTGGAAAATGGAAGAGGATATCCGGCAATCCGGGTATCCGGGAATAGGATATCTGGGAATCCGGATATCAGGAACTAATTTTTTCCGGATCCCCTGATAATCTGATTTCCTATTCCTGGATCTCCCGATATCCAGATGCCCTCCTTTGTTTCCCATTACTAATTTCTAATTTCCATTAACTAATTTCTATTTTCTTTATTTAATTATCTTGGTTACCACTCCTGCCCCCACTGTTTTTCCTCCTTCCCTAATTGCAAATCTTTGTTTTTCTTCAAGGGCTACTGGTGCGATTAATTTAATTTTCAAATTAACAGTATCTCCGGGCATAACCATCTCTGTCCCCTCTGGTAATATTACGTCCCCGGTCACATCAGTGGTTCGGATATAAAATTGGGGTTTATATCCATTAAAGAAAGGAGTATGACGACCTCCTTCTTCTTTAGTCAAAATATAGACTTCACTCTCAAATTCAGTATGAGGAGTAACTGTGCCTGGTTTTACCAAAACTTGTCCCCTTTCAATCTCTTCTTTTTTAAGCCCTCTAAGCAAAACTCCAACATTATCTCCTGCCCTTCCTTCATCAAGAATTTTATTAAACATCTCTATACTCACTGCAACTGTTTTTTTGGTAGGTCGTAAACCAACTAATTCCACTTCTTCATTAGATTTAACTATTCCTCTTTCAATTCTCCCGGTAGCAACAGTTCCTCGTCCGGCAATAGAGAAAATATCTTCAATAGCCATTAAAAAGGGCTTTTCGATATCTCTAACCGGTTCGGGGATATATTCATCCAAAGCCTTAACCAGATCTAAAATTGGTTTAGCTACTTCATCGTCTACTGATTTCGCTTCAAGAGCTTTGAAGGCAGACCCTCGGATTATCGGAACTTCATCTCCAGGATATTTATATTTTTTTAGAAGTTCTCTAATCTCAGATTCAACCAAGTCAATGATTTCTGGATCATCTACCATATCGCATTTATTCAAGAAGACAATTATTGAAGGTATACCAACCTGACGAGCCAATAAAATATGCTCCCTGGTCTGGGGCATAGGACCGTCAGGAGCGGAAACAACCAAAATTGCTCCATCCATCTGAGCAGCTCCGGTAATCATATTTTTAATATAGTCAGCGTGTCCAGGACAATCAATATGGGCATAGTGTCTTTTCTCTGACTCGTATTCAAGGTGAGAAATAGAAATTGTCAGACCCCTGGCTTTTTCCTCTGGGGCCGCATCAATCTGGTCAACGCTTTTCTCCATGGCTTTTAACCCTTTCAAACCTAAAACATGGAGTGTCGCGGCAGTTAAAGTAGTTTTCCCATGGTCAACGTGACCAATGGTACCAACATTAATATGAGGTTTTACTCTCTCAAATTTTTCTTTTGCCATGTTTGCTTCACAAACCGCTGATAGACAGCTGATTTCTACGCTGATAAACGCTGATATCAGCGTAAATTCGGCGTAGCTATCTGCGTTAATTCAGCGGATTTTAATTAATTCAAGAATATATAATTTATTCCTTAGCGAATCAAGGTTCTGCCGAGCGTTAGCGAGGCAGGTTCTTAATT
>CAYUSS010000001.1:0-115880 GCA_964447515.1 uncultured Candidatus Saccharibacteria bacterium | reverse complement strand
TTCGAAAACCAGTGGGAGAAATCCCTTGTAGGTTCGAATCCTACACCCTCCGCCAGTTGGGGCAATTCGGCTAATTAGCCGCAATAATTATAAGATTACCAACAAAAAATATGTTTGATTTTTTTAAAAAAAATAAAGAGCCGAAAGATTTAAAAGGAATTTTAAATCAAATTAGAGATTTAGAGAAAAAAATTGAGATAATTTCTGAGGGATTGGAGAATTTAAAAAAAGAAGCTAAATTTTCTGTTCAGAAAACAGGGATAGTTAGATATAATCCTTTTTCTGATGTAGGGGGCGACCAAAGTTTTTCTATTGCTCTACTTGATGGAAATAATAACGGAATAGTGGTTAGCAGCTTATATACTAAAGAGGGAAACCGAATTTATGGAAAACCAATTAAAAATGGTATTTCTGAATATTCCTTGTCTGACGAAGAAAAGAAAGCGATATCAAAAGCTATTAACAATCATGTTCCAAACAGCTGAAAAACAAAATAAGAATCTTCAAACAAGACCGCCGGTGGTGGTTGTTTTGGGTCATGTTGATCATGGGAAGTCAAGTCTCCTCGAAAGTATTAAAGACCTAAAGATTATAGAAAAAGAAGCTGGTGGGATTACCCAACATATCGGAGCTTATGAGATTGAGCATCAGGCCAAAAAAATTACCTTCATTGACACCCCCGGGCATGAAGCCTTTTCGGCTATGAGATCAAGGGGGGCAAAGGTAGCTGACATTGCTATTTTAGTAGTGGCCGCTGAGGAAGGGGTAAAAACCCAAACAAAAGAGGCCATTTCTCATATAAAGAAAGCTCAAATTCCAATGATTGTGGCTATTAATAAGATAGACAAGCCAGAAGCTAACCCTGAAAAAGTAAAAAGAGAGCTGGCAACTCAGGATGTCTTGGTTGAATCAATGGGAGGTAAAGTTCCCTCAATAGAGCTTTCAGCAAAAACCGGAAAGGGAATCCCAGACCTTTTAGAATTAATTTTATTAGTAGCCGAAATGGAGAATTTAAAAGGAGATATCTCAAAACCGGCTGAGGGAGTAGTGATTGAATCATATTTAGATTCTTTGCGCGGTCCAACCGCTACTTTAATTTTGGGAAATGGAATTTTAAGAAAAGGCAATGTTATAGGAACTTCTTCTGCTTTTGGAAAAATTAAAATTATGGAAGATTTTCAGGGCATTTCTATTGAAAAAGCCCTTCCCTCAATGCCAGCTATTGTTCTTGGGTTTGAAAATGTGCCTGGAGTTGGGGAGAAATTTAAAGTTTTTGCTGCTCTTGAGGCAGCTAAAAAAGGGCTTGAAGGGCCAGTTAAACCAGCTCCCCAGGTGCTTAAGGTTGAGCCAAATAAAAAAGTTTTAAATTTGATTTTAAAAATTGATGTTTTGGGCTCGCTTGAGGCAATTGAGGAGGTTTTAAAAGAACTTCCTCAGGATAAAGTTATTTTAAGGATTTTGAAGGGAGAGGTGGGGGATATAAGTGATTCTGATGTAAAATTAGCCAGAGGAGCTAGAGCTATAATTATGGGCTTTCGAGTAAAAACAAATCCCATTGCTAAAAGCTTGGCTTTGAGAGAAAAAATAAAAATAATGACTTTTGATGTAATATATGAATTAGCTCAGGCAGTCAGGCAGGCCTTAGGTAAAAGATTGGAACCCGAAATAGTCCGTCAGGATTTAGGAAAAGTTAAAATTCTGCTAATTTTTCGGACAGAAAAAAAACGCCAGGTTATTGGAGGAAAAATAATTGAAGGTAAAGTTAAAAAAGGAGAATTGCTTGAAGTTTATAGAGATGAAGAAAAAGTTGGTAGAGGGAAAATTGTTGAACTTCAGCTAAAGAAAAAGAATGTTGAGGAAATAGCCAAAGGCTCAGAATGCGGAATACTTTATGAAGGAGATATAAAAATTGAGGAAGGAGATGTCTTGGTGATATACAAACAGGAGAAACAAAAAGCAGAGCTTTAAAATTTTCAATTTTCAATTTTTAATTTACAATCAATTTTCAAACTTTAAAATTTAGCAGATTCGTGTCTCAGCGTATTCAAAAAGTTAATAATCTAATAAAGCGAGAATTATCGCAGATTCTTTTAAAAGGGGTTGATTTTCCCAAAGATGTTTTAGTGACTCTTACTCGGGTAGAGACCTCAAAGGATTTAAACCAGGCGAAGATATATGTTTCAGTAATACCAGAAGAGGAAACTGCTGAGGTTTTTGAAACTTTAAATAGAAGAATCTATGGTCTCCAGCAAAGATTGAATAAGCGTTTAAAAATGAGGCCTATCCCTAAAATAAGATTTGAAAAAGAAGAAAGAACTAGCCGGGCAGCAAGAATTGAGGAACTTTTGGAAGAAATTAAAGACCAAAACGATTGAAAAAAGCTCTAAAAAATGGTATAATAATAAAATGGCCGTGTAGCCAAGTGGCTTTAGGCAGGGGACTGCAAATCCCTTTACGTGGGTTCGATTCCCACCACGGCCTCAAGATAATTGCCCGGGTGTTGTAACTGGTAACCAAGTTTGACTTAAAATCAAATGGGAGAAATCCCGTGTGGGTTCGAGTCCCACCCCGGGCACTTATTGTATCAAAATTGGCACTTAGAGGATAAAGTTATAAAATGAAAATGTAAAAAAATAATAATATGGCTATATTTACTATTCCAAAAAAAATCACCCAAGGAGAAACATTGGTTGTTGTTTCTAAAAAAGATTGGGAGAACCTTCAGAAAATAACTAAAATGAAAATCTCTAAGTTAGAACTGGAAAAAGGGCTTAGAGAAGCTTTACAAGAGGTCAAGAAAGGAAAAATAATTGGGCCTTTTAATGGGACAGAGGATTTAATTAAAAGTTTAGAAAGGAAATGAAAGTTACCTATACTCCTCATTTTAGTAGGAGTTTTAAGTTAGCTCCCAAAGAAACAAAGTAAAGATTTAAAAAGCAAATTAATTTTTTATTGCAAAATTTTCATCATCCTTCCTTACGAGTGAAAAAGTACGATGAGAAAAGAGGAGTTTGGCAAGCCCGAGTTGATAGAAACTATCGTTTCTATTTTTTAATTAAAAACGATTTTTATATCTTGCTGGAAATTAGAGAGCATTCCTAAAATAGCGTCTGGAAAAAGGAACTAGAAAGAAAATGAATAAACTGCCAAAGAACCCTAATAGTAGAACGCTTTGCGTTCACTACGGGGCAGGCCTGTAAAAAATATTTATCCCGCACCGAGCTTCGCTCTGGTATGTGGGTCGGCTCTAACCATATTTTATCTACCCTGAGTTTACCGAAGGGGTAAAAGAAAATTTTTTCATATCGTTTATTGCAGAAATTTTGAGGAATTTCTGTTTTTGTTTATTCGACCCCTGCGAGCTTGACATAAACCAGCAATTATGCTAAAATAAAGCGTTATTGAAAATCATAGCAAATAACCCCTACCACGAGGGACTCGTGGTAAATAGAACCTTAAAAGGGAGGTGAATCATGCGTCTAGTCCGGATATTTCTAGTGGTGGTCGTCTTTTTGAGCATCTTCGCTCTCGGCAGGGTGGCGAGGCATACATTCCGCACCGCTGCCCAGGAAAACGCGACTCTCTACCAAGTCATGCTGGCTGGCGATGAAATGGACTTCATGACTGCGGGGGGTGGTTCTTTCGGGTACGACAACTCTTTCAAGTGGAGTTACGCTACTTGGAGGAAGTCCCCAGAGAGGACGTGGCTACAGAAGGCTCTCTTCTGGGATAGGGGTTTTCTCTACGACGCCAGTAACCCACCGAAGGAGTACGCCTACCCACCTCACTTCCATTAGCCGAGTTGACTATAGGCTCGGCGTCTACGCCGTGAGAGTAAATCTCGTGGCGTAATTTTTTTAAAGAATTTGCCGCCAAAGCAGTAAATTTTTCAAGCTCATTTTTTTCTTGAAAAATTTACTGTAATGAGTCATTATTAACTCATAGAAAAACTTGAAATTGTTAAAGAATGCAGCGACTTCCTTCGCTAAAGCTTCGGATGGTCAAGAAGCCGCTCAAATTTTTTGGGGGCTTCCTTACCGCCTTCGGCGGCGAAAAATGCTGTGCCCCGTAGTAAGCTTTGCTTTACTACTGGGGTTCTAACTATTTTCAATATAGCGCACCAAAAAAGAGAATATTCAATATAGTAATCAAAATTTAAAGCCTCCGGCTTAAGCCGGAGGCTTTAAAAATCCATTTAGATTTATATTTTACAATTTAATTCTCTAAAACTTCAATATAAGCCCTTTTTGCTCCGAAATCTTTTGCCTGCCAATATTCTGGAAACCAGATATCAAGCTGATAATAACTTTTGCTCCAATGCATTCTGTCTTCAACTACAAAAATTTTATCACCATATATTTCTGGTATTCTAATTTTTGTCCCAAAATCAAGAAAATTATTAGCTACAATTCCATCTTTGACCCAAGTTCCAGCTGCAGTTATAAAAGGGGTACTGTCGGTTTGACAAGGGGTACTTGAATAGGCAGTAATTATCATTTTTATTCGCTGAACAGTTTTAGGTTCTGGAAGAGAAGGGTCAGACACTGACAAAAGACTGTTTCCTTGAGTTATTGACAATTCTAAAATAGGAGACGGGTTAGAAGGAGATTCGGCTTTTGCTTTTTGAATTTCTATTATTCCAAACACTAAAACGCCGGTCAGAATTCCAGCAATTATTAAGATAATTAAAGTGTTTTTGCCTAAAAATTTAGGACTTTTTGGAAGAATACCCATATCAGTGTTAAAACCCCTTTGAAGGGGTTTTAACATGTTAGTTTATTTATGTCAATAGTTGAGCGGGTAACGGGAGTCGAACCCGTGTTTTCTCCATGGCAAGGAGATATAATAGCCACTATACGATACCCGCAATAAATTTGTGCCGCGGGCCGGACGTGCGCCGGCTACCTCAATTTTTTCAGAATTGCGCTCTACTACATGAGCTACCGCGGCTTAAATTTATACTAACATATTAACATAAAAACAATTTTATAAATCAACATTAGAATGCTTAAATGTTAAAATGTTTGAATGAAAGAATAATGGGCACTGAGGGATTTGAACCCCCGACCTCATCGATGTAAGCGATGCGCGCTAAACCACTGCGCCAAGTGCCCATGTGCCCAGGGCGGGATTCGAACCCGCACGCTCATAATGAGCACGGCCCCTCAAGCCGCTATGTAAACCGTTCCATCACCTGGGCTTATTATTTTTCTTTCTTTGTTTCTTTCTCAGATTCTTCTTTTGTTTCCTCTTCTTGTGCTGGTTTTTCTTCAACAATTTCTTCTTTCTTGTCCTCCGAAGCCTCGGCGGAGGAGGATGGTTCTTCCCCAACCACTGCTTCGACAAACTCTTTTCTTTTCAATTTTGCTTTTTTACCTTTTGCCTTTCTTAAATAATAAAGTTTTGCTCTTCTAACCTTCCCTCTTTTTAAAATTTCTATTTTCTCGATAAGAGGGGAATGAATAGGAAAGATTTTTTCTACCCCGATGCCAGAAATTACTTTTCTGACAGTAATTGTAGCCGAAACTCCTTTACCGTGTTTTCTGGCAATAACTAAACCCTCAAAGGCCTGAATTTTTTCTTTGTCTTTTTCTTTAATTTTTTGGTAAACTCGAACATTGTCTCCTGGTCGAATATCAGGCAAATCTTTTTTTAATTGGATTTTAGTAAAATTTTCAAGTTTAGTAGCCATAATATTAAAAGTTCACTGCTTGGATTTTAAATTATTAAGTATTTTTCTCAAATCTTCCGGCAGTTCAGATATGAATTCTTTATCTTTGCCATTCGGCAATTTTATTTTAAGAAAGCTTGCGTGTAAAAATTGACGGTCAAGCTCTTTTGGACAAGGCTGATTTTTAAAGCCATATATCTTATCTCCGGCAATCGGATGGCCAAGATAAACAAGATGGCATCTAATTTGATGTTTTCTCCCGGTTTTTGGAATAATTTCAAGCAGTGTATAGCCCTTAAGTCTTTGGGTTACTTTGTATTTAGTAATCGCTTTTCTTTTCCTTTTTAAGCTTGTCTCTAAGGGTAAATAAACCTTTTGCTTTGTCCCATTTTTCGGGCTTCTTCCAATTAGGGTATTAATCTCTCCTTTGCTTTCTTCAATTTTTCCAACTGCTAAGGCAATATATTTCTTTTCTATCTCTCCTTTTTTAAATTGTTTTTGTAAAAAAATCAAGCTTTTATTGTTTTTAGCTACTAAAAGAATTCCGGAAGTATCTTTATCCAATCGATGAGCAATTCCGTATCTCGGCACTTTTCCCACATTTTTAAGAACAGGGTATTTTTCTAAAAGATAATCAATTAAAGTTTTTTCTTCCTTGCCCGCCGTAGCTGCCCCCTTTGCCGAAGTAGTTTCGGCTACGGAGGCCGAGTCAGCGGAGGTGGGTGGATAGACAACAATCCCAGCCGGCTTATCTATAACCAAAACATTCTTATCTTCATAAATTACCTTGATTCCCATGTGGGCGCTGAGGGATTTGGACCCCCGACCTTCTCGATGTCACCGAGACGCGCTAACCACTGCGCCAAGCGCCCATATGCGCACGGCTGGACTCGAACCAGCGAAACCTCGTCTTTATAAGAGACGCGCTCTGACCAACTGAGCTACGTGCGCAGATATTTATTTTACCTCTTTTATTTTAACTTTTAAAGAGGGAGGACGAGTTTTTTTGGATTTAGTTCGTTTTTTTTCTTTCTCACCTTTTCCTACCAAACTCTCAAATTCTTCTCTTTCAATAGTTTCTTTTTCAATTAAAGTTTTAGCAATTTTATTGAGCAATTTTTTTCGTTTTAACAAAATTTTCCTTGCTCCTTTTTCAGCATTTTTGACAAATTTTTCCACTTCTTTATCAATTTTGGCAGCTACTTCTTCAGAATAATTTCTTTGTTCGGAAATTTCTTTTCCCAAGAAAACTAATTCTTCTTTTTCTCCAAAAGAAATCGGTCCCAAGGGAGACATACCATATTCTTTAACTAATTTTCTGGCTAGGTCAGAAGCTCTTTTTAAGTCATTAGATGCTCCGGTGGTAATTTCTTTAAATTTTATTTTTTCAGCACAATATCCGCCAAGTAGAGTTGCCATTTCGGCCAAAAACTCTTTTTTGGTTTTAATTTTTCTTTCCTCAGCCGGCATTTTTAAGGTGTAACCAGCAGCCATCCCTCTGGCGATAATTGAGATTTTTCTAATCGGCTCGGCTTCGGGCAGAGAAGTGGAAACTAAAGCATGACCGGCTTCGTGATAAGCAGCGATTTCTTTTTCTTTTTTGGATAAAATATGGCTTTTTCTTTCCGGCCCTAATAAAACTTTCTCAATTGATTCTAGAAATTCTTCTTGGTAAATTTGATTTTTATTTCTTCTGGCAGCTAAAATCGCCGCTTCATTAACTACGTTAGCTATATCAGCACCAGAAAACCCCGGGGTACGTTCTGCCACTTCTCTTAGATTAACATTTAAAGCTAAGGGTTTTCCCCGACAATGAATTTTCAAAATTTCTTCCCGACCTTTAATATCAGGCAAGTCCAAAACTACTTTTCGGTCAAATCTACCAGGTCGCAAAAGTGCTGGGTCCAGGATATCTCCTCTATTAGTGGCTGCGAGAACTATTCGCGTATCGTCTCTTTCAAAACCATCCATTTCGGCTAAAATCTGATTCAGGGTTTGTTCCCTTTCATCATGACCGCCGCCAATTCCTGTTCCTCTCATTCGACCAATGCTGTCAATCTCATCAATAAAAATTATTGACCTTCCAGCTTTTTTAGCAGTAGCAAATAAATCCCGGACCCTCGAGCTTCCCACACCAACAAACATCTCAATAAATTCTGAGCCGGAGATTGAAAAAAAAGGAACATTGCTCTCTCCCGCTACGGCACGCGCTAACAAAGTTTTGCCAACTCCGGCTGGACCTAAAAGCAAAACCCCTCTTGGGATTCTCGCTCCCATCTTTAAATATTTTTTGGGGTTTTTTAGGAAATCAACGATTTCTTTTAATTCTTCTTTGGCTTCTTTCAAACCGGCAACGTCTTTAAAGGTAATTTTTTCTTTTGGATGGCCTTCAGCTCCAAAAAGCCGAGCTCTGGCTTTGGTGAAACTAAATGCCTGAGTAGCTCCAGCTTTTGCCTGACGAAAAATAAAAAAGAAAAATAAACCAAAAACTAAAAGGGGGAACAAACCAAATATTAAAATTGGTCCTATTCCGCCCCAGAATCCTTTTTTCTCTTCTTTAATATCAGTATTTACTTTGCTTAATTTTTCTTCATTTACTCCATAGGCTATTAGTGTCTCATGGAGACCGGTTTCTGTTTCTTTTCTTGATTTTGCTTTTGTTTCATCTTGATACAAAATAGAAAGTTCTGAGCCGAAAGCAGTGATTTCTTTAATTTTTTCCTGATTGATATCTTCAACTAATTGGGTTAAGGAAATTTCTTTTTCTTTTTCAAAGGGCTGAGCAAACAAAGCAAAAACCCCTGAAATTATCAGGAAAATAAGTAAGATAAATATAAAATTCTTTATCAAATTTTTCATAATTTTTCTTTCCCTTTTTCTTTTATAAATTTAACACAATTACTAAAACATTTCAAGAAAAAAGCCCCAGTGACTTTGTTGTTTGGGGCCTGTTAATATAGGGAAAAGGGAAAGGACAGATTTGGGCACTGTTCATTAGTTTGTCAATTGGTCTTCTTGACCTCGACAGGTTTGTCGGGAACCGGGACCTCAACAGCTTCCAGCTCCTCTTGCTTGGGAATTTCTTGAGGAGGAGAATTCTCTCTGGTTACCCTTTGGTAGCCCTCATTAATCTGCTGCTCGTGTTCTTCCTCCGGGGACTGAGGAGAACCGGCATTACTGACCTGAGCCTTTTCGTACTCAGCCTTTTTCTTCTCAAGATTCTGGATTATTATCCTGAGACAGTTGCTTGTCTCCTGAAGGACCTTGAGCTCTCGGTATAGAGAGTTGCCGCCGCGGTCTTTCCAGAGTTCTTGCTTGATAGTATCAAGCGCAATGAGGAACTCACCGCGGCTGACCTGGCGATTTTCGAGTTTCTCAGTCAGTTTCTTGTAAGCACTGTCTGCCACTTCCTGTTGGAGGTTCTCGTAGCCTACCCGTACTTCTTTGAGCTTTCTTCTGACCCCTGTCAAGATGCTCTCGGCTCTGGGCTCTACCCAGACTGGCATCGGGATTGGCTCTCCGCACTGGGCGATAGACTTCCCAGAATCTATCTGCCATCTTTCAAAACAGGTCCGGCAGATAAATTTCCCGTTCTGGCATTTTGTTTCTCCGCAACCCGGGCAAAGGTGGTTATTCCCGTTATTCATAATTATCTCCTTTCTGCCCATCTATCCTATCCCTAATCCTAATATTCAAAAGAGCTTTACGTTTCTATTATACACCCGATTTAAAATTTGTCAAGGTTTTGCGCGGGTTTCGCTGAATAAAAAGAAACCGGTCTCATTTTTGTTTGTGTTTCTATTTTCTATTTTTTATTTATTTTAACCAATTTTAAACTCATTCGATGTTTGATTGGTTCAATTGATAAAATTTGGAAATCGTATTTTTCTCCGATTTTTAAGGCCTCTTCCATCTTTTCCTGAGAACCAAACTCAGAAATATGAGATAACCCTTGGATTTTTGGAGAGATTTGGATAAAGACGCCAAAGGGATTAATTTTTATTGCCTTTCCCTTGATAACATCGCCTTTTTTGTATTTTTTCTCAATGTCTTGCCAAGGATTCTTTTTTAGAGCTTTTAATGATAAAGAAATTTTATTATTTGAGATATCAATAATTTTTGCTTTAACTTTTTGTCCAACCTTAACTACCCGAGACGGGTCTTCAATTAGTTGCCAGTCTAATTCAGAAATATGAATAAGACCTTCTAATTTTTCATTCCCTGGGGTTGAAGGAAATTTGATAAAAGCGCCAAAATTAACAATACCAGTAATCTCCCCTTCAACCATATCTCCTACTTTATAATTTTTTAAAATTTCTTTTATCTTTTTGTCCTCTTTTGCTTTTTCAGACAAAATGAGTTTTCCTTCCTTGGGGTCAAAATCAAGGATTTTTACTTCCATTTCTTTATCTATAAATTTTTGAAGAGCTCTTAAAATTTTTTGGTTATCTCCATCTTCTATTTTTGGATAATTAGCAGGTGATAATTGAGAAACTGGAATAAAGGCAGGGATGCCTGAAACTTCTGTTAAAAGTCCTCCCTTGTTGGCAGCTGAGATTTTTACCTGGAGAGTTTCATTTTGTTCCTTTTTCTCTAAAAGTTGCTTCCAAGCAAGTTCTTTCCTCGCTTTAGTCAAAGAAAGTTCAATATAACCTTCTTCGTTTTCAAGACTTATTATTTTTAGAGAGACATTATCTCCGATTTTTAAATCTTTCAGTTTGTCTTTTGCTTGATAAAACTCTTTTCCGTAAATTATTCCTGTTCCCCAGTTTCCCAAATCTAAAAACACAGAGGCCTTTCCCTTGTTTATAATTTTACCTTTAACAACTTCGCCTAGTTTCAAAGGTTTTAATAAATTATTTTGCTCAAGTATTTTTTTCACAGTATTTCTAATATAATATAAACTTTTTAAAAAAGCAAGAGTTGAAACTTAATTTAAGTTGTGATAAGATATTTGTAGAAGCAGATAAACGCAGATAATTACGCGGATTTACGCTGATATCTTCTTCTGCGTTTTTCTGCGTAATTATCCGCGTTGTTCCGCTTCTATTCTTTCATGATTATCACCTGGTACGGGCAAACTTGTTTTCGGCTTAATACTCTCAGGAGTAGGAATGGTTCTGTTAATATATTGATAGATCCTTTTGAAAAGGAAATTGGTCTTCGGCCACCCAAAACCGAGGCAGATATTTTGTTGTTTAGCTATAGTAGCAAAAGAATATTGTCTGGGAATTTTTTTTTAATCAATGGTCCTGGAGAATATAATGTAAAAGGAGCTTATATCCAAGGCATTCCTTCAAAAAAGGGAGAGGTTTCTGAAAAAACTGTTATTTATACTATTGAGGTCGAAAAAATGAAAATTTGCCATCTTGGTAAATTAGAGCAAAAAGAATTGACCCCGGACCAGATAGGAAGAATTGGCAAGGTAGATATATTAATGGTTCCAATAGGAGGGAAAGAAACGCTTGAGGCAGGGGAAGCTGTAAAAGTAATGTCCCAAATCGAGCCAAAAATTATTATACCAATGTATTATCAGATTCCAAGGTTAAGGGTTCACCCTGTTAAATCCCGCGAAGCGGGAATTTCGCCAAAGGCGAAATTATTTAACAGGGTAAAGTTAGATGAGCTTACTAAGTTTTTAAAACTTCTGGGAATAAAATCAATAGAACCTTTATCCAAGTTGTCTATTAAGAAAAAGGATATTTCTGGAGAAGAAGCAAAAATAATCGCATTGAAACCATAACAAAATCGTGGGTTTTCTGAAAAAACTTCAAAGTCAGCCGGAATACATAAGAAAGATGGTTCTTTGGAGCGTAGTTATTATTCTGGGTTTAGGTTTAGTAATTTGGTGGATTAATAGTTCTTATCAAAAGCTCAAAAAATTTGAGAAAGAAGAATTTATTAAGAAAATGAACCTACCTTCTTTTAGAGGAGAATTAGAAAATCTCCCAGAAATAAAAATACCGAAAATTGATGAGGGAAAAGAGTTAAGAAACAATGAGCAATAAAGAAAAACAAAACATAGAAGTAGGTCGTGTTGAGCCCAAGAGGATAGTCAATGAAATGAAGGAGTCATATATTGACTATGCCATGTCAGTTATTATTTCCCGGGCTCTTCCTGATGTTCGCGATGGTCTAAAACCAGTCCACCGCCGAATTTTGTATGCAATGCATGAAATGGGATTAGGACATACAGTTAAATTTAGAAAATCAGCAACTGTCGTCGGATCGACTCTTGGATGGCTCCATCCTCACGGCGACCAATCTGTTTATGATGCGATGGCCCGAATGGCTCAAGATTTTTCTTTAAGATATCCTTTGATTAACGGCCAAGGAAATTGGGGTTGTTTTACAAAAGATACAAAAGTAAGATTAACTAATGGAAGAAGTTTAAGTTTTGGAGATTTAATAGAAGAGCAAAAACAAGGTAAGAAACATTGGACTTTTAGTTTTAATCCTCAAACTAAAAAAATTGAAATTACCGAAATTAAGAGCCCAAGATTGACTCGAAAAAAAGAAAAAATAATGGAGGTGACTTTAGATAACGGAGAAAAAATTAGATGTACATTGGACCATCGATTTATGTTGAGAGACGGAACCTATCAAGAAGCTCAAAACTTAAAACCCGGCGATTCTTTAATGCCTTTATACAGTAAACTCTATGGCGGAGAAGAAGACAAAAATTTAAAAGGATATGAAATATTATATCAACCGATGACAAATAAATGGGGGTTTACTCATCATCTGGCTGATAAATGGAATTTAGAGAAAGGGGTCTATAAGAAGAAAGCGGGAAGGATTCGACATCATAGAGATTTAAATAAGTTAAATAATAATCCAGATAATATTATCAGAATTCAATGGCAAGATCATTGGAAATATCATAAAGAAATTGCTTCTTGGCGCCACCAAAATTATCCAGAATATGTTAAAAAAATAGCTGAAGGCAGAAAGAAATTCATAGAAGATCACAGAGAAGTTTTCTCCCAACGAGCTAAAAATTTAAATAAAAAACTTTGGAAGAATCCTGAATTTAGAAAAAGACACTCCCAAAGAATTAAAAAGTTGTGGAAAGATCCGGAATATAGAAAATATATGGCAGAAGCTTGTAGTAAGAATCTTAAAAATTTATGGAAAAGAAAAGATTTCCAGAAGCTATTAAGCAGATTAAAATCAGAAGAAATGAAAAAAAGATGGCAGGATAAAGATTATCGAGTTCAAAAAATTCAAGAAATGAGAGAAAATTCACTGAAAATGTGGTTGGATCCGAAGTATCGAGAATATATGTCAAAGTTGATGAAGAAGAAATATAGTGATCCTTTATGGCGGGATAGGCGAAGCAAGATTTCTAAGAAACTTTGGGAAGATCCTGAATATCGAAGAAAAGTTTGTGGAGCCCTGAAAACACTCTGGCAGGATCCCAAACACCGAACAAAATACGCAAAAGAGTATTTTAGTAAAATGGCAAAGAAATTATGGGAAGATCCGGAAACCCGGGAACTTCATAGAGAAAAAGCTATTAAGCAGTGGCAAGATTCAGAGTTTAGAGAAAAAATTATCAAAGCTGTAAGGAATCGGAATATCCAGCGGATGAAAGGAGACCCGAATTTTATGAAAGATCTAATCAAGAAAGCAAAAATTGCTTTGCATAAGCACTGGCAGGATCCTGCTTATAAAGAAAAAGTAATAAAGAGTAAAATTTTAGGTTATGTTTATTCTCTTTTAAATAAATATCCAAAGGTAACTCCTAAAATATATGAAAAAGTGAGGACTAATGACGGCATTCCGAAAATTGAGAACGCATTGAATTATTTTGATAACTTTCCAGAAATTATAGCAGAAGCTAAAAAACATAATCACAAAATAATTAAAATTAGAGTTCTTCGCAAAAGAGAAGATGTTTATGATTTAACTACTGAGCCTTGGCACAATTTTGCTTTAGATGCTGGAATTTTTGTTCATAACTCAATTGATGACCCGTCAGAATTTGCTGCTATGAGGTATACCGAAGCTAGACTTTCAAAAATTGGCGAGGAAATGTTAAAAGACATTGGGAAAGATACAATTGATTTTGTAGATAATTATGACGGAACAAGAAAAGAACCAACAGTTTTACCTTCTCCTCTACCTCAA
This sequence comes from uncultured Candidatus Saccharibacteria bacterium, assembly GCA_964447515.1. GTDB lineage: Bacteria > Patescibacteriota > Minisyncoccia > Minisyncoccales > GWA2-38-27 > CAYUSS01. The sequence goes on along the minus strand of CAYUSS010000001.1, from coordinate 102,076 downwards.
CTTCTTTTAAATGGTTCTTTAGGTATTGCTGTTGGAATGGCGACCAACATTCCTCCCCATAATCTTTCTGAACTGATTGAGGCCTTAATTTGTCTGATTGACGAGCCCAAAAAAACTACTGAGGACATTTTTGATTTTATCAGGGGTCCGGATTTTCCAGGGGGAGGAGCAATTTATGGTAGAAAAGATATGATTTCTGCCTATTCTCAGGGAAGGGGACCAATTGTGACCAGAGGAAAAGTAGAGATAGAGGAACAAAAGAAGACCGGCCAAATGAGAATTGTAATTACCGAAATCCCTTATCAAGTTCAAAAATCAAGATTGGTTGAACATTTTGCTAAATTGGTTCAAGAAAAAAGGATTCAGGGGATAAAAAATATTAGGGATGAATCGGATAAAGAGGGGATGAGAATTGTAATTGACCTTCAGAGGAATGCCTATCCTCAAAAGATTTTGAATCGGCTTTATAAATTTTCTGATTTGCAAAAGACCTTTCATTTGAATATGTTAGCCCTAACTGAAAGAATACAGCCAAAAGTTCTCTCCCTTGTTGATATTTTAAATTATTTTATTGAACATCGGAAAGAAGTAGTTTATAGAAGAACAAAATATGATTTAGAGAAAGCAAAAGAGAGAGCTCATATTTTAGAGGGCTTAGATAAATGCCTATCCAGGATTGACCTAGTGATAAAAACAATTAAAAGTTCAAAGAATCGTGAGGATGCTCAGAAAAATTTAATCAAGAAATTTAGATTAACCCAAATTCAAGCTAATGCTATTTTAGAAACAAAATTATCTGCTTTAGCAAAATTAGAACGGAAAAAAATTGAAGACGAACTTAAAGAAACACTGTCAAAAATTAAAGAACTTACAGTTATTCTTAAGAGCCCCAAAAAGATAAAGGAAGTTGTCAAAAAAGAATTCAGAGAGCTTAAAGAAAATTTTGGCGATGAAAGGAGAACAAAGGTTTTTGTTCAAAAAGTTGGGGGAATTGCTGAGGAGGATTTGATTCCCCAAGAAGAGACGATTATTACTTTAACTCAAGGTGGCTATATTAAAAGAATAAATCCCACCACTTACAAAATTCAGAAGAGAGGAGGAAAAGGAATTTTAGGGATGAAAACCTTACAGGATGATATTGTAGAGCACTTCCTTTTGGCTCAGACCCATGATTCCTTACTATTTTTTACTGATCGGGGAAAAGTTTTTAGAACTTTGGCTTATGAGATTCCTGAAGGAGCAAGAGTAGCTCGAGGAAGAGGACTTTCCAATTTTCTTGAAATTTCCCCTGAAGAACAAGTTTTATCTTTGATGCCTTTGGGAAAAAGGGATACTGAGTTGGGGATAAAAAATTTAATGATGATTACTAAAAATGGTATAATTAAAAAGACCGGTCTAGAGGAGTTTGAAAATGTTCGCAGAACAGGATTAATTGCTATAAATCTTAGAAAAAACGATTTGTTAAAGAAAGTTGCAAAAAGCACTGGTCAAAATGAAATAATTATAGTAACCCAAAAAGGCCAATCTATCCGATTTAAAGAAAAGGAAATAAGAAAAATGGGGAGACCGGCTTCAGGGGTAAAAGCAATTAAGCTGAAAAAGGGAGACCAAGTAATAGGGATGGACATGATAGAAAATCCCGCCTTTGCCAAGGCTTCGGCGAGCAAGCAAAACTCAAAAGTCAAAAGTCAAAAGTATTTATTGGTGGTAACGGAAAATGGCTATGGGAAGAGAACTGACTTGAAAGAGTATCGCTCACAGGGAAGAGGTGGTTCTGGAATTAAGACCGCTAAAATCACTCCAAAAACAGGCAGCTTAAAGGCATCAAAAGTTTTGTTAGATGGCGAAGAAGATTTGATTGTTATCTCAGAGAAAGGTCAGGTAATTAGAATAAAAATTTCCTCAATTCCAAAACTTAGCAGAGCGACTCAGGGAGTAAGAATAATGAGATTAGGAGAAGAAGATAAAGTGGCCACCGCAGCATTTATTTAACAATGAACAATGGACAATAAACAATAAAATTTCTTACTTATGGTCTGTTGGTACTTGATATCAACAGATTATCTGTTGATATCAAGTACCAACAGACATCAATATTATTGTTCGCTGTTCTTTGTTCGCTAAGCAAATGGTTTCTTTTCTAAATCCAGAAGAAGTATTAAACCAACTTGGGCTGCGGGCCGATATGCTTGCTGCTGATTTTGGCTGTAGCTCAGGCGGCTTTGCCGTTCCTTTGGCTAAAAGATTAGAAGATGGCTTAGTTTATGCCTTAGATATTCAAAAAGAACCTCTTTCTGCTTTAAAAAGTCGGGCTTTGATAGAGAAGGTTACAAATATCCGGCTCATCCGTTGCGATTTAGAGAAAGCAAAAGGTTCAACCTTAGCTGATTTTTCCCTGGATTTAGTTTTAATTGTTAACACCCTCTTTCAGGTAGAGGACAAAAATGCTATAATATCTGAAGCAAAAAGAGTTTTAAAGAAGCAAGGGAAATTATTGATAATTGATTGGCTGCCCAAGGCAACTCAAGGACCTCTAAAAGGAAGAATTTCCTCAGCTGAAGTGAAGAAAATAACCAAGAGCCGTAGATTTAAAATGGAAAAAGAATTTGAAGCGGGAAAGTACCACTATGGTTTAATTTTTGAAAAACCTTAAATTGTGATATTATAGTATAATGCGAATTACCAAAAATGTATGAGAATTTGTTTCTCTAAGCCCTTCGCCACTTTTCAAAAAAAAGTAGTAAGGGGTAAATTACTGATTTTCTTATTGTTAGTTACTTTTCTTATTCCTTTAACAGTTGAAGGAATTGAAATTGAAAATCCCTTAGGATATGATACCTTTATTGAATTAATAAATAAAATTATTGATTTTATTTTCTATATTTCATTCTTTGGTATTGGACCACTAATGATAATTATTGCTGGATTTTATTTTGTTACCGCTACCGGAGATCCAAAAAAAATTGATACGGCTAAAAAAATGATTCTTTGGACCTTGATTGGATTACTTGTTGTGATTTCTGCTAAAGGTTTGATTGCCCTTTTTAGAGAAATTTTTGGGATAGAGGAAGGAACAACAGTATTGCCAGGCCATTACATATATGTTAAAAATATATTAAAATTAGGGTAAGATATTATTAAGCCCCGTTAGAGATTATAGGAGTGGAAAAGAAGTACAAAACAAATGTATCTCTAATAGGGTAAAGGTCGAATTTTAAAGTAAATTACTAAATTAAAAAAATGAAAAAGATTTTATCAAGTTTAATTTTAGTAAGCTTATTGGCTGTACCAGTGATAGTAGGTTCAGCAGCAGCAGCATCGGTGCCAATAGCTCCCGAACTTGACATTTGTTGTGGTGCCGATAGTGTAGTGGTTAGAATAATTAATTGGCTTTTTGTCATTTTATTGATAGTGGCAGCTCTCTTTATTATTATAGCTGCTTATACCTTTGTGACAGCTATGGGAGACCCTGACAAAGTGGGGAAAGCAAGAAGTTTTGTCTTATATGCCTTGATTGGAGTCTTAGTAGGATTTGCAGCTAAAGGATTGATAAAGCTTATAGAAATGATAGTCACGCCAAAAGCCTAAACCCTATAAGAACCTGACTTCGTCAGAACCTTGATTCGCTATTGTATAGAGACATATATTGTGGCTTTGCCGCATAATTGCTTCGCTCAGCTGAAAAAAGAAAAATTTCGGTCGTAATAAATAAAAATAAATTTTTATTTATTCCTCACTCATTTTTCTTTTTCTCCCTCGTTTGCAATTATAATCTTGAATTAAAAGTTCGTTTTCGGTATTTTTAATTCTTCTCTTTTGTTATTGATTTTGAAAGAGAGTGTTAATCCCTCACCCAAGTCTTCGCCTTTGTAAAAAGGCGAAGGACCAAAGCTTTGGGTGAGGGGTTGATTTTTTGATTAAAGAGGATAGGATATTAAGCAGATTTAATTGTTTTAGGCGGACGTAGCCGAATTGGAACAGGCGCATGATTTAGGATCATGTGGAGAAATCCGTGTGGGTTCGAGTCCCACCGTCCGCACACTTTGAAACAGGAATTTCAGACTCAAAACCCGACCTTGAAGATTAAGGTCGGGTTTTAATTTAGTCAACACCCGACGTTTCCCCTTGGCGCCTCTGGCGCCAATTCCTTAGTCCTCTACCTCTCCATATAGCATCAACTCAGCGGGCTAATTTTGAGTCAGATTCAAGGCGGGAGGAGCGAAGTGTGTTATTTACACACGAGCGACGAGCAACGTAGAAGCTGGCCAAAATTAGCCCGCCCAAAGGGAAGTTAAATAATGGCTGATTTCTGCGTCGCTCCTCCTCAATGTATGAATAATACAATTTCGTCGTCGCTTCTTGAAATCAGCTCATTCTTTAGCTTCTGAGTTGATGATATATGGGAGGGTAGAGGACAGACGTCGGGCGTTTAACGTAGATTTTAAATTACTCTTTTACCACTACCCTTCTTTTCTTTTCTCTTTCAATTTTTGGTATTCTTATTGTTAAAATTCCTTGCTTCATTGCGGCTTTAATTCGGGAAGGGTCAACTTCTTCTGGCAGAATGATTTCTTTTGAAAAAGGTCCCCAATAACACTCCTGATAAAAATAACTTCTTTTCTCTTTTTCAAATGGTTTTACTCTATTTCCTTTTATTAGAACCAGATCATTTTCAATAGAGATATCCAAATCTTCTGGTTTAATTCCGGCAACAGCAGATTGAATAACAATTTCTTGGTCTGTTTGATAAACATCAACAGTTAATTCTCCCTCTGATTCAAACCATTTTTTTTCTTTCGGAGCTTCATCTTCCTCTCTGTCCTGTTCTTTTTTTACCCTAATAATTTTTTTCCTTTTTGATTCTTTTTCCTTGCCCTCCGAAGCTTTCTTGCCCGTCAAAGCTTCAGCGTCGGTGGGAGCGAAGGAGGGTTTTTCAGCTTTTTTCTTCATCTTTTTTTCGACTATCTTTTTATTTGAAGCAGAAGTAGAAACAAAAGTTAGAGATGGTTTTTTAAGCTCTTTTTTAATCCTCGGAGCTGTTTCCTCAATTCCTTCTTCAACACCTGGGAATGGATTTTGCTCTGAGTTTTTTTCAAAATCTGGCGTATTTTTAATATCCATTCCTTTTTTAAGTTTGTCGAAAAATGAAGGCATAAATTAGCGAATTTTGCACACGCTTTTTAGTTTCTTAAGTCTCCTAAATCCGAAAGAAACAAAAAAGGCAAGGCCGATTAAAATAATTATAGGGACAAGAACAAAATAAAAATTTTCCCTTGTTTTTATTATAGAAAAATTATAAAGAGCATGCAAGAGAGTAGCAACTCCTAATCCAAGGATTATTAATCTCAATCGCTTTTTTGTTTCAAAAAAAGAAAGAGCCAAAAAGAAACCTACTAATCCAGAGCATAGAGCATGTAAAAAAGTAGCTCCTATAAAACGAAAAGAGCTAATTAGTATTGCTTCTTCAAGAGATTCTTTAGTTAACGGCTCTAATAGGCCTACAAAGAAACCTTCTGGAAATAAAATTGGGAATAAAACTAAAACATTTTCCAAAGCAGCAAAACCAAGAGCGGCGATAATCATATAAAGCATAGTATCTAAGGGTTCGTCAAATTCTGGGTTATTTAATACTTTCTGTTTAATAACCGAGTATTTTAGAAATTCTTCTATCAATGCTATTCCAAAAAAATTATATAAGATAAAAAACAATAAAGGAAAATCTTTTGTCCAACTGCCTGAAATAATTCTAAAAATTCCTACTTCTATTAAGGCAGCCGCTGGGGCAATGAACATTCCATAAAAGAAAATTTTTAGAATCATTCTCTTTGATTCAGGGTGGCTATCTTTTCGCAAGAAAAACAAAAGCCAGATGATGCTGGGAGCTAAACCGAAAAAGACGTAGATAGGGAGAGACATATTTTATTGGGGCCATTCTTCAACCATTAAGCACTTTTTTTTCGTTTTGATGGGTAGTTTTTGATAAATTTCTTCGCTGATAAAAGGGATAAATGGATGTAATAGTTTTAAAGAGGATAGTAATACATAAACTAAAATTTTTTTAGTTTTTTTATTGTTTTGCGATTTAGCCTTCTCAATATAAATATCACAAAAATCATGCCAAAAAAAGTTATACAAAGTATGAGCGGCTTTGCCAAATTGAAAATTTTCTAAACCATTATTTACCGATTTTATTGTTTTATCTAATGCCTTTAAAATTCTTTTATCATTGGCAGTTAGATTTTCCCTCAGCGTTTTATCAGCGTTTAAATTAGCGTTAATCAGCGGCGGTTTATTCATAAGAATAAACCGCGAGGCGTTCCATATCTTATTACAAAATTTTCCCCCCATTAATATATTATCTTTTACAAATCTTTTATCCTGGCCCCCCATGATTTGATAAGCAATTCCGAATCGAGTAGCATCGGCTCCATATTGCTCAATAAGATTTAATGGATTTATTCCGATGCCCAGAGATTTTGACATTCTTTTTCCCTCCCGGGTTAAAAGGGTGGCGTGAATATAAACATCTTTAAAAGGAATTTTTTTCATAAACTCCATTCCAGAAAAAATCATCCGGGCAACCCATAAGTTAATAATATCTCTTGCCGTTGATAAACCATCTGTTGGATAAAAAGTTTCTAAATCAGATTTTTTGGGCTTGCCTGTCGAAGCTTTCTTGTCCGCCGTAGCCTTGGCGGAGGCGGAAGCGGAAGCGGGCCAGCCCAAAGTTGCAAAGGGCCAGAGAGCAGCACTAAACCAGGTGTCCAAGACATCGGTTTCTCCTCTAATAGGAATTTTATGGCCCCACCAAATTTGTCGGGAAATACACCAATCTTTTATATTTTTCAGCCAATCAAAATAGGGTTTTTCAAAACTTTTGGGATGAAATTTTATATTACCTTGTTTAATTGGCTTTTCAGCCATTTTAGCTAACTCTTTCATCTTCAGAAACCATTGCAAAGAAGGAATTAATTCAATAGTAGTGTTACAGCGATAGCATTTGGGAATTTGATGGGTGTAATCTTCGACTTTTTTTAGTAACCCTTGATTTTTTAAGTTCTCAACAATTTTTTTTCGGGCATGGAGAACTTTTAACCCTTGATAAGGAAAAGGGGCTTTTTTTGTGATTTTGCCTTTTTTGTCAATAATCTCAATAGTTTCTAATTTATGCTTTAGACCTATTTCATAGTCTTTTAAATCATGGGCAGGAGTAACTTTTACCGCTCCTGTCCCAAATTCAGGGTCAACTAATCTATCGGCAATAATTGGAATCTCTCTATTAGCCAGAGGCAGAATAACTTTTTTCCCGATTAAATTTTTATATCTTTCATCTTTGGGATTTACCGCTACTGCTGTATCGCCTAACATTGTCTCCGGTCTCGTCGTCGCCACCGTAATATACTTTTTATCAACGAGGCCCGTCCTCGTTGATAGGGGATAATTGATGTACCACAATTTCCCTTCCTCTTCCTTATATTCTAATTCCAGGTCAGATAAACTGGTAGAACATCGAGGGCACCAATTAACTACCTTTTTCCCCCGATAAATCCAGCCTTTTTTATAATAATGGAGAAAGGCCTCTCTTACTGCCTGGCTATAGCCCTTATCCATAGTGAATCTGGTTCTTGACCAATCGCAAGATGCTCCTAATTTTTTAAATTGATTTAGAATAATATTTCCGTATTTTCTTTTCCATTCCCAGGCTCTTTTAACAAATAATTCAGGCCCTAAATCAAATCGGGTTTTTCCTTCTTTTTTTAATTCTTTTTCAACTGCATTTTGAGTGGCAATCCCGGCGTGGTCTGTTCCTGGAAGCCAGAGAGTTTTAAATCCTTGCATTCTTTTCCAGCGGATTAGAATATCCTGAATTGTTAGATTTAAAGCATGACCCATATGAAGTTCTCCGGTTATATTTGGAGGGGGGATGACAATTGTATAGGGCTTTTTATGACGTTTTGGGAGCTTATCCGGATTAAAAAAACCTTTCTTTTCCCAAAAGCGATAAATTCTATCTTCTACCTTTTTTGGATCGTAAGTTTTTGAAAGATTCATTTCTTTTTCTATATTATTACAACGCATTAGATTATTTTAGCACAGATTAGATTATTCTCAAATTTGCTTTTGCTTCAATATCTCTCCATGGCTTGGTTTTTCTTCTCAACCATCCGAAATATCCGGCTGCTCCTACCATTGCGGCATTATCAGTACAAAATTGGATATTAGGTGTTAGATATTGGATATTTGGTAATTCTTTTTTAATAACTTCTGCAAATTGCTTTCGCAATTCATTATTAGCAGTTACTCCCCCGCCAAGAATTATTGCTTTTACCCTATATGCTTTAGCGGCTCTTATAGTTTTTTTAATTAATACATCAATTATAGATTGTTGTACTTCCCAACACATATTCTGAATATACTTTTCGTCTTTTATCTTTGACCTTTCTTCTTTCACCTTATACAAGACTGCTGTTTTCAAGCCGGAAAAACTGAAATCGTAGTTTTTTTGTTTGAGCATCGGCCTCGGCAAAGTAATACGGGTCCGACCCGTGTATTTCGCTGCTTCGGTGGCAATGGCTGGGCCTCCGGGATACCCTAATCCTAAAATTCTGGCTACCTTGTCAAAACATTCTCCGGCCGCATCATCCCTTGTTTCACCTAAAATTTCGTATTTCCCAAAATTTTTTATAAAAATCAACTGGGTATGACCGCCAGAAACAACCAAACACACGGCCGGAAAATCTATTTTTTGCTGTCGTAGACGAGCCCTAGGCTTCTTTTTGATTTTTAATTTTGAGCTAATTGGCAAAAGCCAATTAGCAAATATGTGTGCTTCTATATGATTTACTGGAATAATTGGCAGATTCCAAAAATAAGAAAGGGCTTTAGCAAAATTTATTCCTACCCATAAACAAGGGTCCAAACCAGGACCTATTGTAACCGCAATCGCATCAATTTTCGGCTTTTGATATTTTTCTAAGAACTCTTTTAATTTTTTATGAAGTTCTTTTTCCCTTTTTAAAATATTTTGTAAATTTTGAATTTTGATATTTATTTTTGATTTTTGCTGTCGTAAACGAGCCCTAGGCTCCTTTTTGATTTTTGATTTTAGCAATTTTGTCCCTAATAAAGATTGTTTTAGTACTGGAACAAGATTGCGCTGGTGTTCTCTCTTTGCCAGGGTAGGATAGACTCCTCCATATTTTTTATGGACTTCTACCTGAGAGGAAACAACATTGGATAAAATATCAAGATTAAACTTCTTTTTACCAGAAGCCCTAATTACTGCGACGCAGGTATCATCACACGATGTTTCAATGGCAAGAATGTTCATTGCTAATTATTTTATCTAAAAACTTGATTTTTTTCAATTTTTCAGGTAGAATAATCTTGATTTTGGCCCCATCGTCTAACGGATAGGACATCAGGTTTTCATCCTGAAAATTGGGTTTCGACTACCCATGGGGCCGCAGAAAATCTCGCCAAAAATCTCGTCAGGGACTTGACAAATTTGAAGGATAGGTGTATAGTACAAGTAGAACAATTAAAGGCAAATAAGGGAAGTTTCTAACCATTAACCATTGAGAGAAAGGAGAGAAAGATGAAAAGGATAGTAACAGTTTTAGCGATGATGGTGTTGATGGGCCTGTCTAGTTCTGCCATGGCCGGTGGACCTTGGACTGACTTCGCCTTTCGCGGCGGTCAGCAGAGGCGCTACAATCGGTGTCGCAGTGATTACCGCGGTTATTACAGGAGCCGCAGTCGTCGCTACCGCAGTGATTACCGCGGCTATTACAGGGGCTACACTGGACCCTGGACTGATTTCGCTTTCCACGGCGGATACCGCCATTACGACCGGTTCTATTATGGGTGGCCTGGCTATTATCGCTATAATGGTCGTCACTATGGCTGGTCTGTGGGAATTTTCCTGGGGTTCTGACATTTGCAAATTTCAGAGATGGACTTGCTGAATGTCTGCATCTCCAAAAGTAGAGGCGATCCAGAAGGATCGCCTTTTTTTACTGAAAGGTTGACAAATTACTTGACAAATTGTAAAATCTGTTCTAACATTTAAATTATTAATTCAACAAGAACTGTTCTAGTTATGCAATTTTTATTATGAAAACACAAGAGAAAAAAATTTATAGTCCTAAGAAACTTTTTTTGGTAATTATATTTACCTTGGTTTTTCTTTTTATAGGATTAAAGGATATTAGTTATGCCTCAACAAACGACCCGGTTTCGGGAACTCTTTCTGTAAGTCCAACAACAGTTCATATAGGAGAACCAATTACCATTTCTATCACCGGCCGAGATAATAACGGCCTTGTCCAGTTTGAAATATATGATCAAGATCATTGTTTGTATCGAGAGAAAGTTAGCGGAATTTCGGCTACCAGAACTTTGACCATAACTGAAGATTCACCTGCTACCTATAAATATTATGGTCGAGTTTTTGGTGTTGACTCAGACCCTTCTACTTGGACGGGTTGGCTCTGGGGAGAGACAGAATCTGGTCCCACTTCCCCTGAATATATTGACGTAGCTGTTTTAGATTCTACTTCTTCCATTCCTTCTTCTTGCACAGATGAATGTTCTTACAGCGGACAAACCCGCTGTTATAACAGCAGCCGCAAGCAAATATGCGGACAGTATGATTCTGATTCTTGTTTAGAATGGTCTTCAACTACATTATGTTCAGGTAATACCTCTTGTGGATACGGAACTTGTGATGATGACGAAAGGCCTGATTGGCGTTGTTCAGGAGGAAATTGCACTTATGGTTGTGATTATGATTCAAGTTGCGTAAGTTCGTCCGAATGTTCTGAAGGACCGTGTTGCGACGGCAACAATTATAGACCCTCTACCCAGATTTGTGATTTTGAAACTCAAACTCAGTATGGATGTCCTTGGGGATTGGGTTGCGGTGCAGATACTGCCCAGAGAACAAAAACCAGATTTAAATATTGTTCAGGAGATAATTCTCAATGTACTGGCAGCTGGCATAACTGGTTGTCCTGGACTGCCTGGAGAATTTCTGATTACTGCTCATCAAATGAAATTTGTACAGTTGGTAGTTCTCAGTGTCAATACAGTTCAAGCTGTGTCCAGCCAGAAGCCGCTTACATCAAAAAATATGAAAAAGATTGCTATGATAATGCTCTCTATTGGTTTGATTCAAATGGGGAGAAACAGGATAAAGAGCAAGAATGTTCGGATGATGACCCTTGCACTATGGACGGATGTGAAAATAGCGCCTGTTTTAATACTCTAAAATGCGATGGAGTAACCTGTGAAGTTAGTTCTTCAGAATATTGTGAAAGTTGTGAGCACTGTGGTGATAATATTTGTAATTGTCAAGAGAACAATGATACTTGCTCTAAGGATTGTCCCCAAGGATTAGAAAAAGGAAAAGCTGCCCTAGGATTAACCCTAAAATCTCTTCTTAAAAAATGGTATATTTGGCTTCTATTGGGGATAGCAGCAATTCTTTTGCTTTACTGGTTATTTAAGAGACCCAAAGAAGGGTAATAGGCAAAGATTTAAACGCCTATCACCTATCACCTAATTTTTGTGGACTATTATCTTAAAATTGGCAGAGCCCAGGATTTAAAGAATCCAAGAGAGAGAACGATTTTTAGATTATTTGAGATTTTGCCAGGAGTTTTATCCTGGGGAATCTTATCCTTAGTTGTTTTCCTTTCCTGGTGGCAGCCTTTATGGGTTTCTATTTTTATTATTGCTTTTACTATTTTTTGGTTTTTTAGAACAATTTACTTTTTTTTCTATCTTTGGTCAGGTTACCAAAAAATGAAAAAAAACGAGGCGGTTGATTGGCTTGGAAAACTTAATACAATACCTAAAGATTGGAGAGGTATTTATCACTTGATAATTCTCCCCATGTATAAAGAACCGTTAGAGGTGGTTCGAGGGACTTTTCAGGCTTTAGAAAATACTGATTTTCCAAAGGATAAGGTGATGGTAGTTTTAGCGACCGAAGAAAGAGCAGGAGAATCAGCCCAAGAAAAGGCTAAAGCTATTAAGCAGGAATTTGGAGATAAATTCTTTAGACTCTTAATCACCTGCCATCCGGCAAATTTACCGGGCGAGATTGCCGGTCATGGTTCCAACGATGCCTGGGCGGTCAAAGAAGCGAAAAAGAAAATTATCGATGTCCTAAAAATTCCTTACGGAAATATTATAGTTTCTTCCTTTGATGTGGATACCTGCGTCTTTCCAAAGTATTTTAGTTGTTTGACCTATTACTATTTAACCTCAAACAAACCTTTCAGAACCAGTTTCCAGCCTATCCCTCTTTATATTAATAATATCTGGCAGGCATCAGTAATTTCCCGAGTTTTTTCTTTTTCTTCTAGTTTTTGGCATACTATGAATCAGGGACGGCCGGAAAAATTAGTTACTTTTTCTTCCCATTCAATGAGTTTTCAGGCTTTAGTAGAGGTTGGTTTTAAACAAACTAATGTTGTCTCAGACGATTCAAGAATTTTCTGGCAGTGTTTTTTGAAATATAACGGAGATTATCAGGTTCAACCTTTGTATTATCCGGTTTCTATGGATGCTAATGTAGCAAAAAGTTTTTTTAGAACTTTAGTTAATATCTATAAACAACAAAGAAGATGGGCTTATGGAGTAGGAGATATACCCTATTTTCTTTTTGGTTTTTATAAAAATAAAAAAATTTCTTTTTTTAAAAAAATTTCTTTAGGGCGAGAACTGATTGAAGGACATCTTTCTTGGGCTGTCACTTCTATTCTGATTTTTGCCTTAGGTTGGCTTCCCTTAATTTTAGGAGGGCAGGAGTTTTCTCAGACCTTAATTTCTTATAATTTACCAAGAGCAATCAGCCGAATTATGACTCTGGCTATGCTTGGTTTGATTGGTTCCGCTTATCTAAGTTTTCTTTTACTCCCGCCAAAGCCCTTAAAATACGGCCGTTTTAAATATTTAGTTTTTGCTTTTGGCTGGCTTTTATTTCCGATAATGATGATATTTTTTACCGCTTTTCCAGCTTTAGACGCTCAAACGCGATGGATATTGGGCAAGTATATGGGGTTTTGGTGCACCGAAAAAGTCCGAAAGTAAAAAATAGTTAATGAAAAATGGTAAAAAGATTAGAAATTAGTTGTTAGAAATAATCTAAAATTAGAAACTGGTTATGGAAATTAGAAATTGGAAAAGGTTTACTAATTTCTGTTTTCCATTTTCTATTACTAATTTCCATTTTCTAATAACCAATTTCTAATTTCAGTTATTCCAAATGTATTCTTTCTCTAAACTTTCCTAATTTAGCCCGTAATTGCGGGTATTTTTTTAATTGAGGGTCTTGGAATAGGATTTCTTTTGCTAATTGTCTGGTTTTTTCAACTAAAGAAATATCTTTTAAGGAATTCATCATTAAGTCAGGAATTCCCCATTGCCTGGTGCCAGCAAAATCGCCCGGTCCTCTAATTTTTAAATCCTTTTCAGCTAATGCGAAACCGTTTTCAGAGGTAATTAAAGCCTTCAACCGTTGCCGGGTTTTTTGGGCGAAAGAATCAGTAAATAAAAGACAATATGATTGAAAACCTGCTCTGCCTACTCTTCCTCTGAACTGATGGAGTTGGGCTAATCCAAACCTTTCTGCTCCCTCAATCATCATTACGGTTGCATTAGGGACATCAATACCCACTTCAATTACCGATGTTGAAACCAAAATATCAGTTTTTTTATTTTTGAAATCTTGCATTATCTTTTCTTTTTTTTTAGTTGCCATTTTCCCGTGAAGCATCCCTACTTTTAAATCAGGAAAAATTTCTTTTGATAATTTCTCATATTCTTCTTTAACTGCTTTTACTTTAGCCCAGCTCAGCTGGGCTTCCGACTGTTTAACTCCTTCTTTATTATCATTTCCCTCAATTCTGGGACAAATTACAAAAACCTGTCTCCCTCTCTTAACCTGCTTTCTGATAAAATTATAGGATTTTTTCCGATTTTCTGGGCTTACTACTTTGGTAATTATTTTTTTTCTTCCTTTGGGTAATTTATCAATTAAAGAAAGATCCAAGTCCCCATAGATAGTTAGGGCAAGAGTTCGGGGAATAGGAGTAGCGGTCATTGATAAAAGGTGGGGAATAATAACACCCGACCTTGAGGAATTGGTGCCAGCCCGCCCAAGTTTTTCAGAGAAAAATTTAGGCGGGCCAGAGGCGTCAAGGGAAACGTCGGGTGTTAAAGATTGTTGTTTACAGAGCTTAGCTCTTTGCTCAACGCCAAAGCGGTGTTGCTCGTCCAAGATTACCAAACCTAATTTCCCGAATTTTACTGTCTTTTGAATTAAAGCATGAGTGCCAATTAAGATATTAATATCACCTTTTACTGTTTTTTCTAATAATTTTTTCCGAGATATTTCAATCACTTCGTTTTTTAATTTTTTGGAACGAAATTGATCTTGTTTCCCGGTTAATAAACCGATATTTAATTTAAAGTTTTGAATAAGTTTAGAAACTTCCTGAAAATGCTGCTTAGCCAAAATTTCAGTTGGGACCATAAAAGCTACCTGATAACCTGCTTTAATTACATTTAAGGCAGCCATAGTTGCTACTACTGTTTTCCCTGAGCCGGCATCTCCTTCAAGAAGGCGATTCATAGGCCGGGGGTTTTCCAGGTCCTTTAAAATCTGCCAGCCAGACTTTCTTTGAGCATCAGTTAATTTAAAAGGCAAAGAAGCAACAAATTTTTTAATTAAATCTAAATTAAAGGGAAAGGCGGCTGCTTTTTCTTTACTTAACTTTACTTTTTCTCTGAGAACAAAAAGTTCAATAAAAAAAAGCTCTTCAAAAGAAAATCTTTCTTGGGCTTTTTTAGCTAAATTTTCTGAGTCCGGGAAATGAATTTGCCAGAGAGCTTTACTGAGCGGCAAAAGATTATTTTCTTTTATTATTTTTTCTGGCAAGGTTTCTGGAATTTTATTTTTTCCACCTTTGCCGAAGGCTACGGTGGATCCTCCGTAGCTCGCCTTCTGGCGGGCGTAGGGGGAAAAATAGGTCAAAAGCGATTTTAAAATGTATCTGAGCCACCTTGAAGACAGTCCCTCGGTTTCGGGATAAACCGGCACCAATCTTCCAGTATGGGTTAAGTCTGTGCCTTGATAAGCTTTTTCATAAGCAGGATTAGCTAAATATACTTCGTTTCCTCTTAAAACTACTTTTCCTGAAAGAAAAACATTATCTCCTGATTTTAGGATGTTTATTAAATAGGGCTGGTTAAACCAAACTATTCTTATTGCTGCTGTCTTGTCTTCAATTAGTCCTTGAGTTAAAAACATTTTCCTTTTCCAAGTTCTGGAGTTTTTAATTTCAAGGATTCTGCCCTGAACAGTGCAGGTCTCGTTTATTTTTATTTTTGAAATAGAAACTATGTTTGAAAAATCTTCATAGCGGTGAGGAAAATGGAAAAACAAATCCTGGATAGTTTTAATTCTCAATTTTTTTAATTTTTTTTGGTAAACAGGACCAATCCGAGGAACTTTTTCAACGGGTGTTAATAACTCCATCTTTATTAAAATACACTAAGATGCTAATATTAGTCTACGAGACTCGCTTTTTAATATATTAAGAGAAAAATGAGCTAAAATCAAGCTGTAGGCCCGACAGGGCAAAATCCTCAATTTAAACATTGAAATTTAAGCTTGACTTGTTTTTTAAAAAAAGATAAAATAAAATAAAATAAAAATAAAATAAAATAAAAGAATATGACAAAGACATCAAAAGAATCTTCTCAAGTAGTTGAGATTTGCGAAAAAATTTCTAAAGGCAGTATTTACCTTTTAGTTTTTTTACTGCCACTTTTTTTCTTACCCTGGACAGCAAACGTTCTTGATTTTAATAAACAGGCATTATTAATAGTTTTGGTTTCAATTTCTATTTTTGCCTGGTTGTTAAAAATTCTGATTTTGGGAAAGTTTAGATTTAACCTTAATTGGATCCATATCCCGATAGCAGTTTTGTTTTTGGTTTTATCAGTTTCAACAATTTTCTCTTTGTGGTCTTACGGAAGTTTTTGGGGCTGGCCTCAAATTACTTCGGAGAGTTTGTTTACCTTACTTAGTCTTGTCTTACTTTATTTTTTAATAACCAGTGCTTTTGAAAAGAAAGAGATTTTCTATTTAATGACTTCCTTGATATTTTCCGGTTTTTTGGTAGCGCTTTTGGGAATTTTTCAACTCTTCGGTAAATTTTTATTTCCTTTTGACTTTACTAAAACCACTTCTTTTAACACTATTGGGTCTGTAAATAGTTTAGCAATTTTTGCTGCTGTTTTGCTGCCTTTGACTATTATTTTAACGACCAGAGCCAAGGGATTTTTAAAAGCATTTTTTGTAATTGCTCTAATTCTTGGCACTGTTTTGTTGGTTTTAATTAATTTTTCAATTGCCTGGTGGTTGGTGCTTGTTGGAGCCGCTTTGGTTATTACTTTAGGGATACAGAAAAGAGATTTTTTTGACATCCGCTGGTTAACCTTACCAATGTTCTTTTTGGTTTTGGCTTTGTTTTTTACTTTCTTTAGATTCCAGATTTCGGGAATGCCTTCCCGGGTTATAGAGGTTTTTTTAAACCAGAGAACAAGTTTTGGTATTGCTCAGGAGGTCTTAAGAGAAAACCCGGTCTTGGGCTCGGGCCCCGGTACCTTTGTTTATGATTTTTCAAAATACAAAGAAATTGATTTTAATCAGAGTCCTTTCTGGAGTCTGAGATTTGAGAGAGCCAGTTCAAAAATTCTTAATACTTTAGCTACTACCGGAATATTAGGAATTCTTTCCTTTTTAGCTCTTATTAGCTTTTTCATTTTTTACGGGGTAAAATCTCTTTTTGGGAATTTGAAGAAGGAAAAATCAGACAAAAAGGAGGTCTCTTTACCTGACAAAACCAAGGAAGGAAGTGTTTTAAGCAAGAAAGCTTTAGAGCAAGCCAAAGGATCCCCCACACCAAAATTTGGTGGCGAGGGGCAAACAGACAAAGGGTTTTTATGGATTTTAAGCGTTGGAATTTTTATTAGTCTTATTATTTTAACTATTGGATATTTTTTCTATCAATCAAATTTATCTTTGAATTTTATCTACTTTTTACTGCTGGCTGGATTTATTTCTTTAGTTTTTCCTCTTAGAAAAGAATTTTTACTTAAATCTTCTTCTTTGACAACTCTGGGTGTTACTTTTGTTTTTACTTTAGTTTTTATTTTTGGTTTGGGGATTTTTATTCTTGAAGGGCAAAGATATATAGCAGAGGCAAGTTATTTAAAAGGGGTAAAAGCCTGGCGGCAGGGGAACAGCCAAGAATCTATCCTCTATCTGGAAAAAGCAAATAGAATAAATTCCAAAGTAGACTTATATTGGCGGGAATTATCTCAGGTTTATATCCAAAGAATAAATGAAGTAGTTCAAAGAACAGATTTGTCCCGAGAAGAAATTAATAGCCAAGTTCAGATTTTAATAAAAAAATCTGTAGATTCTGTTAAAATAGCTACTGAGCTAAATCCTAAAAATGTTGCTAATTGGTCAGTTCGCGGTTTTGTCTATCAGAACCTGATAGGAATAATCAACGGAGCGGAAGATTGGACAAAGAAATCTTATGAGGAGGCATTAGAGCTTGAACCAACCAATCCTTATTTCCCAACCAAAATTGGCATTGCTTTTTTAAGAGAGGCCTCGTTTTTGTCCAAGGAGCAGCAGGAGGAAAAAGAAAAAATTCTTGGAGAAGCTAAGGGCCAGTTTGAAAAAGCAATTGAGTTGAAATCTGATTATGCTCCAGCCCGCTTCCAAATAGCAATGGTTTATCAGGCACAGGGGAAACAATCAGAGGCAATCCAGGAATTAGAGAGAACGAGAAGTATAGCTCCCAATGACGTTGGTTTAGCTTTTCAATTAGGGCTAATTTATTATCAAAGTAAAGATTACCAAAAAGCTCAGGCCGAATTTGAAAGAGCAATTTTCCTTAATTCTAATTATTCCAATGCTTTATATTTCTTAGGATTAACTTATGACCAACTTGGCCAGAACTCTAAAGCAATCGAGAAGTTTAGAAAGGTTGCTGAGTTAAACCCTGATAATTTAGAAATTCAGAAAATTTTAGAGAATCTGCGGACGGGTCGAGAGGCTTTAGAAGGTATTATTGAAGAAGAACCCCCTAAGGTTCCTATTGAAGAAACACCTTCTGAATAGCTGAAAGAAGGAGGCAAAGAGTTGACAAATTTTTAAAAAAGAATAGAATTTAAAATACTGTTAAATTAAATCAGGAGATATTTTGTTTGAAAAAATATCTTTTTTGTATATTTGTTTTCTCTTTTTTAAAAAACTAAATAAAGTCCCCGGTTCTAAGCCGCAAGACCTTAGGGCAATTTTAATTTTTTATCTATAAGAGGGTATAAACTGAGTAAAATTCGCTCCGCTAAATTGACTCTGGTTCGTATTCTACTCCCTAAGGGACGTATCTGCAGAAAAAACACGGGTCGGACCTGGGTAATTTAAGCAGTTATGGAAAATATAAAAAATACAAAGATAAAAAATTTTTCGAAATCAAAAATTTCTTTGCCTTTACCCTATTTATTAACTCTTCAGAAAGAGAGCTGGCAGTGGTTTTGTGAAAAGGGGTTGAGGGAAATTTTTTCTGAAGTTTCTCCTATTCAAGATTATACTGGGAAAGAACTTGAGCTTTGGTTTTTAGATTATAAACTTGGTGAACCAAAATATAAAAATGATCTTGAGGCAAAGGAAAATAATGATTCTTTTGAGACACCCCTAAGAGTTAAAGTAAAATTAGTTAATCTTAAGACAAAAGAAATTAAAGAACAGGAAGTTTTCTTAACCGATTTCCCCTTAATGACTGAAAGGGGAACTTTTATTGTTAACGGAATTGAAAGAGTAGGTATTGCCCAACTTATCCGTTCTCCGGGAGCTTTTTTTACTGTCCAAACTCTTCGAGGAAGAAGCTGTTTTGGAGCAAAGATTATTCCTAATCGGGGGGCCTGGCTTGAATTTGAAACTGATTTTTCTGGTTTTATCGGAGTAAAAATAGATAGGAAAAGAAAAATTGCAGCAACCACTTTGTTAAAAGCCCTGGGAATCGGCGATAATGAGCAAATTAAAAAAATTTTTCAGAATTTTACTCAAGGCGAAGAAATAAACCCCGTTAGAGGTTCCAAAGGCAAGGAAAAACCACAAAGCGAGCAAATCTCTAACGGGGTAAATTATATTGAAGAGACTCTAAAAAAAGATACTGTCCAGAATCAAGGAGAAGCCCTTGTTGAAGTTTATAGACGTCTAAGACCAGGGGATTTAGTGACGCCAGATACAGCCAAAGAGCTGATTGAAAATACTTTTTTCAATTTTGGAAGATATGATTTATCTAAAGTCGGTAGATGGAGAATGGGAAGAAGATTACCGGAACTAAAAAAAACAAAAGAGGGAGAAATTAAGCCAGTGGATAGGGTTTTGAAGTTAGAGGATGTGATAGCGGTAATAAGAGAAATCATAAGATTAAACAATGACCCGGAAGCTAATCCAGACCAAATTGACCATTTAGGAAATCGGAGAGTAAGAACCTCAGCTGAACTTTTACAGAACAGGTTCAGAGTAGGGTTAATGAGAATGGAAAGAATTATAAAAGACAGAATGTCAACTTTAGACGCGCAGGACTTAAGCCCGATTCAACTAATTAATGCTCGTCCAGTGATGGCGGCTGTTAAACAATTTTTTACTTCTTCTCAGTTGTGCCAATTTATGGATAATGAAAATCCTTTAGCTGAACTTGAGCATAAAAGAAGATTGTCGGCTACCGGGCCCGGCGGGTTAACCCGAGAAAGAGCAGGGTTTGAAGTCAGGGATGTTCAGCCTTCTCACTATGGAAGGATTTGCCCTATTCAAACTCCGGAAGGACCGAATATTGGATTGGTTAACCATTTAGCTTCTTTTGCCAGAGTTAATCCTTATGGATTTATTGAAACGCCTTATTTTAAGGTTGAGAAAGGGAAAGTAACATCTAAAATCCAATATTTTAGTGCTTTTGAAGAAGAAAAATATAATATTGCCCCTGGAGATGTGCCGGTTGATGAAAAAAGAAAAATTATTCCTAAAAGAGTTGAAGCCAGGATAAAAGGAGAGCCGGGAGAAATTAATAGGGATAAAATAGATTTTATGGATGTTTCTACTGAAGAGTGTATTTCTATTGGAACCTCTCTTATTCCTTTTTTACAAAATGATGATGCCAATCGGGCCCTTATGGGTTCAAATATGCAACGCCAGGCTGTTCCTTTAGTTAAAGCCGAGCCGCCTTTAGTTTGTTCAGGGGTAGAAGAAAGGGTGGCTAGAGATTCTGGTCAGGAAAAGATCAGTGATGAGGACGGGGTTGTAAGCGAGGTAGATGCTGAGCATATAGAAGTCAAAGGTCAAAAGTCAAAAGTTAAAAATTATGATTTAAGGACTTTTGTTAAAACCAACCAATATACTTGTTTTCACCAGAGACCGCTTGTTAAAAAGGGTCAAAAAGTTAAGAAAGGAGATATTTTAGCAGATAGCGGAGCAATTTCTCAAGGCAAGCTTGCCTTGGGTCAGAATGTTTTTGTCGCTTTCCTTCCTTGGGAGGGATTAAATTTTGAAGATGCAGTGGTTATTTCAGAAAGATTAGTAGAAAATGATTATTATACTTCAATCCACATTGAAAGTTTTAGTTGCGATGTTAGGGAAACAAAATTAGGACCCGAGGTTACTACTTGTGATATTCCTAATGTTTCAGAAGAAAAATTAAAGGATTTAGACGAGGAAGGAATTGTCAGAATTGGAGCTGAGGTCGGACCAAATGATATTTTGATTGGAAAGATTTCACCAAAAGGAGAAACTGGTCTAACCGCTGAAGAAAGATTATTAAAGGCCATTTTTGGTGAAAAAGCAAGAGATATTAAAGATACTTCTTTATTAATGGAACATGGGAAAAGGGGGAGAATAACTAAAGTAAAAGTTTTTTCCAGAGAAGATGGATATAGGCTAAAACCAGGAGTTATAAAGAGGATTGAAGTTGAGGTGGCTGTTATTCGAAAAATTCAAGCCGGAGATAAATTAGCTGGTCGGCATGGAAACAAGGGTGTTGTTTCTAAGGTTGTCCCGGTAGAAGAAATGCCATTTTTAGCAGATGGAACGCCAGTGGATATTATTTTAGATCCCATAGGTGTGGCTTCAAGAATGAATGTTGGTCAAGTTTTAGAAACTCATCTTGGTTTAGCAGCTGAGAAATTGAATTATACTGCTGTTTCTCCAGCTATGGCCGGTGCTACTGAGAGGGACATTAAGGAAGAATTAAAAAAAGCCGGTTTTTCAGAAGATGGGAAGGTTACTTTGTATGACGGAAAAACCGGTCTGGCTCTCTCTGAAAAAGTTACTGTCGGCTATATTTATATGATGAAGTTAATCCATATGGTTGAAGATAAGATTCATATGAGGTCTATTGGCCCTTATTCTTTAATTACCCAGCAGCCATTAGGAGGAAAAGCTCAATTTGGGGGACAGAGATTTGGGGAGATGGAGGTTTGGGCTTTAGAGGGATACGGCGCAGCTCAGAACTTGCAGGAGATGTTAACTATAAAATCAGATGATGTCTTAGGGAGAGCGGCAACCTATGAAGCAATTCTCAAAGGAGAGCCGATTAAGAGTCCAAATGTTCCTGCCTCATTTAATTTATTGGTTTTGGAATTGAAATCATTGGGATTAAGTGTGGAAGTCAAAGAGAAACCCAAGGAAGGCAAAAAATCCAAATAACAAATTTCTAATTTCTAATAAAATTCTAAATGTCAAATGACTAAATGTCAAAAATTTAACATTGGACATTTGGGCTTTGACATTTTATTTGTTATTAGTTATTAGGATTTAGATATTTTTTATCTATGCATGTTTCTGATTTAGAAGCAATAAGAATAAAACTTGCCTCACCAGAGGAAATTTTGAAATGGAGTTACGGCGAAGTGAC
This sequence comes from uncultured Candidatus Saccharibacteria bacterium, assembly GCA_964447515.1. Taxonomy (GTDB): domain Bacteria; phylum Patescibacteriota; class Minisyncoccia; order Minisyncoccales; family GWA2-38-27; genus CAYUSS01. The sequence continues at coordinate 80,069 of CAYUSS010000001.1, read as the reverse complement.
TAAACCTGAAACTATTAATTATCGGACCCAGAGAGCAGAGAAAGATGGACTTTTTTGCGAGAGAATTTTTGGTCCAACAAAAGATTATCAATGTTACTGCGGCAAATACAAAAGAATTCGTTACAAAGGAATAATTTGTGACCGATGCGGAGTCGAGGTGACGAAATCCTCGGTCAGGCGGGAAAGGATGGGTCATATAAAATTGGCTTGCCCGGTTTCTCATATTTGGTTTTTGCGAGGAGTTCCCTCCAGAATGGGAATGGTTTTAGATATTCCTATGTATCAATTAGAAAGAGTAATTTATTTCGCCGCCTATATTATTACAAAAGTCAATAAAGAAGCCAAGAAAAAAGCTTTGAAGGAGATTGAAAAAGAATATAAAGGGAAAATCAAAGGTCAAAGCGCAAAACTTAAAACTCAGAAACCGAAGATTAAAAATAAAAAAGAATTACAAACTGTTTTAGAAGAGCTAAAAACAGCAAGGGACAAAGCAAAAGAAGAAGTTTCGGGAATTAAACCCCTAAGAGCTCTTTCTGAAATTGATTATTATGAATTTTCTTTGAAATACGGAGAGATTTTTGAAGCCGGCACCGGAGCCGAAACCTTAAAGAAAATTTTTGAAGAAGTTGATTTTAAAAAGGAGATTGAGAAATTAAAAAAAGAAGAAAGCGAAGCAACATTAACAACTCGAAAGAAAATTTTGAGAAGATTGAGAATTTTTCAAGGAATGCTTAAAAGCGAGATTAGACCGGAGTGGATGTTCCCAACGGTTTTACCGATTCTGCCGCCTGATTTAAGGCCGATGGTCCAATTGGACGGAGGTCGTTATGCTTCTTCGGATTTGAATGACCTTTACCGAAGGGTGATTAATCGAAATAATCGCCTTAAATATCTTTTAGAAATTGATGCACCCGAGGTTATTGTCAGAAATGAAAAAAGAATGCTTCAAGAGGCAGTAGATGCTTTGATTGATAATGGAATGAGAAAAGGTGTTTTAACCACTGCTACTACTGGAGGAAGGAGATTTTTAAAATCATTGGCAGATATACTGAAAGGAAAACAGGGCAGATTTCGCCAAAATCTTTTGGGCAAAAGGGTTGATTATTCAGGAAGGTCAGTAATTGTTGTTGGGCCTAAACTTAAACTTCATCAGTGCGGGCTTCCTAAAAAAATGGCTTTGGAGTTGTTTAAACCTTTTGTTATTAAAAGAATTTTAGATAAAGAATTGGTCTATAATGTTCGAGGAGCCTCAAGATTAATTGAACAAGAAACTGATGAGATATGGGCAATTTTAGAGGAAGTAGTTAAAGATAAGTTAGTTTTATTAAATCGGGCTCCGACCCTACATCGTTTAGGAGTTCAGGCCTTCCAACCTGTTTTGGTTGAAGGAGAATCAATTCACATCCATCCCATGGTTTGTAAAGCATTCAATGCCGATTTTGACGGAGACCAGATGGCGGTCCATCTTCCCTTAAGCGAAGAGGCCCAAAAGGAAGCAAGAGAAGTAATGTTATCCAGCCATAATTTATTAAAACCGGCTTCTGGGACTCCTGTTATTTCGCCAACTCAAGATATTATTCTGGGCTGCTATTGGTTAACTAAGATTCGAACTTCATTAGAGATTAGAGAGCCAAAGGGTAAAGTTTTCTCTAGTCCTGAAGAAGCAATCATGGCTTATGAATTTGGGGAAAAGGACTTAAGAGACCGCATTCGGGTACGAATAGGATCCGGCGGTTTCACAGAAACTTCTGTAGGAAGAATTTTGTTTAATGAGACCTTGCCTGAAAATTATCCCTTTATCAATGAATTAATGAATTCAAGGAGATTAGAGAAAATAGTTGCTAAAATTATTGAAAATTATGACCAACAAACCATAGAGGATACTTTAGATAAAATTAAAGATTTAGGTTTTAAAAGCGCTACTTTATCCGGAATAACCTGGGGAATGGATGATTTAGTTGTGCCTTTAGAAAAAGAAAAAATTGTTGGAGATGCTGAAAGAGAAATTGTAATAATTGGAAATCATTTTAAGAAAGGTCTACTTTCTAAAGAAGAAAAAACCAGTAGGGTAATTGAGGTCTGGACAAAAGCAAAATCAGAAATCGAAAAATTAGTCCCTAAAGCCTTACCTGAAATGGGATCGGTATTTACTATTATTGATTCAGGGGCCAAAGGGTCTTGGATTCAGCCAGTTCAAATGTGCGGAATGAAGGGTTTGGTCATTAATCCGGCTGGTCAAATTATCGAACTTCCGGTGAAGAGTTCATTTAAAGAAGGGTTTAATGTTTTAGAATATTTTATTTCTACTCATGGAGCAAGAAAAGGGACAGCTGATACGGCTCTGCGAACCTCAACCGCCGGATATTTAACCAGACGGCTTGTTGACGTTTCCCATGAAGTTGTAATTTCAGAAAAGGACTGTGGGGATTCAACAGGACTTGAAGTATTCAAAGAAGACGCTGATAAAATAGGACAGAATTTTGTTTATAAAATTGTTGGCAGGGTAGCCATAGAAGATATCAAAAAGGAGCCTACGGTTCGTCTACGACGGCAAAAAGGAGCCTATGGTTCGTCTACGACAACAAAGAGAAAAATTGTTAAAAAAGGAGAAATAATTGACTGGGATGCGGCAAAAGAGATTGTTGGGGCAGGAATTAAAAAAGTTAGAGTTAGGTCTCCTCTAACTTGTAAATCTGTTAGGGGAGTTTGCCAGAAATGTTACGGCTGGGACCTTGGCTTGAACCAATTAATTAAATCAGGGCAAGCAGTAGGGGTTGTAGCAGCTCAGGCAATAGGAGAACCGGGTACTCAATTAACATTGAGAACTTTTCATACCGGAGGAGTAGCTGGTGGCAGAGATATTACCCTTGGTCTTCCCAGGGTTCAGGAGATTTTTGAAGCAAGGGTGCCTGGAGGCAAAGCAGAGATTTCCTCCATAGAAGGAAAAGTATTAGAAATAACGCCAGATAGAATAATTAGAATAAGAATTGAGAATAAAGAATTAAGAATTAAGAAGGGTAAACCCCTCACCTTTTCCACAGAAAAGGTGAGGGGTAAAAAGGAAGAGATTGTTGAATACAAAATACCTTCTAAAACAGCGATTTTTGTAGAAAAAGGCTGGGACGTTAAAAAAGGACAACAGCTTTGTGAGGGGAGTTTGGATTTAAAGGAAGTATTTAAAATAAAGGGTAAAGAGGAAACTCAAAGATATATTTTAGATGAAATACAGAATATTTATGTTTCTCAGGGAGTAGGTATTCATGATAAACATATTGAAGTGATAATCCGTCAGATGTTTTCTCGAGTAAAAATTAAGAAACCCGGTGATAGTCTTTTTGCTGTTGACCAAATTGTGGAAAAAGCTAAGTTTCTCGAAGAAAACGCTCGACTTAAAAAAGAAAAAAAGAATTTAGCCAAAGCGGTTTCTGTTTTGCTCGGGATATCACGGGTAGCCCTTACCACTGATTCCTTTTTGTCAGCTGCTTCTTTTCAAGAAACTTCCAGAGTATTAATCGAAGCAGCCCTTGAAGGGAAAGAAGATAAACTCCGAGGATTGAAAGAAAATGTGATAATTGGTAAACTAATACCAGTAGGCACAGGATTTAAACAAATTTTCACGAAGTGAAAAAAAAGAAGAGAAAAAAATTCAAAAAGCCGTTTGTAAAAGAAAAAAGGCCCAATAGGCTTTCTTTACCTCGAGAAATTATTCAAAAGATTTGGGGAGTTTTGATAATTTCATTAGCAGTGATTATTGGTTTGAGTTTTTTTGGAAAAGCCGGAGCAGTGGGCCAGCTTTTTATGAAAGGTGCCCGGTTTTTAATTGGAGAGATAGTTTTTTTTATCCCCTTAATTTTTGTTTTAGGGGGTTTGGTATTTTTAACTACAAAGGAGAGGATAAATGTTTTTAGAGAAGAGAAAAAAGTTTTTTGGCCAATAATCTTAGCGATTTTAATTTTAATTTTCGGAATAACAGGAATTACCAATACCTTTAATCCTCTTGTCAAAAAAGGAGGATGGCTCGGTTATATTTTAAGCTGGCCCCTTTTAAAGTATCTTGGATTTTGGGCAACCCAAATTATATTTTTAACCCTGATAATTATTGGTGTCTTAATCTTCTGTTATTTTTTACGTTCTTCTTTTGGGCGGAAAAAAGATGTTGCTTCTGAAGAAAAAGAACCGGTAAAACCCTCAATTATTAAAAAAATCTTTGCTCCAAAATTTAGAGTAAAAGAGGTTCCAAACCCGGGGGTTGGGGTTAAACCTGAAAAGCAGCTCTGGGAAACCAAGCCAATAGCCGGGCTCAAGACTTCTTCTTATCAACCTCCTCCCGCTAAACTATTAGAGCCTGATCGAGGAATTCCTAACAGCGGCGATACCAGATTAAATTCAGCCATTATTAAGAAAACCTTAGAAAGCTTCGGCATCCCCGTTACAATGTCAGAAATAAACATTGGTCCCACTGTTACCCAATACACTTTGAAACCGGCTGAGGGAATAAAGTTGTCTAAGATAACTAACCTTTCTAATGATTTGTCTTTAGCTTTAGCCAACCATCCGGTTAGAATTGAAGCCCCTGTTCCCGGAAGGTCTTTGGTAGGGCTTGAGGTTCCGAACAAAATCCGGGCTCAAGTCAGGTTGAGAAACCTGATAGAAAATCCCGATTTTGGAGGGCCTAGGTCAAATTTGATTATTGCTTTAGGTAGAGATGTTTCAGGCGTTCCTGTTTATGCCGATTTAACTAAAATGCCTCACCTTTTAGTAGCCGGTTCGACTGGTACGGGTAAGACAATTTTCTTGAATTCTTTAATTCAAAGTCTTCTTTATCAGCCCACAGGTGCCAGTCCGGAAAATTTAAGATTTATTTTGGTTGACCCGAAAAGAGTTGAATTCCCGGTATACAGTAATCTTCCCCATCTTTTTTGTCCGGTAATCTATAATCCAGCTCAAGCCGTTAATGCTCTGAAATGGCTGATTAAAGAAATGGAAAGAAGGTTTGATTTATTATCAGAAATCAAAGCAAGGGATATTAGTTCCTACAATGAGAAAGCCCTGAAGAATGAAGTAGTTCCTTTACCTTTCATTATTGTTATTATTGATGAGTTGGCTGATTTGATGGCAGCAAAAGGCAGAGAGATTGAGGCTAAAATTGTCAGGTTAGCTCAAATGTCCAGAGCAGTTGGTATTCATTTGATAGTTGCTACTCAGAGACCCTCAGTAGAGGTAATCACCGGTTTAATTAAAGCGAACATAACTTCCCGAATTACTTTTCAGGTTGCTTCTCAGGTTGATTCAAGAACTGTTTTGGATACAGCTGGCGCAGAAAAACTTTTAGGTTCGGGAGATATGCTTTATATTTCAGCAGAAGTAATGAAACCAAAAAGAATTCAGGGGGCTTATCTTTCGGAAAAAGAGGTTAAAAGGGTTGTTAATTACATAATTTCAAAAGAAGAAAGCTTGGAACCTAAAACAGAAATAGAGACCGAACTGCTCCAGGAAATAGAAAAAAGTTCTGAAGAAGCAGAGAAAGGATTTAAGGGTATTTATAGTCAGGAAGATCCGCTTTATGAGGAAGCAAAAAGGGTAGTAATTGAAGCAAGAAAGGCATCGTCTTCTTTACTTCAGAGGAGATTACAAATTGGCTATGCCAGGGCAGCCAGATTGATTGATAGTTTGGAGGCAAGAGGAATGGTTGGACCGGCGGAAGGAGCAAAACCGAGAGAGGTGTATGGAGATACGGAAGGTCAGCAGAAGGAAAGCGAGAAGCCAGAAAATTCAGAAAGCGAGGATAAATGGCAGAAAGTATAGATGTAATATCAACATTTAAACATCTCAACATATCAACATTAAATCTAATTCTGTTAAAATGTTAAAATGAAAGCGTTTGACTTTTTTCATTAAAAATATTATTGTTAAATTGAAGCATGAAACAGAAAAAAGAAAAAAATTCGCCAGTCAACAAAGAAAAAAATGATTTAGAGGAAACAATATCTGAAATCAAACAACGTTTCGGAGAGGGAGCAATTATAAAGCTTAATGAGGTAAGAGCAGTAGATATTGATATAATCCCTACCGGTTCTATTTCTTTAGATTTGGCTTTGGGAGTAGGTGGAATTCCCCGAGGTCGGGTGGTTGAAATTTTTGGTCCTGAGTCAACTGGAAAAACGACGTTGGCATTGCATATTTGCGCTGAGGCTCAAAAAAAAGGAGGAGTAGCCGCCTTTATTGATGTTGAAAATGCTTTAGACCCTGATTATGCCAGGAAAATCGGAGTAAATATTAATGACCTTTTAATTTCTCAGCCAGATTCAGGGGAGCAGGCCTTACAAATTGTTGAAAGTTTGGTTAGGTCAGGCGGAATTGATGCTATTATTATTGATTCAGTGGCTGCTTTAGCTCCTAAGGCTGAGATTGCCGGAGAAATGGGCGAGTTTAAGATTGGGCTTCAGGCAAGATTAATGTCAAGCGCCCTGAGAAAGTTGTCGGCGATTGTTGCTAAGACCAGGACATCTGTTATATTTTTAAATCAAACCAGAATGAAAATCGGAGTAATGTTTGGGAACCCCGAAACAACTTCTGGCGGTTTGGCTTTAAGGTTTTATTCATCGGTTAGAATTAATTTAAGAAGAATTGCCAAAATAAAACACGGAGATGAAATTATTGGCAGTCGGATTAAAGCAAAAATAGATAAAAACAAGGTAGCTGCCCCTTTTAAGGTTACTGAGTTTGATATTTACTATAATGAAGGAATTTCTTACTTAGCTGATATTCTAAATATTGGTTTAAGGCAGGGAATTGTAAAAAAAGCCGGCAGTTGGTTCCAATATGAGGATAAAAAATTAGGTCAGGGGATGGAAGGAGCTAAAGAGTTTTTAAAAGGAAATCCTGAGATAGTGAAACAAATAAAAAAGGCTATAACAGAACAAGCATAAAAAAACGCCCCATTTTGAATAGAACGTCTTAAAAGGAAAAGGCGTTTTTGTTTTATGATAGCCTACTTTGTTGTATACGACAGCAATCCCAAATGTCGAGCTCTTTTAATAGCTTTTGCTATTTGGCGTTGATGTTTAGAACAAAGTCCAGTTCTTTTTTTTGGTCTGATTTTAGCTAATCCTGAAGTAAATCTCTGGAGAAGTTCAGTATTTCTAAAATCTATTTCTCTAATGTTTTTTTGACAAAAATAACAAACCATAATAATGGAAATTAGAAAATGGTTAGGAAATTGGAAAATGGAAAAGGATATCTGGGGATTCGGATATCAGGGACTAATTTTTCCCGGACCTCCTGATAGCCTGATCTCCTAGTCCCGGATCTCCCGATATCCAGATGCCCTCCTTTGTTTTCCATTAACTGATTTCTATTTTCAAAAAGGGATTTGAGAGACATCTATTTCATCGTCCTGTCCCTTATCCCCTAAAGGACTTTTTTCAGTTTGGTTTTGTTGGGGTTCTTTAGCAGGAGGAGCGGAAGCAGTGGAAGCAGAGGGGGGCTTATCTTCCTCTTTCCCTTCTTCAATGATTGGGATATCTTCTTGTAACGTTTCTTTTTGAACTTGGCTTTGACCTGAAGCAGAGAATTCAGAAGGGGTTGTTTGGAAAGAGGCGGTTCTCGGTCCCAGTTGTAATCTCTCAGTAACAATTTCTGTTTTATATCTTTTATTGCCAGAGGAGGGGTCCTGCCAGTTTCTGGTTTGAATCCTTCCTTCAATTAAAACCATTGAGCCCTTTTTTAAGTATTGTTGAACAATTTCTGCGTTTCTGCCAAAGGCAACGATATTATGAAACTCGGTCCGTTCTTGTTTTTGCCTGTCTTTGTCATAATAAAACCTATTAGTAGCTACGCCAAAATTGGCTACAGATTGACCTGAGGGTAAAGCTCTAATGATTGGGTCGCTGGTAAGGTTTCCTAAAACAAAAGCTTTATTTAAATTCATGTTACTCTTTGAGGATTTCTTCTATTTTTTTGTCAATTTCTTCTAATTCGACCTTTTTATTCTTTTCGGGTTTAATCCTTATCCCTTCAGAAGGCCTAAATGGTTTCTCTGAAATTTTAAGAGGTTTTCTTCTATCTTTCTCTGAAGTATTTTTTTTAGATACTTTTTTTGTCAAAAGCATATAACGGAGAATTTGGTTTTCGGACTTAAGTTTTTTTTCAAAGTTTTCCAACCCTTGAGGATTTAAATAAAAATTTAAAGCAGCCAAAAACATCTCCTTTTTTTCTTTTATAGGATAAGCGAGTTTCTTTCTAATCGGCGCTGTTGTTCTATCTAAAGTACCCCCTTCTGTTAAAATAAAATCGCTTATTTTTTTAGAAAAAGCTTTTGATTTTTCTTCAGAGAAATCCGGTCTAATTAAGTAAGTTAGTTCGTAAAGCTTCATATTTTAGATTTTAAACTCGATAACGTCTCCGTCTTGAACCATATATTCTTTTCCTGCTGTTTTTACCTGGCCTGACTCTTTCGCTTTGGCCCAAGAGCCGGCTTCAACTAATTTTTGCCAAGGGATTACTTCTGCCCGGATAAACCTTTCTTTAAAATCAGAATGGACTTTTTCTGCAGCATCTAGAGTAGACAGGCCTTTTTTGAGAGTCCAGGCCTTGGTTTCCTTTCCTCCTTTTACTGTGAAAAAAGTAATTAGGTCAAGAACATTGTAACAGCTATGGATTAATTGGTCAAGTTGGGACTGTATTTCTAACTCTTTTATTTCAGGTTCCGATAACTCTGATATTTCTTCTTCATCTTTCAAATTCATCACCAAATGTTTAAATTGAGGTTTTAAACAAGGGATTTTTTCTGGGGGTTTATTGATATTGAGCAGGTATACCTTTGGTTTAGCTGTCAAAAGTTGATATTCTTTGATTTCTTCTTTTTCCTCATCAATTAAATCAATTTCGGAAATTAATTTTCCCTGAGAGAGCGATTCTTTAATTCTTTTTAAAAGCTCAAATTTTTTTGCTATTTTTTTATCTTTCTTGATGTCCTTCTCTAATTTAGAAAGCAAACTCTCTAAAGTTTCTAAATCTTTCATTAGAAGTTCAATTTTTATTATTTCAACATCTCTTTTCGGTTCAATTTCCCCGGCAACATGTTCAATATTAGGATTTAAAAAAGCTCTAACAATTTCCACTATTGCATCGCAATTTCTAATATGAGATAAAAACTGATTTCCCAATCCCTCGCCCTTATGGGCATTTTTAACAAGTCCGGCAATATCTATAAACTCAATAAAAGTTTCAGTAGTTTTTTCCGGCTGAACAACTGAAGCGATTTTTTTTAATCTTTCATCAGGCACAATAACTATCCCAACATTGGGATGGATGGTAGTGAAAGGATAAGCAGCAATATCAACCTTCTTTTTAGTTAGGGCTTTAAATAAGGTTGATTTTCCAGCATTGGGAAGGCCAACAATACCTACTGAAAATGACATATTTATGGATTTATGTTACAATGATTCAATATGAAAGTCAATTTATCAATTTTTAAATCTTACGATATTCGGGGGATTTATCCCATAGAACTGAATAAAGAAACTGCCTATAAAATCGGTCAGGCATTTATTGAATACACAAAAGCAAAAAATGTAGTAGTTGGCCGCGATATGCGTCTTTCCTCACCGGCTCTTTTTAAAGCCCTTACCAAAGGTATTATTGCTCAGGGTGCCGATGTTTTTAATATTGGTCAAGTTCCAACCGAAGGCGTCTATTTTGCTGTGGGCAATTACGGCTATGACTCAGGGATTATAATAACTGCTTCCCACAATCCAAAAAATTACAATGGGTTTAAGTTGGTCAAAAGAGAAGCTGAAAGGGTTGAGATAATTCGGGGGAAAGATATGGTCCAGATAATTAAGAAAGGTGATTTTTCAAAAGCAGAAAAGAAAGGTGAAATAAAAGAAGTAGATATTTGGCAGGATTATTTAGCTCATATTTTTTCTTTTGTTGATGTTAAGAAAATAAAGCCGTTTAAAGTAGTAGTGGATGCAGGAAACGGTATGGCGGGAAAGGTTATCCCTCAGATTTCTCCTAAATTGCCTATTGAAATCGTTTCTTTAAATTTTAAATTAGACGGAAATTTTTCTGCCCATCCGTCAAATCCATTACTTGAAGGCGTTACTGATCAGATTAGCCAAAAGGTAAGGGAAGAAGAAGCTGATTTTGGCTTTATTTTTGACGGAGACGCTGATAGGATTTTTTTAATAGATGAGAACGGTAATTCTACTAGGGGTGATATTACTCTTTTAATTTTGGCTAAATATTTTTTGGAAAAAAATCCTGGTTCAGCAATTTCATATAATTTAATTTGTTCAAAGGCTGTCCCGGAATTTATCAAGAAATGGGGAGGAAATCCCATTCGCACTCAGGTCGGTTTCGCTAATGTTAGAGAAGGGATATTAAAAAATAATGGAGTAGTGGGCGGAGAGATATCGGGACATTATTGTTTTAGGGACAATTTTTATCTTGATTCTGGATTTATAGCTTTTTTAACTTTATTACAATTGATTTCAGAATCGGATAAGAAAGTTTCTGAGATAACAACCGAACTATCTCCCTATGCTAAAACACCTGAAATTAATCTTGAAATTGAAAACAAAGAAGGAGTAATAAACAAAGTTAAAGAAAAATATTCTGACGGGAAACAGGATTATTTAGATGGCGTTACTGTGGAATATGAAGACTGGTGGTTTAATGTTAGATCATCGCAAACTGAACCTCTTTTGAGATTAACCCTTGAAGCCAACACTCAAGAATTATTAGAAGAAAAGAAAAAAGAATTAACAGCCCTCATCAACGAGGCCCGTCCTCGTTGATATTAGAGTAGGCCCATTTTTTTGCGGACTTCAGACATTGTGGATTCGGCAAGGAACATTGCTTTTTTAGCGCCTACTTTTAGAGCTTCTTGAACATAGACTTCTCTGGAGAGAAGTTCTTTCTTTTTCCGCTGGAAAGGTTCTAGGGAATTTGTTAAGACTTTAACTAAGGACTTTTTAAATTGAGCATAACCCTTGCCTTTAAAGCTTTTTTCTAATTCTTTTATTGTTTTTCCGCTGAATAAACTATAAATTGTTAAAAGGTTGGAAATTCCCGGTTTCCTTTTTGGATTATATTTTATTTGTTTTTTGGTGTCAGTTACAGCCGACATCACCTTTTTTTTAATTTCTTCAGGTTTTTCAAAAAGAGAAATGTAGTTTGTTCCACCCAATGATTTTGACATTTTTTTCCGGGGGTCATTTAGGGACATAATTTTTGCTCCAACCTTAGGAAGTAATGCCCTGGGTTCAATAAAGGTTTTACCAAACCTCTGGTTAAATTTTCTGGCAATTGTTCTGGCTAATTCAATATGTTGGACCTGGTCTTTTCCAACCGGGACTATCTCTGTTTTGTAAAGCAAAATGTCAGCTGCCATTAGAACAGGGTAATCTAAGAGTCCGGCATTAAGATTTTTCTTGAACTGTTTTGCTTTTTCTTTATATTGAGTCATTCTCTCTAAATCTCCAACTGGACAAACAGTATTTAAAAGCCAGCAGAGCTCAGTATGTTCTTTAATATGTGATTGGATAAAAAAGATGCTTTTTTCGGGGTCAATACCAACTGCCAGGTGAGCGATAGCAACTTCAAAAATATTTTTTTGAAGTTCTTCTGGCTTATAGGGAATAGTTAAGGAGTGTAAATCGGAAATAAAAAATAGACACTCGTTTTTTTCTTGGAGTTCAACCCACTGCTTGATAGCCCCTAAATAATTCCCGATATGTATTAAACCTGTCGGCTGAATGCCTGATAGAACCCTCATAATAATTTTCAATTTCTAATTTTCAATTTTCATTGAATGTTACAATTTTCAATTTACAAACCGTTTGAAAATTGAGAATTGAAAATTGATTGGAAATTGAGAATTGAAAATTGAGAATTTAAAAACTGCCTTTAGATTTTAGATTTTTATTATTTGAAGAATAATATTTATACTTCTATAACGACCGGTAGTATAATTGGTCTTCGTTGGGTTTTTGAAAAAAGAAATTGGCCAATTTTGTTTCTGACTTCGTCTTTGATATAAGCCCAGTTAACCGCTCCTCCGCTTCCGGCTGCTTTATTTACAATGTTAATTACTTTGTGCCGAGTTTGGGCGAGTAACTCTTTTGATTCTCTTAAATAAACAAATCCTCTTGATATTATATCAGGTGAACCCTTGACCTGACCAGTTTGTCTATCTACTACAACTATAATAACAAACATTCCATCTTCGGCTAACATTTGGCGGTCTCTTAAAACTATTTCTCCTACGTCTCCAACACCCAGACCGTCAACCATAACATAATTTGAAGGGACAGTTTTTTTCTCTATAAAGATTTTCTCTCTGCTTAAATTAATTACTTGTCCATTTTCAGCTAAAATAATATTTTTTTGGGGGATACCTATTTTTTGAGCAATTTCAGCGTGAGTTACCAACATTGAGAATTGACCATAAGCAGGAAGAAAGAATTTCGGTTTCATAATCTCTATCATTTCTTTAAGTTCTTCTTGATGGGCATGTCCGCCGGCATGAATATCCATCATCTTATAATGGAAAACCTTTGCTCCTCGGCGATAAAATTCATCTTTTAAAACTTGAACCGTTCTTTCGTTACCAGGGATTGCAGAAGAAGAGAAAATAATTGTATCTTCTTTTTTAAGATGGATAAACTTATGTTCGTTGTTGGCAATTCTCATAAGCACTGCCCGACCTTCTCCTTGGGCTCCAGTGCAAATAACAGTTATTTCTGAACTGGGATAATCGGTGAGTTGTTTTGCCTTAATTAAGGCGCCTTTTTTTATCTTTAGATATCCTAAGTTTCTGGCAATTTCTACATTAGTTTTTATTGAATAGCCCTCTATACAAACTTTTCTTCCGTATTTTTCAGAAAGGGTAATAAGTTGCTGAATTCTGTTTAGAAGAGAAGCAAAGGTAGATGCGATAATCCGTCCTTTTGTTTTTTTGAAGATTTCATCTAAGTTTTGTTCAATTGTTTTTTCCGACAAAGAGTGTCCGGGTTCCTCGGCATTAGTTGAATCTGAAATTAAAAGTAGGATATCTCTTCTTCCTAATGCTTTTAGTTTTTTAAAATCAGTAGGCAATTCATTAACTGGATTTTCGTCAAATTTAAAATCAGAAGTAATTACAATATTTCCTATGGGAGCGTGGATGAAAACCCCAAGATTTCCTGGGATATTATGATTTTGCCGGAAAAATTCAATTTTAAATGGCCCTAATTCTATTCTGTCGCCATTTTTTACCGTAGTAATATCTAATTTTGGCGAATTCGGAAAATCTTTTTGTCTTTTTGAAATAATTCCTCGAGTAAGAATAGAAGTGAAAAAATGAGGGTTGCCAATCTTTTCAACCAGATAAGGGATGGCGCCGATATGGTCATAATGGCCGTGAGTAATAACCACTCCTAAAATATTTTTTTCCTTACCTTTCAAGTACCTAATATTGGGAATAATACAATCAATTCCCGGCATATCTTCTTCCGGAAAACCAAGACCCATATCAATAATCAAAATTTTCCCTTTGTATTCAAGGAGCATCATATTTCTTCCTACTTCGCCCAAACCGCCCAGAGGGATTATTTGCAAATTTGATTGTTTTTGGAATTTTCTCATAGTTTAGAAAGATTTTGAAATTTGAACTTTTACTATGCCGAGGGTGGGATTCGAACCCACATGGAGTTTCCTCCAACGGCTCCTGGGGCCGCCGCGTCTTCCGTTCCGCCACCCCGGCTTATCCCTTTACCCCGTAGAAGAAATTTGACAGGTGTTTTGTAAAACAAAACACTATTTGCCAAAGGCAGTCAAATTTTCTCTACGGGGTTTAAGAAATCCAAATTCTTTGGCATTGATTTTAAAGGTTTCTCAAAGCGGAGTTTGGGAATTTTTTTGTAATTTTTATTTTTAATCCAGCCGTTTTTAGTATAGAAATAACAAGCTCCTTGTTTTTTTAAAAATGGCTGATAATCACTTTCGCAATTGTCAGAAACCCAATTAGCCATTTTCAAATCTTTTTTAGACTGGTTGATAGTAACATGTCCATAATAGGAAGGAATAATAGCCACATCACCTTTTTTAGCTTTGATAGCATAAACATCTTCAATTTCCTGCCCTTCTTGCTTTTGCATCAAAAAGATTGCTTGACCTTCAAGGACAATGTAGACCTCTCCAAATTTTCCAAGATGTTCGTGTCCTTTAGTTTTAACAAATTCTTGACCTAACATTTTAGCCGGGATGACAGTAATATCATACCTTAAATCATTCTTTTTTTTAATACCCCTATACATATAATAAAGTTCAAAATTAGGAGCTGTTTTTGCCCATTTCTGGTCATAGAGAACTTCTTTCATATCATATAAATATCTTATTTGGGGCTTTTTCATATTATGATTTACTTAAAAATTCTTCGAGTTTTTAAATACCAATTTTCAATTCCAGAGAAACGTTTTGAGGGGTCGGCAATTTTTTTCACTTCTATTCCTTTAACTTCTTTTGATACCAGATAAACATAATCTGAACTGTATAAAAATACTGCCGGAGTATCTTCAATTAGAATATCCTGGAAAAGAGCTAATTTTTCAGCTCTTATCTCGGGGCCTGAAGATTCTCTGATTTCTTCTAATAATTTGTCAACTTTTTTATTTTCATATACTGCCAGATTCAAACCAGGGTCTCTTTTCTGGGAGGAATGCCAAAAGGGGAAAGGATCAGGAAGGGCTCCTAAAACTTCTCCAAAAAGTAAACTTTCATAATTTCTTGGCTTAATAAAATCTTGTTCAAGTTGTAATATAGAAAATTTTTCAATATTAACTTCTGCTCCTATAACTCCCCATTGTTGTTTTAAAAGTTCAGCCACTTCAAGTAATTGAGGTTGGTCAACGGTGACCAGGGAAAATTTTAAAGGTAAGGTCTCTTCTGGTGCCTCAAAACAAACCTCATTTAGTTTAGTTCTAGTAGTTTCAGCCACCAATCCCGTTCCATTTTTAAATCCCCAGGGTTCTAAAATTTCTTGGGCATATTTTTCTTGGAACCTAATAACCGCTTGTTTTGTTTTTGGACCGAAGTAGCCGGTTATTTCTCCTTCAGGATAAATTTTTGGGAATTTAGCTAAACATTTTTGAAGCTCTTCTACTTCTTTCCCCTGGGAATCTTCTACTAGCCGTGTTTTGAATTTAAAAGCAGGTCCTTTTTTAACGATCCTTTCTCTTAAACCATCTTGATTTTCTTTGAATCCGGCTTTTTCCAGAATATTTTTTGCTTTTTCAACACTAAATTCATAAATATTTAAAGGAGAACTAAATCCGTAAATTTCTGGCAAAATAGGGGAATGAGTAACTTCTTTTTCAATAATTGGAGAAGACTCTCCAAGGTTTAAGATTTCTTTAACAATCTCTTTTTTGTTAGTGGCGTAATTTAGAGCTATTCTTACTTCTTTTTCAGATAAGATTTTTGATTTATCTGGATTGAAAAATATCGCGAAATATCTGGGCAGAGAAAGATAATATTTCTGCCAATTTTCACCGAGATTTGTAAAAGAACTCAAAGATAGCCCTTTAATTTTTTCATGCAGAGCTGCTTTAGTTAGTTCTTCTTCATTATCAAAAAATAAAAATTTAATTTTAGAAATATTTGGCTTTTCTCTAAAATAGTTAGAATTTGGAACTAAGGTCAAAGAACTTATCTTATTAGATTTATTTTGGGTTGTTTTTTTTACTTTGTAAAGCCCTGAACCAACTGGCTCTAAATTATAAGTTTCTAAAGGGAAATTTTCTGGAGAAATATTCTCCCAGATATGTTTTGGTAGAATTTTTAGAGTACAGTTTTCCAGAAAGGCGCTGTAGGGTTTTTTTAATTCAAATTTAATTCCAAACTTGCTAATTTTTTCCGCTTCTACTCCCACCCAATTTGCCCTCAAAGGACTTTTATAATCCGGGCTTTGAATTGTTTTTATAGTAAAAATTACATCGTCGGCTGTAAGGGGGGTACCATCCTGCCAGGAAATATTTTCTTTCAGAAAAAATTTATAAATTTTTCCTTGTTCTTCAATTTCAGGATAATCTTGAGCTAAATCAGGGATTATTTGGAGATTTTCATTGTATTTCATTAAGCCGGAAAAAATCAATTCAACTAAATCCCTATCAACATCAGAGTTGGCATAAACTGGATTGATAAATCGGGGCTGGCCGATTATTCCCTCTGTGTAAATCCCCCCCCGAGCAGGGCTGAGCTCGGTATTTCTAAAATAAAAGTTGAGTAAAATAAAAGTAAGGGAACTGAAAGCCAAAAGAAAAAAAATCAAGAAGGCAATTTTTTCTTTTTTTGTTAGAACTTTAAAAAACTGTCTCCACTGCTGTTTAGAGGGCCATTTAAAACCCTTTTTTTTAGACCAAGAAGACATTAAATTAGGTGATTAGGAGATTAGGGGGTTAGGATATTAGCTTTTAAAAATTATGTCTGTTGAAGATTGATTTCAACAGACGTTGATCTCTTAGTCAACTTAATCAACTTGATTCCATTTTATTATGTAAGGAGGTTTGCTAATGCCAGAAGAATAAATAAAATTCCAAAAATTATAGCAGCCCAGAAAATTTTTTTCTGGATGCCTCTCCGGGTTGCGTAGAACCCTCCGCCTCCGCCTCCAAAAGCAGAACCCAGGGCGGTTCCTCTCTGCTGGAGAAGGATGAAAATAATTAGGAGAATAGAGACGATGATTTGAGCGATTAATATAAAGGTTTTCATAAGAATTTTTTCGCAAGAGGTTTAAGTATATTATTTTCTCTTATTATTATATAATCCAAAAATTAAATTCAAGCCCCAGATTATAACTGTTGTGTAAAAAAGAGGAATGAGACCAGTGATTTCTAATTCTTTAGGAAAAAGTATTTCTACGAGCCAGACCAGGCCCATATTTATTACTAAACTGAATAATCCAAAAGTTAGAAATCTTAAAGGTAGACTGATTGTTTTTAAAATTGGTTTGATAAAAAAATTAATCAGACCCAAAATGCTTCCGATGAGCAGTAGCATTTTAACAGTGCCGAAAAATTCTACCCCAGGGACAAAACGAGCAGCTAAGAAAAGTCCTAAAATCCCAGCCAGAATATGAAAAAGCAACCTTGTGAGCATAAATTAATGATATCAAGATTTGAGCCGAAAGTCAATTGTAGTGCTGTCAAACTACTGTCAAATTACTTGACAGATTTTTGATTATGATTAAAATAGATTATTACATGATTAACAAGCTAAACCCCCACACCAAACAAGGACAACCCGCCGAAGGCGGGAAAATTGGCAAAGCCAGTCCTTGTTCTGGTGTGGGGATAAAGGTCGTCACTGCTAATATTATAAAACTAGCCCGACAGGATTCGAACTAACATCAATTTAGCGGAGCGAATTTTATTCAGATTCAAGGCGCGAGGAGTGAAGTGTGTTATTCACACACGAGCGACGAGCAACAAAGAGGCTGGATAAAATTCGCCTGCCCGCAGGGAAGCGAAATAATAGGCCAATTTCTTCGTTACTTCTCCTCGAAGTGTTATCTAACACTCCTTCGTCGTCGTGCCTCGAATTTGACCTATTCTCTCGCTTCTAAAGTTGACGATAGTTCGAATCCTGTCAGGCAGAACTATGAAAATAAAACCACTTTCAGATCATATACTTATTGAACCGATGAAAGAAGAAGAAGAAACAGAAACAGGAATTTTACTTCCCCAGACCGCTGAAAAAGAAAAACCCGGACAGGGGAAAGTAATTGCAACAGGACCGGGCCGCAAAACGGGTTCCGGGAAAATTATTCCTCTTGAGGTGAAACCCGGAGATAAGGTTTTGTTTACTAAATATGGTCCAAATGAAATAAAGGTCGAGAATAAAAACTATTTAATTGCAAAACAAGAAGACGTACTCGCCATTATTGAGTAAACTCAATAATGGCTAAATGGACAATAAACAAAGGACACAACAATGAACAATAAAATTTCTTATTTATGGTCTGTTGGTATTTGATACCAACAGACGTCAATATTATTGCTCGCTGTTCGTTGTCCGCTGAAATATGGCTAAGCAAATCAAATATCAAGAAGAGGCAAGAAAAAAACTAAAAATTGGGGTAGATAAATTAGCTGATACGGTTAAAGTTACCATTGGTCCCAGAGGGAGAAATGTTGTTTTAGGTAAAGGTTTCGGAGTTCCCACTATTACCAATGATGGGGTTACTATTGCCAAGGAAATTGAATTAGAAGATAAAATTGAGAATCTTGGAGCCGAGATTGTTAAAGAAGTGGCTGAAAAAACCAATGAGGCGGCTGGAGATGGCACTACTACGGCTGTAATTTTAGCCCAATCTATAATTTTAGAAGGGTTAAAAAATGTAGCTGCCGGCGCTAATCCTTTAGCCCTAAAAAGAGGGCTTGATAAAGGGATGGAAAAAGTAGTAGCTCAGTTAAAGAAAATGACCAAGAGAATTACCAATAAAGAAGAGACCGCTCAAGTGGCAACTATTTCTGCCGAAAGTAAAGAAATTGGTAATTTAATTGCTGAGGTTATGGAAGAAGTTGGTAAGGAGGGAGTAATCACAATTGAGGAATCGAAAACTTTTGGTCTTCAGAAAGAAATTGTTAAAGGACTCCAATTTGACCAGGGCTATATCTCTCCTTATATGCTCACTAATGCCGAAAGAATGGAAGCGGTTTATGAGGACCCTTATATTTTAATTACCGATAAAAAAATATCTGCTCTAAACGAAATTTTGCCCTTATTGGAGAAAATGGCTCAGGCCGGCAAGAAGGAATTAGTAATTATTGCCGATGATATAGAAGGAGAAGCCCTGGCTACTCTGGTGATTAACAAACTTAGAGGAACCTTTAACACTTTGGCAGTTAAAGCTCCTGGCTTTGGAGATAGGAAGAAAGAAATGCTTCAGGATATTGCCTGTGTTACCGGAGCTCAGGTGATTTCAGAAGAAGTTGGTTTAAAAATAGAAAATACTGAAATGAAAATGTTGGGTTCAGCCAGAAAGATTGTTTCTACTAAAGAGAATACTACAATTATTGAAGGCAAAGGCAAGAAAGAAGATATTGAGGCACGGATTAATCAAATCAAAAAAGAGCTTAAGACAACTGAATCTGAATTTGATAAAGAAAAGTTAGAAGAAAGATTGGCAAAATTAGCCGGAGGAGTAGCGGTAATTAAAGTTGGAGCGGCTACCGAAGTTGAGCTAAAAGCAAAACAGCATAAGGCAGAAGATGCCCTTGCGGCAACTAAAGCGGCAGTAGAAGAAGGAATTGTCCCTGGCGGAGGAGTGTCCTTACTAAGAGCAAGTTTAATTTTAGACGAATTGCTCGCCTCGCCAGCCGATGCCGACGGGGATGAAAAAACAGGAATTAATATTTTAAAGAGGGTCTTAGAAGAGCCTCTAAGACAGATTGCCCAAAATGCTGGAATTGATGGAGCAGTAGCGGCTCAAAAAGTAAAGGACGGGAAAGAGGGATTTGGTTTTAATGCCGAAACCCTGAATTATGAGGACTTGATGGAATCTGGCATTGTTGACCCTACCAAAGTGGTTAGGTCTGCTCTTCAAAATGCTGTTTCTGCTGCTGGCACCTTTTTAACCACCGAAGCTGTTGTTGTTGAAAAGGAATCTGAGAAAGAAAAAGGAGGCCAAATGCCCCAAATGCCTCCAATGGGCTACTAAACCTAAACCCGACTTAACACCAACTAAGTTTATCAACACCCGACGTTATTGAAACACCCGACGTTGAGGAATTGGCGTCAGAGACGCCAAGGGAAACGTCGGGTGTTGATTATTTTAAAAAAGAAAGGAAAATGCTACACTTAAGTAATGGGAAAAAAACAGCAAATAAAAAACTTGTTAGTTGAATACCTGATTGAGACAGTTAAAGAGGTAAAGAGAATAGCCGCCGGTGGAGGGGGAAGACAGGTTTTAGGCGAGACAATAAATAGGCCGGAAGACCTGGAAATTGGAATTGATAGAGTAGGAGAAGATATTTTAGAAAAACTTTTAAAAGAACATCAAATAAAAGCAACCATTTTTTCTGAACCAGAAGGCAGAGATATTAAAAACGGAGGGGAAATTTTCGGCTCTATTGACCCTTTTGACGGTTCAATGCTTTATCTTAGAGGGTTTGAACACAATTGGTATACTGTCCTGAGTTTTTTTGACAAAGAGAAAAGCCCTTTATACTGCGGCATAGCTGATATTGTTAATGAAAAATATTATATCACCGAAGAAGATGGGAATTATTTAGTTTCAATGAAGACCGGGGAGAAAAAGAAAATTAAACCTTCTTTCAAGAAAAAATTGACCGAACCCATTGTTTTATCTAGTTACATAATGAGTTCTCAGTATTCTCCAAAGTTTCTTGATATTTTTGAAGACTTAATCAGAAATATGCATCCTAAAGCCCTTTTTTATCCTCAAGGCGGCTCTTATATTTATGCCTTCCTGGCTTCAGGATTAGTTGATGCCTATGTGATGTTTAATGAGCCGCGTTCAGAGATTGATCCTGGTTTTCCAATTGCTAAAAAAGCTAACTGTCAGATTGTTAGCGTTGGTTCTGACGGGAGCTATAATGATTACCAATTTATTCCCGGAAGACAACATGATAAGATGGATTTATTAATTGCTACTTCTACTCCTGAACTTCGTGATGATTTAATAAAACATTATGTTAAAAAATATGCCGAAAAATACTCTTTTGGATCTTAAACCAGTTAGAAAGTTTATTAATGGAATTGGAAAAGAAGTAAAGAAATATTTTGGTAAAGATAAAGGGTGTATAATCGGATTAGAAGATGATGGTGTTTTTTATGCTGAAGGGCTTTACCATTGGTTATCTCAAAAAAATAAAAACATAACTTTTATTACTATGGATGATTATGGAAAGGGATTAGAGGAAGATAAAATAAAGGGGAGAAAAGTTTTATTGGTTGATAATGATATTGTTACTGGCAAGGCCTACCGGACAATAATGGATTTGATGAGAAGAAAGAGAAAAAAGTTAAAGCTCAAAGATATAAAGTTTGCTGTTTTATGCGACAGAATAAAAGTAGCTGATTTTTCCGTTGAAGATTATCCCGCTCCTCGCTTTTGGAATTTAAAGAATTTGGACAAAATTGACCTTAAAATAATTAAGATCTTGTCCCAAAATGGAAGAAAAAGTTTTGTTAAAATTGCAAAGGAGACTGGATTAACTCCGGTCGGGGCTAAGAATAGAGTTGAAAAATTAATTGAAAAGGATATATTAAAAATTCAAGGATTATTAAATATTAAAAAATTTTATTCGGTGACAGCTACTATTGGAATTGAGACTTCTCCTGATGTTGTTTCTAAATTGATAAGAAGGTTTGAGAACTGTCCCCTGGTTTATAATCTAGTTAAGGTTTATTCTGGGCATCATAATTTAATTATTGATATTGTTTCCCCTAGTTTAGAAAGAATAGATGATTTCATAACAAAACAGATAAGGTCAGAATCAGGAATAAGATATGTTGAAGTTGATTTGGGGGAATTACCGATATTACCAAAAGGACATTTAGCGCTTAACTTTTCTGAAGAGTCCAAAAAGCGTCTTTGTGAAAAAAGATGCAATGAGTGCGAGTACTTTTTGTAAGCCCGGCAGGATTCGAACTACCATCAAGTTTAGAAGCGAAAGAATAGGTCAAGTTCAAGGCACGACGACGAAGGAGTGTTAGAAAACACTTCGAGGAGGAGTAACGAAGAAATTGGCCTATTATTTCGCTTCCCTGCGGGCGGGTGAATTTTATCCAGCTTCTTTGTTGCTCGTCGCTCGTGTGTAAATAACACACTTCACTCCTCGCGCCTTGAATTTGAATAAAATTCGCTCCGCTAAATTGATGTTAGTTCGAATCCTGTCGGGCAATGTTAATAAAAGGACTTGACAAACTATTTTGGCAGAATAAAATAGAAAAGCATCCCGAAGTTTGTTAAAAACTTAAAAAACAAACTAAAAGATCCAAATCAGTAAGTTTTACTAAGCAAAAGATATGGGAGAGCAAAAAAAGTATTATTTGACAGCCAAAGGCTTGGAAAATATAAAAAAAGAATATAAAATCTTGGAAGGAATTAGGTTAGCTAAAAGAAGAGGGGAAGAGGCTCCGGAGATTTTACATTCTGAGGATTTAAATCCTGAATACCTTTTCTTTCAAGAAGATTTAAGTTTTCTTGAGACAAGAATTATTGAATTGGAGAATATTTTAAAAAATGCAGAATTAATAAAATCTCCCTCAAGAGAGAAAAGAAATATTATTTGTTTAGGATCTAAAGTGTTAGTAGAGGTAGACGGAGATAAAGACGAATTTAAGGTTGTAGGAACCCTGGAGGCAAATCCTTCCCTGGGGAAAGTTAGCAATGAATCGCCGGTAGGAAAAGCTCTTTTAGGTCATCAGGTTGGAGACGAGATTGTTATTTCTTCTCCGATAAAAGTAATTTATAAAATTAAAAAAATAAAATACAAGGATTGAGCTCCTTTCTGAGAGAATTTTTGTCTTCTCTATTTTAATTCAAGACTATATGATTGTTCCTTAGCGAATCAAGGTTCTGCCGAGCGTTAGCGAGGCAGGTTCTTATAAAAACGTAAATACGAGACCCGACCTCGTTACGAGGTCGGGTCTCGTATTATAGAATTGTTGAATTATGCCAAAAGGAAAACTGTTTATTGGAACAAGCGGTTATAGCTATCCTCATTGGGAGGATAATGTTTTTTATCCCAAGGGTTTAGCAAAAACAAAACAGCTGGAATATTATGCTAAGTATTTTCATACGGTAGAAATGAATTATCCTTTTTATAGATTGCCCTCTTCAAAGAGTTTTTCTAATTGGAGAAAAAGAACAAGTGAGGATTTTGTTTTTGCAATAAAGGTTTCAAGGCACATTACTCATATTAAATATCTCCATCAATGCAAAACCGCCTGGAAAACATTTCTAAAAAGAGCTTTGCATCTAAAAGATAAACTCGGTCCATTTTTGTTCCAATTACCGCCTAATTGGAAAAAAGATTTAGAGAGATTAAAAGAATTTGTGGAAATGATAAAAGACACCGATAAAAAATACCGATTTGTTCTGGAATTCCGCCATCCAACCTGGTTTTCAAAAGATGTTTATCAGATTTTAAAAAAACAAAAAAATATCTCTCTTTGTTTAGCCGATTCGCCTCAATGGCCCTTTGAAGAGATAATTACTGGAGATTTTGTTTACATTAGAATGCACGGTGGGAAAGTTCTTTATACTTCTAATTATTCAAAAAAAGAATTAAAAAAATGGGCAAAAAAAATCAAAAAATATTTAAAACAAAACTTAGATATTTATGTCTATTTCAATAATGACGCAATGGGCTATGCCGTTGAAAACGCCAAAGAACTTTTGAAATTTTGTAAAAGTAGATAGGGTTTCTTGATTTTTTTCAGGAATGGTTTAGTTATTAAGATTTGAGAAAACCAGCACTAAAGCGAAGTTCGGTGCTGGTTTTGTTTTTGTCTAAAAATAGAATATAATGTTTATATATGATATGAAAATATATGTTTAATACCCGACATTAAACATATTGAAAAATAATAGGGGTCTGATTCCTGCCAGATTCGGTATTCAATGTCGGGTATTAAGCATTATTGTATGAAAAAGATTTTGATTTTTGTAGTTTCTTTTTTAATTGGAGTGGGGCTTTTTTTCTGGGTTATTAAATGGGTAGGATGGAAAGAGATAAAAGAAATTCTTTTTACTTTTTCTGGCTACAAAGGGCTGGTGATTATAGGGATAACTTTGCTAATTTGGTTAGTTGAAATTTGGAGATGGAAGTTTATTTTCAAATCTCAGGGATATAATCTCTCTGTTTTTAGTTTAGGGGAGATTTTGTTTGCCAGTTTCGCTATTAGTTATTTATTCCCTACAAGTTTTCTTGGGGGAGAGGCATTTAAAATTTACGCTATTAAGAAAAAATTTTCTCTAAACTGGGAAAAAAATCTTACTGTAAATACTATTGAGAAATTGCTTTATATAAGTATTCTTTTATTGTTTTTAATTTCTGGAGCAATTTCTTTTCTTTTTTTAACTAATCGTCCTCTGGGAAATTTGGGAATAGCTGTCGGGGTTTTTATAGGGATTTTAACCCTGCTTTTAGCTGTTTTTTACTTTAAAAGTTTTAAAAAAGAGAGTATTTTAAAATGGTTTCCGAAATTTTTTGGAGTCAATGGTAAAGAAAATAAATATATAACTCAAGATTTTGAGAAAGAAGTTTTTCATTTTTTTGATTTTAAAAAAAGTTTAATGTGGAAAGGTTTGGGGCTTACTTTTTTGAAAATTTTTTCAGCTTTTGTCCGCTGTTGGTTTTTGCTTTTCTTTTTAGTCGGGGAGATGAATATTTTGATTGCTCTGACAATATTATTTTTTGTTCATCTGTCTTATATATTTCCCTTTCCAGCTAAAGCAGGGAGCTCAGAAATAGCTCAGGCTCTTGCTTTTGGTTCTTTAGGGTTAGGATCGGCTACAGGAATTACTTTTAGTTTTATTCTAAGAGGAGCAGAAGTTTTAGTTGCTTTATTTGGGCTGATAATATTGATAAAATTAGGAATAAAATTTTTAACAGGAAGTGTAAAGAATATAGCTAATAAGTTTTCTTTATGAGGCCCGTCTTTATGAGACCAGACCTCGTTTTAATATTAGAATTTTGCTAAAATTTTTGGTAAAATGAAAGAGTATAATGATTAATAGCTATTTATGTCTAAATCAATTAACATAGTTATAAAATTTCTAATAGCCAGTGATCTCTTTTTAAGTTCTGCCTGGGGTTTTATTAGTCCTATTTTCGCCATTTTTATTTTAAAAAATATTGTTGCCGGAGATGTTGTAAAAGGAGCTGAAGTGGCTGGCTTTACAGCTCTTATTTATTGGATTGTAAAGTCATTTTCTCAGGTTCCGATTAGTCGGTATTTAGACAATATTCACGGAGAAAAAGATGATTATTGGTTTATGGTTTTGGGATTATTTATAACTGGCTTAACTCCTTTTGGATTTTTGATTTCTTTTTTACCCTGGCATATTTATGTTTTTCAAGTATTACATGCTTTAGGTATGGCTTTGTTTGTTCCTTCTTGGAATGCTATTTTTACCAGGCATATTGATAAAAATAGATTGGCTTTTGAATGGGGCATGGACAGTACCTGCATGGGCCTTGGGGCGGGAATTACTGCCGGTCTTGGAGGAATTATAGCTGCCACTTTTGGTTTTAAAATAGTTCTTATTTTAGTCGGAGTTTTTACTATAATTTCATCTTTTCTCCTTTTATTTGTTCATAAGCATATTCTCCCCAGGGACCATATTTTCCCGCGCTTTTTTCCTTTTAGAAAATCCTAAGGGCTAAGATTATGAATAACCAGGAATTGGCTAAGATTTTTTTCGAGATAGCTTACTTCTTAGAAATAGAAGAAGTTCAATTTAAGCCCTATGCTTACCAAAAAGCCGCTCTTAATTTAGAATCCTTAGAGAGGGATGTTAAGGAGATTTATGAAAGAGGAGGGATTAAGGCGCTTGAAGAAATTCCCGGTGTTGGGGAAAGCATTGCCCAAAAAATTGAAGAATATCTAAAAACAGGAAAGATTAAATATTACGAAAAATTTAAAAAGAAACTGCCTCTAAATTTAGAAGAGATAACAAAGGTTGAAGGAATGGGGCCTAAAAGAGCAAAAGTTCTTTTTCAAGAACTTGGAGTGAAGGACCTAAAAGATTTAGAAAAAGTCGCTAAAGCCAGGAAAATTAGAAATTTAGAAGGTTTTGGAATAAAAACAGAGAAAAATATTTTAGAGGGAATCGCTTTCTTAAAGAAAAGTAAGGGAAGATTTCTTTTAGGGAATATTTTACCCATTGTTAAAGAAATTGAAGAAAAACTTAAAAATTTAAAGGAGGTTCAGAAAATTTCAGTAGCCGGTTCGGTTAGAAGAAGGAAAGAAACAATCGGTGATGTTGATTTCTTGGTAATTTCAAAAAATCCAAAAAAAATAATGGATTTTTTTGTTTCTTTGCCAGGAGTTATTAGAATTTGGGGTAGAGGCGCAACAAAGTCCTCGGTCCGAATGAGAGATGGTTTTGATATGGATCTCAGGGTGGTTCCTGAAAAAAGTTATGGTTCTGCTCTGCAGTATTTTATTGGTTCAAAAGAGCATAATATTGCTACCAGAAAAATTGCCCTAGAGAAAGGTTTAAAACTTAATGAATACGGGGTTTTTCGGGGCAAGAAAATGATTGCCGGCAAAACCGAAGAAGGTGTTTATAAAGTTCTTGGCCTCCAATGGATTCCTCCGGAAATAAGAGAAAATCAAGGGGAAATTGAAGCCGCTCTAAAAAGAAAATTGCCAAAATTAGTAGAATTAAAAGATATAAGGGGGGATTTACATTGTCATTCAAAATGGGATGGAGGGCAAAATTCAATTAAAGAGATGGAAGATATGGCTATGGTGCGAAGATATGAATATTTAGGGATTACTGACCATACAAAATTTTTACGAATTGAACAGGGATTAAATGAGGAACAATTAGCTCAGCAGCGGGAAGAAATAGATAAATTAAACAGGAAATACAAGATACAAAATATAAAGTTTAGAATTCTTCAAGGAGCAGAAACCAATATCTTAAATGACGGTTCCATTGATATTAAAGATGAGGCATTAAAAAAATTGGACTATGCCATTGCCGGGATTCACTCCAACTTTAAAATGTCAAAAGAAAAGATGACCGAGAGGATAATTCAAGCAATGAAAAACCCCTATATTAAAATTATTTCCCATCCAACCGGAAGAATTTTAAAAAAGAGAGATGAATACCAAATAGATATAGAAAAAATTTTAAGAGCCGCCCAAGAAACCAATACAATTTTAGAAATAAATTCTTTTCCTGGAAGATTAGATTTAAACGACATCAATATAAAAAAAGCCATTGAAATGGGAGTGAGATTGGTCATTAATACTGATAGTCATCACAAAAGCCAGATGAGATATATGGAATTCGGAGTATACCAGGCTCGCCGCGGCTGGGCGGAGAAAAAAGACATAATTAACACCCGACCTTTGGAAAAATTATTAAAATATTTTAAACCCCGTTAGAAATCGTGAATTTCTAAACGGGGTGAATAAAAAAAGCCGGACTAGTGTTAGCCCGGCCGGGGTTGAGAAAGGAGTAGCCGTGTCTTGATGGGAACTGAGACACAACTTTTTTCACAACCCTATATAATAGGACGGCTATGAGAAAAAACGACATAGGGGCTTGGGGGGGGTGCTAAGCGGGAAGCCTCTATCGTTGCCTTTTCACCATCCCAAATCTGAAAGAACTATTGCGCCCCGCTCAAGCGGGGCTCCGGTGCTGCCGAGCGCTGTGTAGCAGGTTATTTGCCCTATTATAGTGCGGAGCCTTTTACCTCTACTGTGCTGTTCTCGGACAGACCAGATTTCTAAAAAATAATTGCTGCATTGCCCAGCTTGCTGAAAGCGGGTTTTCCTCAGTGTTCGTAATCACTATTTTCAGCTATACCGGGCAATGCATTTTGGACCTTCCCTCGCACTCTATGTTATATTAGTCATTTAAAAAAAACTGTCAAGTCTAATAATTTTTTTTGGGTTTTATTTTTTATAATTTAGGATTAAGATAAAGAGAGATATTATTATACCCCGTAGAGAAATTTCGAAAGGCCCCTGCGGGGCAAATAAAAAATTTCGAAGAAATTTTTAATTCGAAATTCTTCTACGGGGTATGCCTTTTGAGAAATCAGCTGGAGCTGTAATTTTTAGGAAGGAAAATAATGAGATTTATTACCTGCTTTTGCATTATGAAGTAGGGCATTGGGATTTTTCAAAAGGACATATTGAAAAAGGCGAAAGCGAAGAGGAAACAGCAAAGCGGGAAGTTAAAGAAGAGACAGGCATTGAAGATATTAAAATAATAAAAGGTTTTAAAGAATGGATAAAATATTTTTTCCGGAGTACTTATAATTTGAAAAGAGAAGAAAAAGGAAAAGCTTCTTTGGTTTTTAAAATAGTCACTTTTTATTTAGCAGAAACAAAAACTAAAGAAGTAAAAATTTCTTTTGAGCATACTGGATATAAATGGCTGCCTTATGAACGAGCTCTTGAACAACTGAATTTTAAAAAATCAAAAGAAATTTTAAAAAAAGCCAATGATTTCCTCAAAAAACATAAAACATAAAGCATGAAACATGAAACAGTTTTTCGCAATAAAGTTTTTGAAGTTGTTTAAAAAATCCCCAAGGGGAGTTTTTTGACCTACAAAACAGTAGCCTAGAAAACAGGTTATCCCAGAGCTTGGCGGGTGGTAGGGAATATCCTTAAAAAAAATAGAAATAAAAAAATCCCCTGTCATCGGGTAGTTTATTCTGATGGAAAAATCGGTGGCTATTATCAGGGGGCTAAGAAAAAAACCTTGCTTTTACAAAAAGAAGGTATTAAGATAAAAAACGGAAAGGATTAGGAAGCTTTACTTTTTCTATCGGAAACCCTTAAAAGTACTTTGACAGTAGAATACGGACTAGAAAATGGACACAACAACAGGGAGGGATAATAGCCATGACAACAAAATCAAAGACGGCGCCAACTTCCCTGACGTCGTTGCTTAGGAAAAACGGCCTTGAGCCTCATCAGTATGTTGGGGCACGTATAGCTCTTGCTGATATCAATGTGTTGCTACAGCCCCGCCAGACCTTTGAGGAGATTGAGCTTCTGGCAGAAGATATAGCTGCCAAGAACCTTATGAATCCTCTTATTGTGGCTCGATTTTGTGAGACAGGCTGTCGACACTATCTTAGCCTCATCAATCGGCTCTGGGCAACAACCTATAAAACAAGTGATCTTATTGCTATAGATGAAGGCAAGAAAGCTTTTTACATCCTGCTGGCTGGTGAGCGTCGATTCAGAGCCTGTTTGTATCTACGAGATGTTGGCTGTGAACAATGCCAGGAACAATTTGGCAAGGATAGTTATTGCTACGAGCGCCACTTCGGCGACCAAAGCGTGGAGGTGCGTCTCTGCATCAATATCCCGCCCTTGGAGGCGGTTTTTATCCAGGCCTCCGAGAACATCCACATGAAGCTGCCGGCCCATGAGGAGGCGACCTTCTACGACCAGCTCTTTCGGCTCATCAGACAAATGGATCCAAACTACCCCTTGGCTCGATTTGCCAAGCAAGTAGGCCGGAGTCCGAGCACCATCCGGCAGGCGGTAAAATTCTGCCTTCTGCCAGCTGGCGTCCGGGAATTTGTCGAAAATGGCCAAATTCCCTACGGGGTAGCTTGCGAAATCGCTCGGCTTCAGCAGAAGGCAGGGCTAAAGGAGTCAGAGATAGAGTGGTGGGCATTGACAGCGATAACCGATAATTTGCGAGTCAAGAAAGTTCGGGACATGGTCACCGAGTTTTTGCGCACCTATAACTCTGGTCAATTTTCGCTTATTAGCCTTTTGAGCGTGGAAGAGCAACAGGAGCTGGAAAGAAGTCATTTTCGTAAGGTGGTTGAGCGGCAGGCCATTCAGGCTATCTGGATGTGGATTTACTACCTCAAGCGGGTTCTCACTTTGTTTAGGGAGGAGAAATTGGGGCAGGAGGATTCTCCTTTTTCTGAACTAAGTCCAGTCCGCGTTTTCCGAGAATTACTTGTTCAAGAGGAGCTTCTTTTACCCCATCTTTGGAGGTTTCTTCCCAGAAAGATTCGTCGGCAGGTAGCCCAAATCACCGAAGAGGCAAAGTGGGTTCTTTCTGAGCTCAGAAAAAAGGCATCAGCCTAAGGGACGGTACAACACCGCCCCTCTTTTCTATTAGAGATGTCTTATCCCACCCTGACGACGCGATTTTTTATATTTCTTCTGTTAGAAACCCCGGAGTTTTTACCGGGAAAATTCAAAAGCCACCTTGAAAAAGCGGCTTTTTTAACACAACCGGACATCTCGAGAATGTTTTTAGACATAATTGACAAACGGCCGTTTGTCAATTATGTCTACTTTATTGTAACGATGTAACGTTACCTTTCCGCGTTACATTTTATTTTTTAACTTCCTCAACAATTTTTTTGAAGATTTCTGGGTTGTTTTGGGCTAAGTCGGCTAAAATTTTTCTATCAAGCTCAATCTTTTTTTTCTTCAATCCTTGGATAAAACGGCTATAAGGCAAGCCGAGTTCTCGGCTGGCAGCATTAATTCGAACTTGCCAGAGTTTTCTTATTTCTCTTTTTTTGGTTTTTCTATCTCTATAAGCATAGACCCAGGCGTGTCTTAAGGCCTCTTTTGCTGATTTGTATTTTGATTTTCTTCCCCAACGAAAACCTTTGACCTCTTTTAAGAGATGTTTTCTTCGTTTATGAGCTGTCTTTCCTCTTTTTATCCTGACCATATATTATTTACTGTTTAAACAATTTCTTTATTTTTTTGGCTTCAACATTGGAAACCAAAACCCATTTTCGAGTTTCTCTTTTTTGCTTTCCTGATTTTTTTGCCCGATAATGGTCCTGACCAATTGCTCTTCTCAGGACCTTGCCAGTTTTGGTAATTTTAAAACGTTTTTTTATTGATTTCCTCGTCTTTGACATATGCTTTTGAAATAATCATTGTTAGCCCTCTTGGCTTCCTTTGTAATTCTCCCTCAATTTTTATTGGGATTGATTTTTCTAAGATTTCAAGAAACTTTTTAATTTTTTCTTTAGCAAATCCCTGAAGGGCTTTTTCTCTTCCCCTTAATTTCATTTCTATTCTGGCCTTGTTCCCTTTTTTTAAAAATTTTTCTGCCTGATGGGCTCTTGTTTCTAAATCATGCTCAGAAATTCTGAAAGTTAATCTTATCCCCTTAAGTTCGCCCCCCTTAGGTTTGGCTAATTTCTCTTTCTTTTTTTGCCGATAAAGATATTTTCCATAATCTCCGATTTTACAAACAGGAGGTATCACTTTTTCTGTAACCTGAATTAAATCTAAACTACGCTCCCTGGCTGTTCGGAGCGCTTCTATTAATGGCATAATCCCCAATTGTTTTCCGGTCTGGTCAATGATTCTTACCTCTCTGGCTTTTATTTGATGATTAATGAGGAATTTTTTTGGCAGACTATTTTTAGGTTATTTTTTGTTGTGGAGATGAAGGGATTGGACCCTTGTCCAGAAGTTTTGCTAAAACAGTTCTACAAACTTAGTCTGTTTTAGTCTCGGATACCAAGTAGAAAACAGACAAAAAGCTTAATATCCTGACCTCGAAAAGTTTTGATAATTATTTTGAGGCGAAGAAAAAACTATCTATCTCGCTAATTATTACACCAGAGATTACTTAGCGAGAATCGGTAATCCTGATGGCGTTAGGCAAATGCTAACGCAGGTTTTTTGAATAAGTTAGCACTTATTTTTTTCTCAAAGTTTTACGAGATTTGAGAATACTCGGCTTGCCCTATTTTAGTAAAATCTTCTGTCGAAACTTTCACCCCCGGGTTTTTAGTTCCCTTTTCATTTCCCTTTCGGCTTCTCTTTTTTTAATTATTTCTCTTTTATCGGTTTTTTTTCTTCCTTTGGCAATTCCGAATTCAAGCTTTATTTTACCTCTTTTAGTATACGCCCTTAAGGGCACCAAAGTCAAGCCCTTTTCTTTGGTTTTGCCGATTAAACGTTTGATTTCTAATTTATTCAAAAGAAGCTTTCTGGATTTTTCCGGGTTATAATCCGGGGGCGCATTTTTTGGCTGATAAGCAGGGATATTAGCCCCGATTAAAAAGGGCTCTTCTCCTTTTAAAACTACATAAGAACCTTTTAAACTCATTCTTCCTGACTTTATTGATTTCACTTCCTGGCCAATCAAAACCATGCCCGCTTCAAATTTCTCCAGGATTTCGTAATTATAGATTGCCTTTCGATTGTAAGCCAAAACCGTCATCATCTTTAATTTAACACTTAAATTTTATTTGAGCAATAAAAAAACCCTGCTGCACAAAGTGCGGCGGGGGAGAGTTGAATCGAGAGTTAAAATAAACTATACTAAAAGAATGATTAGAGATGAGCTTAAAAAATTAATTAAAAAGGCAGTTAAAGAGGAATTTAAATTGAAAAAGTTACCGAAAATTGAAGTTGAAAGGCCGGAGAATAAGGAGTTTGGAGATTATTCTTCAAACATTGGTTTGCAATTGACGAGAGTTTTGAAAAGGAAGCCATTAGAGATAGCAGAAGTTATAAAGTTACAAGTTACAAGTTACAAGTTACAAGGTTTATTTGAAGGAATCAAAATAGCCAAACCCGGCTTTATAAATTTTTATTTGTGTAAAGAATACTTACAAAAACAGGTTGGAGAAATTTTGAAGCAAGGCGAGAAATTTGGTGATTTAGATATTGGCAAAAATAAAAAAATTCAGGTTGAGTTTATTTCCGCTAATCCGACAGGACCTTTGACAGTCGGTAATGCCCGGAGTGGTCCTTTTGGCGATGTTTTGGGAAATGTTTTGAAAAAAGCTGGTTTTAAAGTAGAGAAAGCTTATTATATTAATGATTATGGAAATCAGATTTTGGCTTTAGGCCATTCGGTTTTGAAAGACAAAGAGGCCAAATATAAAGGAAAGTATATTGATTATCTCCACAAAAAAATTAAGGAGAAAGACCCATATAAGGCAGGCCAAAAGGCAGCTAAAATAATAGTTGATGAGATGCTCAAGAAAACAACTGAGAAAATGGGGATTAAATTTGATGAATGGTTTTCCGAGAATACGCTTTATGAATCCGGAGAGGTTGACAAAGTTTTGAATTTTTTAAAAAAGAAAAAATTAATTTATCAAAAAGAAGGGGCTGAATTTTTTAGAAGTAAAAAATTCGGAGATAATAGAGACAGAGTTTTAGTTAAAAAAGACGGAACAAAAACTTATTTAGCCGGTGATATTACTTACCATAAATATAAATTTAAAAAAAAGAAATTTGACAAAGTAATAAACATCTGGGGAGCTGACCACGCTGGCGGTGTTCAGGGGTTGCGGACTGGAGTTGCGGCTTTGGGTCATAAGGGAAAATTAGATATCATCCTTTTACAGTTTGTCACTCTTTTGGAAAAAAAGGAAAAAGTAAAAATGTCCAAAAGAAAAGGCATTTATGTGACAATGGACGAATTACTCAATGAAGTTGGAAAAGATGTTACTCGATTCTTTTTCTTACAAAAATCAGCTAATACTCACTTAAATTTTGATATGGCATTAGCCAAGAAACAATCAAAGAAAAACCCGGTTTATTACATCCAATACGCCCACGCCCGAATCTCCAGCATTCTCCGAAAAGCAGAAGCAAAAAAGATTAAAAAATCGCCATCAAGTAAATTGTCGATCGACAATTTACTTGACGAGCCGAGCGAGATGGATTTGACAAGGCAGTTGATTAGATTTCCAGAAGTTGTTGAGGATACAGCTAAAGATTATCAACTTCAGCGCTTGCCCCAATTTGCTTTAGAATTGGTAACAGCTTTTCATAAATTTTATGAGGAATGTCGAGTGATTGGGGACGATGAAAATTTAACCCAAGCCCGGCTGAATTTAGTTCAAGCAACAAAAATTGTTCTAAAAAATATTTTAGATTTAATGGGAATTTCTAGTCCTGAAAAAATGTAAATATGGATAATAACTACTTTATTTTGCGGCATGGAGAGGCACTATGCAATCAAAAAAAGATTATTTCCTGCTGGCCGGAAAAATCTTCTTTTCCCTTGACCGAAAAAGGGAGAAAAGAGATAAAGAGGATGGTGCCAAAATTAAAAAACAAGAGAATTGACTTGATTTTTACCTCTGATATTTTAAGAACTCGCCAAACAGCTGAGATTGTTGGAAAAGAATTAGGAATTAAACCAAAAGAAGATAAAAGATTAAGGGAATATAATGCTGGAATTTTTAATGGAGAATCACTAAACAGATTTAGGGAATTTTTTAAAAACGAAGAAGAAAGATTTTTTAAAAAACCGCCTAAAGGAGAAATCTATCTTGACATAACTAAAAGAATGTCTGATTTTCTAAAAGAAATTGATAAAAAATATTCCAATAAAAACATCCTTATAGTAAGCCATCAGCTTCCGCTTATACTACTTGAAGGCAGAGTTAAAGGTTATTCTCAAAAAGAAGTTTTAAAAAAATTTCCCAAAGAAAAAAGAATTAAAACCGGAGAACTGCGCCAGTTATAATATGATGGATTTTCCGCAAATTGAAGAAAAAATATTAAAATTCTGGAAAGAAAAGAAGATTTTTGAGAAAAGCCTTAAAAAGACCAAAAAAGGCAAAAGGTTTGTTTTTTTTGAAGGACCGCCTTTTGCTAATGGGTTGCCCGGAATTCATCATCTTTTGTCCCGGGCCTTCAAAGATGTAATTCTCCGTTATAAGACAATGCAGGGCTTTTCTGTTGAAAGAAAGGCTGGTTGGGATACGCATGGTTTGCCAACGGAAATGGAGGCGGAAAAAAAACTGGGAATTAAATCTAAAAAAGACATAGAGAAAATCGGGATTAAGAAATTTATTGAAACCTGTCAGAATAGTGTTTTCACTTATAAAAAAGAATGGGAGGATTTTACAGAACGAATTGGTTTTTGGCTAGATTTAAAAAACGCTTACATTACCTGCAGTAATGATTATATTGAGAGTTTGTGGTGGATTTTAAAAAAGATTTGGGAAAAGGGTCTTTTGTACCAAGATTACAAAGTTGTTCCTTATTGTCCTCGCTGTGGCACTTCTCTCTCTTCTCATGAAGTAGCTCAGGGATATAAGAAAATATCTGAGCCAGCTATTTTCTTAAAGTTAAAAATAAAAAATAAAAAATCAAAAACACAAATTAAAAATAAAAAATTTAATACCTTTCTTTTAGTATGGACAACCACGCCTTGGACACTGCCTGCAAACGTAGCATTAGCGGTCAACCCAAAATTTATTTATGCAAAGGTGAAAGTAAATAATGAATATTTGATTTTAGCCAAAGAGAGGTTTAAGGCTTGTGGCGTCAAAGGCAAAATTGTTGAAGAAATAAAAGGTAAAAAGCTTTTAGAATTAGAATACGAACCGCTATTTGATTTTATGAAAACAGAGAAGCCAGCTTTTAAGGTTGTTGCCGGTGATTTTATTTCTACTGAAGAAGGCACTGGTATTGTTCATATCGCGCCGGCTTTTGGAGAGGAGGATATGGAAGTTGGCAAGCAAAATGACTTACCGATTTTGATAACAGTGAACGAAGATGGTACTTTTAAAAAAGAAGTTAAACCTTGGGCAGGTAAATTTGTAAAAGACGCTGACCCAGAAATTACTGCCAGTCTTCAAAAAAGAAATTTACTTTATAAAAAAGAACTGTATGAACACGATTATCCTTTTTGCTGGCGGTGCGACAGCCCATTATTGTATTACGCCAAGACCTCTTGGTTTATTAAGATGTCAGGTTTGAGAAAAAAACTGCTTGAAAATAATAAAAAAATTAATTGGATACCAGATTATCTTAAAGATGGGCGGTTTGGCGAGTGGCTGCGGGAGGTTAAAGATTGGAATTTATCTCGGGAAAGATATTGGGGCACGCCTTTGCCGATTTGGCAGTGTGAAAAGTGCGATAAGCAAATTTGTGTTGGTAGTTTAAACGAATTAAAAAAGTTACAAGTTACAAGTTACAAGTTACAAGATTTGCACCGTCCTTCCATTGATAAAGCTACTTTTAAGTGTGAAAAGTGCGGAGGCCTAATGAGACGAATTCCTGAAGTAGTTGATTGTTGGTTTGACTCGGGTTCAATGCCTTATGCTCAATGGCATTATCCTTTTGAGAATAAAGAAAAAATTGATAAAAAGAATTTTTTCCCAGCTGATTTTATATGCGAGGGCATTGACCAGACCAGGGGCTGGTTTTATACTTTGTTAGCTGTTTCTACTTTGCTTAATTTGGGCCCGGCTTACAAAAATGTTATCTCCCATGGCATTGTTTTGGATGCTAAGGGCCAGAAAATGTCAAAATCAAAAGGCAATGTTGTTTGGCCAAAAGATGTTATTGATAAATTTGGCGCTGACTCTGCTCGCTTTTACTTTTATACAATAAATCCGGCAGCAGAACCCAAAAGATTTGATTTCAAAGATGTTCAGGAAATTTCTCGGCGATTCCTTGGTACTTTATGGAATTCTTACCTTTTCTTTTCCACTTATACTGATAAGAAATTCAAGCCCCAAAAGAATTTTAGCCCCAAAAACTTACTTGATAAATGGATTGTTTCTCAGTTCCAGAACCTTTGCCAGCAGATTATAGAAAATTTAGATAAATACTATGTGGTGGAGGCGACTAGATTATTTGAGGATTTTGTTGATGATTTATCTAACTGGTATATCCGGCGTTCTCGAAAGAGATTTCAAAGACCAGAGACAAAAGAGATAAAAGAAGAGGCCTCTCAAACTTTATATTATGTGCTTTTAAAACTAACTAAACTAATAGCTCCTTTTACTCCTTTTATTGCTGAAGAGCTGTATCAAAAATTAAATGGCGCAGAAAAATCAGTTCACTTGTGTGATTACCCAGAGCCAGATAAAAAATTAATTAATTCAGATTTAGAAGAAAAAATGGAGCAGGTTCGGGAAGTTGTTACTCAATCCTTGGGTCTGAGGGCAGAAGCAGGGATAAGAGTGAGGCAGCCATTGAAAGAATTAAGAATCAGGAATCAAGAATTAAGAAAAGCAAAAGGTTTATTGGATTTAATAAAAGATGAAGTTAATGTTAAGAAAATTACTTTTGGCGAAGAAATAGAATTAGATACTAAAATTACAAAAGAACTTAAAGAGGAAGGAGTTGCTCGGGAGGTTATTCGACATATTCAAGCTCTGAGAAAGAAAGCTGGCTTGAAGCCCAAAGATAAAATTTTAGTTCAAGCCCAGGGCCCAACTCATCTGAATAAAATTTTAAACAGAAAAAGAGATTTTATTCTGAAAGAAACTCTGGCTAAAGATTTTAAGCTCGGAGAGGAATTAAAAATAAAATTTGAAATTAAAAAAGAAGCAAAAGTTAATAAGGAAACATTATGGCTGGGGATTAAGAAAATTTAATAAACAAATATGGGACTTTTTGATAAAAAAAAATCTTTATCCCGGAAAGATATCGGAAAAAAGATAGAGCAGTCTTCAGGGATAATTCCTGAAACAGGGGGCAAAAAATATACTCGGGCTGAAAGAGAGAAAATAGCGAAAGGAGTGTTTAACAGAAAATATGGAGGTCAGATTTCCAGAGATGATTACAAGAAAGTTTTAAGGGAATTAGAAACCCAAGAGAGAAAGGCAAAGACCAGGACAGAGAGAGATGAGATAAAGGACAAGAAGGAATATCTGAGAGAATTAGGAGGGTTTGAAGACTACGAGATTTAAGAATCTGCCTCGCTAACGCTCGGCCGTCGGCTCGACGAAGTCGGTCTCTGGCCAGACGAAGTCGGCAGAACCTTGATTCGCTAAGGTATAATCATATTGTGGCTTCGCCGCATAATTGCTTCGCTCGGTTGAAAAAGAAAAATGAATTTTTCTTTTTCTCCCTCGTTTGCAATCATAGTCTTGAATTAAAAAAGAACATAGCAGTTTACTACAAAAAATTGAATAATTTGCTATAATAAAATAGATCTATGAAGAAATTTATTTTTTTTATTATAATTTTAGCTTTAGTTTTGGGAATTGCTGGTTTTTGGTATTGGCAAAGAAACCCTTACTCAAAGGAAATTTTGAAATTGGAAATTTTAGGTCCCGAAGAAACAGCGATTTTTCAGGAAGTTGAATATACGGTGAAATATAAAAATAATGGCAATGTTAGATTAGAAGAACCACAACTTATTTTTGAATTTCCAGAACATACTATTATTTCTTCGGATAATGAAGCTGAAGGAGAAGAAAATCTTTCCCGAAGACAAGAAATAGGACCGGAAGAATTAGGAGATATTTATCCCGGTGAAGAAAGAACTTTCCAGTTTAAGGGAAGGCTTTTTGGGAGAGAAAACGAAGCGAAGACAGCTAAGGTTTGGTTGAGTTGTCGGCCGAAAAATTTAAAAGCCCGCTATGAGTCAGTTACTACTTTTACCACCGTGGTCAAATCAGTTCCTTTAACTCTTGAGTTTGACCTTCCTTCAAAAGTAGAAACAGGCAGAGATTTCAATTTTTCTTTGAATTATTTTTCCAGTTTGGATTATCCTCTTAGCAATCTTGGAATAAAAATTGAATATCCTTCAGGTTTTGAATTTTTGGAAAGTGAACCCGAAACATTGGGGAAAACAGAATGGGAAATTCCTCTTTTAAATAGAGCTGAGGGAGGAAGAGTTGAAATTAAAGGAAAGTTATTAGGAGAGTTTAAAGAGCAAAAAATTTTCCAAGCTATTCTTGGTATTTGGTTAGAAAATGAATTTATTCCAATAAAAAAAATAACCAGAGGGGTGGAAATTGCCGAACCTCGTCTTTTTGTTTTCCAGCAAATAAATAAGCAAGATAACTACATTGCCAATTCCGGAGATTTGCTTCATTACGAAATTTATTTTAGAAACATTGGAGAAGACCCTTTTAGAGATTTGTTTTTAGCAGTTAGTTTAGGGGGTGATGGATTTGATTTCGAAACTATAAAAATAAATAATGGTCAATTCAGTAAAGGAGATAATTCTATAATGTGGGACTATGAGGATATTTCTAAGCTTCGCTTTTTAGGGCAAGGGGAGGAAGGTAAAGTTGAGTTTTGGATAAATCTCAAAGAAAAATGGGAAATTAGCAGTCCTCAAGAAAAAAATGGGCTTTTGAAAAATACGGTTTTGCTTTCTCAAATGAAAGAAGAATTTGTAACAAAAGTAAATTCAAAATTAGCTATTTCCCAGAAAGGTTATTATCAGAATGAGATTTTTGGAAAATCAGGGCCAATTCCACCAAAAGTCGGGGAAGAGACGAGATATGTTATAATTTGGCAGGCAAAGAATTATTTTAATGATGTTAAAAATGTAAAGGTAAAAGCAATGTTGCCTTCTAACGTCAGGTTAACCGGGAAAATTTTTCCTGAAGAAGAAAACACAAAATTCACTTTTGATAACCAAAGCAGGGAAATTGTTTGGTCGGTTAGAGATAATGAGATGATGGAAGCAGGGACAGGGGTTTTGAATCCAGCCCCAAACATTGCTTTCCAAGTCGCCCTAACTCCTACTTCAAAACAAAAGGGAGAGGTGGCTTCAATTATTAATGAAGCAAGGATTAGCGGGGAAGACCAATGGACAGAGACAATTATTGAGAATATAGCCCCAGCAATAGATACTACTTTGCCAGACGATGAGACGGTAAGTAGGGAGATGGGAGTAATCCAGTAAATTTATGAAATATGAAACAATACGAGGACGGATTTCATCAACGAGGCCCGTCCTCGTTGTTATGATAAAAAAAGAGGCGATAAAGTAGAGGTTTGTGGTCGTGACGTCATCTGCGTGGTGTGCTGTTTGACGTCGCACTGCAAAAGAGCACCACTAACCTTTTCCTTATCGCCTTTTGTTCCCCAAAAGGGAACTATTTATTCCAGCAGCAAGTCTCTCCGTGGTTCTCGGGTTGAGGGGTTCGCACCGCATGGTAGTTGCGGCCGACAGACCAATGGAGAACCCGGAAAAGAGCTTGCCGCTGGAATTTTGAGAGGATAGGCGTATGTGCGTGAGCACAGTAGTCCCCGTAGAGCTCAGAAGTCGGCTTTTTACCTTTCGAGTGGCTACTGTTGCCTATCCTCCTTTTTCTCAAGAATTCTAAATGTATATTATCATAACAAAAGACGTTGTCAAGTCCTTTTAAAAATATTATACTAAATGTAATGAGTAAAGAACAAAACAGAACTAATTTAATGGAAAAAATCGTTTCCCTTTCCAAGAGGCGGGGTTTTATTTTCCCATCATCAGAAATTTACGGCGGAGTCGCCGGCCTTTGGGATTATGGACCTTTGGGGTCTCTGATGAAAAATAATTTAAAGGAATTTTGGTTAAAGAGTTTTGTTTTAGGAGAAAATAATATTGTTCTAATTGACGGAACAGTCTTAATGCATCCTAAGGTTTGGCAGGCATCAGGACACGTAGAGAATTTTACTGACCCTCTCAGGGAATGTAAAAAATGTCATTTCAGATTTAGAGCTGACCATTTGGCAGCAGCGCGGTTTGTTGGTCAGGGTGAGGCAAAAGAGAAAAATCAGTGTCCGGGATGTGGGGGCAAAGATTTTACAGAACCCAAGATGTTCAATCTAATGTTCAAGACCTTTTTGGGACCAGTTGGAGATAAAGCCCACCAGACCTATTTGCGGCCCGAGACGGCTCAGTCAATGTTTACAAATTTTCAAAATGTTTTAGATTCCTCGCGATTAAAAATTCCCTTTGGTATCGCCCAGATTGGCAGGTCTTTCCGAAATGAAATTACTCTCGGTGATTTTACTTTTCGTTCCAGGGAATTTGATCTTGCTGAAATTGAGTTTTTTGTTGAGCCGGGAGAGGATGAAAAATGGTTTGAGGTTTGGCTGAATAAATGGGAAAAGTTCTATTTGGATTTGGGATTAAAAAAGAAAAATTTACGGAGATTTGAGCACCCTAAAGAAAGTTTGGCTCACTATTCAAAAAGAACGGTTGATATAGAGTATAAGTTTCCTTTTGGTTGGGCAGAGCTTGCTGGGGTGGCTAATCGCAGAGATTACGATTTAAAAAGACATAATGAGTTTTCCGGCAAGGATTTGAAATATTTTGATGAGGGAAAAAAGAAAAATTATTATCCCTATGTCATTGAGCCGACATTGGGAATAGAGAGAGCCCTTTTAGCCCTTTTAATTGATGGCTATCAGGAGATAAAAGGCGGAAGAACTAAGACAACAAAAGCAACAAAAGAAAATGAAGTTTTGCTTAAACTTGATAAAAAAATAGCCCCAATTAAAGTAGCAGTTTTGCCTTTAGTTAAAAATAAACCAGAATTGGTTAAAAAAGCTAGAGAGGTTTATCAAATACTAAAATCCCATTTTGTTTGTCAATATGACGAAGTTGGTTCAATTGGTAGGAGATACCGCAGGCAAGACGAAGTGGCAACCTGTCTGTGTTTAACTATCGATTTTGAAAGTTTGAAACAAGACGACCTGACCATCAGATACCGCGATACAATGAAACAGGAAAGAGTAAAAATTAAAGATTTAATTAAGGTTTTAAGAGAAAAATTAAATGAATAAAGTTGCCGCTATTGTTTGCGCTTTAAATGAAGAAAAAAATATCGGCAGAGTTTTAAAGGTGCTTTTAAATTCAAAAGACCTTGCTCAAGTGATTGTAGTAGATGACGGTTCAGAGGATAGAACGGCTGAGATAGCAGCAGAGCTCGGAGCCAAAGTGATAAGCTTGTCAGAAAATAGAGGCAAGGGTAATGCTATGAAACAGGGAGTAAAAAGCACTAAAGCTGAAATAATAGTTTTTGTTGATGCCGATTTAATTGGTTTGACCATCAAGCATATTTCTTTATTGGTCCAGCCTGTTTTAGAAAATAAAGCTGTAATGTGCGTGGGATTAAGAGAACGTTACTGGGGCTTACCTAAAATTATTGTTAAAATTGACTCTCTTTCAGCTATTGGAGGGGAAAGAGCGATGAAACGTTTTGTTTTTGAGAATATACCGGAAAGGTTTATCCAAGGATTTGCTATTGAGACGGCTTTAAATTATTATTGTTTAATTAATAGACTGCAGGTTCATTATCAAGAGTTAAAAGGTTTGACTGTAATAATAAAAGAAAAAAAGTGGGGGCTTTTGAAGGGATTTAAAAATCGTTTAAAAATGACCTATCAGCTTCTAAAAATCAGATTTTTGATATTAATAAATAGAAAAGAATTCAGGCAGGAGATTAGGAGATTAGGAGATTAGGAGATTTAATTCAAAAGCTAACCATCCAACCTTCTAACCCCCTCAATTTTTTTGCTTATCGCTATGGTTAAAAAAACTACTCTCAAAAATGGTTTAAGAATAATTACTGTTCCCCAAAAAAGCACCAGAGCGGTGACAGTTTTGGTCTTGGCCGGGACCGGTTCTAAATACGAGAAAAAAGAAATAAGCGGAATTTCTCATTTGCTTGAGCATTTATTATTTAAGGGAACAAAAAAAAGACCTTCTAAAATTTCTATTTCTGAGCCGTTGGACAGAACAGGGGGAGTTTATAATGCTTTTACCGGAGAGGATTATACCGGCTACTTTGCCAAAGTTGATGCTAAACATTTTGATTTAGCTTTAGATATAATTTCTGATATTTATTTAAATTCAAAACTGGACCCAGAAGAAATAAAAAAAGAAAAAGGAGTTATTATTGAGGAAATTAATATGTCTTATGATAATCCTGCTTCTTATGTTCAGGGCTTGTGGAATAAAGTGCTCTACGGCGACCAACCGGCTGGGTGGGATATTGCTGGTACTAAAAAAACCGTAGCCGGAATTTCTCACCGACAATTAGTTAACTATATAAAAAAACAATATGTTGCCTCTAACACTGTTATCTGTTTAGCGGGGAATATACCAGCTGATGCCAAGGCCATAAATGAAGTAAAGAAATATTTTTCTGGAATAAAAGCTAAAACACCTATTAAAAAATCTGATGTTATTGAAAAACAAACAGAACCTCGATTTTTATTACAGAGAAGAAAAACTGACCAGACTCACCTTTGCTTAGGCGTGAGAGGGTATAATTTGTCTCATCCCCAGAGATATACTCAGGATGTTTTAGCTACGGTTTTGGGGGGAATGATGAGCTCTCGTTTGTTTATTAAGATAAGGGAAGAGTTGGGGCTTGCCTATTATATTAAAACCAATTCTTTTTCTGACCCGGATAGCGGATGTTTGATTACTCAAGCCGGAGTGGATAACAA
This sequence comes from uncultured Candidatus Saccharibacteria bacterium, assembly GCA_964447515.1. Lineage (GTDB taxonomy): Bacteria > Patescibacteriota > Minisyncoccia > Minisyncoccales > GWA2-38-27 > CAYUSS01. The sequence goes on along the minus strand of CAYUSS010000001.1, from coordinate 37,181 downwards.
AAAAGCTGGAAAAGCCATCTCTGTTATTTTGGAAGAATACAAGAAGATTTCTCAGAAGAAGATTTTGACCAAAGAACTTGAAAAAGCAAAAGATAATTTAAAAGGAAGAATGACTTTGCTCTTAGAAACCTCTGATGCCCAGGCATCTTTTTATGGAGTTCAGGAGATTCTTGAAAGAAAATTTTTAGCTCCGAAGGGAGTATATGATAAAATTAATCAAGTAAACGTTAATGACATTTTTAAAGTTAGCCGAGACATTTTCCAACCCCAAAAATTAAATTTAGCTTTAATTGGGCCGTTTAAAGACAAAAGAAAGTTTGGAAAACTTTTGAAGCTGTAGCTGTAATTTGCGGTAATCAGCTATAAATCAGCGGCAATCAATTTAAAGATGACCGCGGATAATGGCTGATTTCCACTGATGAAAAATGGACAACGAAAAAATATTAGATATATCTTGGAGAACAATCTTAAAAATTTCTCTTGTTGTTATTTGTTTTTTTGTTTTTTACTCCATTAGGAATATCATTATCTGGTTTATTTTTGCTTTGACAATTTCAATTTTGTTCAATCCAGTTATTGATTTTCTCCAGAGGAAAAAAATTCCTCGGATTCTTAGTATTATTCTTGTATATTTCGGCTTTTTCGGAGTTTTTAGTTTTTTAATCTATTTAGTTATTCCTTTGTTTGCTTCTGAAATTCATTTATTTTTAGAATCCTTTCCTCAGTATTTTGAGAAAATTTCTCCTCCTTTGGAAGGACTCGGGTTCCAGGCCTTTGAGAGTATGGAAAGTTTTATAGAAAGTATTGGAAATACTTTAGGAAAAATGGCCAGTAGTATCTTCAACGTTTTGTTTGTTGTTTTTGGTGGATTTTTTTCATTTTTAAGCATTATTACTATTGCTATTTTCCTTTCTCTTGAAGAAAAAGCGGCTGAGAGAACTTTAGTTCTTCTTTTTCCCAAAAAATACGAGACATACGTTTTGAATCTTTGGGGAAGATGTCAGAAAAAAGTTGCCGGCTGGTTTGGGGTGCGGATAATAGCTTGTTTATTTGTAGGAATAGCTTCTTTTATTACATTTTTGCTTTTTGATATTAAATATCCTTTTATTTTAGGGTTATTTGCCGGGATCTTTAATTTTATTCCCTATATTGGACCGCTTTTTACCGCAATTTTGCTTTTCTTAATTATTTTTCCTAGCGAAATGCTGAAAGCGCTCTTTGTTTTAATTGTTTTTTTCTTAATTCAGCAGATTGAGGGTAATGTTTTGTCTCCTTTATTAATGAAGAGAATTATTGGTATTCCTCCGGTGATGGTGGTTATTGCCCTAATTATTGGGGGAAAACTTTGGGGAATTTTGGGAGCTTTTTTGGCTATTCCTTTAGCCGGAATACTCTTTGAATTTCTTAAAGAATTTCTCCAGAAGAAAAGAGAGCAAAAAGCAATAACGATATAAAAATGTTCAAGACCCGACCTTGAACACCCGACCTTGAACACCTCCGAGCTTTTTGGGACAGGGGTCGGATTTTAAAGCTATGGCGCGGAGAAAATTTTACATTACAACTAGTATCGCTTATGCTAATGCTTTTCCCCATATTGGATTTGCTTTAGAGTCAATTCAGGCAGATGTGATAGCTCGATATCACCGGCTTTTGAATGAGGATGTCTTTTTTTTAACCGGTACTGACGAACACGGCGCAAAAATTGCTAAAGCATCTAAAAAAACAGAAAAAAACCCAAAAGAATTTGTTGATGAAATTTCAAATAAGTATAAAGAATTGAAGACGATTTTAAATTTGTCCGATGATGATTTTATTAGGACAACTGATAAAAAAAGGCATTGGCCGGCAGTAAAAAAAGTTTGGTTAAAATTAAAAGAGAATGGCGATATTTATAAAAAAAAGTATAAGGGGTTATATTGTGTTGGATGCGAGGCGTTTATTTTAGAGAAAGATTTAGTAGACGGAAAGTGCCCTGTTCATCAAAAAGAACCCGAAATAGTTGAGGAAGAGAATTATTTTTTTAGATTATCAAGATATTCAAAAAAGATAGAAAAAATTATAGAAAAGGACGAGATAAAGATTATTCCCGAAACAAGAAAAAACGAAATTTTAAGTTTTATAAATCAGGAATTAAGAGATATTAGTTTTTCTCGGTCAAATAAAAACTTAAGATGGGGGATACCGGTTCCCGACGATAAAACCCAAACTATTTATTGTTGGGCAGATGCTTTAACTAATTATATTTCAGCAATTGGATACGAAAAAGAAGATGAAAAATTTAAAAAATATTGGCCGGCTGATATTCATTGTATTGGGAAAGATATAATAAAATTTCACTGTCTGTTTTGGCCAGCGATGATTTTATCGCTTGGACTAGAACTGCCCAAAACCATATTTGTTCATGGATTTATTACTGTTGGGGGTCAAAAAATGTCGAAATCATTAGGGAATGTTATTGACCCATTTAAACTCGTTAAGAAATATGGAACTGACCCGGTTAGATATTATCTTTTGCGGGAAATTCCTCCGGCCGAGGACGGTGACTTTACTTTTCAAAAATTTGAAGCGAGGTATAATTCGGATTTAGCTTCGGGCTTAGGAAATTTGGTGGCGAGGGTTTTAACAATGGCAGAGAAAATATCGGCCGTCAAATATAAACCCTCAAAAGAGAGAGAAATAGAGAAAGTAGTTGATAACACACAGAGGGAATATAAGAAAGCATTGGACGATTTTAGATTTAATGGCGTTTTGGCTTCAATTTGGAAATTAATTAGTTTTTGCGATAAATATATTGAAAAGGAACGGCCCTGGGAAGAGTCAAAAAATCAAAAATTAGTAATTAGCAATTTATTATTTTTGTTAGAAAACATTGCTCAATTGCTCAGACCTATTTTGCCCGAAACCTCAGAGAAAATCTCTCAAATTTTAAGAATCCGGAAGAGCCAGATTCTTTTCCCACGAGTTTAATTTATATTGGGACTGGTTGACAAAAATATTAACATAACCTAATATCCAAAATAGAGGAAATTAGTTCTTTTAATTTTGAAAAAGGAGGAAAAAGAATGACTCGTAAACAGTGGATTGGATTTATACTAATGCTCATAGGAGCCTCTATTGCCATCGGACTAATAATATCATCTATATATTTCTTAAGAGAAAGAATTGCAGATATGTCTGAAACAATTATGTTGCTTGCGTTGTCTACTGTTTTAGTTTTTGGCGGCGGTAGTTTATTCTTGTTTTCTGGAAGACAAAAAAGAAACTAAACCCAATTCAAAAACCTGAAAGGAGGGATTGAGGATGGCTAAAAAAAGGAAATATCTTGTAGCGATAAGATGTCAATTTGATAAATCCTTTTCAGTTGTAGCGAAGGATGGCTTGCCATTATTCAGTAGCGAAGATAAGGTTTTGATGACCGAGGAAGAAATTGAAACATTCCAAAAAAAATATCATGAATCCGATGCAATTAGGAAAGTGAAAACTGAGGTTATAGTTTTTCAACCAGTTGATTCCGAACAGCAGGATAAAAATTGATATCGAAACAAATAGATAACAACCCAAAACCAAAATGGTCACCGGAAATTTTTCCTTGGTGGTCTTTTTTTATTTTTATATTTGCTTGAACCTAAAACTTCAGCTATTATTAGTGTGAAAATTGTAAAATTTAAAATTGATTGAAAATTGAGAATTAAAAATTGAAAATTATGCTTTTTGACACTCACGCTCATCTCAATTTCGCTGCCTATAAAGATGACCGAAATGAAGTGATAAAACGAGCGCTGGACAATAATGTCTGGCTCATTAATGTTGGTTCGAAATATGAGACAAGTAAAAGGGCAGTAGAGATTGCTCAAAATTATGAACAAGGTGTTTGGGCTGCAGTTGGTTTACATCCGATTCATTTGGAAACCCAATTGGTGAAAATAAAAGTTGACCCGGAAGAAATTCAGCAATTTCAAACTGCTGAAGAAGAATTTAATTACCAGAAATATAAAGAACTGGCCGGTTCAGAAAAAGTAGTGGCGATAGGGGAGATTGGCTTGGATTATTATTACAAACCCAAAACAAAAAGAAAACTTGAATTGTTCAAGGAAAAACAAAAGGAGGTATTTGAAGTGCAATTGAAGTTAGCCCGAGAACTAAATCTTCCTGTAATTTTTCACTGCCGGATGGCCCATGATGATTTACTAAAAATCCTCAAAGAACAAAGAGTAAAGAACAAAGAACGATTGAAAGGAGTAATTCATTGTTTTACCGGTAAATGGAAACAGGCAGAAGAATATTTAGAAATGGGATTTTATATTGGCTTTAATGGGATAATTTTCAAAAACATTGAAGGGATTGATTTTCAAGAAAACATTAGAAAAATTCCTCTGGATAGAATTTTAATTGAAACTGATTGTCCTTATCTTACCCCCTTGCCAAAGACCGGCCGCAATGAACCCCTATATATAAAATATGTAGCAAAGAAAATAGCTGAATTAAAAGAAGTAAGTTTTGAGGAAGTGGCAAGAGTGACAACGGAGAACGCGAGGAAATTATTTAGAATTTAATTTCTTTGAGGATAAACAAGAAAAAAAGCCAGATGTTTTACCCCCTCACCACTTTTCTAGGAAAAGTGGTGAGGGATTTATCTGGCTCCTTGGGAAAGGTCGAGTTACTTCAGGGAATCGATTATTTCCCCTAATTCTTTCAGGGGCAAAGGTTTTGGCAGAAAAACGTCAGCCCGATGTTTAGCTGGTTCTTCTCTGCCGCTCATCAGAATAACCGGAATTTTCGGGAAGTTTGTTTTAACCCATTCGGTTAGCTCTACTCCTCCCATTTGTGGCATTTCTGTGTCAGTGATAACCAGGTCAAACGATGAAGAGGGCTCTTTAATTGCATAGGTTGCTTCTTCTCCGTTTTGGGCTGTGAACACTTTCTGACCGGTCGCAGCGAGCCAGTCTTTAAGGAGCTCGCGTATTTCTTCTTCGTCATCAACTACCAAAATCTTCATTTTTTCTCCTTTCTTTAGGCTCTTTAAGAGCCGATGTCAAAGAACGTATACTACAATATTATATCAAATAAAAATATATTTGTCAAGCCTTTGCCCGTGCGTTTGGAGTAATTATCTTTTTTTAGGAATTTAACTATGTTATAATTGCAAGTGAGGGAGAAATACAAAAATTTAATTCAAGACTATAATTGCAAACGAGGGAGAAAAAGAAAAATTCATTTTTCTTTTTCAACCGAGCGAAGCAATTATGCGGCGAAGCCGCAATATGATTATACCCTAGCGAATCAAGGTTCTTGAGGAGCGAAGCGACGAAAGGTTCTTATTTTTGTATTTCAACCGAACGCCGCAATTATGCGGCGAAGCCGCAATGATTAAGAATTAAGCTATTATGATTTCAAAATATAACCCTAAAAAAATTGAACTGAGATGGCAAAGATTTTGGAAAAGAGAAAAGATATTTCAAGCGTCTGATAGGTCAAAAAAGAAAAAATATTATATTTTGGTTGAATTCCCTTATCCCTCTGGCACTGGACTTCATGTCGGTCATTGTCGAAGTTATATAGGGATGGATATAGTCAGCCGGAAAAGAAGGATGGAAGGTTTTAATGTTTTATTTCCTATGGGTTGGGACGCTTTTGGTCTTCCTACTGAAAATTACGCTATTAAGACCGGAATTCATCCCAGAATTGTTACCAGAAAAAATACTGCTAATTTTAAAAAACAACTGAAAAGATTGGGACTTTCTTTTGATTGGAGCCGGGAAATTAATACTAGCGACCCATCTTATTACAAATGGACCCAATGGATATTTATTCAACTTTTTAAAAAAGGATTGGCTTATAAAGCTAAAATACCAATAAACTGGTGTTCCTCTTGCAAAATCGGACTGGCTAATGAGGAAGTAGTTAATGATCGCTGCGAACGTTGTGGAACAAAAGTTATCAGAAAAGAAAAAGAGCAGTGGCTCTTAAAAATAACCAAGTATGCTGAGAGGTTAATCCAAGATTTAGATAAGGTTGATTATTTAGAAAGAATTAAAATTTCTCAAAAAGAATGGATAGGAAAAAGTAAAGGAGTAGAGATAAAATTTCCTATTTCGGATTCTCAACTATCAATTCCTGTTTTTACTACCAGAACAGACACTTTGTTCGGATGTACTTATTTGGTCTTAGCCCCGGAATATCCCTTGATTGAAAAACTTAAAGACCAAATTGAAAACTACAAATTTGTTAAAGATTATGTTGAAAAATCAAAAAAGAAAATAGAAAAAGAAAGAATTAGTGAAGACAAAGAAAAAAGCGGCATAAAAATAAGAGGTCTTAAAGCCATAAACCCGGTTAATAATAGGGAAATTCCTATTTTTATTGCTGATTATGTTTTGATGCATTATGGGACTGGAGCAATTATGGCAGTTCCCGGCCATGACCAGCGAGATTTTGATTTCGCTAAAAAATATAATTTACCAATTATTGAAGTTATTAAACCCTTTGCTAAGAAAAAAGAACTGCCCTCAAAAGCTCCATTGGTTGTTTCTGACGGCAGCTTTAAAGAGCCCTATGGGGGAGAGGGGGTTTTAATTAATTCCCGAAGATTTAATGGAATGAATTCTGAAACCGCTAAAGAAAGAATTAAGGATTGGTTAAAAAAGAAAGGATTGGCTAAAGAAGCTGTTTATTACAAGTTAAGAGATTGGATTTTTTCTCGGCAGCGCTATTGGGGAGAACCAATTCCGCTTGTTTTTTGTAAAAATTGCCAGAAATGGATTGCTGTTTCGGAAAAAGATTTACCGGTAAAATTGCCTCAAGTTAAAAATTACAAACCTACTGAAAAAGGCGAATCACCCTTAGCGAAAGCCGGAGAATGGCTAAATACTAAATGTCCCAAATGTGGCAGCCCGGCAAGACGGGAAACTGATGTTATGCCAAATTGGGCTGGCTCTAATTGGTATTATCTTCGCTATTGCGGCCCCCAAAACGATAAAAAATTAGCTAAGCCAGAATTGCTGAAATACTGGATGCCGGTAGATTGGTATAACGGCGGTATGGAACACAATACCTTACATTTATTATATTCTCGTTTTATTTATAAATTTTTATGGGATATAAAAGCGGTACCAAAATCTTTGGGACCTGAGCCTTATAACAAGCGGACTGCTCATGGAGTAGTTCTTGGCCAGGGAGGAGTCAAAATGTCCAAATCAAAAGGCAACGTGATTAATCCTGATGAAGCTGTAAAAGATTATGGGGCTGATGCTATGAGAATTTATGAAATGTTTATGGGCCCTTTTGAGCAAATGATTCCCTGGGATAGAAAAGGATTAAATGGAGTAAAGAGATTTCTGGACAGGGTCTGGAAAATATGCTCTCAATTCCTTAGCCAGGAGAAAAAGAAAAGAAAGAGCTCTCCTGAATTGGAAAAATTGATTCATAAGACTATTAAAAAAGTTTCAGAAGACATAGAAAGTTTAAAATTTAATACAGCTATTAGTTCTTTAATGGAATTTTGTAATGCCTGTCAACTAGATAAAAATGCTTTAGGGAAAAAAGATTTTAAAAACTTTTTGAAGATTTTTACTCCTTTTGGCCCTCATCTTAGCGAGGAAATCTGGCGCCAATTGGGCTATAAAAGAAGTATTCATGAGCAGAAATGGCCCCAGTATAATCCTAAATTAGTTAAAGAAAAGATTATAACTTTGATTATTCAGATAAATGGTAAGGTTCGTGATAAGATAGAAAAGGAAGCTGGTATTTCCAAAGAAAAAGCTAAAAAAATTGCTTTATCTCAAGAAAAAATAGTAAAATGGACAAAGGGAAAAAAGATTAAAAAGACCATATTTGTTCCCGACAAATTAATTAATTTCGTTATTTAAAACGAGGACGGGTCTCATTAACGAGACCCGTCCTCGTAATGTAAAACTTCCAAAAATTTTAAGGAAAGGTAATTATGAAATTAAAAAAAATTGACCCTCAAATTTCCAACCTCATTGCCAAAGAAATAGAGAGACAAAAAACTACCCTTGAGATGATTCCTTCAGAAAACCATAGTTCTCTGGCTGTGAGAGAAGCTTTGGGATCGGTTTTAACAGATAAATATGCAGAAGGTTATCCCGGGAAAAGATATTATGCAGGTTTGGAGTTTTACGATAAAATTGAAACTCTTTGCCAGGAGAGGGTAAAAAAATTATTTAAAGTGTCTTATGCTAATGTTCAGCCCTATTCCGGCTCACCGGCAAACCAGGCAGTTTATTTCGCTCTTTGTGAACCCGGAGATACAATAATGGGAATGTCTCTGCCCCATGGCGGACATTTAACTCACGGTTGGAAAGTAAATTTTTCCGCTAAAATTTATAATTCAATTCAATACGGAGTTGATGAAAGGACAAATTTACTTAATTACCAGGAGATAGAAAAATTAGCCAAAAAAGTAAAACCAAAACTTATATGGGTAGGGGCTACTGCTTATCCTCGTATTTTTAATTGGAGAAAATTAGGTAAAATTGCTGATTCGGTTGGAGCTTATCTTTCGGCCGACATAGCTCATATCGCCGGATTAATTGCAGCCGGCGTTCATCCCAGCCCGGTTCCTTTTGCTCATCTGGTTACAACTACAACCCACAAAACCCTGAGAGGTCCCCGGGGAGGAATAATAATGGTTACCAGAAAAGGATTAAAAAAAGATCCAGAGCTTCCTAAAAAAATTGATAAAGCTGTTTTTCCCGGCCTTCAGGGCGGTCCTCATGAAAATAACATTGCTGCCATTGCTGTTTGTTTGAAAGAGGCCTCAAGACCAGCTTTTAAGAGATATGGAAAGCAGATAGTAAAAAATTGTAAAATCCTATCTTCAGAACTTTTAAAGCAGGGTTTTAATTTGGTAACCGGGGGAACAGATAATCATTTAATTTTAATTGATTTAAGAAACAAAAAAATCTCAGGCGCAGAAGCTCAAAACAGATTAGAAAAAGCCGGAATTACTGTTAATAAAAATACTATTCCTTTTGACCCCAATCCGCCCTTTAAGCCATCCGGAATTCGTTTAGGGACACCGGCTATAACAACCAGGGGGATGAAAGGAAAAGAGATGAAAAAGATTGCTTTCTGGATTGATGAGATTATTTCAAAGCCAAAATCCTGCTTGAAGGTCAGGAAGGAAATCAAGAAACTCTGCCAGAAATTCCCTTTACCTTAAAATCAATCTAGCGAGAACGGTTCTCGGTAGTTTGAACACTTAGATGATAATTTTGGATGGGAAAAAATCAGCTGAGAAAATTCTAAAAAATCTTGAAAAAAAGATAAAGCAACAAGGTCTAAAATTAAGTTTAGCTGTAATTTTCATTGGTGAAGATTCTGTGTCCAAAATTTTTATTCGTCAAAAAGAAAAGGCCTGTAAAACTCTTGGGATTGGTTTTAAATTATTTAAATTTCCAGCAAAAATTAGCCCGGTAAAACTGAAGAAAGAAATTTTTGAAATTGCCAAAAAACCAACCGTTTCCGGAGCTATAATTCAACTGCCTTTACCTAAAAAATTTACCCCTCAAGAATTTCTTAATCTTATCCCCCCAGAAAAAGATATTGATGCTTTATCGGAAATAAATCTGGGCAAGTTTTATACTGGAAGTTTAGCTCTTTCACCGCCAGCAGTTGCTGGAATTTCCCGCCTTTTAAAAGATTATAAAATATCTCTTAAAGGTAAAAATGTAGTTTTGGTTGGAGCTGGAAAATTAGTTGGTTTGCCGCTAACCGTTTGGCTGAGTAAAAAGAAAGTAACCTTTTCAGTTGTTAATGAATTTACCAAAAATATTTCTTTTTTTACTAAAAAAGCAGATATTATAATTTCTGGAGTAGGCAAACCTAATCTTATTACCGGAAAGATGGTTAAAAAGGGCGTGGTGGTTATTGATGCCGGTATATCTTTCAAAAAAGGAAAATTAGTAGGGGATGTAGATTTCAAAAGCGTTTCTAAAAAAACAAGCTGTGTTACTCCTGTTCCCGGAGGAGTAGGCCCAATGACAGTTGCCTACTTGCTTGAAAATTTAATCAAATTGTTCAATACCCGACATTGAACACCCGGTATTGAACGATTTTCTTCTTTGAATAATGGATTTATATTTTTTTGAACAAATAAATCAACTTGCTTTAAAATGGCTCTGGTTAGATGTTTTAGCCGTTTTTTTTGCTGAGTATTTTGAGTATGTTTTAATCTTCTCTCTGTTTTTGTTTCTGATAATACGGTTTAAAAAATACTGGAGAATGGTTTTTCAAAGTATTATCTCGGCTGTTTTGGCAAGATTTGTTGTTGTTGAGTTAATTCGCTGGCTTTGGCAAAGACCAAGACCATTTATTCATAATCACGTTAATTTGCTTATAACTCATAATTCGGTTGCTTTTCCTTCGGGCCATGCTGCTTTCTTTTTTGCAATGTCCATCATTGTTTATTTTTACAATAAAAAAGCCGGACTTTTGTTTTTTTTAGCCAGTTTTTTAATTTGTTTAGCCAGAATTTTTGTGGGCATCCATTGGCCCTTAGACATTTTAGCCGGAGCTCTTGTCGGAATATTTTCCGGCTGGCTAATCCACAAAATCTGGCCTATGTTCAATACCCGACATTGAACACCCGACGTTGAACATTGATTGATGCTATATGGAGAAGTAGAGGACTTATACATTGATTAAAATAAAAAATACCTCAAATGAGGTATTTTTTATATGGTGCCGCGGGTGGGACTTGAACCCACACAGGATTTCTCCTATACGATTTTGAATCGCACGCGTAAACCAATTCCGCCACCGCGGCAATTTGTTCTTTTATTCTGCCACATTTTTTTCAAATTGGCAATCCTTGTTAGAACACTTTATTTTCTTTCCTTTTTTAACCAGCAAAGAGTCGCATTTTGGGCATTTTTCTCCGGTCGGCTTGTCCCATAAAGCAAAGTCACATTTGGGAAATTGGTCGCAAGCATAGAATATTTTTCCTTTTTTAGTTCTTTTTTCAACTATATTTCCTTTGCTGCATTTTGGGCATTTTATCCCTAAGGTTTTTTCTTCTAAGGACTCGGTATATCTACATTTTGGAAATTTAGAACAGGCATAAAACCTTCCAAATTTTCCCAGCCGAATTAGCAGAGGAGCTCCGCATTTTGGGCATTTTTTTCCGGTCGGTTTTTCGGTTATGTCTTTTTTAGAAACTTCTTGATATTTTTTTTCTAAGTTTTTGGCAAAGGGTTGGTAAAATTCTCGGATAACCGGCACCCACTTTTTTTTGCCCTGGGAAATTTTATCTAAATCCTTCTCCATATTAGCTGTAAATTTAATCTCAACAATTTTAGGAAAGTGTTTTATTAAGAGCTCAGTAACCACATTGCCGATTTCAGATGGTCGCAATTTTTTATTTTCGTCTTTTTCAACATAATTTCTTGCCTGAATAGTAGAGATAATTGGAGCATAGGTTGAAGGACGGCCTATACCATTTTGCTCTAAAGTTTTAATCAAGGTTGCTTCACTATATCTTGAAGGCGGTTGAGTAAAATGTTGAGAGGGAATAAGTTTTACTAATTCTAAAATTTCTTCTTTTTCTAATATTGGCAATTCAGTTTCTTTAAATTGTATTGGGTAAACTTTTAAAAACCCATCAAATTTTAATATTTGCCCTGCGGTCCGGAAAGTATAGTTTTTGGACTGAATATCCACGGCAGTGGAATGGAAACGAGCTTGAGCCATTTGTGATGCGATAAATCTTCGCCAGATAAGGTTATAAAGACGATATTGATTGTTATCAAGCTTTGCTTTTGTTTTCAAATCATCAGGAACTTTATTTGGAAAGGTGGGGCGTATTGCTTCATGGGCCTCTTGAGCTCCTTTAGTTTTGGTTTTATATTTCCTCAAAAAACCTGCCCAGTATTCCTTGCCGTAATTTGCCTCAATAAATTTTTTAGCAGCAAATAAAGATAAATCAGAAAGATTTAAAGAGTCTGTCCTGTGATAGGTGCAAAATCCCCTTTCATAAAGTTGTTGAGCTACCCCCATTGTAAATTTTACTGGAAAATGAAATCTTTTCCAAGATTCTTGTTGCAGGGTGCTGGTGGTAAAAGGCGGTAAAGGATTCTTTTTTACTTCTTTTTTCTCAATTTTTTCAACTTTATATTCCGCTCCCTTTAAATCTTTGACAATTTTGTCTACTTCTTTTTTATTTTTTATCCCGAGCTTTGGGATAACTTTATTATCTTTTTTGGCTAATAAAGCTTTAAATTCATTATGCACGGGTCTAACCTGTGCAGCTTCTTGTTTTTTCAACAAGGATTCAATTGTCCAGTACTCAGCCGGTTTGAAATTTTCAATTTCTCTTTCTCTTTCTACCACCAATCTTACTGCAACCGACTGAACCCTTCCGGCAGATAATCTTCGGGCTACTTTTTTCCATAGAAAGGGCGAAAGTTTGTAGCCAACAATTCTATCTAAAATTCTTCTTGCCTGCTGAGCATTAACTAAGTCCATATCAATTTGTCTGGGATTTTTTAAGGCTCCTTCAATTGCTGATTTGGTAATTTCATGAAAAACAATTCTTTGGGGATCTTTCAGATTAAGGGCTTGGCTAAGATGCCAGGCAATGGCTTCTCCTTCTCTATCCTCGTCCACACCCAAAATGGTAGTCTGCACCTTTTGGACCTCGTTTTTCAAATCTCGAATAACCTTTCTTGATTTAGGAGGAATAACATATTTTGGTTTAAAATTGTGTTTAGTATCAACGCCGAGTTCATTTTTTGGCAAATCTCGGATATGTCCAAAACAAGACCGAACTTTGTATTCTGAGCCTAAAAATTTTTCGATGGTATGAGATTTTGCAGGACTCTCAACTATAATAAGCTGCATTATTTTTAATTTTTAGTTGATAATTTGATGATTGAAAATTGATAATTGAAAATTAGCGCCTAAGCGCATAAATGTTTCTTCCTAAGTTTTTTACCTTTCCTTTCATTTCTAAAACAGTAAGAATGCTGGCTACGGTGGCAGCTGAAAGTTTAGTTTTTTCAATGATTTTGTCAATATATAGAGATTCTTGTTTTAGAGAATCCAGGATAAGATTTTCTTTTCCGGTATCTCCTTCAACGAGGACGGGCCTCGTTGATTCTTGAGGGAGGTTCAACTCTTTCAAAATATCATTGGCTGATTCAACTAATTTTGCCCCTCTTTTTATTAAAATGTGAGGGCCGCGGGAGTTTAAAGCATAAATTGAACCCGGTATAGCCAAGAGCTTTCTTTCTTGGGAGAGAGTATAATTTGCCGTAATTAAGGCCCCGCTTTTTTCTTTTGCCTCAACTATTAGAGCGCCTAAAGAAAGGCCGGAAATTATTCGGTTTCTCTCGGGAAAAGTAAAACGACTGCCCGGAGTTCCCGGAGGATATTCTGAAATTAAACAACCTCCTAATTCAACAATTTTTCTAGCTAATTTGATATTTTCTCTGGGATAAATGCTTTTTTCATCAAGACCTGTGCCAAGTACGGCAATTGTTCTTTTCCCCCGCTCAACTACGGCTGTATGAACAAAAGTATCAATTCCCGGAGCCAAGCCGCTAACAATTATTAATCCAGCTTCTGCCAAATCTCCAGCCATTTCCAAGGCAACTTGCTTGCCGTAAGAAGAATATCTTCTGGTTCCCACAACAGCAAAGCAGGGTTGATTAAATTTGATTTCTCCTTTGAAATAAAGAGTTTTCGGTGCTTTTTTAATTTTTTTCAATAGTTCCGGATAATTCTTGTCTTCTATTGTTATTTTTTGTATGTCTTTTTCCATATAGTTAAATAATAACACAAAGCGCGAAACCTTGAAATTTTTTCTGATTTTTGGTATTATTAAAAATCAAGGCATATTAACAGCACATTGTCAAAAATGGAACTCACATTGTTATAATCAAAAGAAGATAAACAGTGTGGGTACCTAAAAAAGGATGAGAAAATGCGTACAAAGAACAAAAAGGTCAGGCCTGAATCAGATTATGAAATAGTTAGGAGGTATCTTAAAGAAGAGTTCTGGAGACTCGGCGAGCTTGCTGGGTTGTGCCAACAAATAGTAGTACCGGTTGAGGAAGTTCCTGAACTGATTGAGGCACTTAAGAAGACGAGAAAAAAGTTTCTTCATTATTACAAAGATTTTTACAAAGAAAGGAGATACGAAGAGTGGAAAGAAACAATGAACAAACTTGTTGATGAAACGATTAATGTCCTTGAGAAGAAGAAAGAGGAAACGAAAGAGGTCTCAAAGTAAAAATATAAGAACCTGACTTTGTCAGAACCTTGAAATTACTTCGTTCGGTCAAAAAAGAAAAATAAATTTTTCTTTTTCCCCCTCGCTTGTAATTATAAATGTCAGTTTTTGGCATTAAGGTTCCACTGATGGGGCAAGCCGAGGTAGAATAACCGCTTCGGCTTTTTTTATTATATGTAAAATATTTCACTGTTCGTTGTTCATTGATTGTATTCATTCATTGCTTTTTCTATTCCTTTTTTTAAACCTAATTCAATTGCTTCAGCAGTTTTTTCAATTATTTCTTTTACAATTTTTTTCTCTTCCTTATTAAATTTTTGGAGAACAAAAGCTTCAGCGTTTTTCGCTTTGCCCGGCGGAATTTTAGCGGAGGCGGGGCTAATTCCAATTCTAAATCTTACAAAGTTTTTTGTCTTGAGTTCATTGATTATTGACTCTACTCCTTTGTGTCCGGCTGCTCCTCGATTTTTGATAATTCTAATTTTCCCTAAAAGTAAATCTATATCATCATGAACCACTAGGAGAGCAGTTCTCCTAATTTTGTAAAAGTTGATTAAGGCCTTTACTGCTTTGCCAGAATTGTTCATAAAAGTTTGGGGTTTGGCTAAAATAACTTTTTTTTTGTCAATTCTTTCTTCAGAGATTTCGGCCTTAAATTTTTTTGAAAATTTCAAATCAAGAAAATTGTTTCTCCTTATAAATTCATCAAGCACTCGAAAGCCGATGTTGTGCCGGGTATTTTTATATTTTTCCCGGGGGTTACCGAGACCGACGATGATTATCATGATTTTTACTTATTGTATCATAAGGGCTTGCTAAAATAAATGAATCTGTTAAAATAATATAGAAAGAATTTATGAAAAAGTTTTTTGTTTTCATTTGGGAGATTTTTAAAATAACTGTTATTGCTTTAGCAATAGTAGTTCCCATTAGATATTTTCTATTTCAGCCATTTTTTGTCAAGGGTCAATCAATGACTCCCAATTTTGGAAATGGCGACTATTTAATCGTTGATGAGATTTCTTATCGCTTTCGAGAACCCCAAAGAGGAGAAGTAATAATTTTTAGATATCCCCAAGAATCTTCTTATCGGTTTATTAAAAGAATTATTGGCCTTCCCGGAGAAACAGTGGAAATTAAAGAAGGTAAAATAGTAATCTACGAAAACAATCAACCTCAAGTTTTAAATGAATTAGATTACCTTCCTTCCTCTTTAAAAACATCGGGAGATATTTTAGTTACTTTGGGCGAGGATGAATATTTTGTTTTAGGAGATAATCGAGCCTTTTCTTTTGATTCAAGAAAGTTTGGCCTTGTACCTGAAGAGAAAATTGTCGGCCGTGTTTTTATCAGAGCCTGGCCATTTGCTGATATGGAGAAGTTTGAAGCACCAGAGTATTAGAAGCGTAAGAACGTGGATAATTACGCAGAAAAACGCGGAAGAAGATATCAGCGTAAATCTGCGTAACTATCTGCGTATGTCTGCTTCTATAAAAAATGAAGAGACCTAAATTTCAAGCTCCAACCGGGATGCGCGATATTTTACCGGAAGAACAGAAATATTTTCAGAGAATTTATGATGTAGTTTCTAATATCGCCGATTTTTATGGATTTGGAAAAATTGATACTCCGATTCTTGAAGAGACAGAGCTTTTTTCAGGAGGAATCGGATTGGCTACCGATGTTGTAAAGAAACAAATGTATAGTTTTAGAACCAAAGGAGGAGATTTTTTGTCTCTAAGACCAGAAGGAACGGCTTCAATAGTTAGAGCTTATATTGAAAATGGTATGTATACCCGTCCTCAACCCTTGAAACTTTGGTATTTTGGTCCTTTTTTCCGCTATGAGCATCCGCAGGCAGGTAGATATCGCCAATTTTGGCAGTTTGGTTTTGAAGTTTTAGGAGAAAAAAGTTCGGTAATAGACGCTCAAATTATTCAAATTTTTTATAATATCTTAAAGGAACTTAGATTGAAAAATTTAATTATAGAAATAAATAGTATTGGCGATGAGCAATGTCGGCCCTATTATAAAAAACTTTTAAAGAATTATTTAAGGTCAAAGGAGACTTTTTTATGTGCTGATTGCAGAAGAAGGATTAAAGAAAATGTTTTGAGAGTTTTAGATTGTAAAAAAGAAAAATGCCAAGCCGTAATAGCTGAAGCTCCTCAGACACTTGATCATCTTTGCGAGGAGTGTCACAGGCATTTCAAAGAAGTTTTGGAATTTTTAGATGAGATTGAAATACCTTATAATTTTAATCCTCATTTAGTTAGGGGCCTGGATTATTATACTAAAACTGTTTTTGAGATTTTTTCTGGATTATCTGAAGACGGCCAAAAAGCTCAAGGCGCTTTATTAGGGGGGGGAAGATATGATAAATTGGTTAAGCTTTTGAGAGGGAAAGATACCTCGGCTTGCGGTGGAGCAGCTGGAATAGAGAGAATTGTAAGTTTAATGAAAATCCAGGATATAAAATTTCCAAAAGCCGTCCAACCTCAGATATTTTTAGCTCAATTAGGTATTTTAGCAAAAAGAAAAAGCTTAAAACTCTTGGAAGATTTTAGAAAAGCAAAATTGAGAATTACTGAATCTTTTGGAAAAGATTCTTTAAAAGTTCAGTTGAATAGGGCTGACCGAATTGGGGTAAGATATACCTTAATTCTTGGACAGCAAGAAACAGTGGAGGGAAAAATTATAATTCGAGATATGAAGACAGGAAGTCAAGAAACAGTAAAGTTAGATGAGGTGGTGGATAAGATGAAAAACAAACTAAAGGGGTAACACATGTCAAATTGTATTTTTTGCAAAATCGTAAATAAAGAAATGCCAGCTGATATTGTTTATGAGAACGATAAAATTATTGTTATCAAAGATGTTAACCCCAAAGCTCCTATTCATCTTTTGATTGTTCCTAAGAAGCATATTCCTTCAGTAGATCATATAGAAATTCAAGATAAAACCTTAATGGGAGAAATAATTTTGGTTGCTCAAAAAATAGCCAGAGAGAAAAATTTAAAAGGATATAAATTAGTAATCAATGTTGGCCAAGGGGGTGGTCAAATAATCGACCATTTGCATTTACATTTATTAAGCGGGAAACCAATAAAATTACCCTAAAACAATGGCTTTAGAGATAAAAAAACAAGACAGAGAAACATCACAAAGTTTAATTCGCCGCTTTTCAAAAAGAATGAAACGAAGCGGGATTTTGCTTCAGGCGAGAAAAATTCGCTATAAGAGAAAACCGAAAAGCCGCCAGATGAAAAAAAGAGCAGCTCTGAGAAAAGAAGAATTAAAAAAAGAGTATGAGAAGATGGAAAAAATGGGAAAGCCGAAATAATCATCTAAACATTTAAACATCTAAACACATAAACAAGATTAAATCTCATGATGTTTAAATGCTTAAATGTTAAAATGATTTATGTTGAAGCAAGAAATTCAAACTGATCTTAGGGAATCTATTAAAAAAAGCGACGAAATTAGCCGTTCTACCTTACGGATGCTTTCAGCTACTATTTTGAATAAAGAAAAAGAAAAGAGATATAAGATTGCCAAAGCCGAACCGGACTTGATAGAAAAAGAACTGGCAGAAAAATCTGTTTCAACAGATGAAGAAATCATTGAAGTTGTTACTTCTGAAATAAAAAAGAGAAAAGAAGCGATTTTAGAATTTGAGAAGGGTAAAAGGAAAGATTTGGTTAAAAAAGAAAAAGCAGAAATTGAGATTTTAGAAAAATACTTACCAGAGCAGTTTTCCGAAGAAGAAGTTAAAAAATTAGCTAAAAAAGCTGTTGAGAAAGTTGGCGCTAAAGAAATAAAGGATATGGGCAAAGTAATGGCCGAATTAATACCCCAAGTGAAAGGCAAAGCCGACGGCAAATTAGTTAGCCAAATTGTAAAAGAATTGTTGTTTCAAGAAGAATAAAAACTGGGTAGAAAAACAATCAACCATTAAAATTTTAGAAAAAATCACTAAATAGACACGAAACTAAAGCTTCTATGAACAACCAACGATTTCCATTGACATCTCCTTCACCGACACCTTCTCTTTCTTTACCTGAAGTTGGTGAATTATTAAGAGAAAGTTTCCAGATTTTTAAGAACAGAATCTGGGTTTTTCTTTTGTTAATGCTTATTATTCTACTTGTTCCTTTTCTTTTTATTTTACCATTCGCAATCTTCTTTTTTAGCTTAGGGCTTGTTCAAGATCGGATTCCAGATTTCTTATTTATTCCTTTAACTGTTTTTGGAATTTTAATGGCTGTTATTGCTTTTCTTGTAATGGTTGTTATTAATCTTTGGGCCGGTCTATCTTTGCTTTATGCCATTAAAGAAAGAGACCAAAAAATTGGAATCAAAGAATCGCTTGCCAAGGGATGGCCTAAAATAATTTCTTATTTATGGATTTCTATTTTGGCTGGGTTTATTACCATTGGAGGGTATCTGCTTCTTATTGTTCCGGGGATTATCTTAGCTATTTGGTTCAGTTTGGCAGCTTTTGTTTTAGTTTCAGAGGGCCTAAAAGGAATGAATGCTCTTTTCAGAAGCAAGCAATTAATAAAAGGCTTTTGGTGGCAGGTTTTTTGGAGATTTCTGGTCTTGAATATTATTATTTTCCTAATTGGTCTTATTGTTGGGTTTATCCCCTTTGTTGGAAGGTTTATTATATTATTTACCGTTCCTTTTTCTATGATTTTTGGCTTTTTAATTTACGAAAACCTGAAAAAATTAAAAGGAGAAGCGCTATTTGAATCTCCAAGAACAAAGACAAAAATTGCTTTTATTCTCATAGGAGTTATTGGGTTTTTATTAATTCCGGCAACGATTTTGACCTTGATTGCGCTATTCTCTTAGAGCTCGACGGGCAAATAATTATGATTGAAATTAATAATTTAACTACGGTGGAGATTGATGAGGAATTTTTGAAGAGGGTTGCCAAAAAAATTTTAAAAGGTGAAAATAAAGAAGAAGCAGAATTATCTATTGCCTTGGTTGGACAGGGAAGAATGAGAAAACTGAATAAAAAATATCGGGGCAAGAATCGGGCAACAGATGTCCTTGCTTTCAGCCAAAAGCCAAAAGCTAAATTCATAAAACCATTGAAGATAAAACAAGAATTAGGAGAAGCGGTTATTTGTCTTAGAGAAGTTAAGAAGAATGCTAAAAAATATGGTTCAACATTTAAAAAAGAGTTAATTCGGGTTTTAACCCATGGGATTTTACACCTCTCAGGATACGACCATGAAAAAGAAGGAGAGAAAGCAGAGGAGATGAGAAAAAAGGAAGAATACTATCTTTCCCAAATTTCCAACAATTAAGCACAAGCGAATTATGGCAAGGTCTCACATCATTACTGCCCTGGACATTGGTTCGGGCTCAATAAAAATTCTTTCTGTTTTAAAAAAACCCGGTAAAACAGACTTTGAAGTTTTAGGGCAGGGTCAAGAACCTTCTTTCGGAATAAGAAGAGGGGTAGTAGTTGATGTTCTTAAAGTAGGAGAAATTATTTCTTCTTTGAAAAAACAGGTTGAGCAAAGTTGTGGCAAAAACATAAATGATGTTTATGCAGGCATTGGAGGAAGTCATATATTTTGCACCTCTTCCCAGGGATTAGTTTCTGTTTCTCGAGCCGACCAAAAAATCTCAGAGGAAGATATTGATAGAGTTTTACAAGCTGCTCAGACCTTTTCTTTACCTTCCAACAAAGAGATTATTGATGTTTTCCCTAAAGAATTTATTGTTGACGGTGAAGGAGGTGTAAAAGAGGTGACCGGTATGCAGGGAGTGAGGTTAGAGGCGGCTGTATTAGTTCTTTGCGGTTTTTCTCCTTATTTAAGAAATTCTAGCCAAACTATTTTAAAATCTGGTTTTCAGATTAATGATTTGATTCCTACCCCTTTAGCCAGTTCCCGAGCAGTAATGACCCCTCGAGAGAAAGAATTAGGGGTTTGTGTTTTAGATATTGGAGCAAGGACTACTGGGCTGGCTGTATTTGAGGAAGGAAATTTAATTCATACTGCTATTTTTCCAGTAGGCTCGGGTCATATTACTGATGATATTGCTACTTGTTTTAAAACAGATATTGATACTGCCGAGAGAATAAAATTAGAATTTGGCAGCTGTTCTCGGTTTTCCCAAAAACCTAAAAAAACTGAAAGAAAAATAAAAATTGAGCCTCTTCGCAAAGATATTGATATAGAGGCTGAGGAAGAACCGCTTATTTTTTCTCCGAAAAGATTGACTGAAATTATTGAAGCCAGGGTTTCTGATATTTTTGATTTAACCGATAAAGAGTTAAAGAAAATTTCTCGTCAAGGATTGCTTCCGGCAGGAGTGGTCTTAACTGGAGGAGGAGCAAGGATGCCTAGAATTATTGGTTTAGCGAAAAAAGAGTTGAATCTGCCTTGCCGAATTGGAATCCCCAAAGAAATCCCTACCCTTCAAGAAGACCCTGCTTTATCTACACTTTATGGTTTAATTTTAAAAGCAAATGATTTAGAAGAAGAGGAAGAGGGCACAGGGCTTGTAACGGGAATCAAAGATAAATTTAAAAAAATATTAAAAATTTTTATACCATGAACCCCGTTAGAAATCTAACCTTAACAAACGAATTTCTACGGGGATAAAAACTATGAAAAATTTACCAAAGATTTCTAACGGGGTGAATACAAAAATTAAAGTAGTCGGGGTCGGAGGGTCAGGAACAAATGCTATTTCTCGGATGATGAGGTGTAAAATTAAGGGGGTGAAATTAATCGCTCTAAATGCTGATATCCAAGATCTTCAAAGAACTAAAGCTCATCAAAGGATTCGGATTGGAAGAGAATTAACCAAGGGATTGGGCACAGGTATGAACCCTGAGGTTGGAAGAAAAGCAGCAGAAGAACAAAGAGAAGAAATTGAGCAAGCTTTGGAAGATACAGATATGGTTTTTATTACTTGCGGCTTGGGTGGCGGCTGTGGCTCCGGAGCTTCTCCGGTTGTGGCTGAGATTGCTAAGAATTTAGGCGCTTTGACAATTGCCGTGGTTACCAAACCCTTTTCTTTTGAAGGAGTTCAGCGAATGGAAATTGCTGAGAACAGCCAAAGAAAACTAAAAGAAAAGGTTGATACTTTAATTGCTATTTCCAACGATAAGTTGCTTTCAATTTTAGAGCCCAAAACTACAGTTTTAAATGCCTTTTGGATTTGTGATGAAATTTTAAGACAGGCTGTTCAGGGAATTTCTGATTTGATTGTTCTTCCTGGTATAATTAACATTGATTTTGCTGATGTCAAAGCAATTATGAAAGATTCGGGTTCTGCCTTGTTTGGAATAGGAAGAGCAAAAGGTCAGGAACGAGCCAAGGAAGCAGCCAGGAAAGCCCTTGATTCTCCTTTACTTGATATTTCTTATAAGGGAGCAAAAGGGATTTTATTTAATGTTTCGGGGAATGAAGATGTTAGTCTTTCCGAGGTGGACGAAGTGGCTAAAATTATTACCCAGGAAGTTTCTCCCTCAGCCAAAATAATTTTTGGAGCAATTCAAAACGAAAAACTAAAAAAAGGAGAAATAAAAGTAACGGTAGTTGCTACAGGATTTTAAGATTACAACACCCGACGTTGAGGAATTGGTGCCGAAGGCGCCAAGGGAAACGTCGGGTGTTAAGGGTTTTAACAATATAGATGACGAAATCAAAGGTATTTTTTTATTTCTGTCTTTTCTTCATTTCTGGAATTTTTCTGAATTCAATAGTCGCTCAGCTGGATTTTATTGCCCCGCACCTATTTATAGGCGCGGGGTTAATTTCAGGAATAATTTTAATTTCTGTTTTATCTAAATACAAAAAGCTAATTGTGCTCGGCTTCTGTTTAATTTTTTTGGTTTTAGGAATTTGGCGGCACCAAGTAGTTGAATTAAAAATTAAGAATGATGAATTAAGAAAATATAATGATTTAGAACAAAATATTACTTTGCTCGGAACGGTTGTCAAAGAGCCCGATGTCAGGGGAAATAGCATAAAATTAACTATAAAAGTTAGCCAAGTCCAGGGCGAGGTCGGGCCTAGCCCTGTTGACGGGAAAGTTTTAGCAACTGCTAATCGTTATCCTGAATATCAATACGGAGATAAATTAAAAATTACAGGGGAGTTAAAAACCCCTCCTGTTTTTGAAGATTTTAATTATAAGAATTATTTAAGAAAAGAAGGGATTTATTCTCTAATATATTATCCTGAAATCGAAGTTTACAGAGGCCCGTCCTCTGTCACTGACAGAGGACGGGCCTCTGTCGTTTACGCTAAAATTTTGGGTTTTAAAAATAAATTGAGAGAAAGTATTTTTCAAAATCTTTCTCCTCCCCAGAGTTCAATTTTAGGAGCTATGCTCTTAGGGGATAAAAGCAGAATACCGGAAGATTTAAAAGAAAAATTAAATATTGCCGGCGTCAGGCACATTACTGCTGTTTCCGGAATGCATGTTGCTATTTTGACTACTATTTTAATGTCTTTATTGCTCGGTTTGGGCCTTTGGAGAGGTCAGGCATTTTATTTTTCAATAATTCTTATTTCTCTTTTTATTATTATGACCGGGTTTCAGCCCTCTGGAATTCGAGCCGGAATAATGGGTGGATTGTTTCTTTTAGGCCAGAAGCTCGGAAGAAAGTCCATTAGTCCCAGAACAATAGTAATGGCAGCGGCTCTAATGCTGGCGATAAATCCCTTGCTTTTATTAGATGATGTTGGCTTTCAACTTTCCTTTTTAGCAGTGCTCGGGATTATTTATTTAACCCCTACTTTTAATAATTGGTTAAAATTTATTCCAAAAAAACTTGCCGCCTTAAAAAATATTTTGGCAATGACCTTAGCCGCTCAAATTTTTACTCTGCCAATTTTAATTTACAACTTCGGAAGGATTTCCTTAGTAGCCCCCTTAACTAATATTTTAATTCTACCCATTCTATATTGGATTATGCTTTTGGGCTTTATTTTTGGTCTGGTCGGGATATTTTGGCAGTTCCTGGGTTGGATTTTATCCTGGCCGGTTTGGTTTTTACTAACCTATTTAATAAAAGTGGTAGATTTCTTTTCTCATTCCTGGGCAGCCAAAACCATTGAAAATGTCCATTGGTTCTGGTTGATAATTTCATATTTAACTTTGGGCTTTATTGCCTGGCAGCTGAACAAAAAACAAAAATTAAAATTTCTGAATTACTAAAATGTTCAAGACCCGACCTTGAACACCCGACCTTAAACAAAAAATTTGACAAGGATTGCAGAGAGATTAAAATAAGAACCTGCCTCACTTCGCATCTCAGAATCTTGTTTCGCTAATGTATAATCATTTAGTCTTAAAATAAAGATAGAAATATGGAAATAATAAAGTGTGACCGGTGTAAAATTTTTGAAATCCATTAAAAAATATCTACAAAAAAATGAATGAAGAGCTAATAAAATATTTAGATGAGAGATTTGATAGAGTTGAAGAAAGTATTGAAAAGAAGAAAATAGATGTGGGGGTTAATAAAACCAATATTTTAGTTGGTTTTAAAGGGGCCAAAGAAGAACGAGCTACAGTTAAGGCAAAAATTGACGAAACCTATAATGCCGTCATAGATTTGCTAAAAAGATTCTCGAGCGTTAGCGAGTAGGTTCTTAATTCATAAAAGTTTCATAAAAGACCAGAAAAAACCTCTGGCTTTTTATTACAAGAAAATATTAAAGTTTTCGGATTATTAGGGTATAATAAGAGAACATGAACAATGGGAAAAAAGCATGGGTTGTGGCAGTTAATATGGGTTATGGCCATCAGAGGACTGCCTATCCCTTAAAACGATTTGCCTTTCAAGACAAAATTATTAATGCCAACAGTTATCAAGGAATTCCTGAAACAGATAGAAAAATCTGGGAATCGTCCAGAAGATTTTACGAATTTATTTCAAGATTTAGGAGGACTCCTTTAATTGGCAATATAGTTTTTTCCCTTTATGATAAATTTCAGAAGATTCCTACTTTTTATCCCCAAAGAGATTTGTCCAAGCCGGCCTTTAGTTTAAAAAGAATCTTTTCTACGATTAAAAACGGATGGGGCAGGGATTTAATTTTAAAATTGAAGACTACAACCCACCCACCACCCGATATAATTACTACCTTTTTCATTCCGGCTTTTATGGCTGAGGTTTTTAATTATCCGGGAGAGATTTTTTGCGTTATTTGTGACGCTGACATTGCCAGAAGCTGGGTTCCCTTAAACCCTTCAGAAAGTAAAATCAAGTATTTCGCTCCTAATTCTTGGGTGGTTGAAAGATTAAAGCTTTACGGAGTAAAAAAAGAAAATATTTTTTTGACCGGGTATCCTTTGCCTTTAAAAAATATTGGGACAGAGGAAAAAGAAATCTTGAAAAGCGATTTGGGTTACCGAATTTTAAATTTAGATGCTACCGGGAAATATCGCCGAAGATATAAACCTTTGATTGATAAATATATCGGTTCCTTGCCAGAAAAGTCAGACCATCCTTTAACAATGATGTTTTCTATTGGAGGAGCAGGAGCCCAAAAAGAGCTGGCAATGAAATTTGTTAAAAGTTTAGCTGAAAAAATTAAGTCAGGAAAGATTAAAATAATTTTATCTGCCGGTATCAGAGAAACCGTTAAAGAGTATTTTGTTGAGAATATAAAAAAACTTGGCCTTGAAGAAAATTTAGATAAAAATATTGAAATAATTTTTTCTAAAAATATAGAGGATTATTTTGAAGAATTTAATCAGAAACTGAGAAAAACCGATATTTTGTGGACTAAACCAAGCGAACTTTCTTTTTATACTGGTTTAGGCCTGCCCATTATTATTGCCCCTTCAATAGGTTCTCAGGAAGATTTTAATAGAAAGTGGCTTCTGAGTTTAGGTGCCGGGGTTTTACAAGAAAATCCGAACTACGCAGACCAGTGGCTTTTTGATTTTTTGGCCAGCGGCCGGTTTGCTGAGGCGGCAATGCAGGGATTTGTAGAGGTGGAAAATTTAGGCGTCTATAATATTCAAAAAATATGTTAGGGAAGATTTTAGCAATAATTTTCTTAGTTTTTGTCTTGATTTTAGCAGTAAGTTTTATTATTTATAACTTTATTTCCGAGAACGGTTCTCGTACTATCCAAAAAGCTCAAATTTTTGTTCCGTCCGAAAAAGAGAAAGAAAAAAGAATTGAAGAACTATCTGAAACCAATAGACGATGGCTTTATGACCAAAAAAAATTACATCAGTTAACCCTGACAGAAGTCAATTCAATCCTAAAAGAGGTCCAGCGGCGCTTTTCTGATAATGACGAAAGACTAAGGGCTTTGTCTATTTTGCGTCTTGATACTCCTTATCAATTCGGTTGTTTGGGTGAAGAATCCGCTAGAGATAAAAATCCTATTTTTAGATTAGATGTAACAGATTGTACTGTGTTTGTGCTAACTAATGCGGCTTTGCTCCATTCTCAGAGGTTAGAAGAGGCTGGAGAAATGATGAGATTTTTGAATTATCGGTCAGAGAAGAGCTTAGAAACCGGAGAAATAGAATATAAAATAACTTTTGAAAACCGATTACATTTTACCACCGACCGCAACATCACATCGCCTTATTTCCAAGATATTACCGAACAGGTTGCCGGTCCGAGCAGAATAAAAAAGAAGAAAGTAATTTTAAATAAAATTAAGGCAGATGGCGAACGTTTAATAAATATTGATTGGGAAAAAGAAATAGTTATGAAATATATTCCTAATGGATATATTACCAAAGAACTTCTTTCCGGGTTGCCCGAAGCTATTGGTATTGCTTTTATCAAAGAAGGAGACGAAGAGATTGGATTAGATGTTAGGCATGAAGGATTATTGTTTGACGGTAGTATTCTTTTTCATGCAAGTTCGACGCAAAAAAAAGTTGTGACAGTAGATTTTCTTAATTATTATTTTGGCGAAGATGGCAATCCTCGATTTGACGGAGTGATATTATTCGAGATAAAATAATTATTTAAATCCTCAATTTAAGCAGTGAAATAATACCGAGCCTGCGGAGACCCGGTCTCCGCAGAATTATTAGTTTAAGAATGAATTTAAATTTTAAAAAATTTATTAAAATGATTTTTTTGATTTTATTAGTTATTTTTTTAATTTTTATCGGTTATTTCTTTGTTGGTAAGCCTAAGCCAGCAAAAGAAATTAAATGGGGAGTTAATTTTTCCCAACAGCATTCTGAGAACTTGGGCCTGAATTGGAAAGAGAATTATTTAGCTTTGCTTAATGATTTAAAAGTGGAAAATCTAAAAATAACCAGCCATTGGGATTTGATTGAGCAGGAAAATGGGAGATACAATTTTGAGGATTTAGATTGGCAAATTAAAGAAGCAGAGAAAAAAGGAGTTAAGCTCCTTTTGGTGATAGGAATGAAGACCGGCCGCTGGCCAGAGTGTCATATTCCGGATTGGGCAAAGAATTTAAGCAAGGAAGAGCAGCAAAAAAGAATATTACAACTAATTGAAGAGATTGTTTTGAGGTATCAATCTGAAAGTTCTATCTGGGCCTGGCAGGTGGAAAATGAGCCCTTTTTCCCTTTTGGACAATGTCCTTGGAGGGATAAAAAATTCTTGAAAAAAGAAATTGATTTGGTAAAATCGCTTGATTCTCGGCCGGTTATTATTTCAGATAGCGGAGAATTGTCATTGTGGCTCCGGGCAGCAAGGCTTGGGGATATAGTTGGAACGACAATGTATAAAAAGGTCTGGTCTTCAGAATTTAACTCTTATTTTTATTTGCCCTATCCATCAATTTTTTATTGGCGGAAAGCCCAAATTATTAAAAAGTTTTTTGGCAAAAAAGTAATCTGCGTTGAACTTCAGGCAGAACCCTGGGGTCCTAAACTTTTGTATGATTCGCCATTAGAAGAACAAGAGAAGACAATGAATTTAGAGCGGTTTCAAAAAAATATTGAATTCGCTAAAAAAACCGGCTTTGATGAGTTTTATCTCTGGGGAAGCGAATGGTGGTATTGGATGAAAACCGAACAAAACAAGCCGGAAATTTGGCAGGAAGCAAAGAAGTTATTTTAGGGGTCTGACCCCGATATTATGGATAAAGAAATATCAATTAAAAATAAATATTACCGGTATTTTCCTTTTAAATTTTTAGTAGAAAGAATAATCAGAAATAGAACAGAAAAGATAGTCAATTCTTTTGATGAATTTATTAGAAAAGAAGAAAAAGTTTTAGATATCGGAGCCGGTGCTGGCTGGATTGCTGAAGAAATTCAGAAAAGGAAAAATAATGAAGTTGCTCTCTTAGATGTAACCGACTTTAATCAAACTAATTTAAGACTTGTTCTCTATGATGGAGAAAAAATACCTTTTTCAGATAATACTTTTGATGCGGTTCTTTTGATTTATGTTTTGCATCATACAAAAAATCCCTTGAAGGTTTTAGAAGAGGCAGAACGGGTAACTAAAGATAGAATAATTATTTTTGAAGATGTATTTTCATCCTATTTTGATAAATTTTTTCTTTATTTTTGGGATGTTCTAACCAATTTGCCCGGCTTTTTGGTTAGACCATTTGGAGAAAAAATGCCCTTTAATTTTAAAAGAGTTTCTGAATGGGAAAAGATATTTGAAGATTTTCAACTTAAAATAATTTTTAAAAATAGATTTAGCCACCAAGTATTATTTATCTTAAAAAAGTGTTAAAACAATAAAATATAATGCATTTAAGTATTATTATCCCAACTTTAAATGAGGAAGATTATCTTTCTTTATTATTGGAGTCAATTAAAAAGCAGGATTTTAGGGATTATGAAATAATTATTGCTGATGCCGGTTCAAAAGACAGAACAATTGAGATTGCTAAGAGTTATGGCTCCAGAATTACTTCCGGCGGTCTGCCGGCTAAAGGAAGAAATCAAGGCGCAAAAATTGCCAAAGGCAGCATTTTTTTATTTATAGACGCCGATATAATTTCTTTGCCGCCTCAATTTTTAGATAAAATTTTGGAAGAATTTAAGAATCGAAATTTAGATATTGTTTCTTTCCCAATTTACCCGGTTAGAAATCCAAGGTTTTCTAATAGGGTTTGTCCCCAAGTGAAAATAATAGATAAAATCGCTTATGGGCTTTACAATTTTTGGGCAAAATTGAGCCAAAATTTCTTAGCCCATGCCAGCGAAGTGATATTGGTTAAAAAAGAAATTCATCAGCTTGTTAAAGGCTTTGACGAAGAAATAAAAATAGCAGAAGATCATTTTTATGCTCGCAAAGCCAGAGGATTTGGCAAATACGGCTTTTTGAGAACAAGACCTATTTTAATTTCTTCAAGAAGATTAGAAGAAGACGGAAGATTAAAAACCTATCTAAAATATATTTTTGCCGGACTCTATATGCTTTTTCTGGGACCGGTTAAATCAGATATTTTTAAATACAAATTTGATCATTATAATCGCAAGTGAGGGAAAAGAAAAAAAGTTTACTTTTTTTCTTTGACCGAATGCCGCGATTATATAATTTATAATTCTATTGTAAGAAGAAAAAAAATAGAATATAATATATTATTATGAGTTTATACGAATCACCAGAAAATAAATTACCTGAATCTCAGCGCCGAAAACTTATTAGTAGCGGGAATAAAGTTAAAAATTTTTTAGGAATTTCTAAACCGCGCACATTTTTTCAAAAGGTGCGGGCTAAGGAGAGAAAAAAACTTTTTCGGCTGATTATTTTAGTAATTATTGTTGCTTCTGTTTTTGGTTTTTTAGCCGGAAGTATTTCTGGAGCCTATTTTTATTTACAGATTAAAGATGGTCTGGCCAAACTTAATATTAAATTGCCCTCGGTAATTGAAAAAGAGATTGTTAGCAAAGAATATCTCCCTCAGGCATCTCAAGAAGAGGCAGTTATTAAAACAGTAAAAGAAATTTCACCGGCAGTAGTGAGTATTATTATTTCCAAAGACCTACCGATTTTTGAAGAATATTATTATGAGCCCTTTAAAGAATTTGAGGAATTTTTCGGACCCGGTCCTTTTGAATTTGAAGTTCCCCAATACCGCCAAAAAGGCACAGAAAAAAAGCAGATTGGAGGAGGGACTGGTTTTATTATTTCAGAAAATGGGATGATTTTAACCAACAAACATGTAGTTTTAGAGGAAGACGCCGAATATACGGTTTTTACCAATGATGGAAAAAAGTTTCCAGCAAAAGTTTTAGCCAAAGACCCGGTTCAAGATTTAGCTTTATTGAAGATTGAGCAGGAAAAGAAAATAAACGACGAAGGAGAAGTTCTTCTGGAAACATTTCCGGTGGTAAAACTCGGCGATTCAGATAAATTAGAGATGGGTCAGACAGTGATTGCTATTGGTAATGCCTTAGGAGAGTTTCGGAATACGGTTTCGGTTGGAGTAATTTCTGGATTAGGAAGAAAGATTACAGCTTCAGACGGCAGTGGATTCGTTGAAGTTATTGAAGATGTTATTCAAACTGATGCCGCAATTAACAAGGGGAATTCTGGCGGTCCTCTTTTAAATATAAGGGGCGAGGTAGTTGGGATAAATACTGCTATGGCTTTGGAAGCTCAAAGTATTGGTTTTGCCATCCCAATTAATAAAGCGAAAAAAGATATTGAGCAAATTAAAACTTTAGGTAAAATTGTTTATCCTTTTTTAGGAATTCGCTATGTTCTTATTAATGAAAAGGTTAAAGAGGAAAATGATTTAACCGTAGATTACGGAGCCTTAATTATTAGCGGAGAAGGAGAGCCAGCTATCACGCCGGGTTCGGCTGCTGAAAAAGCCGGCCTAAAAGAAGGAGATATAATTTTGGAATTTAATAATGAAAAAATTACTGTTGAAAATTCTTTAGCAAAGATTATTATGAAGTATAATCCAGGAGATGAAGTGGTTTTGAAGATTTTGAGAGAAGGTCAAGAAAAAATTATTCAAGCAACCCTAGACCAGAGAAGCGAGTAAAGTTTTCTGTGGAAAAAATCTATTATATCCTAAAGTGTTTCCAAGTCATTAAACCATTACAAAGGACTTGACAAATTTGTAAATATTTGCTAATATATAAATGTTGTAAAAGAGCTACGACCTGCTGGTAATCCGGTAGAAATAAGTTTGACAACTTCAAAAATTGAAAGAAGGAAGGAGAGAAAAGATGAAAGCTAAAAAATCACCGGTTATTGTGCTTCTAGAAGATGAGACACGAAGGAAGCAGCTTGAAGACAAGCTCGCGGAATACCGACAAAGAGCAATGCACAAGGATGTAGTTTTTCTGGCTCCGGAACAAAAGCAGGGGATTCTTTGCAAGATTGAGGTTCTGGCAGAGCTTCTGCGAAAGGGAAAGGTCCAGACACGGGAATTCGGTCGTCAATTGGCAAAAAAATATGGTTCAGGTTTTGACTTCAGGGCATGCAACACTGCCTTTGGGGTTATTGACGACTACTGCAAAACCGGCGGCGCCAACGTGGTAGGAGGTACTGGTCTTAGAACACCCGAAGAAGTTCGCAATCCTGTTGATTCGGAACGTCAACAGAAGGCAGAGTTGACTTCTGAGGAGAGATCGAGGAGGTAGAACAGAAAAGCAATTTTTAAAGAAGGAGGAAAGAAAGGAAAGATGAACCTGACAACGGAATTGGCAAAATGCATTGGCATGTATTGGGGTATGCTCAGTTTGCTCTTTGTTTATTCTCTGCTTCGGGGACCAGAAACCCCGAAACAGATGAAGCTCAGAGTAGCCGAGTACCAGCTCAGGGAGACGAGAAAGAAGCTGTGAGCTTAGCTCGTCTTCAACCCCGTAGAGAAATTTCGACTCGCCTTGCGATACGAGGTTTTCTGAAAGAAAACCTTTGTCGAAATTCTTCTACGGGGTCAAGAGCCGAAAGGTATTTTA
Organism: uncultured Candidatus Saccharibacteria bacterium; assembly: GCA_964447515.1. Classification (GTDB taxonomy): domain Bacteria; phylum Patescibacteriota; class Minisyncoccia; order Minisyncoccales; family GWA2-38-27; genus CAYUSS01. The sequence continues at coordinate 6,049 of CAYUSS010000001.1, read as the reverse complement.
TTACCGAGTAGGCTTTTTTTCTTGATTTTTATTCTGTCTGTCTTGACTCTTTAAAAGTTTTTTGTTAAAAAGAAAGCATGAATGGGGCTAATTTTACTCATAAGGGGCAGGAAGCTATATTGGGCGCTCAGTCTGTTGCTCAAGAAAGAGGCCAACAGCAGGTTGATGCTTTGCATTTACTCACCGTTTTACTTTCTCAAGAAGGAAGTGTTGTTTTGACTTTGCTCCAAAAATTGGGCGCAGATATAGAAAATTTAAAAAAGAGAACCAAGGCAGCTTTGAATAAAATTTCTACGATTGTTACTCCTCAAACTTTTGGACAGTTTTATTTAACTCAGGATATGGCCAGAGTTTTGGAAAGAGCCCGGCAAGAGGCGATGAAGATGGGAGATGAGTTTATTTCAGTAGAACATTTATTTTTAGCCTTGCTTGGTTCTGAAACCAAGGCAAAAGAGATTTTAGATAAAACTACTTTTTTAAAACCTGGCCAGCCCACTAAGGAAGGCGCTGCTTTGAAATTTGATAAATTAAATTATGATGTAGTTTTGAAAACCTTATCCCAAATTCGAGGTGGGACAAGGATTACTGACCCTCAACCAGAATCAAAGTATCAGGTTATAGAAAAATATGCTCGGAATTTAACTTCTTTGGCTCGTCAGGGAAAGCTTGATCCTGTTATTGGCCGGGAAAATGAAATTCGTCGGTTAATGCAGGTTCTTTCCCGAAGAACAAAAAACAATCCGGTTTTGATCGGAGAAGCAGGGGTGGGAAAGACAGCTATAGTGGAAGGACTGGCTCAAAGAATTGTTAAAGCTAATGTTCCAGAAAGTTTAAAAGAAAAAGAAATTATTGCTTTAGATTTAGGGGCATTGGTTGCTGGAACAAAATATAGAGGGGAATTTGAAGACCGGGTTAAGGCCTTGCTCAGAGAAATAAATCGGGCAGCCGGCAGATATATTATTTTTATTGACGAACTTCATACCTTAGTGGGAGCAGGCGGGGCTGAAGGGGCGATTGATGCTTCAAATCTTTTAAAACCAGCTTTAGCCAAAGGAGAATTAAAGGCAATAGGAGCGACTACTTTAAAAGAATATCAAAAGTATGTTGAAAGAGACGCTGCCCTGGAAAGAAGGTTTCAGCCAATTTATGTCCAGGAGCCCTCAATTGAAGATACTATTGCTATTTTAAGAGGGATTAAAGAGAAATACGAAGTTCACCACGGCCTTAGAATAAAGGATTCGGCTTTAGTAGCAGCGGCTGAGCTTTCCTCTCGCTATATTACTGACCGTTTCCTACCTGATAAAGCAGTGGACTTAATGGATGAAGCAATGTCAGCTTTAAGATTGGAAATTGAATCGGAACCAGCTTATCTTGATGAATTAAAAAGAGAGATTCAAAAACTGAAGATTGAGAAAGAAGCAATTAAAAAGGAAAAAGGAACTAAAAAAAGATTAATAGTTATTGAGCGCTCTTTGGCTGATTTAAAAGAAAAAGTTAGAGCTTTTGAATTGAAATGGAAAGCTGAGAAAGAAATAATTCAAAAAATTAGAAATCTTAAAAAAGAAATAGATGAGCTCTCTTTTCAGTCCGAAATTGCTCAAAGAGAAGCAGATTTACAAAAAGTTGCTGAAATTAAATACGGAAAAATCCCTGAACTTTTGAAAGAAGTTCGAAAAGCGGAGAAAAAATTAGCCGGAATTCAGAAAACGCATTTAATTTTAAAGGAGGAAATAGAGGAAGAAGATGTAGCTGAAGTTGTTTCAAAATGGACCGGGATTCCAGTAACCAGATTAATAGAGGGAGAAGCTAGGAAACTGGAAAAAATGGAGAAAATTCTTTCCTCGCGGGTGGTTGGCCAAAAAGAGGCAATTTCCGCTATTTCTCATGCTATCCGGCGCTCTCGGGCCGGAATTTCTGAAGAAAATCGGCCCCTAGGTTCTTTTATGTTTTTAGGACCTACAGGGGTTGGCAAAACCGAAACCGCTAGGGCTTTGGCTGGATTTTTGTTTAATGATGAAAATGCTTTGATTAGGGTAGATATGTCAGAATATATGGAAAAGCATACTGTTTCTAAAATAATAGGTTCACCACCCGGTTATGTGGGCTATGAAGAAGGAGGACAAATAACCGAAAAAGTTCGACGAAGGCCTTATAGCGTGATTTTGCTTGATGAAATTGAAAAAGCCCATCCAGAAGTCTTCAATATTTTACTCCAGATTTTAGAAGATGGCAGATTAACCGATGCTAAAGGAAGAAAGGTTTCTTTTAAAAATACTATTTTGATTATGACTTCAAATGTTGGTTCTGAACATATTACCAAGATGGGTGCTCTTGGTTTTTTGGGGGAGAAAGAAGAGGCAGAGAAACAATCCCTTAAAGAAAAAATAATGGAAGCCCTTAAAGAGGATTTTCGACCCGAGTTTCTAAATAGAGTTGATGAAATTATTATCTTTAATTATCTCGGCAGGTCAGAAATTAAAAAAATAGTTGAACTTGAACTAAATAAAGTAGCCGAACGTTTAGAAAGCAAGAAAATTAAGATTAAAGTTACTGAAAAAGCAAAGGCCTTGCTGGCAAAACAAGGATTTGACCCCAGCTTAGGAGCCAGGCCCCTGAAAAGAGTAATTCAACGTCAAGTTCTTAATCCTTTATCTCTAAAAATTGTGGCCGGTTTAGTTCAAGAAGGGGATATGGTAGTCGCTGACGTTGAAAACCAGAAAATTGTAATTAGAACTCCTCAGGATTTGATAAAAATTAAAGAACCCAGTGCTGTTAGTGTTTAAGTAGTGTTCAATACCCGACCTTGAGCCCCTGACTACCATAACCAACACCCGAGGTTGGTTATCTCATAACCAACCTCGGGTGTTGGTTATTTTGGGGAACCCGTGTTTAAGACCCGACCTTGAATATTTATTTTTATAAATGCTGAAAAATATTTTTAAAATCATTGCGATTTTTGTTTTAGGAATGGGAGGGGGAATTTTTGCTGACCAAATTCTTTGGCCTTACTTTATAGAAAGGCCTCTTTTTTATGAATATCGGCTTGAGCAATCTCCAATACATCTTACCGAAACAAACGAAATTGTTATCCAAGAAAATACTGCCCTTAGAAACGCTATAGAAAAAGTTGAAAAAGCAGTAGTGGCAGTAAGAACAGAGACAAGCGTCGGAAAAATTTTAACCGGCTCCAGCTTGATTGTTAGTTCAGACGGCTTAATAATTACTTTGGCAGAACTTGTTCCCCAAGGAGCTGACTTTGTTTTTTTTGTAGACGGTAAAACTCCTAAATATCAAATTTTAGAGAGAAATCTAAAAGAAAATTTGGCTTTAATAAAAATTGAAGAGACAAATTTAGCTACGGTTGGATTTGCTGATTTTGACAAATTGAGATTAGGAGAAAGAATTTTTTTGCTGGGAGCGGTTTTAGAAACTGAAGGTCTTCAAAAAATAGTCAATCAAGGAATTGTCAAAACTTTTAATAAGGAATCTATTGAGACCAATATATTTGAGCAAGATAATCTTGAAGGGAGCCCCTTATTTAATATAGAAGGTCAGTTAGTAGGGATAAGCACTATTGATTCTCAAGGAAAAGTTAGAGCCATCCCCGTTACAAAAATAAGAGAATTCTGCGGCTTCTAAATGTTCAATACCCGGTATTGAACACCCGGTATTGAACATTTTTTAGGCAATTGTCGTCTTTAACTATGGAAAAGTTAATTAAATCAAAAATTAGAGAAATTCCTGACTGGCCGCAAAAAGGAGTGAATTTTAAAGATATTACTCCCTTGATTGAAGATGGTAAGGCATTTAGAAGGGTTATTGACGCAATGGCTAAGCCCTATTTGGGCAGAAAGATTGACAAGATTGTGGGAGTTGATGCCCGGGGCTTTATAATCGCTGCCGCCTTGGCTTATAAACTAAAATCAGGAGTAGCCATTGTTAGAAAGAAAGGAAAACTTCCCTCAAAAAAAGTTTCCAAAAAATATGCTCTTCAATATGGAAGTAATACTATTGAAATGCACAAAGATACTATTTTGCCAGGCGAAAAAGTTCTCTTAGTTGACGACCTTTTAGCTACTGGCGGCACAATGGGAGCTACTTTAGGTTTAGTTGAGAAACTTAAAGGCAAAATTATGGGAGTAGATTTTATAATTGAATTAACTTTTTTAAAGGGCCGAAAAAAATTGAAAGGATATAAAATAAGGTCATTGGCAAAATACCAGGCCTAATCCTGTCGGGCAATATTATGGCAAAAAAGCAAATAAAAATCGGATTAATCGGGGGAACTGGTTTTTACCAGTTTTTTAAGGAAAAAACCAAAGAGATTGAGGTAAAAACAAAATTTGGTTTGCCCAGCGATAAAATCACCATAAGTAATTTATTTGGAAAAGAAATTGCCTTTTTGCCAAGGCATGGAAAAAAACATCAGCTTCCCCCTCATAAAATTCCTTACCAAGCCAACATTGCTGCTATGAAAAAACTTGGTGTTGAGAGAATTATTGCTCCCAGTGCAGTCGGTTCCTTAAAAACAGATATTAAGCCGGGCGATTTTGTAGTTTGTGACCAGTTTATTGACCAGACCAAGAAAAGGGAAGACACCTTTTTTAACGGCCCCCAGGTGGCCCATATAGAAATGGCTTATCCTTATTGTCCGGAACTAAGGAAAATTGCCGTTTCCCAGGCAGAAAAATTGAAAATAAAAATCCATCCCAAAGGGACGGTGATAGTAATTGAAGGCCCTCGATTTTCAACCTTAGCCGACAGTATTCGCTTTTCTCAAATGGGTGGAGATTTAATTAATATGACCCAATACCCGGAAGTGGTTTTGGCCTCAGAACTGGGTATCTGTTATTTAAATATTTCCTTAGTTACGGACTATGATGCCGGCATTTACGCCAAGATGGAAGTAAAACCGGTTTCAATTGAAGAGGTTTTGAGCAATTTTAGAAAGAATACCGGAAAATTAAAAAAACTGATTTTAGCTATTATTGAAAATATGCCAGAAGAAAAAAAATGCGAATGCCAGGAAAAAGCCGACCGAGCCATAATCTAAAACTGTTCAAGACCCGTTTAACCAACACCCGAGGTTGGTTAAAATAAATCCTTTTAAATTAAATAATGCCTTATCGAAGAATATTTTTTGAAAAAAATCAGCCCTTTCATATTGTCTCTCATGCGGTAGAGGAAGTTAAAATTTTTAGAGAAGAAGAAGATTGTTATAGATTTATTTTTCATTTCCAAGCAGCTAATCTTGGACGTCGGAATTCTAATGTGCGAGGTAAAGACATAATAAAAGCTGGAGAATCTCTATTACAAGGAGAGGAGATTTCTTCAAAATTTATAATTAAAGAACATCCTCCATTAGTTTATCTTTTAGACTTTTCATTAGTGATAAATCATAATCATTTTTATTTGTTGCCTAATGTTGAAAATTCAGTGCCTCTCCTTATGCAAAAATTAAATAATGGGTTTGCTAAATATCTTAACTTAAAACATGGTCGAAAAGGCGCTTTATTTGGTAGTCGTTACAAAAGTATTATAGTGAAGACAGAATTTCAATCGGATGCTGTTTCTCGTTATGTGAGCGTAATTAATCCTTTGGATGTTTTTCAACCAGGATGGAGAGAAAAAGGATTGAAGAGTTGGGAGAAGGCTTTTGAATTTTTGAAAAACTATCAATTTTCCAGTTTTCCGGATAAAGTTGGTCAGAGAAACGCCAAGATATTAGCTCCTAAAGAAATTTTAGAAAAATATTCTTTCCAATCTGAGAATAAAGAAGAATATCAAAAATTTATAAAAGAGTTTTTGAAACAAAAAATGGCCACTCTCCAACTCTTTTTCTTGGAATAGATAGATATAATAATCATTTAACCAACCTCGGGTGTTGGTTATTGGAAATTGCTCAACTAGAAAATTATCATGTTGCTACGACAAAAAAGTTTTCCACAGTTTACAGCTGTGGTTTTGTTTTGTAAAATAATTAAATTGTTTCTTTATTAAATATTAACTACGAATTTTAAATCTATGAAGAAAAAAATTATTGTTTCAA